>NZ_CP151843.1:748039-1496078 GCF_038452265.1 Vibrio diazotrophicus
CACGCATTAAAGCCTTATTTACCGCTCGCATGGATCAACAAACTCTCCTCTTCTATCAGCCAATTTTTTATGGTGATGGTATTAATGAGCCTTACGATTGGCGCGATTCTGGCACTGGCATACAGTCAGGTACCAAGCCTAGATCCGACCAAGATGAATGCGCTCTCTATCAGTCTGTTTAAAGCGTTTGCCCTGTTGCTCATCCCAATCGGCATTATCAGTTGGCTATTTGTATTGGCTAGAAGCAGCAGCAGCCTCGCTATGAAAGAGCTTCAGGCACACACCAATTTGCTTTCTGATGAAATTACCGCGCACGAAAAAACCTCTCTAGAACTTGAGCGGGCAAAGAAAAAAGCAGAAAACGCCAACGACGCGAAAAGTCGTTATCTGGCGGGGCTAAGCCATGAACTGAGAACACCGCTTAACGTGCTGCTCGGTTACGCCCAACTGCTCAGCAAGGATAAAGAGTTAACCCCGAAAAAACGCCAATATGCCGAAACACTGGAACGAAACGGCAAGCATCTGGGTGATTTACTGGAAAGTCTGTTAGAGATTTCAAAAATTGAAGCGGGGCGATTAGAGCTGCATCGGGACTCATTTAACCTGCATTCTTTATTGCAACAACTGGTTGAAATGTTCCGCATGCAGGCAGAGCAAAAGCAGCTTACCTTCCACTACAGTTGTGCTGGACATTTACCTGTGTTTATCAGTGCTGATAAGCAAAGACTAAGGCAGATCCTTATCAATATGCTCAATAATGCGGTGAAATACACGGAATCTGGGCATGTACATTTCTCGGTGACGTATCGAAACCAAGTCGCACGCTTCAGTGTTGAGGACACGGGTATTGGTATTTCAAAAGATGAGCAGCAGCTGATATTCCGCCCTTTTGAGCGTATTCAATCTGACCATACCAAACACATCAGCGGCACAGGGTTGGGATTAACCATCTCTAATGCGTTAGCCGACTTGATGGGTGGTGAGATTGAGTGTGTCAGTGAAAAAGGCAAAGGCAGTACCTTTACTCTGAAAATGATGCTTTCCGAGGTGAATGACTATCTGAATGAGCCTGAGTTAACTAACCTTGATGTCACTGGCTATAAAGGACCGAAGAAAACTATTCTGGTGGTAGATGACATTGATGATCAGCGTACGCTTATCAGCAATATTCTGAGTCCTCTTGGATTTAACGTCCTTCAAGCCAACTCCGCGCAAGCGGCATTGGAACTGGCGGAAAGCAAAGCAATCGACCTTTTCATGCTGGATATCTTCATGCCGCAAGTGAACGGCTGGCAACTGGCGATTAAATTGCGTCAAAAGCACTACTATCAGCCTATACTCATGCTCTCAGCCAATATTCAGGAGTTAGAAACTAACAATCAGCTATACAGTTATCACAATGGCTACCTGACCAAGCCGGTTTCGCTGTCGCTCCTGCTTGGAAAATTAAGCCAGTTGTTGGGTATTGATTGGGTCTATCAAGCCGATGAAAAAGAGAGTCATCAAGAAATAGCTGACTTCTACCCGAATCATTCCGAGCTTTATAAACTGAAAAGCTATGCCGAGATCGGGTTTATGTCCGCATTCAGTGACTTGCTCGATCATTTAGAAAGCAACGGTCACCAAGGCACAAAATTTATCAGCACCATGCGAGAAGAGGCGCACCATTGCCGCTTCGCAAGCATCGTCGAACATATTAATGGATTAATAGATTCATGAACGGTTTCTCAGCGAAAAACATCATCGTATTAGTGGTCGATGACTCTCCTGAATCATTGGGAATGTTAAATGCAACACTCAATGAAGCAGGCCTTACCGTACTAGTCGCACTGGACGGTCATCAGGCGCTATCGATAGTGGAAAAAATCCAGCCAGACGTCATCTTACTTGATGCTGTCATGCCCGTATTGGACGGCTTCGATACCTGTTTAAAACTGAAGGAACGCTTGCCAGCGATTCCTATCATTTTCATGACAGGGTTAAATGACTCCAAACACGTCATCAAAGGGTTTGAAGCAGGCGGAGTCGATTACATCACTAAACCAGTGGTTCCGGCTGAAGTGCTCGCTCGTATTCGCGTTCACAGCCATAACGCACGCATGGCAAAATCGGCTCAAGCGGCACTCGATTATGCGGGACAATTTATATTCTGTGTCTCAAAAAACGGTGATTTGGAATGGGCAACACCCCATGCTCAGGAGCTGTTATGCGACATTAGCCGCCGCTCGGACAGCACGCAGGACATTGCGCACACTTGGTCACAAATCCAAACCGACATCGCTCTATGGCTCAACAGTGGTGATACTTCTGCACCATTGTCCATTACTCAGTTTGACTCGCTTCTCGAAGCAACCTTTGCAGGAAATGACAGCAATACGCATGTTCTGATTCGAGTCAACGTTCCTAAACAAGCAGGAACCGAAGATGACCTACGCGAAGTGTTTAACATCACCAAGCGCGAATCTCAGGTTCTCTATTGGCTCTCTTTCGGTAAAACAAACTGGGAAATTGCGCAGATACTCGATATGAGCCCTCGCACGGTAAACAAACATCTTGAGCAGATTTATAAGAAGCTGGAAGTCGATAACCGCACGTCAGCGGTGAGTATGTCGATACGGGTGTTGGAAAAATCGTAGTGCCAAAAGAAATGGGCAAACCGCTACAAGTTTGCCCTTCTCTCTTAACCGACTAACCGACGTTAGTTCAAACCTTTTAAATACTGCTTGTTTGTTGTGCCTATAATGTTTGATGACAACGTTTGCTGCGCTGCTTCAACACCATCTAGTGCTTGCTTAAACAGCTCAATCAACTCTGCTTTACCTACCGCCAGTTTGGTATGGGTTGGGATATCTCGCAGATCAATCATCATGTCAGTAAACAGATTCGGCACTTCAGCTAATAGATCCAAGTTTAGGAAATTCTCGTTACCATATAGGCAATTGTGATTGCCGCGCTGTTTGTGAATGATATGAGACTGTTCTTTTAAGCTGATGATCGATGCGGTTTTCTCACAGCGTTTCATACAGCCTTTATTCATACTCTGCTTCTTACAGCCGATGCTTTGAATGAGCAAACACTGTCTGCTGGTCATCAAATGAATCGGATGATAGAGGCTGTAAAACAATCTAAAGCCTTCAGGTCTGACTAATCGCTTCATCTGGTTAGCGCTTAGCTCATTGGAAATAAACGCACCGCTGCCCTTAAGTTCTTGCTTAACACACTGCAAGGACAGCGAGTTAGTGATATTAAGTTGAGGCCCTGCTACCCAAGCTAAACCCAGGCTTTGCGCGATTTCAGCCACACCCAGATTATTGGTGATTAACCATTTCGGTTTGATATGTTCAAGCAGCCGACACGCAGCTTGGTAATGCTCACCAATTAATATCGCAGGGAAATAAGGGATAAGGGTTGGATAACGAGTAAACACATCCAAGACTTCTTGGTACTGAAGTTCTAGCGCATCCGGTATTTGATAGAAAAACTCTGTTTCGCTGGCTTGTTCAATTAAATCTAAATCACTGGCCTTGTCGATCAGTACCGAAAGCTTCGTAGTACTGTTTAACTTTGCGTTAGCATCGAACTTAGGTAGTGGAATATTCGCGATAAAGCCGCTTCCCTTCAAGCTCCGCTTAGCATTGGCAGTAATTGGCATTGCTTGAGTAATCGCGTCGACCTTACGAATAACATCGGTGTTGCGATCATAAATAAAATTCTTAGCATCTTGTAAGGATACATCCGGCTTAACTGTCTGACTTACCTGTGAAGTCACGGAAGTAACGTTCGCTACGGCAAATTCTTTATATGCCAAACCTTTAGACGTAACATTTTTAGAAGCAAAATGCGCCGCCGCGAAATTTCTCGGATTATCAATGTACATATCGCGATGGATATCGCCTTTGAGATAGCCATTGGTAAAGTCACGATTGAAAACCGTATAAAGCTCAGACATATCACTGAGCATCTCGCCCGTTTGGCAGTAATGGTCAATTTGTTTGCGCCAATTATCAACCACAGTGTAAACATAATGTGACTTCTTAATTCGCCCTTCCACTTTCAGCGAATAGACGCCTGCACGAGCCAGTGCGTCCATATTTTCAAATGCAGAGTTGTCTTTAAGGTTGAGCGGATAGTTGTTGCCAGCGCGAGTGGTTTGATACTGGTCACGGCAAGGCTGACTGCAACGCCCACGGTTACCGGATGCACCGTTTAGTGCCGAGCTGAAATAACACAGACCAGAGAAACCGATGCAATAAGAGCCATGCACAAACACTTCCATAGATACATTGTGCTCTCGACCATATTGCGCCAAATGGGTGATTTCATCGATATTCAGCTCTCGGGATAAATTCACACGGCTAGAGCCGAGTTTGCTCAGCAGCTTAATTTGCCCTTCATTGTGAGTGTTCATCTGCGTCGAGGCATGCATATCCAAGCGAGGGAAGTAGTGTTTGATGAGAAATGCTAGACCTAGGTCCTGAACGATAACGCCATCGACTTCAGTCTCGTTAAGCTGAGTCAACAAGCGAATAATGGATGGAATTTCACTTTCAAGCAGAACAATGTTGAGGGTGAGAAAGATCTTACAGCTGTGTTGATGAGCAAGTTCAATGACACCTTCAAGGACATCAAGCGTAATATTGGTTGCTCGATTACGTGCATTAAATCTATCCAGTCCGCAGTAAACTGCGTCTGCACCTGCTGCAATTGCTGCTTTGATCGAATCTAAATCGCCTCCGGGGGCGAGTAGTTCAAACTGCTTTTTTATAAAATCCAAACCACACTACTCTCTCAGCCAATATAAGCAGAGAATTATAGCGACCTTGATCACAATTCCTTTGATGTGGCTCAGGTCACCATCAAGTTTGTACAACTCATTCATAACTGTTGAATTTATTAAAGGTAACAGCTTGACACCATCGGCAAACAAGACTTTGCTCTTATGATGACCAAAACAGTATGATGCAGAATCAGAAAACGCCCATATTGTTGTACAAAATGATTCGCTATGATGTCCCATAGCTATCTTTATCGTGCATAAAAAGAGCCCAAGTCCATGATCAAAAAAGCATTAAAATCACTTCTTTTACCTTTAGCCGCTCTGACATTTGCTGGTTGTGCAAGTTATAGCGTGACAGAGCAGGATATGACTAAGTATCTGCATGATAACGTCAGTTTTGAACAATCTGTTGGAGTTCAAAATGTTATGCATGCCTTTGTTTCGATTCACGATCTCGATGTGAATATTGGCCGAGCCGACGCAGACCGCGTGTCTGTGCTTGCAAACACCACCGCCAAAGTACAAATCTGGAATCAACCTGAGAAGAAACTGGAATTGGATTTAGAGTTCAGCGCAGTCCCAGAATATGACAAAGAGACAGGTGAAATTTTCTTGAAATCTCTGCGTCTAGACCGTTTTGATGAAGAAGGCCAACTGTTGACGCCTGAAATTAAGCAGTTACTGAAACCAGCCGTTTCAATGATCGGCACAGCATTATCACAGTATCCGGTATACAAACTGGACAGCAGTAAAGTTGAGCAGGCATTATTGAAATCAGCTGAGCCAAATCTTGTTATCAAAGATAATAAGCTAGTTATTGAGCTATTTGACTAGACAAACCGTAAGCATCCATGGTGTGCTAGACATACTTTATTACAAGTATAAACAACCCCAGGAGAGAGGGAATATGAACAGTACAGTCACCTCAGCGGTAAAGGTTGCCGCTACGTATGCTCTGTTCGCTACCTTATGGATCCTTTTCTCCGATCTTGCGGTAGAAACCCTTTTACCCAATTCTCAAATGCGTGCTGTCGCTCAGACATACAAAGGTTTAGCTTTTGTTGTTATCACCGCAGGTTTACTGCTTGCTATGGTACTGAAGGGCAACAATGCCTTAGAAAAAGCCAACGATATGGATAGCCTGACGGGCTTGCACAGTATGACGATGTTCGTCCGTACGTTGAACCTGACCATCAGACAGCTCAAACCCAATGAGCAGCTCATTCTTGGCTACCTTGATATTGATGATTTCAAAAGAATTAATGATGCGATTGGTTTTGATAAAGCCGATGCTTTTCTGCAAGATTTGGCCCGAGCACTAAATCAAGCTTTATTACCCGGATCATTTGCTTCTCGCTTGCATGCGGATCAGTTTGCCAGCTTTGCCAAGATCACAGGCGAATATGATATGGACGAACACATGCAAGATATCCAACGTCTGTATAACCGTCTTTCCAAAGATTACGGAATTGAGTCGACATGCTGCATCAGCATTGCTCTTTATCCTCAAGATGGCAGCACTGCCAAAGAGCTGATGGTTTCTGCAACAGAAGCGCTTAATGTTGCAAAAGAGAAAAAGAACGCGATCCAGTACCACGATAAGACCCTGACCGAAAAGGCGTTACAACGCCGTCAGATGATGTTGGATTTACGCAATGCCATCGACAATGACGTTCTCAGCGTTGTGTATCAACCCAAATACGATTTGAAAACGTTGAACGTTAATGGTGTAGAAGTATTAGTACGTTGGAATCATCCGTCTAAAGGGTTTATCGCTCCGGATGTGTTTATCCCACTCGCAGAAAAACATGGTTTAACGGGCGAAATCTCAAAGTTGGTGATCAGCAAAGTGGCCAAAGAGTTGAGTTCAACAGACTTGTTGGGAAGCAAAATTAAAACCATTGCCGTTAACGTATCGGCTGCTGAGTTCAACGACTCTGACGAAATGCACGAATTGGTTCGATACATCCAAGCTCAGAAAGCCATTGCCCCATTCGTTAGCATAGAAATCACTGAAACCGCAACATTGGACAACCTAAATAACAGTGTTGAATTGATTTCATCACTCCAGAAATGTGGTATTGCGATTTCTATCGATGACTTTGGTACAGGTTATACGTCTCTTGCCATGCTTAAAGATTTAACGGTCGATGAAATCAAAATCGACCGCAGCTATATTTCCGAAGTCGATAGCGATGACCGTTCCAAAACCATTGTCAGTGCCATCATTGCCATGACCAACAGCTTTGGTATTAATCTCGTCGCTGAAGGTGTGGAAACAGAAACTCAACTAAAAATCCTGCAAGAAATGGGCTGTCAACAAGCTCAAGGATATTACTTAGGTAGGCCCATGCCGCTGCAGCAATTGGTTGAACATCTCGCCTAAGTGAACCATCTTAGCGTCCCAACACCTCACTTGCTGACAACTGGCAGGAGTCGTCATAGCGAGACTTGAAAGCTAAATTTCTTGCCTTCTGGCTGACTGTCACAATACCAAATCAATTTTCGTTGCTGTGCATAGCAGTTCTTCCGTTTTAGCCTAAGCTATTCATTAATACATAAACTTTTTTATTAGTTACACCTCTTAGCCAGTCATTCTTTTAGCTGGCATTTAATGAGCCTCAAACGCTGTCTAACATCAAAATACGGAAGGTATTCACTCAATGTTAATTGATAAACTCACGCTAAAAAGCAGATTGATTATTACAGTGGCAATCCCCTGCTTGGCATTGATATTTGTAGGTTTGGCAAGCCTGAACGCCATGTCGGTAATGGCCAGTAAAACCCAAGAAATGTACCTTAATACTGCGGCACCTATGCGAGCAGTAGCCGAAGCCGCTTCCCGTATACCAAGGATGCGTGTCGGTATAGATATGATGCTGCTTCAAGAAACGAGCCTACGCGATGCGAAAGGGGTAAAAACTCGTGTTAAAGAAACTCGAGAAGAAGATATTCCAGAAATGCGCGATGCGCTTAATCTTGCAGTGAGCACTCAAGTAAACCCAGAGCTAAAAGCGCAAGTGCAACGCTTGCTTAATGATTTTGAAAAAATGGTCAGTACTGAGCTAAACCCACTTCTTGAAGCTCTTGATAAAGATGACACTGCAACCGCACAGCAAATATACAAAGAAAAATACGCGGTGACCTACGGCACGATGCGTAAAGATGCCAACACCTTATTGGAAACCTTGTTAGCACAGGCGGAGTCACAAAATAAGCTCAGCCACGATAGCTATATCTCCGGCAGAACGACGCAGATTATCATCATTAGCGCAGGTCTTATTATCTCCTTTATCATCTCTTCTGCGATTGTTATGAGCTTACGCAAGAGAGTATCAACATTAAGAGATACCATTACGACTGCCGCACAAGACATGTCATTAAACACGCGAATCAAGTTGGATGGCAAAGATGAGCTGACAGAGATTGGCGACAGCTTTAACTTGTTTATGGAAAAAGTCCACAGTGCGATTAATCAGGTAGCCGAAAACTCCCGCCAACTGGCAATAATGGCTCGAGATGTATCAGAGCGAGCTCGTCATACTCAAAGTAATTGCACATCTCAACGCGACCGAACAGTGCAAGTGGCAACGGCGATTCATGAACTTGGCGCAACGGTGAGTGAAATCGCGGCCAATGCTGCTCAGGCAGCAGATGCAGCAAATGAAGCGACTCACCAGTCGAGTGATGGTCAGAAAGTCGTTATGCAAGCAAGAGATCAAATTGGTGCTTTGTCCCTTGAGCTACAAAAAGCAACAAACGTCGTTGAATCGCTGGCTAAACAAGTGAACGACATCAGTTCAACCTTGGATACGATTCGTAATATTTCCGATCAAACCAACCTACTTGCGCTCAACGCTGCCATTGAGGCCGCGCGAGCTGGCGACCAAGGTCGAGGCTTTGCTGTGGTTGCTGACGAAGTCAGAACCTTGGCTAGTCGCTCAGCCAATTCAACAGAAGAAATTCAGCAGGTGATCGATAAACTTCAATCAGAGTCCAAACGTGCGGTTGAAGCGATGCAGCAAGGTCGTGAACAAAGTGACCGAGTGGTTGAATATGCAGACAACGCCACCAGCGCCTTAGAGCAAATCAACAGCCACATAGACCAAATTAGCGGACAGAACATACAGGTGGCGACGGCAACGGAAGAGCAATCTACCGTGGTCGAAGACATTAACCGCAATGTTGAAGAAATTAACCATCTGACCACTGAAACAACCGATATTGCTATGCAACTAAATCAATCCAGCAACAGCCTGCAACAGCTCTCCTCTCAATTGGACAAACTGGTCGGTAACTTCAAGCTCTAACCTTCCCCTCGTACACCCCCTATGAACAAGTTGTTGAGTTCATAGGGGTCAACCCTGTTTCAATTAAACCCATTTAAATTTATGAAAATTCTATAATTCCTCGCAATCTCGACATGTTGTCTTGCAAAACTGTGTCCACATTCACATCCGATTAAAATTCCACCATTTTAATTATTGGCGACTTGGTAAAGTCCTTATCCATAACAGCAACAGACATGGACATTTAACGTTATGCTCATCAATAATTTCACCTTAAAAACTCGTTTGCTAATTACTGTAACCATCCCCTGCCTAGCATTAATTACTGTTGGCTTACAAAGCCTTAATTCAATGGATTCCATCGATAAGAAAACCGAAGCGATGTACTTAAACACTGCAGCACCAATGCGTGCTATGGCAGAAACGGCGTCTAGAATTCCAAGAATGCGTGTCGGAATAGATATGATGCTGCTACAGGAAACCGCCCTTCGTGATGCCAAAGGCATTGCGACACGCGTTAAAGAAGCAAGAACAGAAGACATTCCTGAAATGAGAGTAGCTTTGGATGACGCGGTTAAAGCCCAATCCGATTTAGTGCTTAAAGAGCGTGTTCAAAAACTCGCAGATGCATTTGAGGTAGTAGTGAAAGACGAACTCAACCCAATGCTCGATGCTTTGGACAAAGGTGACCTGTCTAGCGCACAACAAATCTACCGTGACAAATACGCTAAAAGTTACGGTGTAATGAGAAAAGAAGCCAATGTCATATTGGATACCTTGTTACAACAGGCAGAGGTACAAAATTCACTCAGTCACGAAACCTATACCTCGAACCGCAATACACTGATTGTTATCAGTATTATTGGCCTGCTGATTTCATTCATTATCTCGTCATCCATCGTGCTGAATCTTCGCAGACGAGTGACCTATCTGCGTGAAACCATGAATAACGCGGCACAGGATATGGCATTGAATACCCGAATCGAAGTCGAGGGCCGAGATGAGCTGACCCATATCGCGAACAGCTTCAACCAATTTATTGAGAAGGTACATACCTCAATGGTTCAAGTGGCAAGAAATTCACGTGATTTGGCCGAAATGGCTGGCAACGTCTCTGAACGTGCAGACCATACTCGTCATAACTGCACCTCGCAAAGAGATCGCACCGTTCAAGTATCTACTGCGATTCATCAGTTAGGTGCGACCGTTGATGAAATTGCTGCCAACGCCTCACAGGCTGCCGAAGCCGCTAACGAAGCAACGCATCAATCCAGCGATGGGCGTAATGTGGTCGGCCAGGCGCGTGAGCAAATTGGTGAACTGTCGAGAGAACTCGAAGAAGCGACAGAGATTGTTCAGTCACTGGCGAAACAAGTCGACGATATCAGCTTAACTTTGGACACTATTCGCAACATCTCTGATCAAACAAACTTACTGGCACTTAATGCGGCGATTGAAGCAGCGCGCGCCGGAGAACAAGGGCGCGGTTTCGCTGTTGTGGCCGACGAAGTTCGCACACTTGCCAGTCGCTCAGCGCAATCAACTGAAGAGATCCAAAACATCATCGATCGATTGCAGACTGAATCTCGCCGAGCAGTTAACGCTATGGATAAAGGACGAAATCAAAGTAACTTAGTTGTCGGCTTTGCCGATAATGCTACGACTTCTCTGGGGCAGATCAGCAGCCACATTGAGCATATCAACGCGCAAAATATTCAAGTTGCGACAGCCACTGAGGAACAATCGACCGTTGTTGTCGATATCAATCGAAATCTGGAAGAGATTAACCAACTGACTTCTGAAACCACAGATATTTCAGAACAACTCAATCAGTCCAGCACCCATTTGCAAAGACTCTCCACTGAGCTCGACAAGCTGGTTGGTAATTTCAAACTTTAACCAAGTAATCTTAAAATAAACCACTCCAAGCCATTACCGGGCAAAGCAGAAGATGAATTTCTGACACATTCGGTAATGGCTTTTTACATTAAATAATTGTGAATTATTAACGAGATAGGTTGAAATTGGAGCTTGCTTTAGATATTCATGGCGCAACATCGATAAAGGAAGCTTATTTACATGTTCACTATCTTCAAAACCTTCTTCTGGTTAGGTTGGATTAGCTTCGGCGGCCCAGCGGCTCACATTGGTTATTTTCGCCAAACCTTCGTTGAAAAGCTCAAATGGTTAGACGACAACGAATATGCTCAGATAGTGGCACTCAGCCAGTTTTTACCCGGCCCAGGTTCTAGTCAAGTCGGCTTTTCGATTGGCTATAAACGCGGTGGTTTACTCGGAGCTACAGCAGCATTCATCGGCTTCACTGCCCCTTCGATCATTCTGATGCTGATTCTTGCTTTAGTGAGCAGTCAGATCACCGATACTGCTCTGTTCCACAACATCGTACACGGGCTTAAACTGCTTGCTGTGGTTGTGGTTGCCGATGCAACTTGGGGAATGTACAAGAACTTCTGCTCAACCAAACTCTCGGCAGGTTTAGCCCTTCTCACAGCAAGCATGCTGCTGGTTGTTCCAAGTATTACCACGCAGCTATTGGTATTAATTTTGGCGGCGGTTATCGGCGCAATCTATATCAAAGGTGACACAGCCAAAGCACAAAGTTCATTTAAACCCAGCTATGTGCCGTTACTGTTGTTTGTTGCCATTTTGATTGGCACTTCGGTGCTGTCGAGTCATCCAAGCGTCCAGTTGTTCGGTGATTTCTTCCAAGCAGGTAGTTTAGTATTTGGTGGCGGGCACGTCGTTCTGCCATTGCTGCAAAATCTTGTAGGCGATCAGCTTAGTCAAGATACGTTTCTAACGGGTTACGCGGCAGCGCAGGCAGTACCGGGGCCGATGTTCACTTTCGCGACGTATTTAGGTTACGCTTTGATGCCAAACACTCCTGTTTGGGGAGCATTGTTAGCGACTATAGCGGTGTTCCTACCCGGTTTCTTACTGCTGTTAGCAGTTTTGAAGAACTGGCATGCACTGGCAGATAACCCCACCATTTCGGGTGCACTGAACGGCGTGAATGCTTCCGTCGTTGGTCTACTAGCCGCAGCATTATACCAACCTGTATTTACCAGCGCGGTGTTTAATGCAACCGACATTGCCTTGGTATTGGTTGGCTTCTATCTGCTTAAGCAGCTTAAGTTACCCATCGTTGTATGTGTCGCATTCTTCATTGTTGCAGGGGCAGCTTTAGGGATATAGTGTCTTCACGTTTTTGCTAGGGTCAGATGATCGTTAATATCGAAAATTGATGAATGCTTAATTCCAACTCTCTCTCAATTCGCTCATACAGCCGTCAAAAGAACGGGCATAGCCACGATTTTCATCAGTTGGTTTTGCCTGTTCGTGGTGTCATTAACATTGAAGTTGAAGCATTCAAAGGGGCAGTAAGGCCCGGAGAGTGTGTTGTTGTTCGTGCAAACGAAATGCATTATTTCGCGGCAGAAACAGAAGCGCGTTTTGTTGTGGCCGATCTCGAACATCTGCCACCGCACATTTTAGATTCTGACACTATCGTCTTTTCAATCAGCCCACCTTTAATGCACTACTTGAACTTCATAGAAGAGCAACTCAAGTATCAAGTGAATACAGAAATTGAACAACTGATGTTAACCACTTTCTCGCTTTTGCTTAGTGAACAACAAATACTTAAGCAGTTCGACCATAGGATCAGGAAAGTTCAAGAATATATCGAAGCCCATCTTGCCCAGCCGCTTTCGATTGCTCAATTGGCGACTATTGCTTTTTTAAGTCCAACCCAGTTAAAAAAACTGTTCAAAGAGCAAACGGCTTTAACGGTGACCCAATACATTACTCACAAACGAATGGAAAAAGCACAAGCCTTGCTTATCCATACTGACTACCCTATTCAAATCGTCGCGGAATCAGTGGGCTATGTCGACCACAGTGCTTTTAGCCGCCGTTTTTCGCAACATTTTGGTCTTCCTCCCTCAAAGCTAACCCGTTAACTCCGTCTTTACTGCCAAAAAAAGCGTCCAATCTGCACAAACAAACTAAGAAAACACGCATACCATTTCACTCGTATTAAGTCAGTTAATGGAGTGGCTATGTTGAAGAGTAATACCAATATCAGCGGAATATTCGCCGTTGTATTAGCGAGTGTGTTCTGGGGAACAACCGGAACCGCCGCCAGTTTCGCGCCAGATATTAGCCCTCTTGCCATCGGCGCGTCAGCCATGGGTGGCGGTGGATTATTGCTGCTGATTAATGCCCGAAAGAAGCTGACCAAAGATATCGCCACACTCGTAAGAAACTACAAGCTTCCGTTATGTGGCGGCGCAGCCGTGGCTATCTATCCTTTAGCTTTTTATTCCTCTATGCGTTTTTCAGGCGTGGCGATTGGGACATTAATCTCTATTGCCAGCGCCCCTTTCTTTACGGTTCTTCTTGAGCGTCTAATCAGCAAAAAATCAATATCACTATACTGGGTAATTTCTTTTATTGTGGGTGCAATAGGAATCGTGTTACTCACGCTGGGAAAACAAGACAGCTCATACTCTGCCGAAGCCACTCTGCTGCACTTAATCGGTATAGCGATGGGACTTATCGCCGCGTTAACTTACGCTACGTATTCATGGGCGGCTCGCGGCATGATTGAACGAGGAGTGAGTTCTCAGTCAGCGATGGCGAGTATGTTTGGTTTGGCTGCCACACTATTACTGCCGTCGTTGTGGGTGACTGGTGACAACCTTTTTGCCGATGCAACACACACGGCTGTGGTGATCTATATGGCAACCATACCTATGTTTTTAGGCTATCTGCTGTTTGGGCATGCACTAAAACAATTGGAAGCCAGCACAGCTACATTGATCACTCTGCTAGAACCAGCAGTTGCCACTTTGTTTGCCGTCAGTTTAGTCGGCGAAAGGTTCACTCTTATTGGCTGGTATGGCTTAGCGTTTATTGTTGTTTGCTTGTTGCTGCAAGTTGTTCCGCTTCCAACATCGCGACTTGCAAAGAATCCTGCGGCAGACAGCTATTAATCAGCTCAATAAGCTCACTCAGTAAGCGCTCAATTTCGTTGTTTAGAGCAAACCCAATATTAATTCGAACACAATCATCGTAGCGTTGCGATTCGGTAAATACGCTGCCAACCCGTATGTCCATATTTGATTTAATCGCCTCGGCATTGAGTTTATCTGAACTTAAACCAGCGACCTGAAGCCAAAGTACCAGACCACCATCAGGCTGAGTAATGCGGCTGTTTTGCGGCAAATGCTGAGCTAAGAAGCGGGTGTAATCTTGCTTGTTGATCGCCAACTGCTGTCTGGTGCGCTTGAGATGTCGGCTGTAAGCGCCCGTTTGAATGAAGTCTGCTATCGCAGTTTGAATAAGCGTGGGTACGCCCTCGTACTGTTGAGTATATTTTGCAACGAACTTACCAGGTCGGCACCAACCCAAACGGTAGCTTGGTGAAAGAGTCTTAGAGAAAGAACCACACCAAATCACATAGCCACTTTCATCGTAATAAGCCGTCGGCAAATGCAATTTATCCGAATGATTCAGTTCGAAATACACGTCATCTTCAATCACAGGAACTTGATACTGGCTTGCGAGCAGACTTAAGCGCTTTTTCTGTTTAGCCGACATGGTAATGCCTTGAGGGTTCATGTGCGTGGTGCAAAACAGCCCTGCTTGCGCTTGCTTGTTTTGAAACAGCCGCTCCAGAGCATCGAGATCGATGCCATCTTCTACAGATGGAATCTCAATGACTTTTAAACCCAAGTTGGCAAGTAGTTCCAGCAACCCGTTAAAGCACGGAGAGCTGACTGCAACCGTATCCCCAGCATTAACGCAGATCTGCAATGCCGTTTTTACTGCATCCATACATCCATGCGTAATCACCAGTTCATCCGGACGCAATGCAAATCCCAACTGGCTGAAGTGAGAGCACAAAGCTTCCCGCAGAACAGGTTCACCCTGTTTATTTGGATACTGTGTCAATCTGGAGGGCGATTGCGTCATGACGCGGCGAAAACTCTTATCCAACGCGCGTTGCGCTGTGACATCCAACGCAATGCAAGCGATGCCTAGTGGCCCCGATTTAACTTGAGGTTTTATGCGTGGCCTAACATTAGTCGCAAGCTGAGTCGCAAATCGCTGCCAAGATGGCGTAGCCACAACCGGCATTTGTGAACAGATAAAGAAACCCGACTGAGGACGAGCTTCGAGCCACCCTCTTTGTTCTAGGTCTTGATAGCAACTTACCGCCGTCGAAACACTCACACCATGCTGTTTGGCAAACAAACGTAGTGAAAGCATACGGTCACCATGCTTAAGTTTGGTGGACTGAATATCTTCAATGATCTTCTCTGCTAACTGTTTGTATTTCTGCATAGCGATAAATTGTACTGATTAAATTTTCAAAAATTGTATCTGTACTGGTTTTGTTACTCAAGCAATACTCTGATCATATTGTGAACACTAGGAGTTTATTGTGCAGGGAAAACATTTATTACTCGTTATTGGAGTTATGGTCATTTGGGGCGTGAATTTTTCCGCCATCAAACTCGGTGTAAACCAACTTGATCCTTTTTTGATTGCGGCTGCTCGATTCATACTGGCGACTTTTCCCATCATCTTTTTTGTCAAAAAGCCGAACGTCCCAATTAAATACTTAATGGCCTACGGTTTAGTCTTCGGCACAGGCATTTGGGGTATGGCGTATTGCTCCATTGCTTTTGGGCTTTCATCAGGAATGGCCTCGGTTCTGCTGCAACTGGACGTGTTAACAAGTATCGCGGTAGGCGCTTTGCTTTATAAAGAAGTGATCACTAAACAAATGTGGCTTGGGATTCTCGCGGCACTGATTGGTTTAACTCTGTCGATTATCTATACCAATGGCAACATCACCTTGCTGGGTTTTGTCTTCATTCTTATTGCAGCCATTTGCTGGCCTATGATGGGAGTGATTATCCGCCATTCAGGAACTAAAGCGCCATTCGCCTTTAACATCTGGGGAATGTTGTTTGCCCCTATTCCGCTTGTTCTGCTGAGCATTGCTAATAATGGAGTGGAAGGCCTTATCACCACTTACGAGCAGTGGAATGACAGCGCATGGTTCTCGGTGCTGTTTCAAGCCTACCCGACCACCCTATTCGGATACTGGGTTTGGAACAAAATGGTACTCAGCTATCCCATGTCTAAGCTTGCACCGCTAACCCTGTTAACCAGTGTGTTTGCCTTAATGAGCGGATATCTGTTCTTTGGTGAAACGCTCTCCACCGTTCAGTGGATTTCGTGCACGTTATTTTTAGCGGGTATTGTTGCTGTGCTCTATCCGAGCAAAGAGAAGCCGAGTATCAGCATTGGGAAATCTAAATATCGGCGCATTCCTACTTAATACTGACATGGTTTATCTGTATACTTGGCGGCTGTTTATCACTCAGTAGCCAAGTTTCAGAACTTGCCTAGTGGTAAAAAAAACCAGATTAACCAAACGCGGAGAACTTGATGACTGAGCAAAATGTTGGGCAGATTCTCAAAGCCTTCAACAGTATCGAAGCCAAAATTGAACAACAAAACAGTGCTTTAAGAGAGCTCAATCTGAAAGTGAAAACGTTGGAAAGCCAAAACAAACAATTGGCACAAATGATCAACAAGCTTCAGACGCCAGCGGCGCCAAAAACCGATGTCGAACAGGTAGCGCTAACCAAACAATTTCAGGCTAACGTTGCGAAAAGCTTGGATTCGATTGAAGACAAATCGAAGAAAGCGATAGAACTGATTAAAGCGAACTCGGGCAGTAAAAAGCGCGCTTGGCCGTAAATATAGATTGGGTTGAAGAAGGTTGAGGGTCAAAGTGGCCACCTATCTATAACCCTCATTTACGACTCAAACCAAGATAATATCTGAACGCATACTATAAAGAATAAACAAAACCTCTTCCTGCTCTCGCTGACCTATACCATTTTTCTGTAGCGCTTCTAGAGCATCATCAAGAACGGCCATGAATTCAACGGCAGAAATGTTCATCCCTTTATGAGCCGCTAGCATATCGGCACCTTTATAGACATTTGGCCCTCCACTACCAGTAATAAAAAAATCCGAAACAGTTTTCTTGAGTTTATTCACATCTGACTTAGCGAAACGATTTGAGATAGAACGGTTACTAAGATGTAAGTCCACTATATCACTAGATATTTTGGTTATGGCCTCACTGCCACCTAATCTTTCAAATAACGACATACTCATACCTCTTTCTACTTGTTCTTAATTGGAACCATAATGTGTGCGTAAGGTGTATCTTTCCACATTACATAAGGTCCTCCGTTATAAGGGTCTTCACTCAAGTCCTTGAGCAAGTATTTGGGTACAGCGATCATAAGATGTGGTCCTTCTTTAACCCACACATCCCCATTGTTGGGATCTGTTGCCATAGGGTTTGCATTGCTCACATTTGCATCCCCCTGCAACATGTAAGAAATTCCCATTGAACTAGTTACAAAAGGCTTTCCTTCCGACGCAGACTTTAAGAAATCTTGCCATACAGAATCTACACACATAGGATGCAAATCGCCTGGCATAAGTGGAATTCCCGGATAACATACCCAGTCAGATGTACCCTCCCTTAATACGGTACCATCTACAGCCAATATTGTTGCAGTTGAACTAATATCTGTTGGGGCTGCACTCTCAGCTCTTTTTAGCAGCTCATTATTAGCCATTTGCCCTGACGAACAACCAAATAAAACGCTCATCGTAGCTAGTAAACATAATTGAAAGAATCTCATATAGCCTCCCGTTTCTTTCATCTGTCCCATCAAACATAGCCTCTAGAATCATTCTTTATGATGAGATTTTCATGAGAATTCGGTGTGATAATAATTATTTCTACTATTATCAATAACAGTAAAAGTCACCAAAATGGATGAACACGGTGAGGTCTATTGTAGAAACAACACGTGCTTCCGAGTTGAGTTTTCTAGAACAAGTATTTGATGAGCATGGCCCTGACGTAATTGGTTTATACGGGATTCCTGGCGTGGGCAAGACTACGCTATTAAATCAATTCATTAAACGTCACTCCAACCAATGTCTGACAATTAACTGCCAACATTTAGAACCAACGCCTAAAGCCTTCATCAAAAAGTTAAGTAAGTTAACCAATTGCGAAGATAATCTCTCTTCAATCTGTTGCTCAATTGCTCCGAAAACGATCTTGGTTATCGATCAGTTTGAATCATTAAACTTAATTGAAACTTGGCTCAGGCGAGAATTTGTACCACATATGCACGGGCAGCTAAGACTCATTTTTTCTGGTCGAATTCATCCCGATAGACAATGGGTCATTAATCCACCAGATAACAGTGAATTCCGCTGTATGAAACTTAACAGTCTCAGTTTTTCTGCTGCGGTTAGCTACTTACAGACTCTTGGTCATACACAAATAGTCGCTATGGGGATCAATCAATTCGCTCATGGACACCCACTAGCCCTTCAACTTGCAAGTTCAGCGGTTCTAGAACAGTCTCAGCGTAAGTTAAATGAAATCCCACCTAATGATGTGGTTCAAACATTGGTACAGTATTTTGTTGAGGATATAAAAGACCATCAGTTAAAACAGGCTTTGGAGGCGACAGCGATTGTCCGTAGGATATACGAGCCATTACTCACTGCGATGTTAAACGTTGAAGAGAATGTAGGTGCGTGTCTTTATAACGCCCTTTCGGAAATAGAATTCGTAGAGCATAGAGAAGATGGGCTGAGCTTACATGACATACTAAAAAACGTCATTTCAGCGAATATGAAATCTCAATACCCAATCCGCTACTGCCAATATAGACATCGTGCCTGTGTGTTGTTAAATGAAGAAATGAGACATTCGTCGCCGAGCCAACTCTGGCGTTATACCGCAGATATTATTTACTTGGTTGAAAACAGTGTTATCCGTTCAGCATTTTTCCCACCATTTGATCAGAGAGAATACAGTGTAGAGCCCGCAGATGAACATAACCGAGATGCGATATTTGCCATCATTGAAAAACACGAAGCTCCAGAGATGTATAGGGTCTACCAGCAATGGTGGGAGAAACAAATAAACACCTTTCACTGTATTAAAAACAGTAGCAATCAAACAGTAGGATTTTACTGCCTGATCAAACCTGGCGATGTATCTCTAGAATTAATCAACCAAGACCCAATCACTTCTCTCTGGGCTCAACATCTCTCTAATGACAAAAACAACTGCAACCTAAACCAATGCTTATTTATCAGGCGCTGGTTATCATTGAACGAAGGAGAATCATTATGTGGTGCACAGGCTGCATGCTGGCTTGATATAAAACGAGCTTATTTGGAAATGAGGCCAGAATTGAGAAGAGTTTATCTGACCGTGAACGATCTACAGCCCTATTCGCTCATCGCGACAGAACTTGGGTTCCAAGTATTGGATTTAGACTACCAGATTAACGATAAATCCTATTATTCAGCAATGCTGGATATGGGAGAAGGCTCTGTAGACGATTGGGTTTCGAAACGATTAATACAGGAGGTCAATCAGGAGCAAACGAATTTGGAGTTCCCTGACTGGTTCGATAGAAACGCCCGCCAATTAGTTCTAAGTCACACTCGTATCGATTTAACCCCCTTAGAATTCGGCACTCTAGAACTGCTACTCAGTCAACAAGGCACAGTGATTACTCGTAAAACGTTGCTTAAACAAGTATGGAAAATAGAGTATGAAGGTTCTAGTAACGTCGTAGATACCATCATACGGTCTTTGAGAAGAAAGTTGGATGATAAGGCCGATATCATCCAGTCAGTGAGAGGCGTTGGTTACCGTTATCGGCTTAACGAAAAGTAATTAAAGGCTTTTAACTCAAACTCGCCAAACGAGCTGCGAATCCCATAAAGAACATACCTAACAGACCATTACCTAGGTTCGCTAAGGCTTTGTTGTTCTTAAACAGTTGAGTAAGTGATGTGCCCAAAAAGATCAGAGCACTTAAATACACAATGCTGAACACTTCTAAAATGGTTGCCAAAATCAGGTAAGACGCCCAAGTGTGCTCATAGGTGTAATCAATAAACTGGATGAAGAACGACACATAAAAAAGAATCGCTTTTGGGTTGGTCAAACTCAAAGTGAGTGACTTAGCGAACACGTTTTCTTTCTTCTTAGGGCGCGCTATTTCTGCCCCCTCTTCACCTTTTTTGCTCATCAGTTGATGGATGATCTTAATACCTAAATACAGCAGGTAAGCCGCACCAAGATAGCGAATAATAGTGAACAAAACTGGAGAAGTTTGAATGAGTGAAGCGACCCCCAGATAAGAGAGCAGAATTAAAACAGCATCGCCGATCAACACACCAGACGCGGCTTGATAGCCAGCTTTCACACCCAGTGACGAGCTTGATTTCAATACATAAATAGAGTTTGGACCCGGAGCAAGAATGATCATTGTCAGACCAACTAAATATGTCCAAATATTGATAACGCCAAACGCTTCTAACATCCTGTCCTCGACTTAACTATTCAACTTTTCAATCTGTATAACCAAAACAACGCACCATGTCTATATGTCGCACAACACTTTGTGCAAACTTCATATCGAACTTACCCGAGGATAACCTCAATACCTTGTTGTTTTAAAAAACTAAGGTCACTTTGCGAAGCGTTATCATCGGTAAGAAGAATAGATATTTGGTCAAAACGTCCAATGGTCGAAGGGTATATCTGTCCGAACTTGCTCGAGTCGGTCAGTATGATATTTCGGCGCTGTTTCGCCAATATTGTCGAAGCGATATCTGCGCGCATCATATCCCGACTGGTGAAGCCTGTATCTTGATGAAAACCATCAACGCCTAAAAATGCGGTACTAAAATGGATATTTTCAATACACAGCTTGGTTAACGGGCCAACGAGACTTTCACCTTGATGCTGATATACCCCACCAAGCAATATGATATTGGCTGAGGTATTACGAATGAGGTGTGCGATATAGGCGGACGGGGTGACGATAGTAACGTCGCCACGCTCTGCTAGGGTTCTCGCTAACAAAGCATTTGCGCTTCCACCTTCGATCAGCACAGTTTCATTACGCGCAACCAAATCTGCGGCTTTGTTGGCTAGAGATTGTTTGATATTGAAATGAACCTCCAAGCGGTTATCAATATCATCACTTTGCAGAGTGGTCGCCGCACCATGAACACGTTTGAGATAACCTTCCTGCTCAAGAAGATTCAAATCTTGGCGGATGGTAACGCCAGACACACCAATAAGCTCGACAAGTTCAGTAACTTGAATTCGTTTACGCTCATTAACTAACTGTACTATTTGATTTTGTCTAGCGTTCATAACACTGCTCTAAAATGAAAAGAGGCTCCATTATAGAGCCTCTCCTTTTCATTTGAAACCAAAGTGAAAGTTTAATTACAACTCATGTTCCGTGCGAGCAATGATATCGTCCTGCGCATCCGGTGATAATGCCGTAAAAAATGCCGAATAACCTGCAACTCGAACAACCAGATCGCGGTATTGTTCTGGGTTCTTCTTCGCGGCTAATAAAGTCTCACGAGAAACAATATTGTATTGAACATGCCAGCCTTTGTGATGGTTAAAGAAGGTACGAATTAGCATTGATAACTTCAGTTTGTCACTCTCAGATTCAACAGCCGCAGGGCTTAACTTCTGATTAAGCAGTACTCCGCCTAGAATCTTATTCGCTTGGATCTTACCGACAGAATTATAAACCGCCGTTGGCCCTAGTCTATCTGAGCCAGAAGCAGGGCTAGCCCCTTCCGCCAGTGGTGTTTTAGCTTTGCGACCATCAGGTGTAGCCATGGTAGAGGCACCAAACGGGACATTGGCAGAAATACTTGAAGTACCTGCGTAGTAACCACCACCAATCGGTCCACGTCCATGACGTGTATTCACAAAGTTGTCAAGTTCATCAATGTAGACCTGATAAGCCTGCGCAAGTAGTGAGTCGACAGAATCATCGTCATTACCATACTTAGGTGCAAAGTTGATAAGACGCTGACGTAGCTGTTCTTGTTCAGAACTTGCGAAATTATCAGCAAGAGCTTTAGCCAGCTCAGGTTGTGAAATCTGAGCGTCATCAAAGACCATGTGCTTAATCGCAGCTAGGCTATTACCTAGGTTAGCAATACCCACTTGCAGCCCCGATACCCAATCGTATTTTGCTCCGCCCTCTTTGACGGTTTTGCCTCGCTCTAAACAGCTATCGACCAACGACGAACAGAAAATATCGTGAGCTTGTTGCTCAAGCACAGTGTCCACAACGGTATCAATTTCGATAGATTTACGAGTGTAGTAGCGGATTTGTTCTGCCCATGATGCCATCACTTCATCGAAGTTAGCAAAGCTGCCTTCCGCCAGCGATTTCTCGTGTGCTAAGAAGGTTTTACCTGAAGTCGCATCTTCGCCCTTGTTCAATGTCGCAAGCAAAATTCGCGCGAAGTTGATAAAGCTCATTCCCGTACAACGGTAGCCCCACTTCCCCGGTACCGCAGTCTCTATACAACCAATAGAGGCATAGTTGTAAGCATCTTCTTTCTCTACCCCCAGCTTAATGAATTCAGGGATGACAATTTCATCATTATTAAATGCTGGCATTCCAAAACCGCATTTAATCACTTCAATACAGCCCATTAAGAATTCTTGATTTAGCCCCTCGTGATAGCGAACGCTCAAGTTAGGTTGTGTTGAACGAAGCTGACCACACGATTCCAGAATCGCCCACGACAGAGGATTAACAGCATCTTCTGGTTCGCCGTTCGCATTGAGTTTTTGCCCACCAATGCAGACGTTTTGATACAGAGGTGAACCCGCTGACGCTTTAGAGTGAGCGCCCGAACGTATCTTGTTCACTTCTAACAATTTCAGCCAGCAACTTTGTAGCAATTCAAGCGCAAAGCCTTTCTCAAGCTTACCGCTCTCCAAATCAGCAACATAGAATCGATTAAGGAACTGATCCATTCGGCCAAACGAAACCGAGTGTCCGTTTGATTCGATTTGTAGCATCAGTTGAACAAAATAAGACAGTTGCAAAGCTTGCCAGAAGTTCTGTGGGGCATAGTAAGCCACGTGACGACAGTTTTCAGCGATAGCTTCCAGCTCGGCTTTACGTTCTGGACGCGATTCTGCTTGCGCCATTTCCGCCGCCAGTGTGGCATAGCTAGCCAGATGCTCTTGTATTGCTAAAAGCACGATTTCTGTCGCTTTGTAGAATTGCTCTTTTCTGAGCCCCTCGAATGTCGATATGTCATTGTGAGATCTTAATTCGCGAACTTCCGCAATTAGTCCATTCATGCCTATTTTGAGAATTTTCTCGTTATCCACCGCAAGGTGAGCATCACCTGAAGTCATGTTACCTTCAGCTTTGATGATGGTTGTTGCGAGGATATCTTGCTGCTCATCCGTAAACAGTCCATAACAGCGATCTTGCACTGTTTTACCTCGCCAATATGGCGTCAGTGAATGAATGATTTCTTTATCTTGTTCAGTAACCGCGAAACCAGCTCCGGGTCTATCGGCCAAGTCGTCAATCTCTGCTTCTATCCAACGAACGGTGTACTCAGGGAATATAGGCGCAGCTCTTAACTTGCTCGCTTGGTTACCAACAATGAGCTCGTCATTTTTAATCCAGATAGTACGAGTTTCAAGGTGCTCTTTAAGTGCCAGAGCGCGTTGAATAATCACAGGTTTATCTTCATTTTTGGCGTATGCGCGTGTATATGCTTGGGCTCGCTCGGTACAAACCGGCGGTGTAACAATATTAATCAGTTCCGATTTGTGCGCTTTAATTCGCTCAGGTAAGTAATTTAAATCCATGATTAGCCTCTCACAGTGACATTGAGTTGAGTATGTTTACGCGCGTATTGTTGAGCTCTCTCTAAAAGTTGGGGGTTGCTCAGCGGTTTGTCTGAGCACAAGTACGGCATATCCAATAAACGGTATTTGTTGATCCCTAGTGTGTGGTAGGACAACAAGTGAAGTTCTTTGCAGCTTTGTAGAGAAGCAGCAAAGTCGATAATTTGTTTGAGTTCTTGATCTGTATCGTTGAACTCCGGCACAACAGGTACACGGATAACGATGCGCTTGGCGATAGAATCTAACTTGCGGAAATTTTCCTTGATGCGCTTAAGTGAACCTTTAGCCCATTGATTGAATTTGACCTCTTCGGTGTGTTTCAAATCAGCCAGCCAGCAATCAATAAAAGGCGCGACTTTTTCAACGTTTTTCCAAGGTGCGTGCATACACGATTCAATCGCAGTAGAGACACTGTTTTGCTTCAGTTTTTTGGCGATATCGGCAACCAGATCCGCTTGCATCAAGGGTTCGCCACCAGAAAACGTAACCCCTCCAGAGCTTTGGTCATAGAAGGGTTTGTCTTTCATCAATTCTTTGAACAGTTGTTCAGCATCTGCTTCTTGCCCACAGACGGTTAGCGCTTGTGTCGGGCAGATATTGTCTAGTTCCGCGAGATTTTCATTGGTAAGCAAATCTCTATCGATCGAAATAACACCATCTTGTTTGCTGATTGCCGAGCACGCTTTACTGCATATGTCACAATCCTCTAGGCAGATTCTCTGATCAAACAACAGCGAACGTTTTTCACTACGACTTTCAGGATTCTGACACCAAGGGCAAGCAAGCGAACATCCCTTCAAGAAAAGGATAGAACGGATTCCATCACCATCATGGGTTGAAAATCGTTGAATGTTGAAATACATGCCTTTCACCTAATAGCGCTAAATTCGATAATCTAGCTTTTCAAATTTTCTATATTTGAAATAATCAAACTTTCAAATGAAAGTTACATTGATCAAAATCAAAGGCTGGATAGGTAGTGTTCTTTATAGTTATGACAACGATGAAACTGAGATCTCGAACAAAGAGAGAAATATCATGATTGAACTGTACCTAGACACAGCCGATGTCGAACAGACAAAACGTTTTAACCAGTGCCTGCCACTGAAAGGAATTACCACCAATCCAAGTATTCTGGCCAAATCAAATCAAGGGCTAAAAGAGACACTACAAGGCATGCAACAAGCTTTAGGTGGTACACCAAGATTCCATGCTCAAGTGGTCAGTTCTACAGCCCAAGAGATGTTGGAAGAAGCGCGCCAGATTAACGAACTGCCTTACGATATGGTGGTAAAAGTTCCAGCAACGGAAGTTGGCTTAACGGCAATTAAGTTAATGAAAAAAGAAGGAATTCAAGTTCTTGCCACTGCTATTTATTCGGCTCAGCAAGGCTTTTTGGCCGCGCTATGCGGTGCTGATTACTTAGCGCCGTATGTAAACCGTATTGATGCAATGAATGGTAATGGCGTGGAAGTTGTTGCCGATCTTCAACTACTTTTAGACCAAAACCAGTTGCCAACAAAGATACTTGCTGCGAGTTTCAAAAATACTCAGCAGGCGATGGAAGTGATGAAACTTGGTATCGAAGCTATCACACTTCCTGTCGATGTTGCTGCTGCGATGTTTGCTCATCCAGCGGTTGCACCAGCAGTTGCACAGTTCGATAAAGACTGGAAGGATGCATTTGGCGACAAGCTTTCATTTGAAAGCTAACGAATCGTAAAAGTAACAATTGGCTGACCTTATGGTCAGCTAATTGTATTAGCAGTAATAACAATAAAAACGCCACAACCTTTTTGCAGCGTAATCTGACTATTCTGATGCAGAAGAACCGTGGCTTGATTTGGTATCGCGATACTTTGTTGTATCGTTTGCGACTGTACCAACAACTCACAATCACTGTTAGCGTAGAAGCCCGTGAATAGCGAGTGCGAATCACGGCTAACATCAAAAGAAGCAGGAGAGAAAATGGCTTGCACATCCGAACCTGCTTTGCCTTCTCGCACCATAATGTTGAGATCTTCAATTGCTCCGTTTGATAGGGTCGCATAGGTACTATCACCACCAGCGAAATGCGCAACAGATAACACTTGTTCAAGGTTATGTTGATACTCTTTTTGTGCATTTTTATGGGACAGAAACATCCCATTGCCCTTTAGCAAAACAAGCGTACGTTGCAGACCAGAAAAATCAGAGAACGCACCATCTTCAACCACAGCAGCTTGGCTTACACGATACAGAACCTCATCGTTTTCTTGGCTCACCGCTATTTCTAACGTTTCACCCAAGCCATTTTTCCAAGGCATGCGCATATAGTCAGATTGAGGAACTACGCTAAACAAGTTTGAGTGATTAGACATCGTAAATAACCTTCTTAATCACTTTAGAGAACTCTGGACGGCTTATCACATCTAGCTCATGTCGTCCTTCGCTAATCACTTGCTTGCCTGCAACAAACACATCTTTCACCACATTTTCGTTGCATGCGAACAACCAACGATTCAGTACATCTTTGGTTTCGCTTGCTCCAATAAACGGATGGCTATCATCAAGCACCATAAAGTCTGCGCGCTGACCAACCGATAAACCTAACTCTACGCCACATGACTGATTGCCGCCCAATAACGCTTGCTTAAACAGGTTATCACCAATGCTGGTTTGTTCGCCTCGATATAGACGATTTCGTTGTTGATCGCGAAGGCGTTGACCGTATTCGAGAATACGTAATTCTTCAACAATCGACAGGCTCACATGGCTATCTGAACCGATGCCCCAACGACCATTCAAACGTTCAAATTCAACTCCAGGGAAAATACCATCCCCCAAGTTTGCTTCTGTCGTCGGACACAAACCCACTACCGCTTTGCTGCTGGCAATTGCATTGAGTTCGTATTCATTCAGATGCGTTGCGTGAATTAAGTTCCAACGCTCATTCAAACCCACATGTTCATGCAACCACTCAACAGGACGTTGACCGCTCCATGCCAAACAGTCATTCACTTCTTTCTGCTGTTCAGAAATATGAATGTGTACCACTTTGTTGCTGTCTGATGAGCTCAATACTTCTTTGATTTGCTGCTCTGTTACCGCACGTAATGAATGGAAACAGATACCAAGGTTGTGCAGCTTAGAACCTGCTAAGGCTTGCTCACATTGACTTTGCAGCTCCAAATAGGAGTGTGACGAATTGATAAAGCGAGCTTGTCCTTCGTTCGGAGCCTGCGCACCAAAACCAGAATGAGAATACAAGACAGGCAGCAGAGTCAGACCAATACCAGAGCGATCCGCGGCATTGATCAACTGGTGAGACATCTCAGCTCGGTTGGCATAGTGTTTACCCGCAACATCATGATGTAAGTAGTGGAACTCACCCACTTGGGTATAACCCGCTTTAAGCATGTCGATATAAAGCTGGGTCGCGATAACGTTGGCTTGTTCTGGCGAAAGTTTTTGTACAATTTTGTACATCAGATCGCGCCAACTCCAAAAGCTATCATTCGGGTTCAAACACACTTCTGCCATTCCCGCCATTACACGTTGGAAAGCATGTGAATGCACGTTTGCTAAGGTTGGCAATACTGGGCCAATAAGCTTTGTTGCCCCCGCAACCGCTGAAGTATCCGATTCGACATGAGTAAACACTCCATCGGTGACTTCGAAAGAGACATTGTTATGCCAACCATCAGTAAGCCAAGCTCGCTCAGCAAAGAAATAATGACGTGTTTGAGTCCCTGTCATGGTGAATTCCTAATTCAAAAAAGTAATCACTTACGCTGTTTAAAATAAGTGTAATTTAGCTTTATATGTATATACAAGTTATATTTCCCCACTCAATTCACCTACAAAAAAAAGGGAATTTAATACAGAAAAAAGTGAGATAAACGCAATAAATAATTAACCTCTCACTTGCAACAACGTTTTATGACAGCTAGATTAACAAATGTATATACATTTAATAAAGATAACGGAGTATCTGTCAAATGAGTCAGCCAAATTGTGTGCGTTCACCATTCGAATTTCATCAAGGAAGCGTCCCACTATTAGTGAGTATGCCTCACTCTGGTCTAGGTCTGACTCCAGAAGTTGAACAAGGTTTAACGCAAGCCGCCAAGAAACTTCCAGATACTGACTGGTTTATTCCAGAGCTTTATGAGTGTGTAAAAGAACTGGGCGCGAGTGTCATTTCAGCCAACTATTCTCGCTACGTGATTGACCTAAATCGACCAAGTGACGACAAGCCACTCTACACAACAAAAACTACAGGCTTGTTCCCAGAGATCCTCTTCGACTCCACTCCAGTTTTCGTTGATGGTAAAGCACCAAGCGAAAGTGACCACGAACGCTATAAAGAACAGATTTGGCATCCATACCACTCCACAATTGGACAAGAACTAGCGCGCCTTAAATCTATTCACGGCTACGCAATCTTATTTGATGCCCACAGTATCGCCGCGCAAGTACCTATGTTGTTCGAAGGGACGTTGCCTGAATTCAACTGGGGAACCAACCAAGGCGAATCATGCAGCAACGCAATTGTCGATGCTGTGATGGGTGCGGTATCTGACCGCTATAGCCAAGTGCTCAACGGTCGTTTCAAAGGCGGTTTCATTACTCGCGGATTTGGTAAACCGAGCGAAAATATTCACGCCATTCAGCTTGAAATGTCACAAGACACTTACTTAAACAATGACGCACTCGCTCAAGGGAGATACGAGTTAGATGCGGAGAAAGCCATCAAAATTAAATCGCAACT
The DNA here is from genome assembly GCF_038452265.1 of Vibrio diazotrophicus. Lineage (NCBI taxonomy): Bacteria > Pseudomonadati > Pseudomonadota > Gammaproteobacteria > Vibrionales > Vibrionaceae > Vibrio > Vibrio diazotrophicus. The sequence continues at coordinate 776,731 of NZ_CP151843.1, forward strand.
CAACGCGATTTTAAGTGCTGTTCTAAAAGCACAGATTTAACTGTTCAAAGCAATAAAATTATTTGCCGTTTGGATGAACGGCAAGAGAAGAGCGTATAGAACGCCAAGATTAAAAGTTCAGTCAAAAACACGGAGCACGGGGCAGAACGACTGCCTACGTGCAAAGTTTCACTCACTAAGGAAGGTAACTATGGAAGCAACTGGATCCATGCTCACGAAACCTGTTTGGTCTTCAGCACTGAAACTGGTTCTGTTTAGCCTTATCGGCATCATCTTTTTCTTTGTACCGATCGAAATCAACGCAAAATCCACTATTCCACTCGACCACATGGTTTCTTGGCTACGTGCAACATCACCTAAAGGTGTTGAGATTTATGCACTGCTGATGATCATCGCTGGTAGCGTCTACCCTTTTGTTACAGGCAGTTGGAACGCAAACATAACGCAGAAAGTGCTTTCTGTGCTTAAAGTAGTCGGCGTAATTACTGCGCTAATGGCGTTTTTTTCAGTCGGTCCAGCACTGCTATTTGAAAAAGACATGCTGCCATTTCTATTTGGCAAGCTTGTTGTGCCAGTAGGTCTGATTGTTCCTGTTGGCGCAATTTTCTTAGCGTTTTTAATTGGCTTTGGTTTGCTTGAAATGGTTGGCGTGCTGCTTCAACCTGTGATGCGCCCTATTTTCAAAACACCGGGTAAATCGGCCATTGATGCTGTTGCTTCTTTTGTAGGCAGCTACTCAATTGGTCTTCTTATTACCAACCGCGTATACAAATCCGGTCAGTACTCAGCAAAAGAAGCAGCCATTATCGCTACAGGCTTTTCAACCGTTTCAGCAACCTTCATGGTCATCGTGGCTAAAACATTAGGCTTGATGGAGATTTGGAACCTGTTCTTCTGGAGCACATTGGTTCTGACTTTTGTCGTTACCGCTATTACGGTACGTCTACGTCCACTTGCTCGTTTAGATGATTCAAAGCCGATTGCTGATGAGGTTCCAAGTGATCTGCCACGCATCAAACAAGCCGTGAATGAAGGTCTTCAAATCGCAGACAAATCTGAGCCAGTGTTAAATAGCATCTTTAAGAACCTGAAAGAAGGTCTGTTAATGGCAATGAGTATTCTGCCATCAATCATGTCTGTGGGTTTGATCGGCTTGCTACTTGCTAAATACACACCTGTCTTCGAATGGTTGGGCATCATGTTCTATCCGTTCGCTTGGATAGCGCAAATGCCAGATCCTATGTTGGTTGCAAAAGCTTCAGCGACGGGCCTTGCAGAGATGTTTTTACCTGCACTGATTGCAGCGAAAAGTGACTTCATTACTCGCTTTGTGATTGGTCAGATTTCTATCTCTTCAATCTTGTTCTTCTCAGCGTCGATCCCTTGTATTTTGTCGACCGAGATTCCAATCTCAGTAAGACAGATCGTTGTAGTTTGGTTCCAACGTACCGTATTAACGCTGCTGTTAAGTTCACCGGTAGCGTACGCAATTCAGCACTTCGCGATGAGCTAATAGCGGTTAGATGAATGAAAAATCCCCACAGTGATTACAGTGGGGACTTTTGTTTCAGACGACTAGATAAATACAAATCTGCTTACCTGCCAAGCCAATGACTGCGGCTCAAACCATAAACAGCATGATCAACAACGCGACCATTGAGGATCTCCGCGCAAGTAATAATGCCTTCCAAGTTGAACCCCAAACGTTTACAAACATTACGACTGGGTGCGTTATCAACAGCGGCTGAAATCTCTACCTTCTGCATATTCAGTTCACGAAACGCCATTTCGATGAGCTTAGATACTGAACGGGTGACGATGCCCTTCCCCCTAAATTGTTCCCTCAGCCAGTAACCGATTTCGACCTTTTTAAGATCATAATTGATGGTATTGAAACTGATGTTTCCCACCAGCTCGTCTTCATAGAACATTGCACAAACCAGTGACTTTCCATCGGCATAATCGTGCAGCGAACGTTGAATGAAACTGAGAAAGAACGCTTCACTATCAGCATGAGGAGGCCAAGCTAACCACTGGCTTAAATACTCACGTTCACTTTGAACAATCTCAAAATAGCGAGCTGCGAATGAGGGCTGAACCAAAACCAGCTTTAAATCCTTTTCTATTCTCAGGCTAAACATTATTCCCCCTGTAAAGCGTATCTCATCATTTTGGCACCTTCACCATAGGTTGATGAAATGCTCTGCTTGTCTACTACGCTGAAGCCCATATTGATCCAAAACGTTGATGAATCTTGTACCGCCACCAAGCGAATTTCATCAAAGCCCATTGTTTTTGCTATTGAAATTAAGTGGCTAACCAACTTGCTTCCTATACCCTGCCCAGCGGCCTTATCTGATATTGCGAGATCGTGCAGAAACAGATATGAGTTTAAAACACCAGATTCTTCCGGTAGCGGTTTAAACAGTTTCGGCGGTGCTTGCTTATCCCAAGCGTGTGCCAAGAGGTAACCCAGCACTGACTCTTTATCTTGATACACGAAGCAGCACTGCGGTGTGCGACGCCATTTACTTTGCAACACCTCTATCGTTTCGGGCTCTACTTGCAAATAGACTTCAGATTGCACCGAGAGTATTCCTGCCCACGTATTATCATCAATTGGCTTTATTGACATTCTGACTCTTCAAATGGATGGCGGAGTTTTCTTTGTTTATGTGTACGGTTCTCAGAATGACATCTTCAAATGAAAGTCGCAATCAGGGATAACTAATTAAATTCATTGTGGTTCCAGAAGAACCTTTGCTTCTCTTTATCAATCGCTCCCAACCTGTGATAAAAGCCAATGGCGTTGGTATTTGATGTGGGTGTTTGCCACTGAATTTCTGATAAAGAACGTTCTTGCGCAAACTCTGAAGCTTTCATCAGCATCGCTTTGCCTAAGCCTTTGCCTCTGACTTCAGGTCTAAGATAAAGGCAGTCCAAGTAGAGATAGTGGTTCATATCCCACGTTGAAAACTGCTTTATCAGACTCATATACCCCACAATACTGCCATCGATTTCTACAACCCAAATTGCTGCGGGGTATGTTTGATTCTGTAAAGTCTGAAGCTGGCCAGATACAACCAGAGTGTGACCTTCATAATCTGCGTGCTCGCACATTAGTTGCCAAATATCGTAAGCATCTTCTGAGCAACTCATACGGATATCGATTCGTTGATTCACTATTTCACCCCAAGTTAACCTGTTCTCAGCTTCAGTTTTACTCATTAAACCACCATTTAGCTTTGCGCTTCACCTAATCGGCGATTCACAGGGTAACGCTCGAAATCTTCCCAATACTGAATACCACCAATCATCTCTTTAACAACAAAACCCAAGGCTGAAATTTTCTTAGCCGCTTTAGTCGCACCGTTACACCCTGGCCCCCAGCAGTAGACTACAAAAGTTGTGTCTTTCGGATAGTGAGCAAAAGACTCCGCATTGATGTTGGCGTGAGGCATGCTATCTGCAGTAATGGCGTGGCTTTTGTTGTAGGCCTCGACACTTCGAACATCGAGCAAAATGAACTGTTTGTTGTTCTCTTTGATATCGGCGTAAACATCTGAGCAATCCGTTTCAAAGCTCAGCTTGTTGCTAAAAAACGCATTCGCTGTTTCGCTGTCAGCCGCTGGGTGGCCAAGTACACTCGACATAGTCATAATGATTTCTCTCCTTAACGTTGTATAACCAAAGCCATGTTGTTTGTTTCCTAGCCAGTGTATTGACCAAGCATAGCGATGAGAATTCGTAGTTTCTGAAGGGAGCGTTAAGAGAAAACAAATATACTTTTGCTTCTGATAGCCGATAATGGAGCATCAATTGCTGAGAATGGAACGTGCTGGATTAGATGGAATTTTATCACCTACGCTCATTTGTTGTTGTCGCTCAAACAGGAAACTTAACCCTAGCGGCTAAGCAACTCTATACAACGCCACCAGCCGTCAGCGCACACATCAAAGCGCTGGAAGAAGAGCTGCAAGTGCCACTTTTTGTACGTACCAGTAAAGGGATGAAACTGACCGAAAAAGGCGAACTGTTGCTTAAAAAAGCGCAGAAAACCTTAGATTCCGCGTTTGATTTAGTTAACGCTGCGGCATCCAGTCAAGATGAAATCGTCGGAACGTTTCGTTTGGCATTGAATCAAAAACCAGCTCAGCTTGAAATCCCTCGCCTGATAGAGAACTTACTGGAAAGTACACCCGGTATTACATTGCAAATCCACCCTATGTCTACAGGGAAAACGATTGAAGCAATACGCTCTGAAGAGATGGACGGAGGTTTTGTGTATGGGGAAGTGCCAAGCGATTTTGTCTCAGTGAAAGTTAAATCGCAAAAAATCACAACGATTGCCCCATTTGGTTTTAACTCCGATACGCCCTTAGAAAAGAGTCACTGGATTACCATGGGTTACTACTGCCCGTTTGATGATTTTCTAAAATTGAAGTTGGGTGATGATATCAATGCCATTACCAGCAGTGATGATGATGCAACTCGCTTAGAGCTTGTAAGAAATGGATTGGGGCTGAGCTTTTATGAATTTCAAGACGCAAAGGAACATGCGCAGAACAATCAAATCACCATCATTCCAGATTTAGACTTCGAGGCTGAGCTCTATTTTATTGTGCCTAAAAACAAAGCGAATTCGCCGATTGCCAAAGCAGTTATGCAAGAGATCTGTGCAATCTGGGAAATGGCGTAGACTTCTAATGCCAATCAGAATCCCAAACAAGTGAGCTGTTATACATTAAGGAACTAGATCAGGAAGAAAACATAGGGTTGTGAGATTCCAAATTAGATTTAGAAAAGGAACACCTGAGATGTTTGCACTTGGTTAGTTCAACCGTTGACCAAGATCGCTTTCTTGTTAGGAAAAGTTTAGTAATATTTTAAGAAAATTTTTAGAGAATTTTCTTTGGCAACATTAAAAGACATCGCAGACAAAGTTGGTGTAGCATCATCAACAGTATCGAGAGTCCTGAATCAGGACGATACACTTTCCATCACTGCTGAAAAGCGACAGTTAATCAATAAAGTGGCAATTGAGCTGGGTTATCTTTCTCCTATCCAGCGTAAGAAGCAGCGCCAACAACAAAGTGCCATCGCAGCTCGCACCCACTACAAGCTGGCAAATGGAGACGCGCTAAACTTGGTGGTCGTTCATTGCCTTAGTCCCAATGAAGAACTAAACGACCCTTACTATACAGCGATTCGAATTGGCATAGAGAATAGCTGCCATCAACACAACATCGCTTTGCGTAATACATTTGCCAATAACTTGGCTGCGAACAGCAGTTTCTTACAACAAGCTCAAGCCGTTATTTGTGTTGGTCATTTTAAAGATCAAGATGTCACCCTCATCCAATCACTAAATCCTAACCTGATATTTGTTGATTCAAACCCGCTAGATAAACAATGCGATGTGGTGCAATTCGATAGAGAAGCTGCCTCACGAGAAATTGTTGGCAATATGATATCAGCCGATGTTCAGCGACCTGCATTTATTGGTAATGATGAGACCCGTTTACATGTTTTTCGAGAAATGACCCAAGCTCACGGCATCTACGATTCAGCACGCTGCAAGGTTAGCACGAACTTTTGCATTGAATCTGGCTATTTAGCTATGACAGAAATGCTGTCCACTCAACCTTGGCCTGATGTGGTCTTTGCTGCAACAGACATTATCGCCATAGGTGTCTATCGTGCCATCCAAGAAAGGGATATCGAAATTCCTAAAGATATCCAAGTGATCAGTATGAACGATATCCCTACCGCACAGCATATGAATCCAAGTCTCACGACAATGAGACTCTATGCGACAGAGATGGGAGAAGCGGCTGTAGATCTATTTATGGAACTCGTTGCTGGACGCCAATATCACAAAACCGTTCAGCTCGGCTATGAAATGATATGGCGCAAAAGTTTTGCTAAGCCACTCTAACTTCAGCTTCACATATGTTTAGAGGCAAAATAGATAGAAAAAGCGGCCGTTCAACGACCGCTTTTCTTTTTATCAAGTTTCAAACGATTTCGTTAGTTTATACGCAGGCCTTCTTCATTAAACAGATGGCATTGTTCACTGAAGCAGCTCAGTCCAACATCACAGTAGCTTTCTAATACTTGGTCTCCCACTAAGTGTACTTTGAAACTATCAACGCCAGCACAGTGGCCAAACATATATGTCGCGTTACCTAGTCGCTCTGTTACTTCATTACGCATCGTCAGATGAACATCCCCTTCTCTTTCCAAATTGAGATGTTCTGGACGAATACCGATTGTCACTGGTTGCCCTTCTGAGACCGTGTAATCACCGCGTAACAAGCTCACCGTATTGCCGTCCTTCAGTTTAATATTCACTCGTTCTTGTTCACAGCTCACTACCGTTGCGGGTAATAAATTCATCTTAGGAGAGCCAATGAAACCCGCCACAAAAAGATTTTGTGGCCTATTATAAAGCTCGATTGGAGAACCCACCTGCTCGATTCGCCCCTGATTGAGCACAACAATTTTATCTGCTAATGTCATCGCTTCAACCTGATCATGGGTAACATAGATCATGGTGTTTCCCATTTCCTGATGCAGCTTTGCTATCTGCAAACGCATTTCAACTCTTAATTCAGCATCCAAATTTGACAAAGGCTCGTCAAACAAAAACACCTTGGGGTCCCGAACGATTGCCCGTCCTATTGCGACTCGCTGACGTTGACCACCCGATAGCTCTTTAGGCTTACGATCGAGTAGGTGTTCTAGCTGCAAAGTTTTAGCTGCTCTCTGCACCAGTTGCTCAACTTCCAACTTTGGGCGACCATTCATTTTCAGACCAAAACCGATATTTTCAGCAACCGACATATGTGGGTATAAAGCATAAGACTGAAACACCATTGCAATACCACGAGCCGCAGGGTCAAGTTCGTTCACTCTCTGGTTGTCTATTTCAATTGCACCATCAGAAATCTGCTCTAATCCAGCAACCATACGAAGCAGGGTTGATTTACCGCATCCCGACGGTCCCACAAAAACCACAAACTCTCCAGACTCAATATCCAGATTAACATTGTGTATGGTTTGGACACTGCCGTAACGCTTAACGATGTTTTCTAAAGTGATATTAGCCATATTGAACCTCATTTTGAGTTTGTTGGCTGATGACCTGTTGATGTTGAACCAAAATAGAGCGAGAGAATTCGCCAAAACACGAACTCTTCAGTTTGATTTCGCCAGTTCCTTGTTGAAACGCTCGCACCCAGAAGCTAGCAACGCCGCCCTCTAGAGGTATTGATGTCGGGCCGATTACAGTGAGATTGTCACTGCTACTAATCTGAATAACATCTTTGAAATAAGGCAGTATTTGACCTTTTTGGTCGAGAGCTTTAATGACCACGTGACAGGTATCACCACAGTGAGCTTTTAAGCTATCTGTCTGCAAACGGATATCTAATAGCGTTGGCACCGGAGAGGCGGCAAGTTCGGTTTCAATACAAACAGTACCATCCACATAACCAGTGAACTTAATATCTTGCCAAGAGTTACCCCAGTCGCCCACAGGCAGATCTCTCTGATTAGTCACATCAACCACAACAGGCGGGTGTGGCAGATTCGGGAAGCGACCTTTGTCAGGGAAAAAGCTGCGACATACACCATCACCAATCTGAATATCAACACGATCACAGTTGGTCAAAATAATTAATGGAAGAGCTTTTGCCTCCGGACGTTCACCACGAGTCCAGTAGGTCACGGGATTAAGAATGACCTGATGTTTCGACGACATCTGACTGGCATAAACAGATGCAGCAAACTTTGGAACCCTGAATGCATCATTAACACCGTGGTAGCAGATTTTGTCACCACTTCCGAAGTCCCTGTGGGTGTTGTAATCAAATAAACACCAAGTGATGGCACCGCTAATATTCGGGTTCGAAAAACTGGCATTCAGCACTCGTAGATGACGCATCACATGCTCATTTTGCCAAACTTCGCAGTCAGTACGTTTGGTTGGGAACATATGCCCTGCATATTCAGTAACTAAATACGGAACGGGTTTATCTAAACCAGTGACAGTTTGCGGACTGCGCAGTTCAATATCCCCATTAGGATTCAAATGGCTATCGCTCAAAATGAAGTCGTTCATGGTATAAACATCTTCAAGATATTCACTGTTCTGAATGCAGCGTACACCACCCGTTTGTCGGCTAGGATCGAGTTTACGAGCCAATGCGTTTGTCTGAGTATAGAAGTCGTGGCTATCCACAGATTCATTAATGCGTACACCCCACAAAATGATGCTAGGGTGATTCCAATCGCGTTCAATCATCGCTCGCACATTATCAATTGATTTCTGCTGCCAAGCTTGGTCTCCGACATGTTGCCACCCTGCAATTTCCTCAAAAACAAGTAATCCCAGTTCATCGCATCGATCCAGAAAATGTACAGACTGAGGATAGTGAGAAGTGCGAATCAAGTTGAAGCCTAGTTTTTGCTTAGCCAGTTCCGCATCCAGTTGTTGGGCACGTTTACCCATCGCGTAGCCCGCATACGGATAACTTTGATGTCGGTTTACCCCGACCAACTGAAGTCTTTCATTGTTGAGATAGAATCCATCTACCCTGAACTCCGCTTCACGAAGCCCAAAACGGCACTGATAATAATCACTCAGATTTTCACCAAGCAGCTCTACTTGTAGCGTATATAAATTCGGGTGGTCTGGATGCCACAATTGCGCCTCAGTAAGTGGCTCGAAACACACTTTTATCGCTTGTTCATCTGACTGGCAATTCGTGATCCGCTGACTAGCGACTGTATTACCTTCGGCAGAGACTAGTGTTAGCTTCATCGTCAATGGCGCGTTGTAATCAGCCAGTTTTTCCAGATAAACCGTAGCTTCCACTGTTGGCTTTGACAGAACGTTAAAGGTATCGACTTTAACGTTCTTCACGCGTACCTCATCAAAGCGAGTTAAGTTCACGTCACGATAAATGCCAGGAAAGCAAAGAAAATCAATCATGCCACCAAAAGGTGGAATCGCTGGGTTTTCTCGTCCACTTAACGTGACAGTAATGTGATTGTCGCCTTCTTGTAACCAAGGTGACAGATGCACATCAAATGGTGTATAGCCATCGCTATGCTGCTTGGTCAACTTACCATTAACGTATACGTGTGCATCACACATCACACCTTCAAAATGCATAACCAGTTGCTTGCTAAAATCGGTTTGCGTCGCTTTTAAGCAATACTGATAAGTAAAATCTTGATGAAGTTTTGTTTCGTCAAAATAGTTCAGTGGGACATCAACCGCGTTGTGCGGTAACTCTATTTTCTGGCTACCCTGCACATGTTCAAGTGAAGCGTTGATGTGAAAGCCTGGGCAAAACACCCAGTTTTGAGACAATAATTGGGTATTTCGCATTATTTAACGGCTCCGGTCATACTGGCGATAAATTGCTTTTGCATCGCGAAGAAAATCAAAAGGCTTGGCAATGTGGAAAGTACTGTGCCAACCATAATCAGCCCAAAATCGGGTGAATATGCAGAAGCAAAGCTAGAGAGAATAAGGTTTATTGTTTTAAGCTCATTAGATTGCAGGACTATCAAGGGCCACAAGAATGAGTTCCAAGAGGACATGAATACGATAATGAAGGCGGCAGAGTAACTGGCTCGCATTATTGGTACGTAGACAAAAAGAAAAATTTTCCACTCCGCAACGCCTTCTACCCTAGCAGCATCAATAAGCTCCAGAGGGAAAGATTTGGTACATTGGCGAAAGTAGAAAATGATGAACGCGCCAGAAATGGTCGGCATTATCACAGCAAAGTGAGTATCGAGTAACCCCGCTTTACCAAACATTGTGAACAGCGGAATCATCAAGGCAGCGAACGGGATCATCATTGTCGTTAATAAAGCGGTATAAACACGTTCACGATTCTTGCTTTGATAAATTTCAAACGCATAACCAGCGATAGAACATATCGCTAGTGTCGCTACTGTACTGATAATGGCTATTTTGGCTGTATTCCAGAAAATTAAAGTCAAATCCACTTGGCTAGTCAGATTGTTGAAATTAACCAGTAGCTGGTCACCAAATGTATATTTTCCAATGTTTATATCACTAGTACGGTTGGTACTTGATACCACCATCCAGTAAAACGGAAATAGCGAGAAGAGACTGACAATACCTAAAAACAAGTGCATGAATAAGGTATAAAGTTGACTACGTTTCATGATTACTTGTTCCTCGCAGCTTTAAATTGCACAACAGCTAAAACCGCCGATAGCACAACAATCACATAGGAAACTGTGGCCGCGTAACCGAAGTTCGGCACATAAGAAAATGATAAGTTGTAGATATAGAGTGACAAAGTCATCGTTGAATTCGCAGGCCCTCCATTAGTGATGTTCATTGCTTCATCAAATAACTGAAGCGTACCTATAGTGGATGTCACCGTAGTAAATAAGATCACAGGTTTCAGTAATGGAACAGTGATGAACAAGAACTGCTTTATCGGGCTTACGCCATCAATTCGAGCCGCTTCATATATAGACTTATCAATATTCTGCATTGCCGATAGAAAGAAAATCATGTTGTAGCCAGTCCAACGCCAAGTGATAGCGATGATAACCGTTACTTTTGCCCAAAATGGATCGGCTAACCAAGGAATCGGTTCAGAAATGATGTGAATCGCCATCAATACAGAATTCACAACGCCATCGAGCTCAAACATACTCTTAAACAGTATTGAGTAAGCCACCAAAGAAGTTACACAAGGCAAGAAAATAGCCAATCGGAACCACTGTTTGTATCTTAATTTGGATGAGTTCAGACACGATGAGACCGCCAGAGAAAGGAAGATCATGATCGGTACTTGAATGGCTAGAAATGTCAGAGTGTTCCATAGGGCTTTTTTAAACATCGGATCATAAAACAGCCTGATCACGTTAGAGACACCAGCAAATTCTAGTATTACCCCACGACCGGAATGCAATGATAACCAGAGCGACTTTCCAATCGGGTAAAGAGTCATTAAGGCAATTAAACCCACGGCAGTTGCGACAAAAGCCCAGCCGTTAATGTCATACAGCCTGTGCATCTTGGATTTATGCATGGTTACACCATTTAATTGGATTGAAGAGGCTTGGGGGGCGAGCCCCAAGCCGAAGTGGTTTACATCAGTTGGTATTTAAGTGCGGTTTCGACGCGCTTTAACACGTCGTCAACTGAATCACCCGATAGAAGAGCAGGAATTTCAGCAGAGATGGCGTTGTCTACTTCTTGTGTGTACATGCCATAAGAAACTTGCGGAATCTCAGCTACCCATTTGGAAAAATCAGAAAAAACAGGTTGCCCAGAGAAGAACTCATCTTCGACTGTATAGGCATAGCCCACACTTGCTGGCAAATATGTGCCAAGAGCGCCACGTTCAACCAGTAAGGTTTGGTACATGTCGTCATCAGCTGCGAATGTTTTCTTGAGGAAGTTGATAGTCGCTTCTTTATCTTTGCTGGTACTTAGCACATACCAACTCGAACCACCTTGGTTGGAAGCATGTTTTGCATTAGGTAGTTTAAGACTTGGGATTGGTGCAACTCGCCATTTACCTTTTTGCTCGTCAACGCTTTTAATAGAACCCATGATCCAAACGCCAGACGTTACTGTAGCCACCTGACCAGCGTTAAAGCTGCCAACAAAACTAGACCAACCTGATGTTGGGCGAGTAATTTTGGCGTCGTTGATTGCTTTGATAGTTTTTAATGTCTCTTTAAGCGCTTGGTTATTAGCGATGTTCATCTCTCCTTCTGGAGTAAAGAACCATTCACCACCTGACTGCATCATGATGTGAGGTAACACTACGTCATTGATATCGTATGTCAGCATACTAATACCTGTTTTCGCTTTGACGTCTTTACCAATTTCAATGAACCTGTCCCACGTAATATTAAGCAAATCCTTGTTGGTGTAGCCAGCTTTCTCTAGATAGTCACTTCGATAAAACATGCCAGCAACACCAGAATCAAAAGGAATGCCAAACACTTTGTCACCAATAGTCATCACTTTAACTTTATATGGTGCAAACTGGCTGTAGTCGATGTGCTCCTGCAGTGGCAAGAAAGAGCCAGGGTAAGCCTGCAAATACTTCTGAGCATTGTAGTCTTCAATTAAGACAATATCAGGCAACGAACTCGTAATACCTGAGGCCAGCATGGTATGCAGTTTTTGCTCAATGTCTTCCTTACCTGAATCAATAACCTTGAGATTAAAACTAGGGTCGATCTTTTTATAGCGAGCGGCCGCTTCATTCATGGCAGCCACATTGAAGTTCGGGTCCCAAGCCCAAACAGTCACATCAGCAGCTAAGCTTTTGGCAGAAATTCCAGCAGTAAGCAAAGTAGTTACCGCCAGCGAGAATACCTTGTTCTTGTTGTTCATAGGCTTTCAGTCCTTTGTTTTAAGTAGCAGACTGAGAATAGGGTTGGTATGAGGTAAAGACAACGGGGTTTGACCACAAGGAAAAAGTATCTAGTGATAGCGTTCACATTACTTTTTAAGAAAAGTAAAAAAGCGGGATCCCAACAATAAATATTCAGGAAAAGTTTCCTAACTGTTAGAAACAGCATTAAGGGGCCACGAATCCATAACCTATGACTACGAATTACCTTCACTGAAAGTAGGATAGGCACATCCGACATCCATTTTCACGTAACTGAAAAGCTGCTCGATTTAGGGTATAGCGCGAGAATTGAGCTAAGGTCCTGAACTGGCGGCTGCATTTACGTATTTAAAAGTATTTGGGTTTGGCGCATGATTTTGCACTTAATTCTGTTGGAAACCTGACCAATCGTTAGTTGGATTAACTAGAAGTGCAAATAAATGAGGGAAAGTAAGGGGGGACTAAGGGATAGAAAGCCACAAGATCAAGTGAGACTGTGGCAAATCAATCTTGAGTTATTGGTGCTGCTTAAAGAAGCGTTCGGCACTAGAGAAAAGAGATTCGCAGAGTTTTTCCTGCGCTTTGAATTCATCGGAACCAGCCGTCATCGTTTCAAGAGTTTCTTTTGCACTATGGTATTCACCTACCATTTGCTCAAATTTTGCTTCGTAGCCACTTTTCCAAGCTTTCTTTGCAACTTTATCTCGTCTTTTTCTCATTCACTATTCCTATACTGAAAAGCATTTTTAAAAGATATTCATTCTGAGATTTATACTTTATGAAAATAAGAAAAACTTCAGTAACAACGAAATAATATTCATAGTTACATCTAAATAAAATAAATCTAAAAATATCGATTAAACAGACTATTCAGAGCATCAAAAAAATAAGGTGTTCACTTGCGTGAATTTAGGATAAAAACTTCTCGGAATATTTTTATCCTACTCGTGCTTTTTCTATTTAAATAAGCAAATCGTGCTTATTTTTTCGAAAGCTAACTTAAGCTGTTAGAACGTTAGTAGCTTGAGCGCCTTTAGCACCCTGCTCAACGCTAAATGTTACTTTCTGTCCTTCAGCTAAGGTTTTAAAACCTTCTGAAACGATAGAGTTAAAGTGAACAAATAGATCTGGACCGCCATTGTCTTGAGAAATGAAACCAAAACCTTTTGTTTCGTTAAACCATTTTACTGAACCAGTTGCTTTATTAGACATAATAAATACCTCGTTAATCATCATAAAATCCAAAATCGAGGCTATTTGATGGAAGATGAAGAATAAGTTGCCGCAGGAGTAGTATAACGAAATCGATCGAAAGAAAACTGAGAAGAGACTTGAACTAAACATTTCATAAATAGCTCACGTTTAAGAGCTGCGTGCACTATACACCGATTAGTTCAAATAGATATAAATATTTGTGAATATTTTTATTTTTTGCAGTTTAAAAGCTGATAATTTATTTAGAATTTAGGAGGATAAAGGTGGAAAAAATCATGCTTCACATCGCCATATTTTTTCCTATTCGTTACCTAAAATATTAAAGAGAATGGCAGCAAACGAGACACAATGCTGCCATTAAATTTGTAGTGGTTTCACTAACTGACTTCTAATCAAGAAGCTAGCTCTTCGAGCGTGGTAGCACAGTGAGAACTCGCACAATGAAAGCGTGCAATTCAGACATGTACTTAGCTAGGAACTTCTCCGTGTCCTCATCTGTCACTTTCCCATCCTCTGTGATTAAACCCGGTTTAAATTGAATATACGCTTCCACAGTATTCATCAGTGGTGAGTTACAGAAGCAGAGTACGCCACGTAAGCTTTGCTGGGCGACAGCTGTACCAATTGAACCTGGAGATGTGCCTATTACCGCAGATGGCATGCCTGTGAACGAGTTTTGCCCCCAAGGTCTGCTCGCCCAGTCTATTGCGTTCTTTAGTCCGCCGGGTATTGAACGGTTATATTCTGGAGTGACAAACAACACACCATCAATAGCGGATATGGCTTTCTTGAACTCACGAGCGACTGGCGGGAAATCAGCATCATAGTCCGCGCTATATAACGGCAGATCCTTGATTGGAATTTCAATCAGCTCAAGCTCAGGAGGAGCCAAGCGTACCAGTGCTTTCGCCAACAGCCTGTTGATAGAACTGGAAGACAAGCTACCGACGAAGTAGCCAACTTTGTACTTTGCCATACCATTAATCTCCTACTTCGCTTCTGCTTAACATTGACTCACGTGGTGAGAAGCGATGCGACCACTGTTTTATTCCTTCTACAGTGTAGTTCACATCTTTTGTTCACCTTTGACAGAGCATGGTTAAACAAAGCTATGGAAGATAATTTGAATATAACTGACTGGTTTGTAGGCCATAAATAATTTCAAGCGGATACAAAAAAGCCTGCGCGATAATTGGCAGGCTTTTGGTTACACAGCGTAATTACATTACGTATTCGTAAGGTGCCTGAATTCCTAGTGGAATACCCACCGCCCAGTAAGCAAGCAAGAAGATAGTCCAACCAATCATCATTGCGATTGAGAAAGGCATCATCAGAGAAGCCAGAGTACCGATACCTGTTGATTTCACATAACGTTGGCAGTAAACCACCACCAATGGGAAGAACACCATCAGAGGCGAAATGATGTTAGATACTGAATCGCCCACACGGTAAGCCGCTTGAGAAAGCTCAGGTGAAATACCCACAGCCATTAGCATTGGAACAAGGATTGGACCAATCAGTGCCCATTTCGCAGATGCAGAACCGATGATCAGGTTAACTGAGGCAGTCAGTAGGATCATACCCACAATTGTTGCTTCACCCGGCAGGTTCATTGCTTTCAAACCTTCAGCACCGTATAGCGCTAGCATAGTACCGATGTTTGATTGTGCGAAAACCGATAGGAACTGAGCACAGAAGAACGACATGACGATGTATGCACCCATAGTAGACATAGTCGTTGCCATCGCTTTGATGATGTCATTGCTGGTTTTAAATGTGCCAGAAACGCGACCGTAAACATAACCTGGAATGATGAACAGGATGAAGATCAACGGAACGATAGACTTCATAATTGGCGCAGAGAACGCTGTAATCTGACCATCTGGAGAGCGGAGTGCTGAGTCTTCAGGCATTAGCGCTGCAACAAGAAGCGCGATACCAGCAACCATTGCCCAACCTGCGTAACGGAAAGCTTTTGATTCTAGCTCAGTGAAAGACGCAAGATCCGGTGCCTTTTCTGCATCTTCATCAATTGGCGTGTTTGCCAAACGTGGTTCAATGATTTTCTCGGTTACATACCAACCAATAGCAATAACGATAACAGAAGAAAGGCCAGTAAAGATGATGTTTGCCAGAGGGTTTACTACGTACTCTGGATCAAGAACTTGCGCTGCCGTCTGAGTAAAACCCGCTAGCAATGGGTCGATACCAGAAGGAATAAAGTTCGCAGAGAAGCCACCAGAAACACCAGCAAAAGCGGCAGCAATGCCGGCTAAAGGATGGCGGCCTGCTGCGTGGAAGATGATCCCACCCAGAGGAATAACCAATACGTAACCAGCGTCTGCTGCGGTGTGTGACACAATCGCTACCAGAATCAGCATCGGCGTTAACAATTTCGCTGGCGTGAAGTTCAGCATTTTCTTCAGACCAGTGGTGATAAAGCCAGAAGAGTCGGCAACACCGACACCTAACATCGCAACCAACACGATGCCTAGCGGTGCAAAGCCAGTGAACGTTGTTACCATACTCGCAAGGAAATTCGCTAGCGACTCACCAGTGAGCAGGTTTTTAATTACCAGCGCTTCGCCGGTTCTTGGGTTTAGAAGGTCAAATGAAACGTTGGATAAAAGTGCGGATGCAACCCAAGTAATAACGAGTGCCCAGAAGAATAGAATTGCCGGATCAGGGATCTTGTTACCTGCCCGTTCAATGAAATTAAGAAAGCGATCCATACCACTCGGCTTCGGTGATGACGCTTGATTTAATGCTTGGTTACTCATGGTAACTCCATAATCAAAGATGTTGGTTCCAAAGGCTTTCTAAAAATTATAATTTCAGCCCATTCTCAACGTTTGATTCTATTAAATCCGCCATCCAAAAGCACAAGACACTGCCTAAATTGAAATACTTAGATACATATTTCGAAGATACATAAATAATGTGCAACAAATAAATACAAAAGAAGATCGAAAGTTAAAACAACCCTAGAACCGATATGAAACAGAACTCAATAAAACTTAAAAACTAGTCATGGTTAAACGAGTATCTCTTAGCTAAATAAATAACGTTTTCCTATCTGGTTCTATGATGCCACTGATATTTGATACATAAGGCAATAGCCCAGTGTTCACTTTGCGAAGCTTTTATTCATGCTATGGATTCACCTTATCGCTTACAAACCACCAGCGAGATCTAAAAAGTTGCCAGTAGAAAATGATGACTTTTCTGAAGCTAGCCAGTAGATAGCTTCTGCCACTTCTTCGGGTAAACCACCACGTTGAAGAGGAATTCTGGATTTCAATCTTTCAATACGCTCTGGTTCACCGCCGTCAGCGTGCATATCTGTATGGATTAATCCGGGGCGTACACTATTAACGCGAATTCCCTCAGCCGCCACTTCCAGTGATAGACCTTTCGTCAGAGTATCTATCGCGCCTTTCGACGCTGCATAATCAATGTATTCGTTTGGAGCGCCAGAACGGGAAGCGGTTGATGAAACATTCACAATCACACCACCCTGCCCACCATGGCGTGTAGACATACGCTGAACTGCTTCTCGGCAACAGAGAAAATAACTGGTGACATTGTTACAGAGGATAGCGTTGATTCTCTCAGCGGTCATCTCATCCAAACGCATCTGCTTTTTCAAAATCCCCGCATTGTTAACAAGAACAGTGAGTGTACCCAGCTCCTTATCTACGGTTTCAAACAATCGCATCACATCTGCCTCTTGAGAGACATCAGCCTGTACCGAAATGCATTGACCACCAAGTGCCACAATCTCTTCCACAACGCTTGCCGTTGCATCCGCATTTGATTTGTAATTGATACATACCGCATAGCCTTGGCGAGCAAAGAGTTTTGCTGTTTCAGCGCCAATACCTCGCCCACCACCAGTGATAATAGCGACTTTTGGTGAATTCATACTGCTTCCTTGTTGTCTGACTTTCTGTAATCAACGTCATTATTGTTCGCAATTTTTAATATTTTCTCTAGTCAATGGGCGTTTCAATACCCATGAATAAAACTAGAGTCTTCGCATTATGTTTTAACTTATTTCTTACTTTGTTGAACGGTTTCTTCTCTAAACACAACAAAAACACGGCGGTTTTTTTTGTTGGCCACTAATGATTTCTCATGCACAAGGGGCTCACTTTCGCCAAACGATTTCACTTCCCATATAAACGAATCCGTGTTCGCAACCTTGGTTTCCAAGTACGCCTTTACCGCTTCGGCTCTTTTTAACGCTAACTTTTCGTTATAGCTAACAGAACCTTGATAATCAGTATGTCCAGCGATCAATATATGCCCTTGCAACTCTTCTAGCTTTAACGCAATCGTATCCAGTTCTTGCTTATCTTCCTCTCTCAAGGTTGCATCATCAAACTCAAAGTGAGAGGTTAACGCGACAAAAACTTTACGTTCTGGCTTAGGTGGTAAACACGAAGCATGAGTTTCCGTTTCCAACATTTGCTCAAACATCACATACGCGCGACGGTTGGCAGCATTAGCCTCTAATGTTTTTTCCTTAAATAACGGTACCTTCTCTCCGAAGTGTTTCAGTTCCCATTGATATTCATTATTAGGCAGATTTTTTAGTAGGTACTCTTTAACCGAGTTTGCACGACGTAGCGACAACTGCTCATTGTAGGTCTCTGAACCTTGGTAATCTGTATGTGCCGCTATGGATATACGACCTTTCAGTTTCCTGATATCGCGCACAAACTGATCCAACGCAGCGTTATCCTCTTCTTTTAACTCATACTTATCAAAATCAAAATGTTCGGCAACTGCAATTTTTATTTCTCTCTCAGGGGATAGACATTCTGCAATAAGAAACTTACTGACTCGATGATCGTATTTATCGACATTTTCTTGGCTAACATATGTGTCGGTGCTGCATGCAGCTAATGCCAAAACACTGAAACCTGAAGCTATCGTTAATTTAACTTTACGGCTCAAACCACTCATTACGCCTTCCTCTAGATCTTGCCGATTAAGTTAATGAAGAGACCTTGTGCATCATAGTCATCATCATTAGTTAAGTTGTCATCAAAGCGAGAGAAGTTGTATCCCACACCTATTTTAAAGTTATCACTAACATATTTATTGAACGAAACGAGCGCGCCATCTTCTACTTCATCGAACTGTGTATCGATCTTCCAGTGATACTGACCAGTGATGTCCCAACCTTTCATAATTAAATATGAGGCACTTAGCCCTGCCAGATAGATATCTGTATCAACATCGACATCTGCGCCAGATGCTCGGCTAAATATCTGATTCTTGTCTTTGTAGGCAAGCTTGGTTCCAAACTCCCAGTTCGCATCCCATTGATAGAGAGCTTCCGTTTCTATGATATGACTGACTTCATCTGAATAAGTAACATCTCGGCTCAGACTGTCAAAGTCAACGAGGTAGGTGTAGCGCGACAACAAGTTAAGGTTGTCGTTATATACTGGGCGATATGCCAAACTGATTGTTGACTCAATAAAGCGAGCCAGTAGCTCGTTATTTGTATCGTCTTCTGAACGTGAATAGTTGAACTTTCCATATAGTGTGTATTCTTCCGTCAGATGGTGGGTGTAACTATTTGTCGTCACCCACTGAATCACTTTTTCATTCGTTTGTTCTGCTTCGTCAACTCGGTACTCTAGTTTGTGTTTGAGTATCACATCATCCAAATCAGCAGCGACATTGAAGCTTACGGCTTTGCGTTGTACAACGCCCACTATGGCGTTTTCTGGGTCATATCCGTAGTCTATTTCACCCTGTTGATAGGAAACGCCCACATCGACGTCATCGTTCACTTCGTTATCAAAACCAAAAGAATCGATACGACCTTTGCCATTGTTCTCTTTAACGAACTGGTTTTCCTGATAAAAATCGACGGTTTGAGTCAAAGCAGCCCTTTGTCCCAAAATAACGTTATTTTGGTCTTCATAGTTGTCATCAACGTAAGTGACATAAGTCGAATAGTCTCGATTCACATCATAGTTGATTGTCCCTTCTGTCGCCTCGCCTCTATCACCCGCAGTATAAGAGGCTCCTAGGGTAATATCGTCAAAAACACGAGTCTCGCCACCCACTGTGACGCTGTCGTTTTCATCGTAGTTATCGGTATTATCTACGGTAGTTTGACCTTTGATATAAACACTGTTCTCGCTATCCCAAAGATATTCCGCTTTCGCTCCCAAGAGCGTGCCTGTGCCAGACTCCTTTTCTTGGTTTAGCTCTTTAATTTGTTTACCAGCAACAGATAGCTTGAAGTTGTCAGTGATTAGGAACTGTGTTTCGGCTTCTAGTTGTTCACTGTCAGTTTCTAATCTGCCATCCACTTCTTTTTCTTCCATCGAAGTAAAGCGAGTAGCAAATTGAATAGAGTCGCTAAGTTGGAATCGAACTTCTGCTCCATATGACTCTTGTTCTAAATTGTCATTTTGACTGGCATAAGAATAATCAGCATCTTTCGATTTATACCAAGCTTTGATGTCATTTCCCACAGCACCGAAAATGCTCGGAGCTAAATCATATAAGCTTGCAACACCAAGCACCTGAAGGTTGTTGCCTTGTCTGTCGCCTTCTGTTGCCGAGGTAATAGGTGTAAAAGTCAAACCACCATCAAACGAAACAAAGTTACTATCGGTCTGAGTACCTTTTGTTTGACCAAACTCGGTCTTCAAATAAGTACCTTCTGTCGCTCTTAAGGTTAAATCGGCAGAGTAAAGCTCATAATCCTGTGCATCTTTTTCTTCACTTGCGTAGGTAGCGCCCAACCCAACATAGTCATTAACCCACCCCTTTATTCGACCACCTAAAACCATCGCTTCTTTAGCACTGCTTCCGGTAGGAACGTATTCATAGTCCACCGCTAAATAGTTTTCATAGCCACCGCGAGGGGAATCATTTATCACATCACCAAAGCGACTCGAAACAATGTCAGACAGTGGTTTGGTTAGAATGATGCGACCTTGGTAGTCATCAATCTCATAATCAACGCCTTCTGTCAGTGCAATCTCTTTCTCAACAATGCCGCTATCCTTGTTGGTGACTTTGACCATGACCTTATCACTACCGGGGATCACTTCTCCGTGTTGCAGAAAGTAAAGGGAGCCTCCCGTCCCGAGAAATTCGTCATGAGCAAACAAAGATTCACTTTGAGAAGCAAAACCAACAATGTTTAATCGGTCTTCACCATATTTGGTCGTTGAACGGGTACGATAATCACCTTTAAAACCGTATAAACTGCGGTTGTAATCGCTATTATCCGTCCCAGTGATTCCAGTGTTGAAGTTACCCCACAAATACTGTGATTTGTCGTACTCGACGTCTAAATACACTTTCCCTTGTGTATTCACCACTTTACGGATATTGGAACCATCACCGTAGTGACCATACATCATCTCGTCATCACCATCGACGATATCAAATACCGTTGAGTTATCATTCGAGGCGAAAGGATGCTTAAACATGTCTTTAATGGCATGCTCTTGTGTATCCACATGAGCAGTAACTCTCAGCTTATCGCCAAATTTTCCCTGCCCAAAATAGGCTAATCGGCCCTGGCTGTAGATGTCTTTTTCATACTGGTCATTTACATCTA
Organism: Vibrio diazotrophicus; assembly: GCF_038452265.1. Taxonomy (NCBI): domain Bacteria; kingdom Pseudomonadati; phylum Pseudomonadota; class Gammaproteobacteria; order Vibrionales; family Vibrionaceae; genus Vibrio; species Vibrio diazotrophicus. The sequence continues at coordinate 797,965 of NZ_CP151843.1, forward strand.
ATGCCCCCGTGCTACCACTTACACGGTTAGAACCAATATAAAAATCCGCTAAGCCTGCTTGTGCGTAGTATGTGTCAGGAATTCGAGCATAAAGGGAAAAACGACGCTCTTCTCCGTCATCAAATACTACGCTTGTCGGGAAATTATAAGCGTCTGTTGGTAAGAATATTTCTGCATAAAGCTCGCCTTCGACAACGTCAAATTCATCCTCACCGATAACAACTTTGTCAACACCATTGAGCCCCGTACCCATAAATTTAGCCAACCCTGATGAAGTCGGAATGTTATGGCGCATCAGGTTCGCCCGACCAAATTGACGCCCTTTATCTGACTGACCCGTATTTTTATCTATCGATACTTCTTTATCAGGTCGAACAAGGTCAACCACACCCAATGTGGTGGTATCCATATTCCCCTGTTCATCCCAAGCTTTCAGGCGGAAAATGAGTTGTTGACCCAGCTTGAACATATGCTCGACGTCCGTAGTCCCATCCCATTCTATACTTGTGCTATTTGCCAGCTGTTGACCTTTCTGAACGGCTAACGGTTGTGATAGATGTCGGTCTCCACCACGATAAACTTCTAACTGCCATGACTTGATATAGTAGCCATAGTTAGTGTCGACAGAAAAACTCATAGGACTGACAAACTTGCCGTTTTCAACTTCAACCTCGTCAGTCACGCTAACGGCTAAAACGGGGTTAAATTTTGTTATATCTCGGCTTGCCCAAATCGCGCCTTGTTCTAGGTAGATACGCGAGCTATCCGTTTGCTCATGAACCTTGACCTTTTCCGACATTCTAGTGGAGCGAAGCTGCTTTAACTCGTCTGTTTCCTTAGCGACAGAAACTGTCGGCAGGCTTGTCATAATGCAAGCCGTTAAATAGTGTTTTTTTAATAAACTCATACGGATTTTATTGAGAGGATTCGATCGATACTTACTCATCACTGATACTCTGTACGCTAAAGTTAAACTTACTCAGAGCATTTGGTGTGATACGTCTGACCTTAGGATTCTCACTGACAACTTTCATACCCGTCGGCAGTGAATCTGTATCCAGTTTGACAAGAAACTGCTGACCCTTTTTATTCAGTACCCATTGATCCGGCACGTGATAACGACCATATTGGTCTGTCTCTATCACAATACCCTCAACAGTTAGCAGCTTAACTCCCGGAATACCTTCTTCATAAATCCCCATGTTTTCGATGACGATTTCCCGCAAATATTGACTACCGTATTGGTAGACATTACGAGTTATTTGAAGACTCTCAGCCGTTAAACCCTGTAGTTTATTGCCTGAATGTTGAGCGCTAAATGAATCATCTTCATGCGCGGTGATATGGGTTCCGTCTTTGGTCGTGACGCTAAACGCGAAGGAATCAGCAGTCTTAGAAACAAACTGTAGAGTTGCCTTGTGGCTACCTGATAAGGTTCGGTTTCGAGATTGTCCAATCAGCTTATTAATCACAATGTTATTGCCATTAATAGAAACGTCTTTCTTTTTCTCTCCTTCGACTTTTAGCGTCGCAGAGCCAGCAACAATAAGAGAAGGATCAATATCAATCGAGACCTCGATACCATAAGCCGTTGCACTTGCTTGATAGCCATCACCATTATTATCTTCAAATACTTTTCCGATTATTGATGCAGTATCAAAAAGCTTATCAGGTGTCACTTCAACGGTGGCGCTACTCATGTTTGACTTAATTTCTAGCGCACCGCTCGTCATTCCTTCCGCTGGCGTCATCGCATAAGCCGTATTGGTATAGTTACCAAAGGTTGCACCGACAGTAACCCGCATCAAGTAACGAACACGAATCTTCTCTTGAACAGTAGAACCACTCGAACCATACGCCAGCATGTCACCCACACTGAACGACATTACATTGGCTAGCGTTGGCTCATTGGTGTTGAATACATCATCAGCAGTATCAAATTCTCCGTCAGGGCCACTATTCGTGATCTCAGCAGAACCTTCTACATATTGGAAACCAGAAGGATATCGATCAGTCAGATGAACATTTTTGAATTCTGACTCGTTGTTATTGACAATAGTGACTTCGTATTCAACGACATCCCCAACCTGAGCGGTCTGTTGCAGCGCTTTCTTGGTGACAACCAACTCACCTTCGTTATCAGAATATTTTTTAACATGCACAGTGACACTCGCTTGCTCGGTGTCGCCTCCAATCGTTGTAGCACTAAACGTATTGGTGATGTCATCATCCAACCCTTTACCGATTTGGCCGACAATAGTCACCCATATAATATTCCCCTCATAAGCCTTGAGAGTGTAAGTATAATCAAGGTCAACCGAGTTTTGAGTATCCAGAACAGTGGTAGTAGAAGTGGCTGTATCGAATTCACTAATTGTGGTTGTCCATTCTGTAAACAGCGGACTTCCGTTCGCCCCTTGGAGTTTTGATATTTCATCAACCAGATGAACATTCAGTGCATCAGATGATCCTCGGTTAGTCACTGCAAGAGTGTAGGTAATCTGATCATCATCGTTAGTGTATTCGGCTTTATCAGCAACTTTTGTCGCCATAAGAACCACGCCACCCGGTTTCAAAGTAACTGTAGACTCTGACGTTGAGCTACCGTCATCCATAGTTGCGGTATTGGTGATTACCCCTAATGCCATAGGGTTGACGATACCCTTAACAATAAAGTCGACTGTCGCGCTTGGAGCTAGATTCACTGTGACGTCTAGGTCATCCCCTAGCGGTAAAGGATCGACTGTCGTCGTATTGTATTTATCATTTTTGATTTCATAATTGATATCCCACGACGTCAGTGCTGGAACTGTATTGCCCAGCAAGTTAACGACCGTCAAGTCACTGATGATGTCGGTAATCTTGATGCTCTGAGCGAAACTTTGTGCGTTATTGACTAACGTAATATGAAATTCGGTCTCTTCATCCGTTTTGTACTCCCCTTCCTGAGAGCCATCCGCTAACGTTTTAATAAAGCTGATATCCTGCTCAAACGGTTTTAACTGTGCCGTTGCGGTTTGAGTCTTACCGTCGAATATCATTGTCGCCGTGTTAGTGATCACCCCAACAGCCTTTTGATTCACTGTGCCATGCACTTTAAAAGTGACCGTGTCTAAAGGGGCAAGATCAATGTTGTACTTAATATCTTCGTTCAATGAGGCTCGAGAGGTTATGACCGTGTTCGAGTTACTGTTCTCAATATCCAGTACCCAGTAACTGAATGCCGCTTCTGTTGTTCCGTCGATGGTATCGACGGTTAAACCAGAGATAAAGTCTTCAATCTGAATGTTGTCTGCAAATCCATTTGTTTCATTAACAACGGTGATGACAAAGTCAGAAACCTCGCCCGGAACATAATGCTCCACCGGTGCAACTTTCGTCAGTTTCACTTCTGGAATGACTGGTTTGCTGACCGCTTCAGCTGTCTGAGTACCACCGTCCAATTCAACTGTGACTGTGTTTTTCACTTGACCATGAATTGTTGAATTCAGCGTTCCGCGAACAGTGATGGTCAAGGTGTCATTAGGCGCAATTTCTATGCTTCCATCAATATCGCCCGAATTTACTACAGGGATAGTCGTAGCACCTGTCGATGACGTTGCATTTATTGAAATAGAATCAGGGTTAAACGCAGAAACCGTATAGCCGTCGATCGTCGTCGTTTCGATGGTAGAAAGCATATCCGTGATATGGACATCCTTAGCCCAAGCCCCTGTGGTGTTGGCGACGACTATGGTGTAAGTCAAGGTATCACCAGCTTCATATAGCGGTTTATCGACAGTTTTCGTTACCGTTAGATTCGCCTTTTCAGGTGTATAAGTCGCTTGTGCTGTACGGCTGTTACCCTCTTCATCTGACACAACAACGGTATTCGTAATATCTCCCATTGCCTTATCATTCACGACACCTTCAAAATGCATCACGACCGAGTGAGAAGGCGCAATATTGTAGTTAACAGAATAACCATTCGCACCGGTGACTTCGCTCCCAGAGATTTGCTGGCTGAGGGTAGGCTCCACGCCCGTGACACTGACGTTTGTTATTGTCCACTGTTCGAATACTTGACCTTCACGAGCCTGACCAGCAAAATCCGTTTTGATGTCCGCAGACAAATCAGAAATATTGACGTTGGTCAGATAGCCCAAACCACTGTTTTGAACTTCAACATCAAAACCAATAGTCTCACCAGGAACATAAGTAGCGGGCGTTTTTGAAGCGACTTTCGACAGTTCGAGGACACCGTTTTCAGGCGAGATATCAACACGATAGCTGTTAGAGTCTGTTAGCGTCGCAACAGTAGCAATATTATGGAAAGCTCCTACAGCATCCTTGCGAATATTCCCTGTAATAGTAATGGCTACGTGTGTTTCAACACCACTGTGTTCTCCTGCTAACTCAATTTCCACATCATCAATATCAATGTTAGTGCCTGACTCTAAGGCGGTTAAACCAGAGATATCTGTCACTGTTGGAGAAGAGTCGGCCAGCACTTGAGATTTAATGCTCCAATTTTCTAACGCTGGCTTGGAAGAACCATCCGCAGTTTCTACAAGGAAATCAGAAACAATATCCGTAATATGCACAAAACTGTTTTTCTGCCCTTTGTTTAGCACATGGATGGTGTAATTTATCGTTTGACCGGGAACATATGTGTTAATGTCCGTTTCTTTTTTCGCCAATATTTGGGCAATACCAGGGTCAAGAACAATAGTATTGGTATTGTTACCATTAATTGTTGCGACATTAGATATCGTGCCGGTGGCACTATCAGAAACAGTAGCGGTGATTTCAAATACCACTGTATCCCCAGCCATCAAATCAAACTTAGCGTCCAAGTCTCCGACTCCCGAATATTGACCCGAGATAGAGAAACGTGAGCTGTCTGGCTGTTCCACGATACGAACGCTGCTGGAAGAAAATGCAACACCGCTATCTGAGGTCGTAATTGAATTAACCAGATCCTGAATCACGACATCATTCGCAGTACCTTCACCATCATTCGTTATGTGGATTTGGTATACAACTTGACCATCAGGGTTATATAGACAGCCAGAACCAGAGTTTGAAGGAAACGAACACGCATTCCCGTCTGCGGTGGTATTCGTTACCAATTTCTCATACGTTAAACTTGCGTCGTGGGGTGGAATAGCATCGGTCGTTACTGTGTTATCCCCGCCTGTCGCACTGTTTGCATCGACAACGCCTACAGCATCTTCACGAATTTTGCCTGTGATGGTAAACGTAATAGTCTCATTGGGTGCGATATCCAAACCGTCCGATGCCGCAATATTCAAATCACCATTGGCTTCGTAACTTAACGGTTTGGTATCAACAGCACTGTTTAATCCCGTTGATACAACATGACTAATATTTGTATCAATCAACGCTGCTTCGATTTTTCCACCGATCACTTCAACTTTAATATTAGAAATCAGGTCTTGAATGACTGTGTTGTCGTACCAAACAGGCTCTGTATTTTCGACCACAAACCGATATTCAATGCTGTCGCCCGGTTTATATTTATCACCGCTGGTGTAGTTGTTTCCACCAAGAGAAACAATCTCTTTAGTGACATTCAATAATGCAGCGTCTGGGGTAATATTTGCCCGTGGAAGATTACTACCACCGTACGTTGGCGTTATATCTATGGCACCTATAGCGTCTTCGCGAATCTCTGATTCCATGACAAATTCGATATAACCACCCGGAGCTATTGATACATGAGGGATATCAATATCGACATTGTTTCCTCGGGTAAAACCGCCAATAGAGGTCATAGGCTCACCAGAAGTGTTTGCCGTAACCACCCATCCTTTAGGTAGGTATGCCGGAGCCTTATCACTGTCTCCCGCACTATCAGATTTTTGCGCTAAGCGAACTTGCAACTCTGAGAATTTTTCAATCAGAGCTTTACCATACTCAAGTCCATTACCGTTATTATCGATTCGCAGGTGATAAACCACTTGTTGATCATCTGTCTGATGATTGTAAGTTGTCTTAACGGTAGCTAGAGACGTATCGGTAAAAGCTCTGTGCGCTTTTATTAAATTTGGCGGCAACATTGTTGAACGATCAGAAGAAGCCTGATAACGACCATTGACTAATACGGTGTTCTTAAATTCACCGACTGCATTTTCGACAATATGAGCTTTAACCGTGTATTTAATATAAGAACCATAGCTAGCAGCTGCTAAATCAAAGGTGGTATCGATGTTGGTGTTATTTGAAATGCTTCCAGCATCAGTGATACCACTAGAATCGACTTCTGATGAAACTGTCCAGCTATCAAAAGCTGGGCAACTATAAGTTGTTCCAGTCGTGATGTTGTAACAAGAAGTCATGACCCCTTGGATATTATCAAACACGGCAATATCGTTGAGATGGACTTCGTTTTCATTGCCAATAGCAATTTCATATTCGATATAGCCATCCGGCTTATAGCCGTCTAAACCTAGTGAAGTTGTACCATCTGTGTCGTAATAGGCTTTAATCGCTTTGCTATAGTTAAATTTATTGGCATCAGGCGTAAGAGAAGAGCTGACTCTATCGCCGTTCACAGAAAGAACATTGGTAATTTCGCCGATGGCATTAGGGTTTATCGTAGCAGTAACCACATAGTCAATCGTCGCTCCCATTGGTATTGAAGCTAACGTATTGATATCTTGATTATCTGCATAGTCACCAACTTGAGCATTACCGTCTGGCAAAGAAGGATCAAGTGTCACTTGCGGCGCAATAGTCCAAGAGGTATAAGCTGGTCCAGTTGAGCCATCAACCAAGCTAACTTGTACCTTTGATAACTCATCTACCACAGGAATGTTGTAAGCGTTAGCCAACCCGTTATTGGTAATATGTAAATGGTAACTCGCTGTTTTTCCTGGGTGATAGTTCACTTCATCAGTGGTTTTGTAAAAGTTCAGATGATAATCGTTAGGTTTAACCGTAATGCCACCGATAGTAATACTGCCTACAGCATCATCACGCACAGTTCCTTTGACGGTATATAAAACGTAGTCCCCACCAGCAACATCTATGTAGGTATCAATGTTTTGGTTGTCCTCAACAACCCCTTCAGACTCACCAGTAGTCGTACCATTACTACCATTGCCATCATCTTTCACAACATCTACGGAAAAAGCATTTTTAAACGGATTTTCCGATGTACCATCCATCAGCAAAACATCTACTCCAAGAATATCTTCAGCAACATGGCGGTTATTCAAATACCCAGTATTAGAGTGAATTTTCACCGTATAGGTCAATTCATCGCCTGGGGAGTAATATTTGCTAGGTACACCGTTTACCAATAGTTGTCGTTGTGTACCTGCGCCATTAGATGCCAATCTGTTTTCATGGTGGGAAACATGATTCAGTGACGATACTTCACCAAAGTCGCGATAAACATACGCATCATTCTTAAGCACTTGACTGACGTAGTTGTCTTTCACCAGCGCTTTAATCTGGAATTCTATTGTTGACTGAGGAGCTAACGATAGGACATCTGTAGAGTCAGTTGCAGGATAAATAAAATCTTCTGTAGTTTCAGGACCAAAGCTAGCGTCACCGGGTAATTTGAACTGCCAGTGTACAAATGGGGACTGATCCGGATAATCTTCAACGTTATCCATTTTGCCATCATTTATACCACCATCATTATTGTCATTGGCAAGCACAGACTTTATCTCTGACATCAGGTCAACAACTGTCAGATTGTTCGCAATGGTATTAGTACTGTTGTTAATCAAGGTGATGGTATAGGTAATATACCCGCCCGGAGCGACCTGCATTTTGTCCGAGGTTTTTATAATAGAAACATTAAGTTGATCGACACTGCCATCCTTACCAATTTCAGCGGTTGAAGAATGATTAGTGTTTGTTGCTGGGTCGTGAATGCTCGCTGTATTGGAGATTTCTTCTTTCTCATAATCAGATCTCACAATACCTTTGACCGTGTATTTAACGTAACCCATACCGTTCCATTTACCTGAATCGGACTTAGGATCGATATCCACTTTTGAGGCTATATTTCCACCATCTGGCCAAGTGGACTTTTCGTCAGCGTAACTCCCGCTACTTATGTGACCATCCGTAGTTGCTTCTATAGTCCAGCCAGGTTCGAATACACCTAATCCATTAATATCATCCGAAACATCTACATCATTGGCATAGCCAGAACCTTTGTTAAATACAAAAATGTCGAAAGAAACTTCACTCCCCAGTTGAAAAATATCGTTGGGAGTTAATTTCAGAACTTGCACATCAGGAGCTTCGGGTTGAACTGTTGCACCACCACTAAGCGTTTGTCCGTTGTCTGGTGAATATACCGTGGCAGTATTGGTGAAACCGCCCCATACGATTTTGTTACTTGATGAGCGATCAATTTGTCCCACAATGGTGTATATAACTCGAACGTTAGGTGGGATTTGTGCTGTCGTATCAAGGTCGGTATTGTCAGAAAATGTTCCGACATCAGTGGCATTCAACAGTTGCTGCTGGTCATCAGAGGTTAACCCCGAATTATCCATAACCTGCTTATCAGCGCTAATGGTCCAGGAACTGAACACTGGCATTGGTGTATTGTCGGGTTCCAACATATCAGCTTCAATCGAACTGATAGGGTCTTTTATCTCCACATCAGTAGCAAAGCCGTTGGTGTTATCATTTTCAACAACTATCTGATAAGTAACGACATTGCTTTGCTTGGAGTAAAAACTGTAAAGGGAGTGAAAAGAAGATTCATCATCAACTTTGACTGACTTGTTCATTGCCAACGAGAACTCTTTAGGAACCGAGCCCCTATCAGCTATCGCTTTGCCATCTACAGTGACTATGTTGCTGATCTTACTGTTTGCGGTCGGTGCAACATGAACTTTTACAGTGTAAGTAACAACGGTATGAGGGGGAATCGTAGCTTTAACATCTAATATGTCTGGTGAAGTGATCGTCCCATCCACGCCACTAATATCTTTTCCATAGTCGGCGGTAATTTCCCAAGAAGAGAAAGCGGGAATAGAGTTGCCATAAACGTCCGTCACCATAATAGAAGCCAGATCGTCAACGACGGGAACCATATTCGCAATAGCATCACTGGTGTTGGCAACCTTGATGGTATACGTCATCTCCTGACCAGCAGAGTATTTTGATGTATCGACATCTTTGGTCACTGATAAAGCGTTGGCAGGCATCTCAATACCAGTGCCACTTTCTACCACATCATCAGCACAACTCGCATCATCAAGAATAAGGCCAATACTGCTATCCGTTGTTGTTGCGGTAAGTTTATATTCCACTTTTTTACCCGGAGCGATGTCCGGAGAAATCGTTAAATCACCAGTTTTAGTCGCACCATAATCAAACTTACCTGCATCTGTACCTTCACTGTCTGAGCCACTAACAACTTCCAGCTTCCAAGACTGAAAAGCAGCCCCCCCACCGTACCCAGCAGCTTGCTCAGTCTGAATACAAGACAACTTATCGACAATGATAAGGTTATTAGCAAAATACTTATCTGATGAGTTCTCAACGCTAATGTTATATTCAACACTTTGACCCGGGCTGTATTGAGACTGAGACGTTATCTTGCTTATATGAATTTCAGGGTCACCGACTTGTAATACTCGCTCCGTTGCAATCGGTGTCGAAATCGTATTCGCCGCTGACGCCAATGAACCTTCATCATTGATGACTCTCGCAGTTAAGTTTTTGATGTCACCAATAGCGACTGGAGAGATGGCTGTAGTAATCAGATAATCAATCGTTTCACCCGGATAAACAGAGACAACGTCATCAAGAGAATCATCCGTCACCGTACTGCTACCCAATTTGGAAACAGAGTTGCCTCCAATACTGTCTATAGCAATCGACCACGTTTTATAAGGGTGCCCACTGACATCGGTATGGTCGAAGGTGACGGTGGAATCAACTAAGTTATTCCCTAAGGTCGTCAAAATATCTTTGATATTATGCTGAACCCTAAAATTATGGACGATACCTTTCCCAGTATTTTCTACCGCCAGATGAAGTTGCATTTCACCATTGACTAAATAAGGAGAACTGTTAACAAACTCATGTCTGATGATCTCTAACGTGCCAGCCATCGGAGGCGTAGTTAACTCATCACTTGCAACGATTCCATCTTTCGTTTGTGAAGTAGCAGATACAACAATATCTCCGGCGAGCCGATCCGCTAGAGTGGCTTGCATTGTATACGTGAGCTTGCCACCCACAGCAATGCTTGCGCCTGTGACCTTTAAATCCCCAAGAAGTTCAAAGGTGCCGACATCACTTTCAGTACCTTCTTTTACCGCACTGTTGGCGATCTGAGTGAAAGGCGCGGTATTTGTTCCATCAATATTTTCAACCAATAACGTGCTAAATATCTGCTCGATATCGAGGTTTTGAACTCGGTAAGCACCTGTGTTTTCTGCCACTAATGTGTATGTCAGAAGACCAGTTACTGGATACTCACTCGTATCTGAAGAGAGTGTTAAAGAGTACTTATAAGGGGCTGGAGTAACGGTAACTAACTCCGAAGTCACAGCATCTGGGCTAGAACTAGCAAGAGCTGAAGCCTGAATGGTAATGTCTGCGGTTGTGTCATTTGCAACCAAAGCTTGAACTACATATTTAATGTGTCCACCGGCACGGATTCTTGCGCCAGTGACTTGCAGATTTCCGCTTGAGCTAAAATCTCCGCTCTCAGATAAAAAACTGGATGAGGCACTTATCTGTGTTGTGGAATAGGCAGAGAAATCTGCAGAAACCGATGAGATATCAATAACACTATCGGTCAAGTTAGATACCGTCACGGCATAAGTAACAAAACCATTATTTTCATAAACCGATTTATCAGCCTCTAATTGCACCGATATATCCGCAGCAATAACTTTAAAAGAAAATAATGTTAAGAATAATAAAGTGAAATAATATCTCATCCGGATATTTAAACTCTGGTTAATGAAGAATTTCTGATGGTGGGAGAATTTATCATTAACCAGATCTTCAATTCGTATGAACATGCCAATACGAATAAAATTAAGACTATTCCTACGAGTCATTTCACAACTACCTACAGGCGTTGTTTTCTAAACCAGCGAAAAATCGCGTTCAAGCGATGAACAGCTCTGCTTTGTTTAGCCTATAGCTCAATCTCAAGTCTAAAACTTGCTACAAAACAAGGAATTGAAAACAGTGTAACAAGTCGTTAATTATCCGAAGTTCACATTCATTTGAATTGCTTCTCAAATTTAGTTAGGAAACAAATCATCAATAGGCGTAAAAAGCTGCAGTAGTGCGCGACGATTTTAGTGCGAAAATAGGTTTTCCTATTTTACGAAATGTGAACTAAATAGACGGGAAATAATGCAGGATGATGGGTATTTGTACCTGTAAGAATTTAAAAAGCTTTCTTACAGGTAAAAGTGAAATTATTAAGCAAAAGTGTCGAGAATATTTAGGCTTCTCTGGATATAAAACATGAAAGGATTATTTATTTGTTAAACCAATCCAATTTATTGTGCAGCTCAGTAACACTACCCACCACAATCAGTGCAGGGCTTTGAGCTTGATCTGCTAACTGTGATAATTGATTAAGTTTGCCCTGAAATACACGTTGTTCAGGTCGTGTACCATTTTCAATAATTGCGCACGAGATCTGAGGGTCTAAACCATGGCTAATTAGGTTATCCATGATGTGACCACTTTGCTTCAAGCCCATGTAGAACACGAGTGTGTTATTTGATTGCGCCAGAGATTGCCACTCAATTTCACGTCCATCTTTTTGCACATGACCAGTAATAAACTGAACACTTTGCGCATGGTCTCTGTGAGTGAGCGGAATGCCTGCATAAGCCGTTGCGCCAGCCGCTGCGGTAATGCCCGGAACCACCTCATAAGCAATGCCATACTCGGCAAGCTCTTCTAACTCTTCACCACCACGACCAAAGATAAACGAGTCACCGCCTTTTAAACGTACAACACGCTTACCTTCTTGCGCTTTCTGCACCAGAATTTGATTGATTTGATCTTGAGGGACACAGTGATAGTCGAGCTTTTTTCCGACGTAGATTAGCTCAGCGCTTTCATCCGCTAACGCTAGAATTTGCTCTGATACCAAACGGTCATACACGACGACTTCCGCCTGTTGTATGACTCGGTACCCTTTCATAGTCAACAAATCAGGGTCACCCGGGCCTGCACCAACAAGAGAGACAAAGCCCGTTTTTAAATCAAGATTGTTTACAGTGATATCAGTGTTCATAGCAACGCCTGCAATTTAAAATTTGGATATAAAAAGGAGTTCTCATGGGGCATTAAGTCACTGCTTTTTATAGCCAAAAACATCTGTATTAAAACGGCTCCATCACTTTAATGACGGAGCCCATAAACCTTATTTGCTTAGTGCTACTTCTGCATTTACTTCAGTTTCTGCACTTAACGCTGGCGCTGTTTTCGCGTGAGTTAGGTATAGAGGAATACAAGTAAATACTAGACCACCAACGATGTTGCCAAGAATGGTTGGGATTAGGTTGAAGTTCAACCAAGTTGCAACGCCGAAATCCGCACCTAGCATCATACCTAGTGGGAATAGGAACATGTTTACTACTGCGTGTTCAAATACCAATGCGAAGAAGATGAAGATTGGTAACCACATTGCTGCGATTTTGCCTGCAACAGAACGAGCGGTCATATTGCCGATGACACCTAGACACACCATTAGGTTACATAGAATGCCGCGAACGAAACAGGTAATCCAACCGTCAGCACCTAGGTTTTCGAAACCCACAGTACGTGCTGTTGCAACAGCAATGAATTTTTGACCAACGGCATTTGGTTCTACACTAAAGTTCATAGTTAAAGAGAGAGCGATCAAACCAGCCACAATCAATGAGCCAACAAGGTTACCGAAACCGACAAGCCCCCAACAACGAAGTACACGACCCCAAGTGATACCCGGACGGTTTTCAAATTTAGCCAGTGGTGCAATACCAAACACACCGGTGACTAGGTCATAACCCATTAAGCTCAGAATACAGAAGCCTACAGGGAACACGAGTGCGCCGACAACGCCCATGCCTGTTTGAACTATAGTCGTAATCGCCACTACTACGGCTAACGACAAAATCACACCAGCCATCATACCGCGCAATACTAGATCACGAGTGCTGGTTTTTACTTTTGCCTCACCAATGTCGATCATGGTTTGGACAAACTCTACAGGTTTTAATGCAGACATGTGGATCTCCTAAAATTTAAAATATAAAAATGTGTAAAACGGAAGATTAAATAGAGAAAGGCTTTCAAACGGATTCGCGACTAAAGCCTTTGCCTATTGAATCTGCCCCTCCCGTTGAGAGGGGCATCAATCAGTTAGGCTGCGATTTCAACTTCGCCTTTGGTGACTCGCGCGTGGTAAGACTTCACGCTAAAACGTTCATCTTCCATGCACATACCTGTCGCCAAGTTGAAGCGCTGCTTTTTCAGTGGGCTTGCTACCCAAAGCTCGCCTTTATGTTCGCAAATCAAACCGCGAGACAGCACGTTCGATTGGTAAAACGGGTCGGTATTGCTGATAGCAAACACTTCTTCCGCATCAGTAGGACGAAACACCGCAACTTGCTCACCGTTCACCAGCGCACAAACGCCAGTACCTGGAATGATGTCGCTGATTTGGCAAATCTTTTCAAATGACATATCTAACCTTCCCTTATGCTTCTGTCGCAGCTACGTGCAAAATGTCGCCTTTCGCTTCAGGATGTTTTTCCGTGAAAGTTGCTGGGCGGTGTTGTGCTCGCTCAGATACAAACACGACGTTTTCATCACGTTTGTCTGAGTTAATGAAATGAGCAAAACGACTCAGTTGTGATTCGTCGTTGATGGTCGCAGTCCATTCACACTCATACTCATCCACTAACTTCGCTAAGTCAGCTTCAAGTTGAGCATTGATGCCTAGCTTGTCTTCAACAATCACTTTACGTAGGTAGTCCACACCGCCTTCCATGTTATCCAACCAAACCGATGTGCGTTGCAGTGGCGCAGCAGTACGGATGTAGAACATCATGAAACGGTCGATGTATTTAAGCAGTGTTTCTTTATCTAAATCGCTTGCTAGAAGGTCCGCATGGCGAGGCTTCATACCCCCGTTACCACACACGTACATGTTCCAGCCAGCGTCTGTTGCGATGATGCCTAAGTCTTTACCTTGAGCTTCTGCACATTCACGCGTACAGCCAGATACGCCAAACTTCATCTTGTGAGGAGTACGAATGCCTTTGTAACGGTTTTCAATCAATGAACCTAAACCAACAGAATCCTGAACACCGTAACGACACCAAGTAGAGCCTACACAAGTCTTCGCCATGCGCAGTGCTTTGGCGTACGCTTGACCGGTTTCAAAACCAGCGTTAATCAGCTTGCGCCAGATTTCAGGTAGGTCATCTTTTTGCGCACCAAACAGACCAATACGTTGCGCACCGGTCACTTTGGTGTATAGCTTATATTCTTCAGCGACCGCAGCCAGAGCGCCTAACGCTTGAGGTGTTACTTCACCGCCCGCCATACGCGGAATAACGGAGTAAGTACCGTCTTTCTGGATATTGCCTAGGAAGTTGTCATTGGTGTCATGCAGTTTCACTAACTGAGGTTTCAGAATATGTTCGCCCCAGCAAGACGCCAAAATAGAGCCTGCCAGCGGTTTACACACTTCACAGCCGTAGCCTTTGCCGTATTTTGCTAATAGCTCATCGAAGGTTTTAATTTCTTCAATACGAATCAAATGGAACAGCTCTTGGCGAGAGTATGCAAAGTGCTCACACACATCACTCTTCACTTCGATACCAGACTTAGCAAGTTCCGCATTCAGAACCGATGTCACTAATGGAACACAACCACCACAGCCTGTACCCGCTCCTGTTACCGCTTTGATATCTGCAAGCGTATGATGACCATCAGCAACCGCTTGTGCGATCTTGCCTTTAGTCACATCAAAACATGAACAGATCACTGCGCTTTCAGGCAGAGCATCGGCACCAAGAGCCGGTTTTTCTGCGCCGGCATGCGCAGGCAGAATCAGTGCGTCTGGATGTTCAGGCAAATCAATTTCATTGAGCATTAACTGAAGAAGATCACCGTAGTCAGAGGTATCTCCCACAAGCACTGCGCCAAGCAGTTTCTTGTTGTCACTCGATACAATCAGACGTTTGTAAACTTCTTGCTCTTCGTTTTGGTAAACGTAGCTCTTACAACCTTCAGTGCGACCATTTGCATCACCGATAGAGCCCACTTTCACGCCAAGCAATTTCAGTTTTGCAGACATGTCTGCACCTTCGAATTTGCTTTCCGTTTTACCAAGCAGGTGATCAACCGCCACAGTTGCCATCTTGTAACCCGGAGCCACAAGACCAAAGAACATTTCATTCCAAGAAGCACATTCACCAATCGCGTAAATGTTCTCATCTGAAGTTTGACAGTGGTCGTTAATCGCTACACCACCACGTGGGGCGATTTCAAGATTCATTTGACGAGCAAGTTTGTCCTGTGGGCGAATCCCCGCAGAGAACACAATGAAGTCGGTTTCTAGCTCTGTACCGTCAGCAAAACGCATCACGTTGCGAGCAGTTGTCCCTTCTGGAACAATCTCAAGGGTGTTTTTGCTGGTGTGAACATTCACGCCCATGCGTTCGATTTTCTGACGTAGCTGATTACCACCAGCCAAATCTAATTGTTCTGCCATCAATTTAGGTGCGAACTCTACTACGTGAGTTTGAACACCCAACGCCTTTAGAGCGCCCGCAGCTTCAAGACCTAGCAAGCCGCCACCGATAACAACACCTGACTTACTTTTCTTCGCGCAAGCTTCGATTGCTTTTAAATCTTCAATTGTGCGGTAAACAAAGCAGTCTTTGCTTTCATGACCTTTAATAGGAGGAACAAATGGGAATGAGCCAGTAGCAAGGATCAGCTTGTCGTATTGAATTTCACGACCTGTGCTTGAATAGACAATGCGGTTTTCACGGTTAACGTTAATCGCACGTTCGCCAAGAAGGATGTTGATGCCGTGCTTTTCATAAAAACCTTCTTTAACTAAAGAAAGCTCATCCGCAGTGTGATGAGAAAAGTACGAGGACAAATGCACACGGTCGTATGCGGCGCGAGGTTCTTCACAGAAAACCGTGATATCCATCTGAGAGACATCGGTTTTCTCGACTAAATCTTCGATGTAACGGTGACCTACCATCCCGTTACCGATAACGACTAGCTTCAACTTGCTCATTGTAATTCCTAAGGGTTAGGTTCTTAACTAAGCGAAGTTTTATTTTTCTGCGTAAATTAATACATGATGTAGGTCAATTGAGTTTTTAAACTACCCTAAAGTGGTATGAGATTTATGAATAAATTGAGTGGAATTTATTCATTAGCAATTGTGTTTTACTAAACGACTACATCTGTACCCAGTCAGACCTTGAATGGTGAGTTGGATACATCGAACAATCTCGCGTACAATACCGCCAATCAAATTAACCAATACTCTTCTGGTTTAGTGCACTTGCTAAGTAAGCTCTAAAACAGATGAAGACTAAGGCAATAAATTCAAATGGTTAACAACAATATTCAGTGGTTTCCTGGGCATATGCATAAAGCGCGCAAGGAGATCGAAGAAGTCATCCCACAAGTTGATGTGATCATCGAGGTGTTGGATGCGCGTATTCCTTTCAGTAGTGAAAACCCGATTATTTCGAAACTTCGCAAAGAAAAGCCTTGTGTAAAAGTGCTGAACAAGCGCGATCTGGCTGATCCTGAAATGACTCAGCTTTGGATTGAGCACTTAGAGAAAGAGCAAGGCGTAAAGGCGATTGCGATTACTACTTCTAACCAGAATGAAGTGATGCAAATCATGGAGTTATGCCGCAAGTTAGCGCCAAACCGCGAAGCTTTGGGCAAGAACGTTCGTACCATGATCATGGGTATTCCAAACGTTGGGAAGTCAACCATTATCAACTGTTTAGCGGGTCGTGCGATTGCTCAGACGGGCAACCAGCCTGCGGTTACTCGCCGTCAGCAACGTATCAACCTACAAAATGGTATTGTGCTTTCCGATACGCCGGGGATCTTATGGCCGAAAGTGGAAAACCCGCACAGTGGTTTCCGTTTAGCGGCAACAGGCGCTATCAAAGATACGGCAATGGAATATGAGGAAGTGGCATTCTATACCGTGGAATACCTCGCAGAGCGTTACCCAGACCTATTGAAAGCACGTTACAACATCGACGAATCACCTGAATCTGACCTTGAGTGGATGGAAGAGATTGGTCGCAAACGTGGGGCGCTGCGTGCGGGTGGTCGTGTTGATTTACACAAAGCGTCTGAGATTCTACTGCATGAATTGCGTCAAGGTATTCTAGGTCAAATTACCCTTGAGCACCCTGAGATGATTACTCAGGAACTGATTGAAGTGGAAATCGAAGAAGCGCGTAAAGCGGAAGAAAAAGCGAAAAACAAAGAAGAACGCCGTAAGCGCTACCTGCGTAACAAGCGTTAATCTTTTCGTTATAGATATAAAATTAAGGGCGACTCATGTCGCCCTTGTCGTATCCACTGTTTAAGACTTCTTCAGCAACTTATAAGTTACTTGGAAATTCCAGCCAGTTTTAACAGAATGCTTTCCAGCTGATCCCATGGCATTAGCTGAGAATCAATCACTTCAAGGCGCGACTCAAAGCCTTCAAGACTCAACTCATTAACGGAAACCACACCATTGGCTGAGTTAAACGCATAGCAGCCACGGTCTGTGTTCACTACCGCTTTTACACGCTCTGCGGTTAAATCGCTGATCATTGAGAAAAGCTCCTCAAAGTTAAAACGGTACTCGGCACCAAATAACCAACCACAACTGTAATAACCCTGCCCTTTGTTCTCTTTACGAGCAAAAGCTTGGTTTGGATTTAACTGAAACTCAGGTTCCATCTCCGCATGGTGATGATGGTGAGATTCAATATGCGACGACGCACCACCGTGGACACGTTCAATATCCAATACTTCAATCGGTAGTTGACCGCGTGTGACCAGTTTATGGAACACTTTTGCTGGCGTTTGGTCCGTTACCCAATCGTTGAATACATCGATATCATGAGCGGTACACTCATCCACCTTGTTGCCAATGATCACATCTGCCGTTTGCAATTGGTCGTTGAAATTTTGGTTGCTGGTGTATTTTTCATTACTCAAGTTTCGCGGATCAACCAGACCAATCGTCGCTTTAAGATTGACATATGGCGTGTATTGGTCAGAAGTTAAAGTGGCAATTACTTGTTTAGGATGTCCAAGCCCTGTTGGTTCAATGATCAAACGGTCAGGTTTCTGGCGTAGCAGCGCATTAATACCCACAGACATAGGCACGCCTGCCGTACAACACATACAACCGCCCGGAACTTCTTTAATCAAAGCCCCTTGTTCAGTCATCATCGCGCCATCAATACCAATTTCACCGAACTCATTGACTAGCACCGCCCACTTTTCGTTTTCAGGCTTGTTCTTTAACAGATTCAATATCGTTGTTGTTTTCCCTACCCCGAGGAAACCCGTGATGATATTGGTTGGGACTTTATTCGTCATCGTCATACTCCTTTTCCAAGGAGTATACATAGGAGGCTAAAAGCTTTCTATATATTCGCTTTCTACAAAGCGATTAGCAGGTAAGCGAGCAAACATAGATTGCCCTATAACCTCAGTACTCAGCAGTTCGGCTGATAGCTGGGAACAGGAAACAAAGAGTATGCAGAATAGCAGAAAGCAGAAAGCAGACAGTATAAAGGCGCACTGCGGGAGCGCGCCTTATTCCTCGTTACTCAATCGTGAGTGTGCGGATTCAGTCATCTGTAGATAGATGTTATAGAATCAAATACGAGGTCAATCGAATAGAATTTTGATTCCTTCCAAATTGTAAGTAAGGCTCTTTTCACATCCTCCGTAAGAAATATCGATAAACGCCTTACGATTTAAATATGGCTCATATCCCTTGAAATACAAGTTTCTCAGCCAATTTTATAAGCAAAATTTTTAGCTAAATCACCTTTTTGAAAAGTGGTAAAAACACATCTGTTTTCATATCAAAGTCATATATGAAAATCTAATTTGCATCTTTGCAGCTATAGTTGATGGTAATGGTAAGTATAATCTGACATTCCTCACATAACGCCAACCATGAGACCCGTTTTAAATGACCAACAGAGAGAAGTTTACGCACAGTCTTCTAGCAAAAGTTCCAAAAGATGCTATCAACCAATTTCTCTCTAAAGATAAAACCCCCATCTCTGTTCTCTTTCTCTCTCTTGCTGTGGGTATATTGGCTGGCATTGTCGGTACTTACTTTGAAAAAGCCGTTCATTTCGTCTCAGAAACCCGTACCGAATGGCTGAAAAGTGAGATTGGTAACCTGCTCCCATTGTGGTTAGCGGCATTTATTATCAGTGCGGCATTGGCGTTTGTGGGTTATTACCTTGTTCACCGTTTTGCACCGGAAGCCGCAGGCTCTGGTATTCCTGAAATTGAAGGTGCCATGGACGGAATACGTCCGGTTCGTTGGTGGCGCGTTATTCCAGTTAAGTTCTTTGGCGGCATGGGTGCATTGGGTTCTGGTATGGTGCTAGGGCGTGAAGGACCAACAGTACAAATGGGCGGTGCTATCGGCCGTATGATTTCAGATGTGTTTCGAGTTAAGAATGAGGACACTCGTCACTCTCTGCTTGCATCCGGTGCAGCAGGTGGTTTGGCAGCGGCTTTTAATGCGCCTCTTGCTGGCATCATGTTTGTCGTAGAGGAAATGCGCCCTCAGTTTCGTTACTCATTGATCTCCATTCGTGCGGTTATTATTTCTGCGGTATCCGCCAATATCGTGTTCCGTATGATTAATGGTCAGGAAGCCGTTATTACCATGCCGGAATATGATGCACCTGAGTTAAAAGCGCTTGGTCTATTTCTTTTTCTGGGTATGTTATTCGGCATTTTCGGCGTGATATTTAACCGACTCATTACGCTGTCTCAGGACATCTTTGTTCGTATTCACAAGAACCAACGTAAACGCTATCTGATCACCGGCTCATTGCTTGGTGGCTTTTTTGGTTTGACCCTGCTTTATGTTCCTGAACTGACGGGTGGTGGTATCAACTTTATTCCAGACGTCACAAATGGCGGCTATAGCGCTACGATATTGCTGCTGTTGTTTATTGGGCGCATCTTTACCACTGTGATCTGTTTTGGCTCGGGTGCTCCGGGCGGTATCTTCGCTCCAATGCTGGCTCTGGGCACACTGTTTGGCTATGCCTTTGGTCTGATCGCAAAAAGCCTATTGCCAGAGCTGGATATCGAACCGGGTATGTTTGCGATTGCGGGAATGGGCGCTCTGTTTTGTGCCACCGTACGAGCGCCGATTACTGGCATCTTGCTGGTTATTGAAATGACGGGCAACTACAACCTGATTCTGCCACTGATCATCACTGGCTTAGGCGCAGTGATATTTGCGCAGATGTTTGGCGGACAACCTATCTACAGTCAACTTCTAAACCGTACGTTGAAGAACGAGAAACTGCGCCAGCAAGATCTGCCACAACAGGAATAAAAAGAGGATTAATATTTAGTCTTCCGCCTAAATGTTATGAATTTGCTGCGTATTTTGTGACAATCGCACACATTATTGTCGTACAGAAAGTGACGAAACTTGTTAATATCGCCACCCTAAAGCGAGTGGTAGCGGTGTTGCCTTAATCTCAGACACCAAAACTGCATAACACCACTGTATGGCGATGGAATGCGGAGTTTTCGTTGAACTGGAAAAGGTTTCTTCAAGTACAAGCTGTTCCCCCTTCTCAAGCAGCCCTTGCATTAGGCATGATTGGCTTAGGTCAAGCGTGGGCGCTGTATCTGCCAACGTTCGGCCTTGCTGTACGCCCTTATCTGGTTACGATGGGCGCCATACTGCTGTTGCCTGTGTTAGCAAGGTATCTAACCAGCTACAAAACCTTTATCGCTGATATTAAACACCCTCTCTCTGGTAGCCTTATGGCACCGATGAGCATGGCACTGCTAATTCTGTGCGATTACCTAGTTGTTATCTCGCCACTGATAGCTTACCCACTGTGGGCCTTAGCGCTTATGCTGCATTTTACAATGATGATATTGTTCTTCGGCTTTCAGCTCATGAATTTCAAGATGTCGAACATCGTACCTAGTTGGTTCTTATATCCGGTGGGAATGATCAGTAGCTCGTTGGCGGGAACACAGTTTGGACACAACGTATTTTCAGAAACACTCGTACAGGTATGTGTCGCTATCTACTTTATTATGTTGCCTGTGGTTTTGTATCGCTTGGTGTTCTTTGGTTCGTTGCCACGCAGGGCAAGACCAACGCTGGCTATTATGGCGGCACCGATTAACTTAACTCTCGCCACCTATCTGGTCAATTTCCCTGACCCAGACCCGATACTAACCGGAGCGTTGGCAGGTATTGCCATCACCATGACGCTGCTGATCTACCTGTGCTATTTACGATTGTTACGTTTGAAGTTTCAGCCTTCAATAGCTGCAGTCACTTTCCCATCCGTGATCAGCGCCATCGCAATGCACAGGCTGACAACTTTCTTTGAGTCAGATTTTCCACACTGGCACTGGCTACACAATTTCGGATTTCTTGAACTCACCATTGCAACCGTATTGGTGGTGTGGGTTTCCGCTGGTTATATCAGAATGTACTG
Source organism: Vibrio diazotrophicus (assembly GCF_038452265.1). Classification (NCBI taxonomy): domain Bacteria; kingdom Pseudomonadati; phylum Pseudomonadota; class Gammaproteobacteria; order Vibrionales; family Vibrionaceae; genus Vibrio; species Vibrio diazotrophicus. The sequence continues at coordinate 819,708 of NZ_CP151843.1, forward strand.
GCCAGAGTTTTTCCCAAACAAGAGCTGTAGCGGCTAATTTTCCTCGGCTTTTATGTACGCCACACCGTTTTTGCCGCTGTGTTTTACTTGGTACATTGCCTTATCCGCGAGTTCATACAGCTCTTCGAACGTGTAATTGGAAGTGGTGAACTCACACACGCCAATACTAAAACCGATCTGAGCCGACCCGTTATCCACTTTCATCGGTTCACTGACATTCGTCAGCAACTGATCGATATAACGGCTGATCACTTCTCTCGGATGGTCCACGCACAGCACGACAAATTCGTCACCGCCTAAGCGCGCAATAATCGACTCGCTCGGGGCGTACTGATTGAGCCATTCTGCGACCTTTATCAGCACTGAGTCACCCGCTTTATGACCCGAGTGATCATTCACTGTTTTGAAATTATCAAGGTCGATAAATATAAGAGAGGCGGGTTGGTCCAATAAGCCACGACAAATTTCATCGCATTTTTCAACCAACACCTTGCGGTTAAGCAAATTAGTAAGTGGATCTAACGTTGCTAATCTCGACAGTTCGAGTTCATATCGCTTTTCTTTAGTGATATCGATGTGAGTACCCATCATTCGTAGCGGTTTACCATCTTGATCGTATTCGACAATCCGGCCCCGATCAGATACCCAACTCGTACTGCCGTCATTGTGGATCATGCGATGAATCACCTGATAAGTGTCTACTTTGCCATTGATGTGATCTTCGAATGCACCCACTGCCAAATCATAATCATCGGGATGAAGCCGGCTTTTCCAGATCTCAACGGTCGCTTCCAGCTCATGAGGCTGAAAGCCCAGCATTTTGCCCCACTCCATATTAAATATGGTGAGTTTGCCAGTGGGTAAATGATTTTCCCACAAACACAAACCGTTACCATCGAGTGCGACATTAAGCTTTTCTTCCAAGCGCTGGTTATCACGTGTCAGTTTTTCAACCTGCTGTTCTAGCTGATTAATTCGCTTTAGATATTCGTCCATCAACTTCAGTACTTGTAGTGCGCCTAACATTTGAGAGCTAATAGTTTAGCACTATATCAATAGGCTTAAATTATAATTCCCTTGCAAAACGCAACTTCAATCCATCAATCAAAAGCGCCGAAAAGAAATTATCTATTGCTACTATGGGGCGAAAGCCTCAGAATGTCGCACTTTTCGCCATCAATAATCATTTATCTGTGGTGAGTATTAATTAAGTACAATATTGAGAATTAAATATGGGTTTTACCTCGTTAGGTCTATCTGCTCCAATCCTTAAAGCTATTGAAGAAAAAGGATATACCACTCCTTCACCGATTCAGATACAGGCGATTCCAGCTGTATTAGAAGGAAAAGATGTAATGGCAGCGGCACAGACTGGTACAGGTAAAACTGCTGGCTTTACTCTGCCTATTTTAGAGCTTCTATCACGCGGTCCAAAAGTTCGTGGCAATCAGGTTCGTGCTCTGGTCCTCACTCCAACCCGTGAGCTTGCCGCTCAGGTTGAAGACAACGTCAACACCTATGGCAGTCACCTACCTCTGACAAGTGCTGTAGTTTTTGGTGGTGTGAAGATTAACCCGCAAATGCTGCGTTTACGTAAAGGCGCGGACGTGCTGGTAGCCACACCGGGCCGTCTGTTGGATCTATACAACCAAAATGCCGTTAAGTTTGACCAACTGGAAGTTCTGGTTCTTGATGAAGCAGACCGCATGCTCGATATGGGCTTCATTCGTGACATCCGTAAGATCCTTGATTTGTTACCGAAGAAACGCCAGAACCTGCTGTTCTCAGCAACGTTTTCTGACGAAATTCGTTCCTTAGCCAAAACAATGGTCAACAACCCAGTTGAGATATCAGTAAGCCCAGCGAACTCAACAGCAAGAACTGTAGAGCAATGCATTTATCCAGCGGATGTGAAAAAGAAAGCACCGATGCTGGTGAAGCTGATCAAAGATGGTAACTGGCAGCAAGTGTTGGTTTTCACCAAAACTAAACACGGTGCAAACAAGCTTTCAGCGTTTCTGAATGAGGAAGGTATCAGCTCAGCACCGATTCATGGCAACAAGAGCCAAGGCGCTCGAACCAAAGCGTTGGCCGATTTTAAATCTGGCGAAGTTCGCGTACTCGTTGCAACGGATATTGCGGCTCGAGGTATTGATATCCCTCAGCTACCGCAAGTGGTGAACTTTGAACTGCCTAAAGTCGCTGAAGATTATGTGCACCGTATTGGTCGTACAGGTCGTGCTGGCGAAGTGGGTAAAGCGATTACTTTGGTTTCAGCGATTGAGGCACCAGAACTTTTTGCTATTGAGCGTCTTATTCAACAAGTGCTTCCACGTATCGAACTGCAAGGATTTGCGCCAAGCAACAAAGTTCCTGAGTCTGTTTTAGATACTCGCCCTATTAAAGCGAAGAAGCCTAAAAAACCGAAACAGCCTAAAATGCATAACGCAGAAGGTAACCAATCGGCTCGAGGGGCTTCCAAAGATGACAAACCTGCGGCTAAAAGCACCTCTAAGCCTAAGCGCCCTAAACCAAGTGGCGAAGGTCATCGTGATGGCAATCAAAATGCTCAGCCAAAAGCAAATGGCGAGAACAAACATCGCAGCAAGAGATTTGGGGACAAACCAAGTTCGGATAACAAGCCAAATGCCAACAAACCGAGTGGCAGCGGTAAACCAAACAAAAATGGTAAACCTAGCTCAAATGGCAAACCTGCTACAAGCGGTAAGCCAAGTGCAAACGGCAAACCAAGCGGAAACAGAAAGCCGAATCGCGGTTCAAACCAAAACCGTAATCAAAACAATAGTAAACCAACTCAATCGGTATAATCTCGAACGCAATAAAAAAGAGTGTGGCCCCAAAAGCCACACTCTTTTTTTATTCCATATCCTTTCTCTTCAATCCGATCTTTCCGTTTTCAACTTACTACTTAAGTTAAGGCTAGCTTAAACCGTTAGGATTCCATGGGCACAACCAAAATATCAATCGGTGACTTGTTAATCAGATCTCGAGAGTAGGAAACCATATTGCTCCAGAAGTCATGATGATGCCCGCAGATAAGCAGGTCGTATTCATGCTGCTCAATAACTTTTTTAAGTTTGCTCCCCAAACTGCCCGTCCCAACCCAGAAATGTTTGATCGGAAAATCAGGAAACTGTTCTTTGGTGTAATTCTGAAACTTGTGGAGAAGATCATTGGCATGCTGATTGAGCGGCTTTTGTGTTGGGTCCTGCTGAATATCAATTAACTGGCTATAAACCTCACCAACCGCACCATCAACATGGATGAATGAGACATCCGCGTTAAAAGTGTTCGCCATTGCGATCGCTTTATTGATCAAAACTTTGTTCTCTTCGGTCAGCTCTAACGCGACCAAAATATGTTGGTATTTCATCACTCTGCCCTCATGCCAATATGACTGTTGAGAGCATAGCCTTTATGCAGAAAAAAGGTGTCACTGAGATCACATGATGAAAAGAACAGTTAATCGTGAAACTTCAAAAGCTTAATAGACCACTTTCCCACGTAAAGATTTGTTCGTGCCATTTCGCTTCTTAGCCTCAACACGGCGGTGTTGCGATGCTTTTGTAGGCTTGGTTGGTCGGCGCTTTTTCACTACCACCATGGCAGCGACAATCATCTCTCGCAGACGATTCAACGCATCTTCTCGGTTTTGCTCTTGAGTTCGATATGTTTGCGCTTTAATGATGATCACCCCTTCCTTGGTGATTCTGCTGTCTGAAAGCGCAAGTAATTTCTCTTTATAGACTTGAGGTAAGGTAGAGCGTTGAACATCAAATCGCAGATGAATCGCACTCGATACTTTATTTACATTCTGCCCGCCACTGCCCATAGCCCGAATGGCTGACAACTCGATTTCCCAGTCCGCCAGTTCTACAGTGTTTGATATTTTAAGCATGAGAATATGTACGAAGGTAAAGAGTGAGGTGCTATTTTAGAGAACTTCCACTGTGAATTCTATGCCTAAGACTAGATCGACTCTGAACCCGACTGAAGCTTAGAACACAAAAGTTCACCGATGGATTCTATTGTCAAAGGCGGTGCGAAATAGTAGCCCTGTACGACATCACAACCATATTCAGCCAGTTCATTGTACTGTTCCATCGTCTCCACCCCTTCAGCGACCACGGTCATTTGACACGATTCACCGATGGCAATAATGGCTTTTACCAAAGTCTTGGTCTGCTCACTAATTAACAACTTCTCAATAAAAGAGCGGTCGATTTTAATTTCTGTAATCGGCAACGTATTGAGATAGCTCATTGAAGAATACCCAGTACCGAAGTCGTCTAACGAGAGACCAAAACCAAAACTCTTCATGCTATTGAGACGTTCGGCAACCGTATCTAAATCCTCCAATAAAACGTTCTCTGTGATTTCCAGAGTCACGCGAGAGATATCAATTCCCACTTCATGAGTAATTCCAACCAAGGTTTCAGGAAAGATTGGTTCCATCAGTTGTTTGGGCGATATGTTGATTGAAACGCACATAGCCTCGGCTCCATTAGGGCTGATCGAGAGAATATCTTCACAAGCTTTACGGAAAACAAAACTACCAAGCTCATGTATCACCCCAATGTCTTCTGCCAATGCAATAAATTTCACTGGCGATATTGGGCCTAGTCGAGCACTGTTCCAACGCGCCAGCGCTTCAACCCCCATGATCTTGCCACTCTCTACGTTAACTTGTGGCTGATAAAGCACTTTGAACTCATCGCCTTTGAGGGCTTTTCGCAGCTCTTCCTCTATCATGTAATCAAGCTGTATTTCTTCATTGATGTCAGAGTTATAAAACATGGCGCTGCCTTTACGCTGTGCTTTTGATTTATACAAAACGACATCCGCCTTACGAATCAAGGCTTCTGGTTCGGTGTCATCACGCGGGAACATCGCCACACCGATACTACAATTGGTAGTCAATACTTTGCCGTCAATGATGAACTTATCTTCAAACACTTTTTGTATCAGCAACACTTTCTCTTGGGCAGCCAAGTCATCCGTCAGATCCGGGAAACAGAAAATAAACTCATCGCCACCAAAACGTGACACGGTATCGTGAGGGCCAAGAATGCTCTCGAATTTTCGGCTGATGGTTTTGAGAAGTTTATCCCCTGAAGAGTGCCCGTGAAGATCATTAATCTTCTTAAAATCATCCACATCCAGCAACATTACAGCCCCGCAACACTGGTTGTGATGAGCGTAATCAATCCCAGTGTGGATAATGCCGTTGAGAAGAAGTCGATTGGGTAAGTCTGTTAAAGAGTCATGCTCCGCCAGATATTTAAGCTTATCTTTGACTTGGTTGAGCTCATTGAAATCTTTAGCTATACGCTCCTGAAAACGATTAAAACGATCACCAATCACTCGCCCAAGTTTCAGTGAAAGCGCAATGATAATTAGCGTGGAAATCAAACTTGCATACAAGATGCGTTTCAATTCGTCATTGTTACTGGCCTCTAGAGCACGAATATTTTCGGCCAGATAAGCTTCAAAACGCTGCACATAAAAGCCAGTGCCGATTGTCCAGTCCCACCCATCAATCATTTTGAGATAGCTAATTTTTTCTCCACCGTTAAGCGCACCGGGCATATATTTGGCCATGTAGTGAGTAAAGCCGGAACGATCTGTATCTTTAGCGCGAATCTCATCTATCTGAACGCCGAGCTCGTCAGAAACGGCAGTGTTAACCATTGCCGCTTCAGGGTGTGAGAGAATTATCCCTTGGTTATCAATCGCAAAGACATAATCGTTGTTGCCATATCGGTAATCACTCAACCAATCTATAACTTGTTCTTGTATATCTGCTTGTACATCAACAATGTACTCCCCCGTCCCGATATACCAGCCATATGGCTCAAAATACTTACCAAAGCCTATTTTTTCGAAATGTTTATCAGGAGCTTCATCTGGCTTGCTGTACCACCAGCGATAAAAAGCTTCACCACCTGAGTTGTTCACTTTGTCAATGTGCTCCTGAACAATCAAGGTACCTTTAACATCTTTGGTTTCCCAGACAGACTGCCCTTCTAACTGTGGGATATAACTGTGCAAGACATTCATGCCTTCACGATCGAAAATAAAGAAGTAGCCACGCCCAGAGTTGAAGCGAATGGGGCGGAGAGCTTCTCTTATCATACGGACAACATCTTCTTTCGGTTTGTCTCTATGCTGCTGATAAATATTAGTTGCTATGTTGTACGCTTCATACACACGGCTTCGCAACTGATCTTCTAGGGTTTTAACGGTGAGGCTCTTTTGTCTTTCGATTTGATTGGAGACTTGCTGAATTTGTTCTTGAACAGCCTGCTTTTGTTGTTCGATAAGGTTTTCGCGAATGAAGTCTATCTTTTCTTCCGATTCAACCCGATTACTTTGAATTAGGATGAGATTAACCACGATAGCAAATAGAGTGATGAACACTGCTGGTGCATATCGAATAATATTCAGCAATTTTCTATCATTTAGTGGAGTCATCGCTGCCTACTTAAGGACGTGGTTACTCATTAAGAATAGTCAATTTTAACTAGTTACAAGTAATGAAAGATCTAAACTGATAATTCGAGCAAGATAGAGAACAGTTTAATGATTTTGAAGATTTTTAGACGCAACAAAAAAAGCGAGCCGTTTATAAAACCGCTCGCTTTAAATATAATTTTCAGATTGTTAAGCAACCAGTTTAATTGAACTGCCCGTTCTTGCAGCTTCGACATCCAGCCTTAAAGAAATTTGTTCTTTGAGCTCACTGACGTGTGAAATAATCCCTATTGTTCTGCCACCCTGCTGTAAATCAATTAAGGTTTGAATCGCCAAATCGAGCGATTCAGGATCAAGACTACCAAAACCTTCATCAATAAACAGAGTATCGAGACGGATACCACCGCTGTACGACTGCACCACATCCGACAAGCCAAGCGCCAGCGAAAGCGCAGCCATAAACGATTCACCACCGGAAAGGGTCGCAACATCGCGCCATTTTCCTGTGTAGCCGTCTTCAACCATCAAATCTAAGCCTGAACCACTGTTACCTTTTGCACGATCTTCTTTACGTTTCAGCAGATAACGACCTTTGCTCATTAATTGCAAACGCTGGGATGCCTGAATCAAGACATCATCCAGCAAAACGCCAAGTACAAAACGATGCAGGCTCACTCTGGCTCCGGTTTTACCCGTAGCAATATCACTTAATGTCCCAAACACCTGATAGGCTTTTTCCAACTCTTCATTCTTCGCATAAAGCGCGCTGAGTTTCTGTTGAACCTGATTAAGGCTATCCATCCGTGAGCGAAGTTGCGTATAGCTTTGCAACGCTTGTTCGACTTGTTGCTGTTTTGCCGTCAACGCTTGTTCTAAAGGCTCTAACTCAGGTTGCTGTTTGTCTTTCAACTCACCATTAATCGATTCAAGCTGAGTTTTCAGTGATGCCCCTTTATCTTCGTATTGGCGAATTGACGATTCCAGTTCAGCTATCGCCGCTTCTGCCAGTTTGGCGCTTAAATAGGCGTCTTGGTTTTCAAACGAACTTGCAGACAGCGCTTCTAACCAAGCTTTTTCCGTGTTCTGCTTTTCATCAGACCACTGCTTTTGTAGCGCCAGAGCATCATTTAATGATGATTCAATTGCGGAAAGCTGCTTCTGCGTTTCAGCAAACTGTTGCTGCATTTGCTGCTCGGCTTTTTGCAGCTCTTCGATCTGCTTTTTAACTGCTACATATTGGGCTCTTACCTGCTCAACATTATCGAAACCAGATGAAACACCTTCGAATAGTGAAGCCACTTCCGTTTCTAAAACCGTCATTGCATGTTTGCTGTCCGCTGTGCCTGCAATAGACTTTTCAAGATTAGCCTTGGTTTGTAAATGACGACCTTCCAGAGCTTCCAACTGAGCTTTCAATGCTTGAGGCTGCATTGATGCCAGAGTTTGAATCTCTTTCTCTAACGTTTCTTTGCTTTGCCCAAGCGCAGCGAGTTCGGCTATCGATTGCTCTGAAATTTTCGCTAACAATTGGTTCAGTTCACGTTCAATTTGACCAAGATTTGATACCGCAGACTGATGATTTTTCAGCGCTTCGAGCTCGATTGACGCGCACAACTGCTGCGCATCTCGGGCAACTTTCACTTCCGCACGCGTAACCACGTCACCGGTAAAACTTGCTAACTGAGGATGTTCCAAACTGCCACAGACAGGACAAGCATCACCCTCGCTTAACGACTTCGCCAATTCAGCCGCTTGGTTGGTGTGCCAAATCATTTCCAGTCTATCAGCATCCTTCTTAGCATTAGCGGTGGCGGTTTGTGCTTCAACATATCTTCTCTCCGCCTGAACCACAGCTTGCTTAAGTTTGCTTTGTTGTTCAGTTAGCTGCTCGCTGCTTTGACGAACTTTGATCTGTTCAACCACATTCGCGAGCGACAAGCGCTTTGCATCTAGACTCGATACTGCATGAGTAGTTTGTTCGTATTCCGCTCGTTTGCTTTGAATTTCTGTATCCAGCTCTTTCAGCTGTTTCTCAAACGACTCTTCTTCCGCTTTCGCTTTGACGAAGGCTTGCTTAGCCGTCTCAAGCGCTTTTTGCTTGTCATCAAGTATGCGGTATTTTTTACCGATTTCTTCGAGCTGATAAAGCTGTTGTGACAACTCAGGAACCACTTGCACGTTCTTAACCGCTTGCTGCCACAAAGATTCCTCTTGTTCAACTTTGGCTTTAGTTTGCACTACCAGCTGTTGTTTCTCGGTAACGCTTTTTTCTGCCTGTTCAAATTGCTTCGTTGCACTAATCCATTGGTTAAACGGCAAATCGAGCGTAAGCGCCTGCCTTGCTTTGGTTCTTTTCTGGCGCAGTTGTTCAATATTCGGCAACTCAGATTGATGCTCGGTTACCGCTTTCTCAATCTCAGCCTTTTGTACAAATTTCTGTTTCAGCTCCTGAGCTGAGTTGCGTTGTTTCTTCGCTTCATCCAGTTGCTGTTGCAGTGATTGATAGTTCTGTTCGCTTTGCTTTAGTTCAGGTTGAAGTTTTTCCTGTTCTTCTTTCAACTCTTCTTCCGAAGCCACAGACACTACATTCAGCGCACCTTTGATCTGGTTATCGAACTCATCTTTTTCTTTGCGAATTCCCGCTGCTTTTTCAAACAGAGCGCGTTCTATCTGAGTATAAATTTGCGTTTGAAACAACTGACCAAAGATTTGTTCACGCTCTTTTGAATTAGCCACTAAAAGCTCACGAAACTTACCTTGCGGAATCACCATCACCTGACGGAACTGCTTCACATCTAGGCCGATTAAATCCACCATCGCTTTTGCAACAGGATTCGGACGGTTTGCCAGTAGCTTATGTTCACCGCCTACGATTTCGACCAAGGTAGCGGAGTGAGCTTTCTTGGTTGTGCCCTCGCCCCGCTTTTTCGGTGTTTCCTGATCTGGGCTACGAGTCACAAGGTACACTCGACCTGCTAGTTCAAACTCAAACTCAATTTCCGTTACAAGTTCGGCGTCTGCATAATCACAGCGCATCTGATCGCCGGTGCGTTCGCTGCCAGTGGTTTCACCATAAAGCGCAAAACAGATCGCATCTAAGATTGAGCTTTTGCCTGCCCCTGTAGGACCATTTATCAGAAACAGCGGAGATGCACCAAGGCTAGTGAAATCCACCACCTCTTTGCCAGCAAAAGGACCAAATGCTTGAATCGATAATCTTAATGGACGCATTCTATTCCCCTTGCTTCAATGACTGGATAACAGCGCTAACAGCTTGCTCTTGAGCTTCTGTTAATGCTTCCTGCTTGGCTTCTAAGAAGAAGTCTTTAAACATCTCCATTTCTCCGCGAGCGAGACGAGCTTTGCCCATTTCCTGATCGACACCAATCAACATACCCGGCTTTTCAAGGTGCAATACATTTGGGTAGACCTTACGCAGTTTTTCCATTGGGTCGAGAATCGCATGCTTGTCTTGCAGACGCACCAGCAGGTAGTCATGGCTATTCGGGTCCGTTCGGCCTTGCTCTAAAATCTGGTCTAACTCGCCTTCAACAATTCGCATGTTATGAGGCGCATTGAGTGGAATTTGGTTGGCAGAGACAAAACCTTCTTTATTAATCTCAACCAAAGTCATCGCTTTCTTGTGGTGCTGCTCACTGAAGCTGTACTTCATCAGTGAACCGGAATAACGAATATAGTCAGTGCCTTTCATTTGCGGCTGATGCAAATGACCAAGAGCCACATAATCAAAGGCTAAAAAGTGTTCGTGACTGACTCTGTCCGAACCACCGATGGAGAGTGGTCGTTCTGATTCAGACTCAATAGCGCCATCAACAAAACAGTGGCTGATCAATACGTTTTTCTGAGAAGGTTTAAACTGCTCGGCAATTAATCCGCAAAGATGCTGATGCGCTTCGTCATGAGTGCTAACCGCAGTTTGATAGTAGTGACGTACCAGCTCAGGATCGTTATAAGGCATACCGTAAAAAGCGACTTCACCGGCTTGTTCACTAATAAGAACTACTGGCTCAAGCATATGTTCGAAGTCTGCAATGATGTGCAAACCGGATTGCTTCATCTGTTTCGCCGCAAAGCCTAATCGCTTTGCTCCGTCATGGTTGCCCGGTATGACAAGCATAGGAACGCCAAGCTCTCCACAAATTTTGGTGACGACGTCATCCAGCAACTCAATTGCATGTGTTGGAGGAACGGAGCGATCATACACATCACCGGCGAGGACTAAGGCATCAACCGAGTTGTGTTTTATGTAATCAACGATTTGAGATAATACGTGCCTTTGATCTTCAAGTAGCGACACGTTATGAAACTGACGGCCTAAGTGCCAATCTGAGGTGTGAAGAAACTTCATGCCTTTCCTGTGCAACGAACACTTTTTAAAATAGTTGCCGAATATGATACCCGTTTTGCGAGCAAATGCGACGCTGAAAAGGCAAAGAGTGAGTGATGATGCAGGAATGATTACCCTTTGTATTTCATCAACGAAATCAAAGGGCAATCAGGATCGAGATTTAATTGAGCGCTTATCTTACGCTCTGACTTTCAAACGACGTGGAACCAACTCAACACCGGATTGATAGCGTTTTGCTGAAGCATTTAGCGCAAGCGCCAACGCACTGTCGGCAATCACTTCAAACTGTTGCGGTAGCGAATTGATTTTCACCGGAAGAAAATCCAATAAGCGGTTGTCACCAAACGTTGCTAAACGAATTTTTTTCAGCAAGTCAGGATGCTCCATCAACACATCTAATATGCCTTCCAGCAGAGTATAAGAGGTCGTCACTATCGCATCAGGCAAGCGCTCTTTCTTTACCCATTGTTCAAACACTCTGCGCCCTTCTTCACGGTTAAAGTGTTCGCCATAACCCAGCATAAATTCGCGCTGGTTTGATTTAACAGCAGACTCAAAACCAAGCTGACGCTCCTGAGAAATGTTCAGCTCGGGTAACGCACCAATTAAACCGACAGTTTTTACATTGTCTGTCAAAAGCGAAGATGTTAAGTCGTAAGCGGCACCGTAATCTTCACTGATCACACAGGCGAAGTATTCGTCATCCAACGGACGGTCAATCGCAATAACTGGCGTACCCATGTTTTGCATTTTTAAGTAGTAGTCACTGGCGTTTGGAATTGAACTTGCCACAAAAAGAGCATCTATTCGTCTTGATACCAAAGCCTCTGCTGCACTGATTTCAGTTTCAGGATCATCATCAGAACAAGCTATCAAAATCTGGTAGCCCGCTTGACGAGAGTTTTGCTCAATCAGTTTTGCCAGTCTTGCGTAACTGGTGTTCTCTAGATCCGGAATAATCAAACCGAATGAGCGGCTGTTACCCGCTCGCAAAGAGGATGCCGCGTGGTCAGGGCGGTAATTGTATTCATTAACCACAGCCATCACTTTTTGCTGTGTCTTTTCACTAATGCGGTACTTCTGGGCTTTTCCATTGATCACATAGCTTGCAGTCGTTTTCGAAACTCCAGCTAATTTTGCGATTTCATCTAGTGTCATATCAACTGCTCTATTTATGTGCGGCGGATCATAGAAACAATTTTTTGATCCTCATTGGTGTTGAATTATACGCTGAATCGATTCAGTATAAAAGCTGAAAGGATTCAGCAAAGTTGGGAATTGATAACGGTGTCAATGTTTACGGTAAAATTCTCAACAATCGGTAGATGCACCACCCGATTGTAAAGAAAGTATCTTGGCAACTTTGCTGAATTTTTTTGGACCAAATGCTGAATCGTTTCAGCCAAGGTTAAGCAAAAGTTACTACAATAAAAAAGAATTAAAAAATCATCCTGTCTAACTACGACAGAAGAAGGGGCAAACAATGCTGCAATTAACCACTCAAAATATCCAACTTAGTCAAGCTCACGCTAACAAGTTGGACGCAATTCGCGCTATCGCTGCCGACCTCACCCAGAAAGGTTTAGTCGACAATGGCTACGTTGAAGGCATGTTAAACCGTGAAGCTCAGAACTCTACGTTCCTGGGTAACGGTATTGCGATTCCTCACGGTACAACTGACACACGCGATTTAGTGAAACAAACCGGTGTTGCTGTTCACCACTTCCCTAACGGTGTGAACTGGGGCGACGACAATACGGTTTATGTTGCTATCGGTATCGCTGCGAAGTCAGATGAACACTTGGGTATTCTAAAACAGTTAACCAAAGTGCTTTCTGCTGACGGCGTGGAAGAAAAACTGAAAAATGCAAAATCTGCAAATGACATCATTGCTCTGCTAAATGGTGAAGTTCAGTTCGAAGCCGATTTCGACGCTTCACTGATTCAACTTCTTTTCCCTGCAAGTGACATGGTGCAAATGAGCGCTGTGGCTGGCGGTTTGTTAAAAAATAGCGGCTGTGCAGACTCTGAGTTCGTTGCTGACCTAGTGACTAAGAAACCAACTCACCTTGGTAAAGGTCTATGGGTTGTGAGCAGTGACAAAGCCGTAAAACGCACAGGTATGTCTTTCGTTTCTACTGCCAATCTTTGTGAATGTGACGGTTTACCAGTTAAAGCACTTGTCGCGTTCGCTGCATGCAATAGCGCACATGAAAATATGCTGAAAATACTGTCGCAAAAAGTCTTTGCTGGCGAACAAGACGTGTTCTTGAAAGCAAACTCTGAGCAACTACTGGCTCTTTTTAGCAACGATGCGGAAGAAGAAAAGGCAACAGAAGCGACTGGCGACAATGTTGCTGTATTTAAGATTAAGAACTCACACGGCCTTCATGCTCGTCCGGGCGCGATGCTGGTTGCTGAAGCGAAGAAATTCGAATCTGCAATCAAAGTGTCTAACTTAGACGGTGACGGCAAAGTTGTTAATGCTAAGAGCTTAATGAAAGTGATTGCTCTGGGTGTTAAACACGGTCACCAACTTCAGTTCACTGCTGAAGGTCCAGATGCAGCTAAAGCGCTGGAGTCTATCGGTGCTGCTATTAACGCTGGCCTAGGTGAAGGTTAAGGGGCGACTTATGCTAAATAACGCCATGACAACGAAAGTCGTCACCATCACCCTAAACCCAGCGCTGGATCTTACTGGTAGCTTGGACACGCTCAACGTGGGCACTGTGAGCCTTGTTAAGCAAGGTTCACTACACGCAGCAGGTAAAGGGGTGAACGTAGCGAAAGTGCTGAGTGACCTTGGTGCAGACGTTACTGTGACTGGCTTTCTAGGCAAAGACAATCAAGAGATGTTCTGTCAGCTGTTTGAAGAGATGGGTGCACATGACGAATTCATCCGCATTCAGGGCTCAACTCGTATCAACGTTAAACTCGTTGAAGCGAGCGGTGAAGTCAGCGACATCAACTTCCCAGGCATAAACGTAACCAACGAAGATATCGCAGCTTTCGAAGCGACTCTACTTCGACTTGCGCAAGACCATGATTATTTCGTTCTTGCCGGCAGTCTGCCTACCGGTGTTTCTCCAAGCTTATGTGCGTCTTGGATTGAAAAACTGCACTCACTAGGCAAGCGCGTTCTGTTCGATAGCAGTCGTGATGCTTTGGCAGCAGGCTTGAACGCTCACCCTTGGCTGATTAAACCAAACGATGAAGAGCTGTCTCAGTTTGTTGGTCGTGAGTTGGTGACTCCTGAAGAGTGCCGTACAGCGGCGGCTGAACTTGCAGAAAAAGGTATTGAAAACATTGTTGTCTCAATGGGAGCCAACGGAACCATGTGGCTAAACCAAGGCCAATGGCTTCATGCAAAACCACCACGTATGAGCGTTGTCAGCACTGTTGGTGCAGGAGACACTCTCGTTGCCGGTCTTTGCTGGGGTCATATGCAAAATATGGACAAAGAATCTTTAATCACATTCGCTACAGCATTATCTGCCCTTGCAGTTACGCAGGTAGGTGTGGGTGTGACTTCAGAAACTCAACTAATCACCCTACAAAAAGAAATCCAATTACAACCAGTTGGTACTTTTGAAGTATCTAACAAATAAGGACAGAAGGTCGTACTATGAATATTGCTATTATCACTGCATGCCCTAGCGGCGTTGCAAACAGCATTATTGCTGCAGGACTGCTTGAACAAGCCGCAAAATCACTAAACTGGACTTCCGTTGTGGAATGTCACTCTTCTGTGATTGAAGGCTACAAGCTTACCGATTCAGACATCAACAACGCTGAAGTCGTTATTATCGCAGCCAATACACCTGTTGATACTACTCGCTTTGTTGGTAAAAAAGTCTACCAAAGTGATATCTCTGCATGCACAAGTAACCCAACGGCTTACTTAAAAACAGCGGTTGAGCAAGCGTCTGAGCTTAGCGCAAGCGCTGCAACAACTTACCAAGCACCTGCAGCTCCTGCAGCAAGCGCGAAGAAGATTGTTGCTATCACTGCATGCCCTACTGGTGTTGCACACACTTTCATGGCTGCTGAAGCGTTGGAAGAGACTGGTTCTCGTCTTGGCCACAAAGTCAAAGTAGAAACACGCGGTTCTGTTGGTGCGAAAAACCAACTGACTGCTCAAGAGATTGCTGAAGCTGATCTTGTTATCATTGCTGCAGACATCGACGTTCCGCTTGACCGCTTCAACGGCAAAAAACTTTACAAAACCAGTACGGGTCTTGCGCTGAAGAAAACAGAACAAGAGATCAATAACGCATTCGAAAAAGCAACGGTTTACACCCAAGCTGAAGCTTCAAAAAGTGCTGAAAGCACTGGTGAGAAGAAAGGTGTGTACAAACACTTAATGACAGGTGTTTCTCACATGCTACCAGTGGTAGTAGCGGGTGGTTTGATCATCGCACTGTCTTTCGTATTCGGTATCGAAGCGTTTAAAGAAGAAGGTACTCTAGCAGCGGCATTGATGACTATCGGTGGTGGTTCAGCATTTGCACTTATGATCCCTGTTCTTGCTGGTTTCATCGCGTTTTCAATTGCTGACCGTCCTGGACTTGCACCGGGCTTGATTGGCGGTATATTAGCAAGCTCTACTGGCGCAGGTTTCCTAGGTGGTATCGCTGCTGGTTTCATCGCGGGTTACTCTGCGAAGTTCATTGCTGATAAAGTTTCTCTTCCTCAGTCAATGGAAGCATTGAAACCGATTCTTATCATTCCATTTATTGCTAGCTTAGTAACTGGGTTGGTTATGATCTACATCGTTGGTGGACCAGTATCGGGCATCATGACTGCGATGACGACGTTCCTTAACGACATGGGTTCAGCTAACGCAGTACTGCTTGGTATTATTCTTGGCGCAATGATGTGTTTCGACCTTGGTGGCCCTGTCAACAAAGCGGCTTACACATTTGGTGTTGGTCTGTTGGCTTCACAAACTTACGCACCAATGGCAGCTATCATGGCAGCTGGTATGGTTCCGGCTCTAGGTATGGGTTTAGCGACTTTCCTTGCTAAAAACAAATTTGAACCTAGCGAGCGGGAAGCAGGTAAAGCATCATTCGTACTTGGCCTATGTTTCATCTCTGAAGGTGCTATCCCATTCGCAGCGAAAGACCCAATGCGTGTTATCCCAGCATGTATGGCAGGTGGCGCGTTAACTGGCGCTCTATCAATGCTGTTCGGTGCAAAACTGATGGCTCCACACGGCGGTTTATTCGTACTAGCAATTCCTGGTGCTATTACTCCTGTGTTTATGTACCTAGTAGCAATCGCAGCGGGTACAGCAGTAACTGGCTTTGGCTACGCATTTTTCAAAGCTCGTGCTACTGACAAATCTGCGGTAACTGCTTCTTAAGTTAAGCGAAAACTAGAAGCTAAGCTCTAAGCTTAGCTTCTTATAAGTATCCAAGTCTTTGCCCCCCGAAGGCTGTTGCCAGTGACATTGTTCACTGGCTTTTTTATTTTGGCCAATGATACAAATGCCAAAGAACACAAAGTTCGGCATACTTGGCTACTATATGACGTGACTGTTTTCCCCTACGCTTCCCTTACCCTAGCCAACTAACTCAACGCACAGTCCTTTCACTAATGACATCTAACCTGATTAACATGATTGAATATCGCGAAGAATGTCGAAATTTGTCTAGGATCGAAGCATGGCAGCTTGATGAGAGCTGTGATTATAGCGACCCTTCACAAAATTCATCACAATATTGTGATTGTTCAACTTTAAAACCTGATTCGCTAACTTATTGAATTTATAGAAGTGTCATAACTATGTCGTCTATATGACGTTATATGCTGGATACACAATTGGTAAGCTCTGTTTCACAGCAGTAGAAGGAAATTTTAAATGATTATTAGAAAACTCAGACTAAAACATGGTTGGTCTCAGGAGCAATTGGCCGATCTTAGTGGCTTAAGCATCCGTACTATTCAGAGAATTGAACGTGGTCGAAAGCCTGGTTTGGAGTCACTAAAATCCCTAGCTGCTGTCTTTGAAACCAGTATCGAAGAACTTCAGCAGGAGCCAGAAATGACCAGTGACACAAAGTATACTGAAGAAGAACAAACGGTGATCGACCAAGTAAGAGCCATCAAGGGTTTTTACTCACACCTGATGACATACGTTATGGTGATCAGCCTACTTTTCGCCATCAACCTATTTACCAGTTCTCACTATATTTGGGCTTGGTGGCCAGCTTTAGGCTGGGGCATTGGTATTTTGAACCATGGTTTAAATGCCTTCGAAGTGTTCAATCTCTTCGGTCCAAAATGGGAAAAGCGTCAAATTGAAAAACGCCTTGGTAGGAAGATGTAAAAATAGAAAAAGCCAGCTTCTGCTGGCTTTTTGATTATCCATTTCAAGCTTACTTATGCTTTGGTTGGATGTACTTACGGCTTACATCCACCAGTGCAACATCTTTAAAGAAGCTGCGACCTAGCAACACAGGGAAAGTCAGGTGACTTCTGTCTGTTAGAGTGAACTCGGTATTTTCTTTCAAATCACCGATTTGAATCCATGCCATAACCACAGCTCGACGTTGTGTACCGTCAGCGCTTGACTGACGAATATCAACCCAACGCTCTACAGGTAAAGCAAACTCTTTGCTCATCACATCATCGTGTGCAATCTTGAATTTTACCCAGTCTTTGCCATCACGCTCGAATGGAACAACGTCAACAGCGCTTACTGAAGAAGTCGTCGCACCTGTATCAATACGCGCACGGAAGTTCTCTTTCAAGCCCGTAATATAAACCCATTCTTGTTCTCCAAGAATCAAACGACCATCGGCTGTTTTCTTAGCGTCCGCCACCATAGGTGGCTTAGGATCCGGCTTTGGTTGCTGTTCAGGTCTTACTTCCGGCTTAGATTCAACAATAGGCTCAACCTTTGGGGTTATGGTTTCATATTTACTAAGGTCTCTTTCTGGTTGAGAAACCTCTTGTTTAGGTTCTTCAACTTGAACAGCTTGATCCTTTGCATCACCTTCATTAGACGTTGTAGAACAAGCCATTAAACCGCCACTCAGCATCAAAGGAATTAAAAATTTCCACTGTTGTTTCATTCGTTCACCTACTCAAACTGAAAAATATCTATAAAACTTTCATTATCGCATCCGCCACATAAGGGATGTCTTTTTCTGTTAAACCAGCAATGTTAATACGACTATCGGCAACCCCATAGATACCAAAGTCTTCGCGTAGTCGTAACATTTGCTCTGCTGTTAAGCCTAGCATAGTAAACATACCTTTGTGACTTTCTATGAAATCAAATTGTGAAGTATTGTGTTGATTTCTCAACTGGTTACATAAACTTTTACGAAGACTTAACAGACGTTGTTGCATTTCAACCAACTCATTCTTCCAAGTTATGGTTAATGCATCGCTTTGTAATACTGTTTTTACCAGCGCAGCGCCGTGGTCAGGCGGCATAGTGTACGTGGTGCGCGCCAATGTCAGAAGTTTACCTTTAGCATTCGTTGCTTCTGTCGCATTTTTTCCCAGTACCATGGCAGCCCCAGTACGTTCGCGATATAGGCCGAAGTTTTTTGAACATGAGGTAGTAATCAGCATCTCTTCTACACGTTCTGCCATGTGGCGAATGCCTTTTGCATCTTCTTGTAATCCATCACCAAAGCCTTGATAGGCAATGTCTACAAAAGGCATAAAACCATTTTTCTGTGCTAATTCCGTTATCGCCTGCCAAGCTGCAAAATCTATGTCTGCCCCCGTCGGGTTGTGACAACAACCATGAACAACGACCACATCTTTTGGCCCTGCATGCGCCAAGTCCGCAAGCATGCGATCAGCGTTCACCATTTTGGTCTTTTGGCTAAAGTAACTGTAAAACTTCACTTTAAGCCCTGCGGCTTCCATGATCGGTTTGTGGTTGACATAACTTGGGTCGGTTAGCCAAACCGTTGTTTCTGGCTGCGCAAAATGCATAAGATCAGCAAGCATACGTAATGCGCCACTGGCACCCGGAGTCTGAATAACGGAGAGTCGATCACGCACAGGTGTGTCACCTAGCACTAAGTCCGCCATGCATTGGTTGAACTCTTCGCATCCAGCAAGGCCAACGTACGACTTTGACTTCTGTGTTTTCGCTACAATATCTTGAGCTTGCAAAATTGCTTGCATGATTGGCGTTTCGCCTAAGCTATTTTTATAAACACCAATGCCTAAATCGACTTTTTCAGTGCGAGGATCGTCGCGGAAAGCCGCCGACAGGGAAATGATGGGGTCAAGAGTTGGAGCAGTTAAATGAGAGAACATGAAAGTCACAGCCTTTTGAAATTCAAGTGGTGAGTTTCAAAGTAACACTATCGCTGAAACGGCTCAAGATACTTGTTTATTGGCAAGTTATTAGCTCCTTAAACGGAGCTAATAATTAAAATTATGCTTAAGATTTGAGGTAGTGAATGACTTGATTACTGCTGCCTCGCCAGTCTAGGCTCGGATCGGCAAGCTCTTTGATAAATTTGCCATCTATCAGCACATCAATGTATTCCAACACCTGTTTTTGAGCTTCGCTCAGTTCCGAGAGCAGATAACCCGTCCATAGCCAGATATCTTTATCGGTACATTCTTGCTTAACGCGTTTCACCAGATGAAGAATGGCAGAGACGTTTTGTGGATGCAGTGGATCACCACCGGACAATGACAAACCACGTTTCGGTATGCGGGTATCGTTCAAGTCCGCAATGATGCGATTTTCTAAATCTTGAGTATAGGGATGACCAGAGCGCAAAGACCATGTGCTCTGGTTATAGCAGCCTTTACAGTTGTGTTCGCAGCCGGAGACAAACAGTGTACTGCGTGTCCCCGGTCCGTTGACCACATCAATAGGATGATATTGGTGGTAGTTCATTGCTCAATCGTATTTCGTTTAAAGGTGCTTAACGCGACGTTTAACTTCTTCTTGTTTACCGAAGTTGAACGGACGAGCATCAGGGCTACCCAAATAACCGCATACACGACGAGTGACTGATACTTTAGACGAATCATGGTTGCCGCACTTCGGACATACAAAGCCCTTGCTGGTACATTCAAATTCTCCGGTAAAACCACAGTCGTAACACTCATCAATCGGTGTATTTGTGCCGTAATAAGGCACTCGAGAGTAGCTGTAATCCCAGACGTTTTCTAACGCTTCAATATTGCGTTGCATGTTCGGGAACTCACCGTAACAGATAAAGCCACCGCTCGAAATTTCTGGATAAGGCATCTCGAAATCGATCTTATCGTATGGGTTTACTGTTTTTTGCACATCCAAGTGGAAGCTGTTGGTGTAATAACCTTTATCAGTTACACCCTCAATAACACCAAACTCTTTTGCATCGATACGGCAGAAGCGGCTACATAAGTTTTCGCTTGGTGTACCGTACAGGCTAAATGCATAACCAGTTTCTTCTTTCCATTGGTCAACGGCTTCACGCAAGCGTTGGATAATATCAATGGCGTGTTGACGTAAAGTTGCATCGTCGTACACATGCCCGTCTGCACCAAACAGCGCAGTAATCGTTTCATGCACACCGATGTAGCCAAGAGAGATAGACGCGCGACCGTTTTTGAAAATCTCAGTAATGGAGTCGTTAGCTTTTAGACGAACACCACACGCGCCTTCCATATACAGAATTGGAGCAACACGCGCTTTCACTTTCTCTAAACGGCTGATACGAGTTTCAAGCGCACGGCGAGCCAGTTTCAGTTTGCCGTCCAACAGTTCGTAGAACTTATCTAAGTCACCATTCGCTTTCAAAGCGATACGAGGCAGGTTCAAGCTTACTACACCAAGATTATTACGGCCTTCATGAACAAGTTCACCATTTTCTTCATATGTATTCAGGAAGCTACGGCAGCCCATTGGAGTTTTAAATGAGCCCGTAACCTCTACTACTTTGTCGTAGTTCAAAATGTCTGGGTACATGCGTTTAGAGGCACATTCCAGCGCAAGCTGTTTGATGTCGTAGTTTGGATCGGCTTTCTTGTGGTTCAAGCCATCTTTAATCGCGAATACCAGTTTAGGGAACACCGCTGTTTTGCGGTTTTTACCCAAGCCCGCTATACGGTTTTTCAAAATAGACTTCTGAATTAAGCGCGATTCCCAACAGGTACCTAAACCAAAACCAAACGTCACAAATGGTGTTTGTCCATTCGCCGTGTGAAGTGTGTTTACTTCGTATTCCAGAGACTGGAATGCGTCATAACACTCTTTCTCGGTACGTGCTTTAGCAAACTCTTCAGGGCTGTGAATATCCCACTCTTTAGCGATTTCTAAATGTTTCTCGTAGCTCGCAGCTACGTAAGGCGCAAGAATTTCATCAATACGGTTGATCGTTGTACCACCGTAGATATGGCTTGCAACCTGAGCGATGATTTGAGCCGTTACCGCTGTCGCAGTCGAAATTGATTTTGGTGTATCAATTTCCGCATTACCCATTTTAAAACCGTGTGTCAGCATGCCCTGTAAGTCGATCAGCATGCAGTTAAACATCGGGAAGAATGGTGCGTAGTCAAGGTCATGATAGTGAATATCACCTTCTTCATGAGCCTGAACGATGTCACGAGGCAGAATACGAGTTTTCGCATAGTGCTTAGCAACGATACCTGCTAACAAGTCACGCTGCGTTGGAATCACTTTGCCATCTTTGTTGGCATTTTCGTTTAGCAGATCGGCGTTGCTTTCTTGAATTAAGCCTTCAATTTCTCTGGTCAACGCGCTTTGCTTTTCACGAGAAATATCGCGGTCATGGCGATACTCAATGTATGAACGAGCTAATGCTTTGTACGGACCTTGCATTAGCTCGTTCTCTACCATCGTCTGAATTTCGGCGATGTGAACTTCTTCGTAATCTTTCAATTTTAGTTCAACAGCAAGTGCGACATTAAGAGCGTAAATAGCCAACTCTTTATCCACATGATCTGCGGCACTTTCAACTGCAGATTGAATACGATCCCTGTTAAACGGGGCTTTAGAGCCATCACGTTTGATCACGATAGGTTTCAAAATTTCTCCTTACCCCAGCATACTCACAGACTTATCCACAAACACACTATATAGGGCTTTTTATTATCCAACTGACACTATATGTTGTGGCGTATTTAACCTCCGACATCAAGTTGGAGTATTGATATAGATCAATGGATTTGGACCACCGGACAGAATTGATTCAAACTTACAGCTCAAGATCTCAAACTCGTAAGAAATGCTGCAAACCGCAAAAATTGTGATATCCGTTGTTGATTTTTTAGGAAGCCTGATAGATTAAGCGCTGCCGAAATCTCGATAAAAGACACGACACAAGGATTGAAAAAATGCGCCTATTTTATGCTCTATTTGTAAGTGTGATTTCCTTAGTGATGCCACTCACTGCGCATGCTGAAAAATTAACCATGAGCACTTGGAATATGGAATGGCTCACCGTCAATCAAAACCATAATGTCTATGAAGGGAAGCGAAACAATGACGATTTTTCTGCCCTGAAAGGCTATTTTGAGAAACTCAATGCGGATGTGATTGCTTTTCAGGAAGTCGATAGCATCGACGCTTTTAAGCGAGTAAGCCAACCCGAATACACTGTCGTTCTGTCGGACAGAAAGATGCCAAAATATGCTAGCCACCAGTTTTCAGACATTAATCAATACACGGGCTTTGCGATTCGTAATAACGTGCCTTTTTCTGATCCCAAAGACCTCGACTTGTACGGCAAAGCTAATCACAAACTAAGGTTTGCTTCTTATGTCATTCTCTACCCTGATAGTGCCACACCTGTCCACGCACTTTCATTACACCTCAAAGCGGGTTGTGTAGGAAAATTCTATTCTCAGAAAGAGACTTGTCAGACTCTGTTAGCACAAGGAAAAAGTCTTAACCGTTGGATTAAAGAGCGTGAAAAACAGGGGCAGGAATATGTGATTATGGGGGATTTCAATCATAACCTGAGCTTTAAAGGCGACTGGTTGTGGCAAGAGTTTACTCAGGGTTTGAAACAGAAACCTGAACTGGCAACCCGCAATACTCAGGCTTTATGCAAGGTTCGCAAACGTAATGATGCTTCACAGCTGCATCAGTTTCGCTCCGTGATTGACCATATGATTGTCAGCCCTAAACTTAACGCAACACCGCCCAAACAAATGGTCTATAAAGACCAAGATGCTCTCAACTACCACTTAAGTGATCACTGCCCTATTGTGTCTCAGCTCAACTGGTAATGGATAACTGGTGATGTCAGAGACAGTAATAGACGATACGTTGATTTAACAGTTACAAAAACAAAAATGCCTCACTCTGTATTGGCTTACATTGTGAGGCATTAACACAAGTTAACTAACTACAAATCCCTGTACCTAAACAGGACTTTTTTCGAAGCGTTTTCTCATCACTACGTAGTATAGGACAGGGATAACCAACAAGGTCAAAATTGTTGATACGAATATCCCGAAAATCAAACTGATAGCCAAACCGTTAAAGATCGGATCATCTAGAATAAATACCGCGCCTATCATCGCAGCCAGTGCTGTCAACATAATAGGTTTGGCACGTACCGCCGCCGACTGAATCACCGCTTCTGAGAACTCAATACCCTCTTCCACTTGTTGATTGATAAAGTCCACCAGCAAAATCGAGTTACGAACGATAATACCAGCTAAGGCAATCATGCCGATCATTGACGTCGCCGTGAACTGTGCGCCTAATAGGGCGTGTCCCGGCATCACACCAATAATGGTGAGCGGGATTGGTGCCATGATGATCAACGGCACTAAATACGACTTAAACTGCGCTACAACTAATAGGTAAATCAGAATCATACCGACAGCGTAAGCGATACCCATATCGCGGAAGGTTTCATAAGTGATTGTCCACTCACCATCCCACAGTATAGAAATGCCGTTTAAACCATCTGGCTGATTGATGTAGTACTGGTCAACTGCCATTGCTTTGTCCAGTTTACTGCCCACATTAAACATACCGTACAGTGGGCTATCTACGCTTCCCGCCATATCACCGACGACCATGACCATAGGCACTAAGTTCTTATGCACAATGTAATCTTCCATAGGCGTTTGACGAACTGACACCAAATCAGACAGTGGATAAGCGCTACCCGTCATGCTGCCCACTTTCATATTCAGCACTTGTTCTAAACGCACTTTTGCTGTTTCACTCGCCTGAATCTGAATTGGAATCGGGTACTTACTGTGCTCACTGTGCAAATAAGTCACAGGTTTTCCGCCAATCGACGTTGCTAAGGCATCAACAATCGAAGCATAAGGCACTTGGTAGTGAGACGCTTTGCTTCTGTCGATCACTACTTGCCATTTCTGGTGCAGTTCTGGCAGGTACATGTCCACATCGACAATATCCTGAGTAGTGCGGAACACTTCTCTGACTTGTCTTGCAGCTGCATTACGAATCTCCGGTGTTGGGCCATAAACTTCCGCCAATATCGGAGACCAGACAGGAGGACCCGGTGGTACTTCAACCACTTTCACCTTACCGCCAAATTTATCTGCGACAGCTTTTAATACAGGGCGTATGGAGCTGGCGATTTCATGGCTGTCTCGATCACGCTCTTTACGTCCAGCAAGGTTAACCTGAATGTCGCCCTGATTCGCCTGATTGCGCATAAAGTAGTGACGAACCAAACCGTTGAAGTTAATCGGCGCTGCTGTTCCCACGTAGATTTGGTAACTTTCCATCTCTGGCACTTTGTTCAGCTCTGCGCCCATGTCGAACAACACGCGCTGAGTTCTCTCCAAAGACGTACCTTCCGGCATATCCAGCACAACTTGAAACTCTGATTTGTTATCAAACGGCAGCATCTTCAATACAACCGCTTGAAACACAGGTAGCAGCATTGATCCAGCAATCAAAGCCAGAATAGCCAACAGCAGCATAAAACGATTACGCCCCTGATTTTTCGCCGTCACAAACGGAGTCATGATGCGATGGAACACTGTGTTCGTTGCACCGCCTTCTTGATGACCATGCGCCGCGGGTTTCAAGAAATGCCCAGCAAGCCATGGCGAAACAATAAATGCCACCGCTAATGAAATCAGCATACCCATAGATGCATTGATCGGAATCGGGCTCATATACGGCCCCATCAAACCAGACACAAATGCCATAGGTAAGAGTGCCGCAATGACCGTTAATGTCGCGAGAATAGTTGGCCCACCAACTTCATCAACCGCTGGTGGGATCAACTCGCTCAGCTTTTGCTTACCCATTGCCATATGTCGGTGAATGTTTTCCACCACCACAATTGCGTCATCAACCAGAATACCGATTGAGAATATCAGAGCGAACAATGAGACTCGGTTGAGTGTAAAACCCCATGCCCATGAAGCAAATAGCGTGATCATCAAAGTAACCACAATCGCTAAGCCTACTACCGCTGCTTCGCGCCAACCCATGGTTAGTACCACCAAGATAACCACCGCAGTGGTCGCAAACGCTAGTTTACCAATCAGAGTATTACTTTTATCCGCGGCGGTTTTACCGTAGTCACGGGTAATATCAACATCAATACCTTGAGGAATAAGCTGGTTTTCTAACTCAACCAAACGAGACTCGATAGCGTTCGCTACATTTACCGCGTTTTCACCACCTTTTTTGGCAATCGCCAACGTCACCGCTGGATAAATACCCTGCTTATCACTGGTCCAAACATTTTGCGTTGGTGTGTTGACACCAAATTTCACAGTCGCGATATCTTCCAGATAGACGGGCGTATTGTTGTGCAAGCCAACAACCAGTTGTTTGACTTCTTCCACACGAGTAAGGAACTGACCGACTTGAACCGGAAATTGTTGGTTATCATGAGTAAGTGACAGCATGGTCGAACTTGAGTTCGCTGAAGGCAGATGCTGATTCAGTTGATCAAGCGTGATACCAAAGCTGTTCATTTTCACCGGATCAAGACGCACATCGACGATGGTGTTGTGCCCACCCACAGTGTATATATCGCGAGTACCATCAATGCGCTTCAGTTCGGTTTCTAAACCGTGAGCGACTTGAGTCAGCTGTTGCTGATCAAACTCACCGCTCTTATCCGCCAAAGTGATGGTCACAATAGGCACATCTTCAATGCCCTTGGGTTTAATAATAGGTTCGCCTACCCCAACACCTTGAGGCATCCAGTCCTTGTTGGAATACAGTTTATTGTAGATACGAACCACAGCGTCATTGCGCGTTACACCAACATCAAATATGGCAACAATCATCGCGCCGTCAGGCTGAGAGAAAGAGTAGATCTTATCTATACCCTGAATTTCAGAGATCACTTGCTCCGCAGGCGTGGTTACTAAGCTTTCAACCTCAGCAGGAGAAGCGCCGGGGAATGGAATATAAACGTCTGCAAATGTCACATCTATTTGAGGCTCTTCTTCTTTTGGCGTCACAATGACCGCGAAAAGCCCCATCAACAGCCCGACTAAAGCGAGCAAAGGCGTCATAGCAGAATTTTGGAAGGCCGCGGCAATGCGACCCGAAATGCCGAGTCGTTTGTCCATAATTACTTACCTTCTGCGTTAAGAGCGGTAGTCGAAATGACGTCGCCTTCTTCAAGGCCAGACAACACTTCGGTGTAGTCGCCATAGGTTTGCCCTAATCGCACTGGATTAAGCACTCGGCTGTCGTCCTGAATTCGGTATACAGAACTCAGCTCGGCTCTGCGAACCACTGAACTGTTCGGAATCAGAATCGTGTATCTGTTGCCGTAATGGAATTCAGTCTTCACCCACATGCCCGGAACAAAAGTTGAGATATCTTCAGGTAAGTTCAGACGGATTTTAAAGGTGTGAGATTGCGGGTCCGCATAGCTGAACAAGCTGTACTGCGTTGGAAGTATACGTTCACCTTGAGGCGAAACGACTTCAAACTGAGCAACATCAGAAACTGAGGGTTGGTAGCGTTGAGGTATCTCAGTCTCAACACGAAGTTTATCAATCGAGAAGCCACTGACAAGCGGGGTTCCCGGAGCAACGGTTTCACCCAGTTCAACGTGTCTTTGAGTCACAACACCGTCATAAGGTGCGGTCACACTGGTATAACCAAGAGATTCTTTGGCCTGAGCAACCGCTGCTTGAGCAGACTTCACCGCTGCAGATGCACTGCGAGCTCTTGCTTCAGCAGAATCCATCACATCTTGTGAAATCGCGCCTTTGGGGAAAAGTTGACGATAGCGTTTCACTTGCGCTTGGGCTTCTCTGTCTTGCGCAATCGCACTTGCCGACTGAGCCTGAGCAGCATCTAGAGAAGCGGATTGCTGAACAGCACTGATTTCCAACAACACTGTTCCTTTTTTCACGTAGTCATTAACATCGACATTTAAGCCAACAATACGGCCCGATGTTTGTGAAGCTACAGTACCTTGATTAATGGGCTGAACCACGCCATCAAGTTGCACAACTTGCGCGAGTGACTCACTCTTTACGATGTAACGTTCACTGGCTTGTTCTGCGTTCGCATAGCCAGTGCTGGCGAGTGCCGCAGCAATACTCAAAGTTAACCATCTCATAAGTCACTCTCCTTAGTGCTTAGATACCGCTAGCTACTATTTCATTTATATAAGTTTCGTTTGTCTAAGTCGTTACCTATACTCGATTTCTATACCACTAATAGCATAGTGCGACTAAGCAGTTTGTGATTCAGCATGTTTACTATTATTAATACAGATCAATAAGTTCGTTGCACCTAGACCAACCATCATGCAAGCGAAGAAAATCCAAGCACCTGAATTACCCAGTGCTAGGCTTGAAACCACAGGTCCCGGGCAAATACCCGCCATCCCCCAACCCAAGCCGAAGATCGCCGCACCGCTAAGTAAACGACCATCTACTGTTTTCTTCGTGGCTAAACAGAATGTTTCAGCATTCACTGGCTTTTGTTTTGGCTTAATCAGTAGGAAGTAAGCAGGCATAAACACCATCAGTGCGCCGCCCATGACAAACATCAAACTCGGGTCCCAATTTCCAGCCACATCAAGGAAACCCAAAACTTTTGCAGGGTCTGCCATGCCAGAAATGATCATACCAATACCAAACAACACGCCAGCCAACAGAGACGTTAATCGAAACAACATATTATTCATTTGAATGCACCTATCAGTTTTAAATAAACCCAATTCTTAAACCAATCTGGTTTTTAACTCACTGAGTTTTAAGCTTATGTTTTAGCTCTAAAAACTAAAATTAAAGAACATGGAAACGGACAAACACCGTTACTGCTGCTACTGCCATAAATACGCAGGTAGCGACGATAGAACGTTTAGATAAACGCCCGATGCCACAGATACCATGTCCGCTAGTACATCCGTTACCTAAACGGGTACCAACGCCAACTAATAGGCCCGCAATTGCGAGCATCGCACTACTTGTTTCGAACTGAACTGGAGCTTCACCACCGAGCATTAACGCAGCCAGTACACCACCAGAAATCATCCCCAAAGCAAACAATAGTCGCCACGCGAAATCCTTCGTTTTTGGTGTCATCAAGCCAGTTATAATACCGCTGATACCTGCTACTTTCCCGTTCATTAGCAACATCAATGTCGCTGAAATACCTAATAGAATGCCTCCTGCCAAAGATTCCCACGGAATGGAAAACGCCATAACTACCTCTATAAGTTAAAGTTTTAATTTAAAATTATTATCCACAAAATGTCGTTTGTAGACTTTGAATCAGTTGTGTTACACGATTGTCTGCGAGCGAATAAAACACTTGTTGTGACTCTTTACGAGCCTTGATAAGACCATGTTTACGTAACACGGTTAAGTGTTGAGAAAAAGCAGACTGGCTCAATGCTGAGCCTTGTTGCAACATACCCACACCGACTTCACCTTTTGTCAGTTGGCATAAAACCATTAAACGCTCTGGATGCGCCATAATTCTTAGCAGTTCAGACACTTCCGCTGCATTTTGCTTCATTGTATTAATGTCGACAGCTTCCATCGTCTTACCCTCATTTAACTCGATTAATTAGATTTTACTAATAAAACAACATTAGTCAACGCTTATTTAGCAATTATAAAATTAGTTAAATTAACATTAGACATTTCTAATTAAAGATCCTATAGTGAGCTCATTAATCCAACGGAGGGTAATAATATGACTATCGAAAACGGTGTAAGACTATTAGCGGGCAGTATGATACTGATCTCAGTAATTTTGACTGCATTCGTCCACCCTAACTTTGTTTGGTTGACGGTATTTGTCGGTGCCAACCTGATTCAAAGTGCCTTCACAGGGATATGTCCAGCAGTTTATTTTCTGAAAAAATTAGGCTTACGTTAGTCGCTCGTCACAAGGCTGACAAAGTGCTTTGTTAGCCCTGCGAGCCAGAACAAAACTTGGAGTAAATTATGACTAAGATTGTGATCATTGGTGGTGTTGCAGGTGGTGCATCTGCCGCGGCTCGTGCTCGTCGTTTAAGCGAAGACGCACAAATTATTATGTTTGAACGTGGGCCGTTCGTTTCATTAGTGAAATAGATAATTGACTACATTTTTGATTTTTCCTTTTTAATTTATCTATCTCATTGATCTTATGGAGATTAACATGACCAAAATCGTAATTATTGGCGGTGTTGCAGGTGGCGCATCAGCAGCAGCTCGCGCAAGACGTCTTAGTGAAGATGCTGAAATCATTATGTTTGAAAGAGGTCCCTTCGTTTCGTTCGCTAATTGCGGGTTGCCGTACCATATTGGCGGAGACATCAAAGAACGCGGCAATCTTCTGCTTCAAACCCCAGAGAGTTTCCTCGCTCGTTTCAATGTAGACGTACGTGTGATGAATGAAGTGCTCCGGATTAATCGCGCAGAAAAAACCATTACTGTGCGTAATCTTCTCGATCAAACTGAATACACAGAAAGCTATGATTTTCTGCTTCTAAGCCCAGGTGCGGGTCCGATTGTTCCGCCAATTCCGGGGTTAGATAACCCATTGACGCATTCACTGCGCAACATTCCAGATATGGATAAGATTATCCAAACCATTAATACCAACCAAGTTGACCACGCAACAGTTGTCGGTGGCGGTTTTATCGGTTTGGAAATGATGGAAGCGTTCCATCAGCTTGGTATTAAAACCACGTTATTGGAAATGGCAGATCAGGTGATGACGCCTGTAGACCGTGAAATGGCTGGTTTTGCTCACGCAGAAATACGCGCTAAAGGTATCGATTTACGTTTAGGCACGGCATTGAAAGCGGTTGAATTCAAACCAACAACTTCACTAGCGAGCATGGACTCAGGTCAGAAAGAACATCAGCACATTAATGGTGAACTTGAGTTGACGCTAAGCGATGGTGAAACTCTCACTACTGATATCTTAATTATGGCGATTGGTGTGCGTCCTGAAACCAAACTGGCGTCAGAAGCGGGTCTGCAAATTGGTGAGCTTGGTGGTATTTATACCAATGAGTATATGCAAACCAGCGACCCATCTATCTACGCTGTGGGTGATGCTATCGAAGAGAAAGACTTCGTGACGGGCAAACAAACTATGGTTCCTCTTGCAGGCCCTGCAAACCGTCAAGGTCGTATGGCAGCAGACAACATGCTTGGCCGAAGTGAAACTTACCAAGGTACTCAAGGTACTGCGATTTGTAAGATCTTCGATTTGGCAGTCGCTTCAACCGGTAAGAACGAGAAGCAGCTAAAACGTGAAGGCGTTGAGTACCAAAAAGTGTACGTACACACTGCCAGCCACGCGAGCTACTACCCAGGAGCTGAAGTGGTTTCGTTCAAAATGTTGTTCGATCCTAAATCAGGCAAAATCTTCGGTGCGCAAGCGGTGGGTAAAGATGGCATCGACAAACGTATCGACGTGATGGCTGTTGCTCAACGTGCAGGTATGACAGTAGAGCAGCTACAGCACTTAGAGCTGACCTACGCACCACCATACGGCAGTGCGAAAGACGTGATTAACCAAGCGGCATTCGTGGCAAACAACCTAATCAAAGGCGATTCAACTGCGATTCACTTTGATGAGATTGATAACCTTACAGAAGATCAATTGTTGCTAGACGTTCGTAACCCAGGTGAACTACAAAACGGTTATCTACCAGGTGCAGTTAACATTCCTGTTGACCAACTTCGTCAACGCATGAATGAGCTGCCAAAAGACAAAGAGATCATCATCTACTGTCAGGTAGGTCTGCGCGGAAACGTGGCATACCGTCAGTTAGTGAACAACGGTTACAAAGCACGTAACCTACTTGGTGGTTACCGTACTTACCTGTTTGCTAAAGCGTAGTAGAACATTAGCTTCTATAAACTAGATATAGGCCAGCACACATGTGCTGGTCTTTTTTATACTAAGGGATGGATATATCTTGCGTAGACGCCATAATAGCTTTATCTAATATGCACTTAATGTGTAATGATCTTGAACGGACAACCTTGAGGAAGAAAGCATGAGAAATCGCGTATTATATTTTGATGTCAGTAGCCTACTGCTATCTTCCCCTTCAAGAGAAAATGCACAAGGCGTGCAACAAGCATTCGATTGCGATACCCCATCTAGTCCAACTTTCTTTGACAATATCTCGTTAAACAAAAAAGCGATTGAGTTGTTAACTGAATTTAGTCAAAAATCTGATGTTCTTCTTTACCCTATCCAGAAACGCTTTAAACGAGACTTTTTGATTAAACAAGGATTTGACGAGTCGGTCTTGGCTCCTGACGCTTCATATACGGTTAGGTACGGCGACACCAATGAAGTAAACCATAAAATTTCGCATGCGCACGTAATTGATGCGGATTGGTATTTTTTAAGTGATGAATACGACAAAGCATTCATCGAACATCATTTCCCTGATCGTTTTATTGACGCAGGATCTGAAGGTGTTTCACCTGATTTAATTCAAAATCTCATGGATAAATTTGATGTCACCGAGAAGTGAGACCTAAAGGTCTCAACATCTACT
Source organism: Vibrio diazotrophicus (assembly GCF_038452265.1). Taxonomy (NCBI): domain Bacteria; kingdom Pseudomonadati; phylum Pseudomonadota; class Gammaproteobacteria; order Vibrionales; family Vibrionaceae; genus Vibrio; species Vibrio diazotrophicus. The sequence goes on from NZ_CP151843.1 coordinate 851,523, forward strand.
TAAAACATTTTTGGACAAAAGTTTGCTAGTGACTTTGCTAATGTAGTTTTTCATGAATTACTTTAGGTATGGCAAAGTCACTTTTAGTATGTGAACACAACTGGACAGACTAAATTATTCAGCAGCCTTTCTATCGACCAAATCTAATAGTTTTGCTGCGACAAATAGATCCTGAATGGCAATGCCAGAGCTATCAAAAACGGTGATTTCTTTATCCGTTTTTCTCCCTTGAGCATTTCCCGTTATGACCTGACCAATCTCAGTAACGAGTGAATTTACCGTATGTTGAAACTCCCCTATAGCAACCGATTGTATTCTATAGTCGCAAAATAGCCTTGCCGTATTATAAAGTTCTGGTGGTAGCTCTTGCTTACCAACTTTATCCGCCCCCATAGCAGAAATATGGGTTCCACCCTTCACCCATTGGGCATTAAATAAAGGCGATTGGGCTGTTGTCGCAGTTACAATAATATCAGCTTGCTCACAAGCAGTTTGTGCACTGGCACTTTCCGCATTAATACCCTGTTGCTTTAATTTTTCAACAAATACCTCTGTGTTGCTTCGGCCTACGACCAAAACTTTTTCAATCTTACGAATGTCACAAATTGCTAAAACCTCGAATTCAGCTTGGTGTCCAGTGCCAAATACAGTCAGAACCTTTGAATCTTTTCGGGCTAGGTAGTCGACAGCGACAGCATCAGCAGCCGCAGTTCGATAAGCATTTACCTTACTTGCTGCAATTACTGCCTGCAATTCACCTGTGTCTGGCTTTAGCAAAAAAACAGTCGTTCCATGGCATGGCATATCTAATGCCCGATTATTGGGCCAATATGTCCCTGTTTTCCAACCGACTAAGTTGGATGTACAAGCTGACTTTAAAGAAAACATGGAGCCTTCTTGCGAACCAGCAGCATTAACGACAGGAAACAGTGTTGCTTCATCACTCACTGCTGCTATAAATGCTTCTTTTACCGCATCATAAGCAAGTTGATGAGAAATAAGCTGTGATGTTTGTTGCTCATTCAGATAAATCATTTACCACCCCTGAACTCGATTCCAAATTTCATAAGTTTCATTTTTAATATCAAACACATGGTATTGCTTGTGCATTGATGCCATGGCGCAGGCGTGGTTAGGCAACACATGTATACGACTACCAATTGGAAAATCAGAAAAGTCGATGCTTTCACCATTTACGGCTTCAATAATACCGTGTTCCTGATTGACATTTGTCACTTGCACATTAGAAATTGGGGCACCGTTATTTTTTGTCACTAAGCCATATCCGCAATCAGTTGGCTGGTTAGCCGTGCCACGATCTGCTGATAACGCCATCCATCCAGCATCAATTAATACCCAACCTTTTACTTTGTTATGCCCAATGACGGTTGCAACCACGCTGCCAGCAATATCGCTATACTGACAAACACCGATTCCCGCCATAACCAAGTCAAAAAAGGAATAAACTCCCGCTCTTACCTCTGTAATACCCGTAAGGTCTTGATAGTGGTGTGCCGTTGGTGTTGAGCCTATACTGACAATCTCACAGATGATGTCATGCTGTTTCAAAATATCAACAGCTTCTAATGCAGCCTTAACCTCATTCGCAGCACTGTTTTGTAATGAGAGGGGATCAAAACAGTGATATGACTCCCCTGCGTGACAAAGTACTCCCGCAAACTGGGCCTTTCCACCACACAACAACTGGGCAATATCTAATAACTTAGGGTCTTCAGGAGAAACGCCACCTCTATGCCCGTCACAGTCCACCTCGATCAAAGCAGCAATAGAACACTGCTTTTCTATACAAAACGTATTGAGTTCGATAGCTTGCTCCACACTATCCAGCAGTACTGTAATATCAATTCCTTTCGAAATGAGTTCAGATATTCTGTGTAACTTTTGAGCTGAAATTCCGACCGCATAAACGATGTTTTTATACCCGATAGCAGCGAGTTCTTCCGCTTCTTTCACCGTCGAAACGGTAACTGGAGCAGTGTGATCGGGTAATAAATATTGAGCCGCTTCAAGTGAACGAAGTGTTTTGAAATGCGGTCTCAAGCTTGCCCCTTGTGATTCTATGTTGCTTCTCATTCGGGTCAGGTTTTTGAGAAATGTACACTTATCAACATACATAAATGGCGTGTCAATTTTTTCATATTGAGCCATCAACGTAGAAGCTTGATTCAAGTTAGACATGTTTTCTTACCTCAGCGATTCGATCTAAGTATCACGTTCTAGTATCCACTAATTAGATTTTGTCGTACATTAACAACTATTAACTTATAGATTAGGTTTAAACCAAATGGTTACTACTGAAGATTTGAAGTTTATTGTGACAATTGCCGAAAGCCGGACACTGGCTGAAGCAGCCAGAGCACTGAATATCACACCTCCATCAGTCACACTTCGGCTTCAGCATATTGAAAAGAAACTGGCGGTAAAATTGATTCAGCGACCATCCAGAATCGTTACCCTGACCGAGGAAGGTCAACTTTTACTCAACAAAGGACGTTTGATCCTCCAAGGCTTAGACGACTTACAAGAGCTGATTAACGAAAGAAAAGAACAAGTTTGTGGCAAGCTAAGAGTTCTGGCTCCACTAGGGTTTGGTAACGACTACATAGCCCCTTTGCTTGGTGAGTATAAAGCCATGCATCCGCAATTAGATGTTGAACTTGAACTCTCTGATAATCCTAATTGGGCCAAGCATCATAAGTGGGACATTATTATCTATATCGGCGAATTAAATGATTCATCTCTCAAAATGATCACCCTTGCTAAAAATCAACGCTTTATTTGTGCATCCCCAAAATACATTGAAAGAAAAGGTATTCCCCAAACACCAAATGAACTAATCAGACATGAATGTATTGCCCTTCGAGAAAATAATGAAGACGTAACGTTATGGCAATTTACAGATGAAAAAGGGCAACCTGATATTATTCGAATTACCCCAACTCTTGCGAGCAATGAAGGTAGGGTCATCAAAGATTGGGCGATAGCAGGACTTGGCATTATCATGAGATCGGAATGGGATGTTCAGCCTCAAATTAATAGTGGTGATTTAATACGTCTATTACCGACTTATTCGTTACCCAATGCTGATATCGTTGCATTGTTAAGCAGTCCATCTAAAGAACGTTCAGCTAGAATTTCAGGTTTTATTTCATTACTGAAAGATCGGATTACACCAATGCCATGGAAATAAGATAGTTGGTACTGGATGTAGAAAGGCTCAGCCAGTGGTGTCGAGGAGTGTTGGAACGACGAGGAATGAACCGAGCTATTGTCGCTCTCGCAGCCAAGAACGCTCGAATTATCTGGTCATCACTACACAACCAAACGGAATATGAGAATTACTCTGCTTAAGAAACCATTAATCCAAGCAGCGTAACAAGAGTACACCCACCGGGTCATAGCAGACGCAATGGATGGAGATAGGTTAAGACCACTAGCGGAGAGCCTGTTAATGCGGCGGACACATCAGATGTCATCTAACGAATAAGGCACCGCAGTCGCGCAAAGTCATCAGGGTCACGATGTTGCGAACCATCGATATAAAGACCGAATGTAGAGCGGCAGTCCAAAACCCATCACTTGAAGTTTAGCGGATGTTTGACAACCGGGGGAATCCATGTAGCAGCGTTAAGGCGTGACGATACGCTTGCCATACTGTGAACCGGCAAGCGTTGAGGAATCGCTCTTGAGCGCTTTGTTAGGCTAAGTCGGACTGCGCTACCTGAGTTGAACTAGGAATAGCTATATTCGCTGTGGCTTCAAATTTACCTTTGTACTCTTTGCCCATTTGATCGACTACATATGAGCCAACCACTTTCGGTAACTTACATTTTGCTTGTTCTTTTGATAACCATACTGAATACGTTCGTCGGGAGCCAGCAGCCAAATCCTCGCCACTAGTGTTGTCCATATGCTCAAGAAAATTGTGAGTATTTGACCTTACATAACATTTTAGGCGTTCGATTTTCCCTTCAACATCGATGAACAAGCCCACATCTTGAATGTGAATTGGAGTGTGACTGGGATTTACTACTGTTACCTTATATACAGGGCCACATAAATTGCCGCTAAACTCGTCCGTTTTTTGAGCTTCGTTTATATGGCGCTGGGCGTCGTCCCCTACCTTTGCGCTAACTTTCAACTTACGAACACTTTTTTGATAAAGCATCCAAAAACGCCCAAAGTTAAGACACAACGCGATTGTCCCGACCACAGCTCCGTACAATGCGAGGTAATTTTCATTCAACCAATCCAAACTTTACTCCTTTTGCCTAACGCTTTCTATACGGCTTTTAGCCGTTTTTCATACTCCCATCATGCAATCTTTCCAATTACAGTTCAATTTATAATCAAAAGGTTAATGAGAGGGAATGGGTATTAGATTGCAAAATGACGCATAATTTTAAAAAGCTCACGACGACGCTCGCTCGGATAACTACAGGTAAGGGAAACTTTCATCCAAAAGAAGTTAATTAACTTCGGTGATAACAAACAATGGGGCAAAGGTGTGTTTGCCGCGGTCTAATTCAGCACACCTCTAGGTGATTACGATTTGTGACCCATAGTGCACTCTAAGTTTTAGAATTACGCCTGATATCGCAAAAATGTAGTTGACCTATTTAAGACTGGCAAATTTCACTAAGTCACTATACTTGAAAATCTTGGATGACATGTGCTCTAGACAGATTTTTGTCTCACTTTTGTTTATATACTACTTAGCGTATAAAAACTTAATATACTCTATGAAGTATATTCTCACGATATACCCTATAGGGTATATAATGCACAGTATCTCCATATCTAACCAAGGGTATCATAGTGCTAGTTAACACACCGACGGCCATTGGCAATGCGTTACGCGAAGCCAGAAAGGAAAACGGCTTAAAGCAGACAGATCTTGGACTGAGACAAGCAACAGTATCTAGTTTTGAAAGTAACCCTGGAAAATCCACAATAGAAACTCTCTTCAAGTTTCTATCTGTAAATGGGTTAGAAATGCATATTGTGACAAAAGGTACGAACATTACTGAAACTAAAGCGAGCGTTGAAGAATGGTGAGTTGCATCAGAGGACATTGATTTATTTTGAGTTTCAACAATCTAGACCCAAACAGGTCAAAAGAAAAGGCTGGGAGATTAGATTACAAAATGGCTTTACACTTCTTTGGATAAGTTTAGGTAGTTCGAAATACACATTAGTTGCGTGAATTGAAGTTTCTACTCTAATCCGAATTAAGCAAAAGCTTGTCAGTTCGACTAAAGCATCTCAGTACAGTTTTAAGTTTATAACGCAACATGCGTTTCGCAAGTTGCTTATTACAATGAAGAAGTTTTAGGGCACTTCTGAGGTAGAAGTGCCAACCTAGAAATACGCCAACGATCAAGTTCTAGATATCGCTATTAGGCGTAGTATTTACGTTTCATTCTTAAGGCTACATTAACCAAAGCTATTAAGACTGGAACCTCAACCAAAGGTCCTATCACCCCCGCAAACGCTTGGTCAGAACTTAATCCAAATACCGCAATTGACACAGCGATAGCTAATTCAAAGTTATTGCCTGATGATGTAAAGGCAATTGAGGCATTTTGATCGTAAGGAATACCCAGGCGTTTTCCAATGTAGAAACTAGCAAAGAACATCACCATAAAGTAAATGATAAGTGGTATAGCGATACGGAAAACATCCATCGGTAACTCAATGATCATTTCACCTTTTAGACTAAACATCAAAACGATGGTTGCCAAGAGAGCAATCAAAGTAATTGGCGATATACGAGGAATGAAAACTTTGTTATACCATTGCTCTCCTTTTGCTGACACCAAGAATTTACGGCTTAAAAAACCTGCCAAAAATGGGATTCCTAAATAGATCAACACACTTTGAGCGATATCCAGAATCGTGACATCTACAACAAAACTTCCCAGTCCGAAGTAAGGCGGTAACATAGTAATAAACAGCCATGCCATAAAACTGTAGGTTACTATTTGAAAAGCACTATTTAGTGCCACCAAGGTTGCCGCGTATTCTTTATTCCCCCCACTGATATCGTTCCAGACTAATACCATTGCAATGCAACGGGCTAATCCAATGAGTATTAACACCACCATATAGCCAGGTTGGTCTCGTAAGAAAATGATAGCTAATGTGAACATCAAAATCGGCCCTACCAGCCAGTTCATCACTAATGAAAGCGTTATCGCTCTTTTATCACGAGTCACCTCACCCAAAAGGCTATAATTTACTTTTGCTAACGGTGGATACATCATTAAGATCAAACCAATAGCTAGAGGTATATTCGTTGAACCAACGGATAAATTTTCGTTCCACTGAGCAACTTGAGGAAACAGCACCCCTATACCCACACCTACAGCCATCGCCAAGAAAATCCAAACCGTCAAATACCGGTCAAAAAAGCTCATTCTTTGAGAAGCACTAGCTTCATCGTGACTTGCTGTGTTACTCATATTATCCTCTTCTTATAAACCATTTTGATAACGAAATTAACTACTCACACCATTCACGCGTGGCAGACTACTGATACATTTCAATTCCGACTCAATAAGTGGTAGATTGTGCTTTAAGGTCAAATCTAATATTTGCTTAACCCATGGTGTGAGATTGGGATTAATTCGGTAATAAACCCATTTGCCTCTACGCTCATCCAGAACGAGATCATGCTTTCGTAATTCAGCTAGATGCCGAGAAACTTTAGGCTGACTAATACTAAGCGATCCCATCAGGTCACAAACACACAACTCCCCTTGGCTTTGCATCAAAAGCAAAGATTTGAGGCGTGTTTCTTCTGAAAGTGCTTTGTAAAGTAAGAGAGGGTCATACATCATACGGGGTAAGATTTACAATTAATACATATGAAATATCATATATCTTCTTTTCCGTATATATCAATTACCAAACACAAACGGCCTTTAATGAGAGACAAGCTTGATTAGCAATAAGTAAGTCAGCCACGTGAAGAAATTAGATATTTTAAGCTTGAAATAACCGACACAATGAACTGAACAATCGGGTGATTATGATATGGTGTTACTTCGTTAGAAACGGTCCTGTAAGGCAATACGGAGTTTATATTGAACAATAGTAAAAGTAATGTCTTAGCTAAGAAGCATATAACTCCCCATAACTTCGTGCGATTTGCGTGGGAAATGGACTTTAGAATTTCTATTGCTGATTCTGATGTACTTCATACAGATTTTATTCAAAATGTCACCTTATTAGCCAAGCAAAAAAATATAGAGGTTCACTATTTAGATTTTTCAAAATACGACACTGCATCATCAGCGTTGTCTGCAAAAGAGAATTCAGACTTCCTTGCAGCCATCGAAGATGGAAGTAAAAAATCTTTGTTGTGGTTTGTTAATTGCGAATCACTCGCGCCTTTATATGTCGATGTTACGTACTCTCTGCGTACAATTTTGACAACGCGACAAGTTAACAATACGCAATCAGTGTTCATAGCAAATAAAGCAAGTCTGTTAAATATGTTTGCTAATCGTGAAGCTCCCTTTTATCAAAGTCATTTTATGCTGACGAGTTATAGCCGCTAACTGTGAAGCACCTATCCATTTTCCATAGCCGAGTTAGCAAATAACCAAAACAATTAAGCCTCCAATCACATTTAGCGGTTGGAGGCTTAGGTGCTTAAGACTGATTAGTGTCCATTCAATTTCAAAGCAGAGAACGTCACACTGTTATAGTCTCCATTCTTTTTATCAATGGAAAAGTCACCAGTTCCTTCACAACCCGGTCCCCAGACTGGGTGAGATTCTTGAACGCTACACTGCCCATATGCACCAGCCTTGAAGTAGAATGCATCTTTCTCATATCCCTGTGGTGAATCTTTACTGTCAATTCCCTTGCTTAAATCAATCTCGTATTTCACCGCGTCATGACGCTCTGTCTCAAATGTTAGATACATCATTGTACCTTGTACATCAATCTTGTAGCTAAACTCTTCACCCAATGCTATTCCAGAGTCACCTGGTTCCTCAGAGTTCTCCCATGTGTATCCCCATACAGGATAAGCAATGTCAGCTCTATTTGGATCGTTCGTTTCAAGATTACGTTCGTAGTTCCAAAACACAGACCCCATTTTATGACCTGGGAATTTCTTGTAGAAAATCTTAATTGGCTCATTACCATGACCAAATCCAGTTTTTGCCTTTATTTGAGCATTGTCTTTTTCAGCATGAATTTGCCCAACAACTACAGAATGCGCCGGATACTTCTCTGGAAACTTAGCGTGTAAAGATACGTGGTTAACTTTAAGCGTTGCTTCTAAAGTTCCACCAACCGAACTAAAGGAATCGGCATCAGGGTGACTAGAAAGTGCCCAGTTGTTTTTGTTGTCGTGAGTATCAATGGAAAAGTCTGCACCACGAGCCATCTGACGCAACTCTGAACGGGCGTTCTTCGAATTCTTTGTCGTAATTGCTTTATTGTGAACTTCAAACACAATATTGCCGTCTTTATCTAAATGAAAAAAATCTGAGTGAGAGTAGCTCATCATCGCTACCCCTTCAATTTCATCTACTCGACCATCTTCATTGATATCTGAAGGAATGGTAATTTTCCAATTACGCATGTCAAATTTGTCGGCAGGTACTGGATAATCAACACCATTATTAGCAACGTTAGCTAAAGCAGGCGCAGACAAAAGAAGAGAACTGGTAAGAACTAATATTTGTTTCATCTAACAACTCCTTATATGTATTATTGTCATACATATAAGGCAATTTTGTTTTTAGATGTACTATCAACTAATAGAATTGTTTGATTACTCACATTTATTGGCTTTTTAATCTGATCTACAGCCCAAAATCAACACTTTAATGTGATCGATGACCTATCCAAACAAAAGTAAATCTCGTGATACCTTCGCCACAGGCTTTGATTTGACTAGCTATAACATCACTTCTTGCGATATTTGTGTGAGCACTCGCACATAATTGTCATACAATTAAAATATTCAAATCAATCTACCAATCCTAGAAATTAAATATAAGTATATGATAAAAATGTATTTTTCTTAACTAACACTTATACACCACCCGAAATAGCCCTGCCCTTAAGACATTGCCAAATCCTTTAGATAGCGATAAAATCAAACCATATAATCATACAATAGTATATTTGGAGTAAGATATGACTAAACCTGTTATTGGTTTCATTGGACTGGGTCTAATGGGCGGCAATATGGTTGAAAACCTACAAAAACGTGGATACGAGCTAAACGTTATGGATCTCAACACTGAAGCAGTAGCTACTTGTGTTGCCCGTGGCGCTAAAAAAATGAGTTCAGCTAAAGAGCTAGCAGAATCAAGCGATATTGTCATGCTATGTCTAACCACTTCTGCCGTTGTAGAAAAATTAGTTTATGCTGATGACGGTATTCTGGCAGGTATAAAAGAAAGTTCAGTATTAATCGACTTCGGTACTTCAATCCCAGCTTCTACTCGTAAGATTGGGGCAGATTTGGCGGCTAAAGGCGCTGGCATGATCGATGCTCCACTAGGTCGTACACCTGCTCACGCTAAAGATGGCCTCTTAAATATCATGGCTGCTGGCGACATCGAAACATTTAACAAAGTTAAACCTGTTCTTGATGACCAAGGTGAAAACGTATTCCATCTAGGTGAACTAGGCGCTGGTCACACAACCAAGCTAGTGAACAACTTTATGGGTATGACAACCGTTTGTGCGATGTCTCAAGCTTTCGCAGTGGCTGACCGCGCGGGCGTAGATCGTCAGCAACTATTCGACATCATGTCTACTGGCCCTTCGAACTCACCATTTATGCACTTCTGTAAGAATTACGCTGTTGATGGTGTTAGTGATCTAGGCTTCTCAATTGCAAATGCAAATAAAGATTTGGGTTACTTCTTAGAAATGGTTTCTGACCTTGGAACAGAATCTAAAATTGCAGAAGGTTCATCAGCTAACCTACAAGCGGCGTTCGAAGCTGGTATGGGGAACGGCAACGTACCAGAAATCTTTGACTATTTCCTGAACCTAAAAAAATAAATCACTCAATTAATAAGTGATAATCAAATTTAAGCTGTCTCGTCCTCGTAAAACGCATGACAGTTTATGAGCCAGTAACGATAAGTTACTGGCTCTTTCACCTAGCCTTAATGGATCTCCCCCCTATAAACGTTCTAGGGCTAGGTGCTTTTAACTTCCTACGATTCATAAATGTCTATTTCCGCTAAGGAAATTGCAAAATATTTCAATTTGTACCATTGGACTAGCATATTGCTTCAATATTGAGCATATACTTGAAATTGATGAATAGAGATTTCGAAATTCAACTCGATATAGAGCAATTTACTGAATTGGAAAGCTTAATTTTCGATTTACCGAAATGAGAGTGAATCGGAAATTAATCAATGGAACTATACACCTTTCTTAAAACACTAGAGTCATTATCCCCAAAGTTTAGATGTAAAAAAGAAACCCAGCCTAAACTGGGTTTTATAATGAAGAATGTTACGAACAACTCCATCAAATTTTGTTTTGTTTAATTCACACCAACCAAATTCAACGTAACTTAAACTGATTTACCACTAGAACTAAATTGCAATTAATTTGAGATATATACCCAGCTTGATTCATCGTTTTCTCTACGTTTTGGGTTAGCTCGCACACTAAGCTACTCAATGCATTCATATTTAAGCAAATTGCTTGGGTAACTCCACTTTGCTGCTCAGCCACCGTAGCTATTTCAGCCATTAAGTCGTTAATACACGAGACTTGTTCCGTTAAATTATCAAGACTAACCTCAACGCTAGCAATATTATTCGTAGATTCAAAACTCTTGGTTTTAGTATTCTCCATCGAACGCACAACTTCATCATTTATAGATAATAACCGTTTAAGTGTCTGATTTATTTCTTCCGTACTATCTTGTGTTCTACTTGCAAGAGTTCGTACCTCATCTGCCACAACCGAAAAGCCTCGACCTTGTTCACCAGCTCTTGCTGCTTCAATGGCAGCATTTAGTGCTAATAAATTTGTCTGGTCTGCAATCTCCCCTATTACTGTCAAAATATTACTAATTTTTTTAGATTCATTACTCATATTTTGTAAGCTAGCTGCTGTATTTTCTATCTCAGTAGCCAATTGGCTTACATGTTCCTGTGTGCTGCATACAGCCGTCTTAGATAGCTTTCCATATTCTGAAGCAGAGTTGGTTGAATTAGCGGTTATTTCTGCATTCTCTGCAACAGTTTCGGCTGTAGAATTCAACTCTTCTATCGCAGCAACAATTTGTTCTGTTTCTTTCGAATGCTGAGTTAATATGTAGCTGGTTTCATCAGCTTGTACTTCAAGTTGCTGTACATTTTCCTTTAAAGATGTAGAGGCGCTTTCGATTTTTAACATCAAAAATTGTATCTGCTCTATGAATATATTGATTCCATCCGCTATCTTTCCCAAATCATCATCGCTTTTTACAACTAACCTTTGAGTTAGATCTCCCTCACCATTTGATAACTCATCGACTATGGTTCGAAGTGACTTTATAGGTTGATATAAATAGTTCATCACTAATAACATAATGATTATTGCGACAGTAATCGTACATATTATTTTTAGTACTTCACTAACAATAAGTTCGTCCATTTCAAAATATGCGATCTTAGGATCGATAAACGAAACCATTGCCCATTGTTTACCTGAGCTAATTCTTATTTCTTTTGCCATTAGTAGGATTGGTTGTCCTCCAACCTCACTTGGAAACAATTCTCCAATGTGTTCAATTACATTTGGAATATTGTATTCTTGAGACAATGAACTTATTTGAACCTGCGATTGTATTGCATCTAAGTTGGACGCAACTACCATACCATTTTCATCGACTACTATTCCTCTAGCTTGATAGATTTTTTCAAGACTAGTAAGTTGTTCACCCAGTTTATCAAATCGAATATCAGCTAAAACCACACTATTTCCAAGCGAATACATAACACCAATCATCGGCGTTTGATTACTTTTGGTAAAAAATAATTTACTAAAAGAAAGCCCCTTAATTTGTTTCGCCTGGTTATACCAAGAGCGTGTTCTTGGATCATACTTTTCGAGAATTCCTACTCCACCAGGAAATGAGTCAGAAGGACGAGATGTATAGCTCCGTCCATCATCATAGCCGACTATAATTTTTTCTATACCACCAAAAGTAGCCCCATAGTGCATTAACTCCTCTTGCGGGACAGAAAGATTTTGAGACTTCAACGTGTTTGCCACTGCATTTACCGTTTCTACAGTTCGACGAACGTCATTCTCAATTTTTTTCGCTTCTACAGACAACGACGCTTCAATTCTGTCTACAATCCGTTGCTTGTGTACTTGTTTTATCTGAGCGAATGAATACCAGTTTGAACTGATAAGAATTAAAGAAATTACAATTGTTACAACCAGAATTAACTTGCTCTTCAACCCGAGTAAATGTGGCGATTTGATATTAAACATAGATTTGTTATTTCCCTATTGCTTGGCCACATAAGTGGCCTACACCAAACTTTATGTTCGTATTAGTAATAAAAAGCCCAGCCGAAGCTGGGCATTTATTTAATGATTAATAAACTCAGTTCAATTTAATTTGAACAGCTTCACCATCAACAACAAGTTTCAAAGTATTACCTTCAACTTCATAAGTAACAGTCAGTTGCTCTCCCACATTTTTATTTGGGGTTAACAACGTCAACACATTATGCAGTTTCATAGGTTTAAACTTCACTTCAACGTGACGGTGAACCTCTAGATCTTTGTATTCATATGGGTCAACATCACCGAAGCCTTCAACGTTTTCTACCGAAACAATATTGTCTTGTGCTTCATTAATAAAGTTCACATCCAGATGTGCTTTTTCACCACGAATCGTGAATGATCTATCAGCGGTTTCATTCGTATAAGTAGTATGCATTAACCAAGTCATGTCTTTCTCTTCAGATAGAGAGGCTATGTCTTGAATAACGAATACCTTCCCTTTTACGAACCAAATCTTACGCTTGTATGATTCAATTTCTGGCACAAAATGCTTATATGAATCGGTCGCATCACCTTCCACCATTTTGATTTCAGAATCGGTATCAAAATCCACGATACGGCCACCTGCCTCTATACAGAAGCGATCTTGGTGACCTTCGTAGCCTGTATTTTTGTTCTCACCGTATTGGCCTTTTCCACCGAACAACGGTAAGTTCTTAGAGAACGTATGACGACGCCACTTAGTATGCATGTCTACGCCAAAACCACCGTAATAACCAGTAATAGAGGCAAGCGTTTCTCCAAAGGCATGCAACGTAAAAGCGTTTTGGTCACCATGAGAATGGCTGATAGACCCAAAAGGTGAACACTTGAAGATCATATGAATATGTTCATCACGCTCAGTCATCTTATTATGAAAAGCAGCCCATCCGGTAATCGGGAACACCTTCAACAAAGGGTCGTTTGATGGTGCTTTTTCTTCCGGAGCATCCCATAAGATGTTGAAACGCAAGTCATCATAGCCGAAGTCCCACCAGCCATAATTGTAGAATTTTGTATGTGCTTCTGTATCACGACTTTTAAGCTGATTGTAATACCAAACATACTCTGGTTTTTGATTAACACCTGCATAATGCTTAATGTTGTAAGCCAGTTTAAGGCCAGGGAAATCACCAATCGAAGATTGATCACAGAAGCTTGCACGCTTTGAGTGTACAGGCATGCAGTACAGTGGAAAGTCGCCCGTATTTTCGTAGAAAGTTTTATTAAACATATCTACGCCAGTGTATGCCTTCAATAAATCGAATGCTTCACCCAAGAATGCCGTTTGAGTATTCCAATAGTCTGGGCCTTCTGCCCAGCCACCATCTTCGCCACCCCATGGTGGATAATGTTCTGCGTAATATTCCAATGCATATGACAAATATTCACCAGCTTTAGGATGATCGTGGAATAGCGCTATACATGTTGGAATAACAGCGGATGAGATAGAACGAACGCCATGACTGTTTAAAGGATTCGCAAGCAAATCAACAGTTACCTTCAGGTGGTGCATAATCTCATCTAAGCGAGTAACTAGTGCTGTTTGAACAATCTCACGCTCATGCTCTGAAAAGTATGGATGAAGCCAGTCATAACCCCATGCCATAGCAGCGATAACACGGAAAGCGGCCTCATCATTATAACCACGAGATGTAACGCCATCTGGATCGTAAGAAGCGAGCTTCAACGTCCATGCTTTCGCTTTTAGAATAAGAGATTCATCTTTTTTAACAACACCAGCTATCGCTAGGTTGCGTGTTGCGTTAAGAGCCATCTGGCAATCAACATACATTTGTCGCCAATATGGTCTCCATAATGAAGCTTTTCCAACCGTCTCTTCTGGATATGGTTGCGGTTCTTCATAAGGTTCAACATCTAAAAATTTTGCTGTTGAATTGACATAAAAATCGTCAAACATACAGAACGATTCATCTTTCTGTACTTTACCTTGGAACTCTTGAAGATCTTGTGCTTGAACTAGAAGGCGTGGACGCTCCACACTTAAGTTATCCAAAAATGATAAATCAAAGTCTCGCTTCTGTACTTTAATTGGCAGTAAATCGACTAAATTACCTGCTGAAGTATCATTCTCCAGCTTGATTTTTTTAATTGCATCAAGAGATTTTTGGTTTTGCATAATGTTCTACTTTGTTGAAATCAGCAAATGACACACCGTTAGTTCTTCCTGATTTAAACGACGCTACGTATTGCATAATAGAAAGAGATAAAGCGAGCACATGCTCGCCTACTACTAATTTAGCGCTACAGGTTCGTTACATGCTCCACAGCATCACGCACCAGTTTCCCTAATTCTTCCCATAAGCCTTCATCAATAAGCTTAGTTGGAACCATCCAGGTTCCACCGCAGGCTAATACCGATGGAATAGACAAATATTCATCAACATTATTTAAACTTACACCACCAGTTGGCATAAACTTAACTGGATATACCGCTGTTAATGCTTTTAACATTCCCACTCCACCAGAGGGTTCAGCAGGGAAAAACTTTAGCGTACGAAGACCCATTTCCATTGCCTGCTCCACTAAGCTTGGATTATTAACCCCAGGAACAATTGGAATGTTCTTCTCAAAGCAATATTGAACTGTTCTTGGGTTAAAACCAGGGCTAACAATAAAATCGACACCAGCATCAATAGAAGCATCAACTTGCTCATTCGTTATGACGGTACCCGCTCCAATAAGCATATCTGGAAACTCTTTGCGCATAATGCGAATAGCTTCGATAGCGCAGCTAGTACGAAGTGTAATTTCAGCACAATGCATGCCGTTTTCCATCAAAGCTCTGCCTAGAGGAATCGCATCTTCAGCCCTATTAATTGCAATAACAGGGATTACTTTTAATTCGGCGAGTTGTTCATCAAGCGTTTTCATAAATACAATCTCATAAAATTTGGTTGTTTACTCTGGCGTTAAACTAAGCCGCCAGAGTGATTGGAAAGCATTAATCTGTGAATAAAGGCATTGCACTTTGAGGAATAATGGCACCTTTGTGCTGTATCACCGCACCTGCCATACAGTGGCCAGCATGTGCAGCTTCGCAAGCACTTCCACCAACTAACCTCTTAGCTAAGAAGCCAGCACTGAATGAGTCTCCGGCGGCTGTCGTATCGACCACTTTATCGATCTTATTCGGAGCTACGTGTTGAATGTCACTTTCAGATACAACAACGCATTCTTCACTGCCGCGCTTAATAATGATTTCGCTAACGCCAGCGGAAGAAGTTCTCTCAATACACTGTTCAAGCTTTTCATCGCCAAATAGCATTTGTTCATCATCAAAAGTTAAAAGTGCAATATCAGTATATGTAAGTACTTTTAGATGGCACTTCATTGCAGCTTCGGAATCAGCCCATAACTTAGGACGATAGTTGTTATCAAAAGCAACTTTGCCACCTTGCTGCTTAAATTTATCTAGCAGTGAGAACAACTCCGCACGCCCGCTTTCCGTTAAGATTGCTAAGGTAATACCGCTTAAATAGATAACATCGAAAGACAACAGTTTTTCAATCAATGAATCCGATTCTGGCTGTTCAAATACGTATTTTGCTGCTGAGTCACTACGCCAATAATGAAAGTAGCGCTCACCGGTATTATCAGTTTCAATGCAGTAAATGCCCGGTTGCTTATTATCTAACTTGAGTACAAGTCCAGTATCTATACCCTCTTCTTGCCAAGCATTAAGCATCTCTTGACTGAAAGGGTCATGACCTAAAGCGGTTATGTAGCTAGTTTTTACATTCGAGTTTTTTGTCAAACGTGAAAGGTAGAGAGCAGTATTTAGAGTGTCACCTCCAAATGACTGCTGAATCTGACCATTCTTGTTTTGCAGTTCAACCATGCACTCGCCAATAATGGCTATGTTGATTGTTTTCATAGAGTTATCCTAATCTTCAATCCGGCTGCATTTAGAAATTATTTCAAAAAATCTTCACGCGCAGGGTTAAACACATCTAGCAAAATACTATCTTGCTCTAGCGCCACGGCTCCGTGAACAAAATGCTTAAGAGCGATATAAGCATCACCAGGCTTTAGGATTTTCTTTTGACCATCAACTTCAGCTTCAAAACTGCCCTGAACAACGTAGCCAATCTGATCATGTATTTCATGTGAATGAGGATGACCTATAGCACCTTTATCAAATTGAACATGAACCACCATTAAGTCATCGGTATAGCCGATAATTTTGCGTTTTAAGCCATCACCTAGCTCTTCCCATGGGTGTTCATCTGCATTAAAGAATGGATTCATTTTTTGCTCCTAATAAATTGAAGAAACGCAAGTACAGCTCAACGTTAAAACGGTATCGCAAATACGCTTACTTGATGTTGTTTTCTATTTGAATGGCCTTAGAATACTTAATTCGACTCAATTGTCATACAATACAACTTTATAAGTGTGATAAAAATCATATTTAATCATCATGAGTTTTATAAAGCGCTGGGCAAAAAAACATTGCCAAACACAAGCCAAACCTATACAAAACCTCAATTAGAACTAGATGCACCAACCAAGTTTGATTTGATTTTTTCTTCAAATACATGCCAAAATCACAAATATATTGTATTACTTTATGATAAGGTATTTTCATTATTTTTAATCTTGGTGACTGAAATGACGACGAAACCAATACTCATGAATGAAGCGGAAATCGCGGAGTTACAACAGGAATTTGGTACAACAAGCCTCATGGGCAAAACGATAGACCGAAACATCAAAGAGTTAGATGCATTCATGCGTTTACCATTGGATGTACCAGGCCATGGTGAGGCTGGCGGCTATGAACATAATCGCCACAAACAAAACTACTTATACATGCATACCGCTGGTCAGTTGTTTTTAATTACTCAGGATAAAAAATATGCAAAATTTGTTAGGGACTTATTAGCAATTTATGCAGATAAATACTTAACATTCGGCTTTCATGTTCAAAAAAACACCAACCCTACCGGACGTTTATTTCACCAGATACTCAACGAGCACTGCTGGTTATTGTTCACTAGCCTTGCGTACTCTTGCGTTGCTTCAACAATGACTGAGCAGGAAAGGAACACAGTGATTGACGGTGTATTTGAGCCGATGCTTGCTATGTTTACAGAAAAATACGGCCACGACTTTGACCGTATCCATAACCATGGTATCTGGGCTGTGGCTGCGGTTGGCATTTGTGGCCTCGTTGTTGGTAAACGCGAGTACTTAGAGATGTCAGTGTACGGACAGGAACGTAATGACACTGGCGGGTTCCTCGCTCAAATGTCACAACTATTTTCTCCTTCCGGTTACTACATCGAAGGCCCTTACTATCATCGTTATGCTATTCAGCCGACCTGTATCTTTGCTGAAGTCTTGCATCGACATATGCCTGAAATTGATATTTTTAACTACAAAGACAAGGTCATTGGTAACACTGTTCAGGCTCTATTAGCTACTGCTTATCCAAACGGACAATTTCCGGCTCTCAACGATGCTTCAAAAACGATGGGCATTACCGATATGGGTGTTCAAATAGCGGTTAGTGTTTACAGCAAGCATTACGGTCTAAACGACAATATTATGGGTATGGCTAAGATCCAAGATTCTGTCTGGATGCACCCATGTGGGCTTGAACTATCCCATGCCTATGACAAGGCATCCAACAGTCGTGAGATCGGTATGCCTTTCTGGCCGAGTATTGAACTCAGTGAAGGTCCTAAAGGTGACAAAGGTGCTCAAGGATTTATTCGAATGCGAGACAATAACGGGGATGTCTCCCAGCTCGTTATGAATTATGGCCAACATGGTATGGATCACGGTCATTTCGATACTTTAGGCATCACCTTCTTCAATCGAGGCCAAGAAGTTTTGCGTGAGTACGGCTACTGCCGCTGGGTTAATGTCGAACCGAAATTTGGCGGACGTTACTTAGATGAAAACAAATCATACGCGCGTCAAACAATTGCCCACAATGCAATCACTATTGATGAGCAGTGTCAGAATAATTTTGATATAGAGCGTGCTGATTCAGTGCATGGTGACCCACACTTCTTCCAGGTTGATCATTCTCAAGTCAAAGGTATGAGTGCTTTTACCAATGATCACCAAAAGAATATCAAAATGCAGCGAAGCGTGTTCATGCTGAGCATTGAAGAGTTGGAAACACCTTTGCTACTTGACTTGTACAGAATAAGTAGTGAATCAGAACATCAATACGACTATTCACACCAATATGATGGCCAACTGATTCGTACGAACTTCGCCTATAAAACAGACAGCGAGCTAAATACTTTAGGTACACAAAATGGGTATCAACACCTATGGAAAACGGCTAGCGGTAAAATCGAAGGTACAGCACTCGTTAGCTGGCTACAAAATAATTCGTACTACTCTTGGTTAGGTACAAGTTCCAATACCAACAGTGAAATAATCTTCACCAGAACTGGTGCAAATGACCCTAGTTTCAATCTACGAAGTGAACCCGCATTCATCTTACGTACTCAAGGGAAATCAAGCTTATTTGTATCAACACTTGAAACACATGGCTATTTTAATGAAGAGTTTGAGCAATCCGTCAATGCTAGAGGGTTGGTAAGTGATGTCCGAATCATTGGGTACGATGAAACCGCAAGTGTTATCGAAATCCAAACAGAAAAATCGACCGTTACGGTAATGGTTAGCAACAACCCATGTGTTGATAATCAAACGGATAACACAATAAAAATTAATGATAAAACATATCAATGGACTGGCTCGCATTCTGTTGAAATTCAGCCAAACGGGCAGGAGAAATAACAATGAGCTATCAACCACTTTTAATCAGTTTTGATGAGGCGAAAGAGTTAAGTACAGCACTGGGAACAGATAGCCTACTGGGAAAAGCTCTCTCTCGTGATATTGCACAAACGGACAACTATATTACTAACATCGGTATTGAAGTTCCGGGCCATGGTGAAGGCGGTGGTTACGAGCATAATCGTCACAAACAAAACTACATTCACATGGATCTTGCAGGCAGACTATTTCTGATCACTGGCGAGCAAAAATATCGTGATTACATTGTTGAAATGCTTACTGCCTATGCAAAGGTGTACCCAACATTAGAAAGTAACACCAGTAGAGACTCAAACCCTCCAGGCAAAATATTCCATCAGACTCTTAACGAAAATATGTGGATGCTCTATGCTTCTTGTGCCTACAGTTGTATCTATCACACGTTAGAGAAAGAACAAAGATCGCTAATTGAGAATGACTTGTTTAAACAGATGATCGAACTGTTCGTAGTCATCTACGGCCACGATTTCGATATTGTTCACAATCATGGTTTATGGGCTGTGGCCGCTGTTGGGATTTGTGGCTATGCCATTAATGATCAAGAATCCGTAGACAAAGCTCTTTATGGCTTAAAATTAGATAAAGTCAGCGGTGGCTTCCTAGCGCAATTAGACCAACTGTTTTCACCTGATGGCTATTACATGGAAGGGCCTTACTACCACCGTTTCTCACTACGCCCTATTTACCTGTTTGCAGAAGCAATCGAGCGTCGTCAACCTGAATTGAAAATCTATGAGTTCAATGACTCCGTGATTAAAACAACGTCATACTCGGTGTTTAAAACAGCGTTTCCAGATGGCACTTTACCCGCACTAAATGACTCTTCAAAAACCATTTCAATCAATGACGAAGGCGTAATTATGGCTACGTCGGTATGCTTCCATCGCTATGAGCAAGCAGAAACATTATTAGGAATGGCAAACCACCAACAAAATGTATGGGTTCATATTTCAGGGAAAACGCTTTCTGATGCGGTAGAAAAAACAGATGACATCAAACCATTCAACTGGGGAAGTTTGTATGTTACTGATGGATCAAAAGGTGAAAAAGGTGGCCTGACTATTTTACGTCATCGTGATGATCAGGATGATGACACAATGGCCCTAATTTGGTTCGGACAACATGGTTCAGATCACCAATATCACTCAGCACTAGACCATGGACATTACGATGGGCTGCACCTTAGTGTATTCAACCGTGGGCATGAAGTACTTCACGATTACGGTTTTGGACGTTGGGTTAATGTAGAACCAAAGTTTGGTGGACGCTACATCCCGGAAAACAAATCCTACTGTAAACAAACTGTTGCTCACAATACGGTAACGGTTGATCAAAAAACACAGAATAATTTCAATACCGCATTAGCAGAAAGTAAATTCGGCACAAAGCACTTTTTCAATGCAGAGAATGAGAAATTACAAGGTATGAGTGGCCAAATTTCCGGCTACTACGAAGGCGTTGATATGCAACGCAGCATTATTCTTGCTGATCTAGAAGAATTCGAGAAACCACTGATTATCGATATTTACAAAATCGAATCAGAGCAAGAGCACCAATACGATTTACCTTTCCATTACTCCGGCCAAATTATTCGTACAGACTTTGAATACCAGCAGGAAACCACGTTAAAACCATTAGGTCCAAACAACGGATATCAGCACTTGTGGAATTTAGCTTCAGGGACAGTAGCAGGCAGTTCATTAGTAAGCTGGCTACACGACTCTAGCTACTATTCTCTAGTAACCAGTGCTCAAAACGGTGGCGAAGTAATATTTACGCGTACAGGCGCAAACGATCCGGACTTTAACCTAAAAAGTGAACCCGCACTCATCGTTCGCCAATCCGGTAAAAATCAGGTATTTGCATCTGTGCTAGAAACACATGGGTACTTCAATGAGTCGATAGAAGCCTCTATAGGAGCGCGTGGTTTAGTAGAATCTGTTAATATTCTCGGTAGTGATGAGGTTGGAACCGTTGTATCTATCAAAACAACGACTGGCAATAACTATCAAGTAGCGATATGCAACTTAGATGAAGAACAACAGGAAAATGACCACGATGTTACTTTCAACGGCACCACTTATCGCTGGAAAGGCCCGTTCGCTTTAATTTAGTACATACTTCAAACCTAACTCACAAAAAGCCGAACGCTTATGCCTTCGGCTTTTTGTGGAGACTAACTTACAAACATCCACGCTATAACTAACCCCATATTGTAATACATAAAGTCAATCCCGAGTTTTCAAAACCGTATCAAAAATCACACTAAAGCTAATAAAATAAAGAGCCAGCGCACAGCTAAGATACGTTCACAGTGATCTGCATAACATTCCAGACCTTACTTCCTAGTTAATAATAAATCATACAATATCATTTATTGAAAATATTCAGATATAAACGGATAAGCAATAAATGAAAAGCCATTTGGACATCGCGAAAGAAGCAATCGAATTGGTAACACCATCAATTCATAAGCTGTTTGAGCAAACTAACCGACAAGAACTTCATATCGTCATTATGGATCCGCGTTTAAAGCCTTGGGAAAGCCCATTCGAGGAAAGCATTCTATTTGAAATCTCACTTGGCAGCCCCGAACAATGGACTATCCCTTTTAACGATTTCGCTCGTAAAAAGGCTCTGCAAGCATGGCGTAACCGTCAGCCAAATTTAGTAAACCAATCACTGCATACATCATCACTAAGAGAAGACGATTTGTTGTTCTATGGTTCATTTACCTATGGCGATGTCGTCGTCGCTTGTAGTGGCGTGGAACAATGGTTCGACATGCTTATTAGCGGCTGGATAGCCATCGCCTTTGAACAGCTATGTATGAGCGAATATCAAAGAAACAAGCTTAACAATCCAACACAAACTTTCAGACAATAAATCAGAAACAAAAGGTACAACGACATTATGAACAAACTACTAAAAACTCTATTTGTAAGCGCAGGGATCATGGCTTCAGCAACAGCGATGTCGGCTGACTACCCTAGCAAAAACATTCGTCTAGTCGTGCCATTCGGTGCCGGTGGCGGTACTGATGCAGTTGGTCGAACACTAGCTAACTCAGCCAAAGATATTTTGGGCCAAAACATCTCAGTGATGAACCGTACAGGTGGAGCAGGCGCTGTAGGCATGAGTTTTGGTGCTCAGCAAAAACCTGACGGTTATACGTTAACCGTAGTGACTCGAGAAATAGCATCTCTACCTCAGATGGGCCTAATGCAACATAATGCAAGTGATTTCAAATTGATTCGTATGGTTAACTTAGACCCAGCAGTTGTTCTTGTTCACAAGGACAGCCCATACAACACCATTAACGACCTTATTGCCGAAGCGAAAAAAGGCGATGGCGTTGTAAAATTTGCGTCAACTGCGGCACCTAACTTTTACCTGATGGCTTTAGAAAAAAGCCAAAATATCAAACTTAATGCAATTCCATACAACGGTGCATCTGAAGCAATTCCAGCAGTTCTTGGCAACCATACTGATGTCACTATGGTTACACCAGGAGAAGCAATTTCTCAGTTACGCTCAGGTCAGCTAAAAGCTCTGGGTGTAATGTCTGAAGAAAGAATTGCTTACATCCCTAACGTTCCTACATTGAAAGAGCAAGGCGTAGACGTAGTTACTGGTACATGGCGTGGTATTGGTGCACCTAAGAATACTCCTGACGAAATCATCACAATCCTAGGTGATGCTTTTGATAAAGCAATGGCTTCAGACGAATTCAAAGACTTCATGGAAAAAGGGGCGATGACAATCCACAATATGAATGCTGAAGAGTTTACTAAATTCGTAGAAAAAGATGCGAAAGCACTAGGTACATTAATTAACTAATACTGTTCTTTTTGAGCGCCCTTTTAGGGTGCTCATCGTTTTATAGGACACCAACATGCTCAATAGAAATTTGGTATTTCCATCTATAGTTATCGTTCTTAGCGCACTAACGCTTGTTGTCATTTCGCAATTTGCGGAACCACGTTTTCAAGACGCAAGCGTTGACGCCAAGTTTTTTCCCGCAGTAATTGTGATTTTCCAAATCATAATCTGCATTGCTCTTATCATTCAGAATAAGTTAAAAACAAAGACCGAAACACAAACAAGCATCTTTTCAAAAATGGTTGGGTTTGCCGTTGCTTTTCTCATCGGTTATGCATTTTTAATCAATTCATTAGGTTACTTACCAGCCAGTCTAATTGCATTTACCTCATACCTACTCTTTTTCAAAGTTAAAAAGCCGATTATGTACGTCGTTGCTTGGGTATTCGTATTTTCTGTTTACTACCTCTTTGGAGAAGTGTTCTACATATCACTTCCTCAAGGCACTTTGTTTTAGAGAGGCATTATGATCGAGTATCTATTTAATGGCTTGCTCACGGCATTTAGCCCAGAAGTTTTGCCTGTATTAATCTTCGGGGTGATCGGTGGCATCATACTTGGTGCTTTACCCGGTTTAACGGCAACCATGGGTGTTGCGATACTACTTCCATTCACCTTTGGTATGAGTTCCACTCCAGCACTCGTGATGCTGATTGGTGTTTACATTGGCGGTATTTACGGAGGTTCAATTGCAGCAATTCTGCTAAAAACTCCAGGAACACCAGCCTCAGCCGCAACAGTTCTTGATGGGTACACATTAGCAGAAAAAGGTCAGGCTGCTCGAGCATTAAGCATTTCTGCTGTTGCATCGTTTGTAGGCGGAATGATAAGTACGATAGTACTTATTGCGATAGCGCCTTTGTTGGCAAATTTTGCTTTACGCTTTAATGCGCCTGAATACTTTGCACTCGCTCTTTTCGGTTTAACAATTATAGCTAGTGTGTCAGCGCAAAACGTACTGAAAGGGCTACTAGCGGGAACCATTGGTCTTTTGATTTCAACCGTTGGTTTAGACCCAATAAGCAGCGTTCCGCGCTTTACATTCGGTGTGATGGATCTTTATAGCGGTATTAACGTAATACCAGTCCTTATTGGCCTCTTCGCACTTTCTGAAGCCATCAATCAGATTGAACAGATACTGACAGAAAAGCGTACAGAAATACCCAAGTTCGACCATAAGTTGTTAAGCAAAAAAGATTTAAAAGATATGCTGCCTACAGCAATTAAAAGCGGACTTTTAGGCACATCAATAGGTTCCGTTCCAGGCGCTGGGGCAGATATATCAGCGTTCGTATGTTACAACGAGGCAAAGCGCGTTTCGAAAAACCCAGATGAGTTTGGTAAGGGTTCAGTTCGCGGCTTAGCTGCTGCTGAATCTGGTAACAATGGTGTAACAGGCGGAGCACTTGTACCTCTGCTCACATTAGGTGTTCCCGGTGATGCTGTTGCTGCTGTCTTACTTGGTGCATTGATCGTACAAGGCTTAACACCAGGACCACTGCTTTTTGCTCAAAATCCAGAAGTTGTCTATGGCGTATTTAGCTCTATGCTAGTCGCCAACGTTGTAATGCTTATAGTAGGCTTGGTTGGTATTCGTTTTTTCTGCCGTATTATCGAAGTACCCAAACTACTCATGATCCCTATTATCATCTTTCTATCAGTTGTAGGGGCTTACGCCATCAATAACTCTATGTTTGATGTAGGTATCGCAATAACGTTTGGTATTTTAGGATTTGTATTGGGCAAACTAGAGATTCCTGCGTCACCGATTTTGCTCGCTGTCATTCTTGGTCCGATGGCGGAAACAAATTTACGAAAATCCTTGCTCATGTATGAAAATTCATGGTCATTCCTATATGAAAGACCTATAGCTCTTGGGTTTATTCTACTGGCCATTTTCTCTGTTTATTCAACAATGAAGATGAAGAAGAAAACGAAATTAAAACAAACTAAGTAGACTTTCAAAAGCCAAGCCTATCGCTTGGCTTTTTTATCCCCACTTTTACACTATTTTAGACACATCATAACAAGCCTCTGTTTATTCTTGGTATTCATCATCTTCTGTTGTCTATCCATTTTACCATTCTCCTTCTGGTAATGACTGCATTTTCTATACGTTTCACTGATTCCGACAACCCATTGACATTGATTACGTCACGTCGTGAACACACTCACACAATAGATAGGTTCCCGTGCATAAACTGTGCAGATCTCCACATTTGAGTTATTGAATTATTGTATTACAAATATACAAGACGTAAAACTCATAGTCAGGATTGATAAATGATTAAATCCTGCTTGTACCTTGGAAAAATGACAACGATTCTGGAGAAGAACATGAAAAAACAACTAATTACGCTGGCAGCGGTATCTGTGATGATGGCATTTTCTATTAATGCCAAGACTCTGACGTTAGGTCATGCTATGAATGTTGAAAGTGCAGCACATGCAGGTATGCAAATTTTCGCCGAAAAAGTAAAAGAAAAATCGAAGGGCGAAATGAACGTGAAAATATTTCCTAATGGCGTATTAGGCTCAGAAAGAGATCAAGCAGAGCAAGTTGTAACCGGTGCTATCGATATGGCAAAAATCAACGGCTCTCTTGCAGAATCTTTTGAGCCAACATTTAAAGCTATCTCAATTCCATTCTTATTCAGAGACTCAAACCACATGCATGAATTCATGCGTAGTGAAACGGCTGAAAAACTATTGCTTTCGAGTAAAGGTAAAGGCTTTATTGGCGTAACATTCTACGACTCTGGATCTCGTAGTTTTTATAGTTCAAAACCTATCAAGACACCTGAGGATTTAGCAGGACTTAAAGTCCGTGT
Source organism: Vibrio diazotrophicus (assembly GCF_038452265.1). Lineage (NCBI taxonomy): Bacteria > Pseudomonadati > Pseudomonadota > Gammaproteobacteria > Vibrionales > Vibrionaceae > Vibrio > Vibrio diazotrophicus. The sequence goes on from NZ_CP151843.1 coordinate 877,628, forward strand.
ACCAGAATCGCCAACGATGATGGAAATGGTTCGCCTACTTGGCGCGAAGCCTACCCCTGTCCCATTTACAGAGGTTTACACGGCATTACAGCAGGGCGTTATTGATGCGGCAGAGAACAACGTCTCTAGCCTTGTCGAAATGAAACACTCTGAAGTAGCAAAATTTTACTCTATGGATCAACATATGATGACGCCTGATCTAATCATGATTTCAGAGTCTACTTGGAACAGTCTGTCTGATGCTCAAAAATCCATCGTTAAAGAAGCTGCCGCTGAATCAAGAGAAGAAGAAATTAAGATTTGGGCTGAAACAGATAGCAAAAATATGGGAATAGCCAAAAAATTTGACGTGAAGTTTGTCGAGGTCGATAAGTCAAAATTCCGAGCTAAAGTACAGCCAATGATTGAAGATGCACAGAAAGATCCAAAATTAAGCTACTACGTAGAAGCTATACAGAACATGTAATTAAACTCTATTCACCGTCAATAAAAATAGCGACTTGATTCTTTAACATTATCAAGTCGCAATATCATTTCATTAGCAAAAAAAATAAGAGCTTATCAAGTTCAGCTCTTTTAATAAATACGTTTATCTAAGGCAAAAAAATGGATGCTAATATAATAAAATTCAAGAGTTTATTAGATAAAGTAATTCTAACATTTTGTAGTATTTCTCTTGTTCTCCTTGTCATTACAGTTACGTGGCAAGTGTTCAGTCGTTATGTACTAAATGATCCAAGTTCGTTTACCGATGAACTGGCTCGTTATCTTATGATTTGGTTTGGGTTACTCGGCGCTAGTTACTTATTTGGTAAGAATGGACATTTAGCTATTACGTTATTCATACACTCAATAAACAAAAAATTTCAAAAAATTAGTTATATTTTAATTCACCTGACATCACTATCGTTTGTTTTTCTAGCGATGATAAAAGGCGGCATGCAGTTAATGGGAAGAACCACTATGCAATATTCTCCTGCACTACAAATACCGATGTCGTATGTCTATTTTATATTGCCGTTAGCTGGCTCTCTAATGGGCGTTTATATTCTCATTAATATCGCTAATTTATTAACAACACCTTCTAACGAGAGAGGATAAGCTGTATGGATATCTCCGTCGGTTTTTGGTTATTATGCCTGTTTATGCTTCTAATAGCGTTTAGTATTCCTATTGCCATCGCCATTGCTTTATCTTCCCTTGTAATTATGTGCACCATCATGCCTTTTGATATTGCACTTATGACCGCTGGTCAAAAAATCGTAACGGGTATCGACAGCTTTAGTTTACTCGCAATACCGTTTTTTATACTGGCCGGGAATATTATGAACAGAGGTGGTATTGCTAAGCGTTTGGTTGATTTTGCAAAGTTATTAGTTGGACGTCTTCCAGGCTCACTAGCTCATGTCAATGTAATCGCAAATATGTTATTTGGCTCAGTTTCAGGCTCTGCCGTTGCAGCGGCAGCAGCCGTGGGTAAAACATTGGAACCAGAGCTGGAAAAAGAAGGTTATAGCAAATCTTTTTCAACAGCAGTCAACGTAGCCTCTTGCCCTGCTGGACTACTTATTCCACCAAGTAACTCACTCATCGTGTTTTCCGTAGTAAGTGGTGGAACCTCGATTGCTGCCCTATTTATCGCCGGTTACGTACCTGGCATATTGATGGGCATTAGCTGTATGATTGTCGCGTATTTTATTGCAAAGAAAAAAGGCTATAAAAGCGTTACAGAAAAAACAACATTATCACAAGCGCTAACAACGACTTGGCGTGCTTTACCTAGTCTTGGTTTAGTAGTGGTAGTTATTGGAGGCATTATTGGTGGGGTATTTACTGCGACAGAAGGGGCATGTATTGCCGTTCTCTATGCCTTCTTTCTTTCCTTAGTTTATCGTTCATTAGATATCTCTGCATTACGTAAAATTTGTGTTGAAACAGCAGAAATAACAGGAATAATGCTGTTTCTAATTGGCGCATCAACCATCATGTCATGGGCAATGGCGTTCACTGGGTTACCCGGCATGATCAGTGACTGGATGCTTTCTATCTCTGATAACCCAATAATCATCTTAATTCTAATGAATATTATTTTGTTGATTGTCGGTATGTTTATGGACTTAACACCGGCAGTATTGATCTTCACACCAATATTCATGCCGATTGCAACCCAGTTGGGAATGCATCCTATCCATTTCGCAATGATGATGATTTTTAACCTGTGCATAGGCATAGCCACTCCGCCAGTAGGTACAGCACTATTTGTCGGATGCAGTGTCAGCGGTGCGAGAATTGAAAATGTAATTAAATCTATTATGCCGTTCTGCGCAGTACTTATTGTGACGCTTATACTTATTACCTTCATTCCTGAAATCAGTTTAAGCTTGCCGAGAGCTTTTGGCTTAATTCAATAGTTAACCTCATAAAAATGCCCACCTTAGAAAGAGACTAAGTGGGCATTACTATTTAGTAATTTAAATTAAGATTATTAATCGTTCTTTTCTTTAAACTCTACCGTGTATTCACCTATACCGTCATAAGTAATCTTGGTTGGCTTATCAAATTCAACTTCAACGATTCCACAATATGAACCTGTGATGATCGCTTCCCCAGCTTGAAAATCCACACCTCGGCGAGTCATGTAATTAATGAACCAATAAATCGGTGATTGAGCAAGGTTATTAGGGTGCTTACCAGAAAATTTCTGAATATTATCTGCCTGTACGACGGTAATATCAATTGTACTTGCATCGAACGCTTTGTCGCGGGCAACCTCAGGGCCAATGAACAACCCTTGATTCATCAAGCCGTCAGCAAGTTTTTCAAAAAATTCAGCACCACTATCATCTGCAAATCGTGACTGCATTAGTTCTAGAGCCATATGACAAGAACCGATCGCTTCATTGATTTGGACTTCACTATAGCCATCTTCATTAGCTGGTAACGTTTTAGCAAGAACAAATGCAATCTCAGGTTCGATTCTTACTACACCATTATCCTTAAACAATTCACAACAATCACCACGTTGAACGGTATTAGAAAAAATTGGAGCTAGTACAAATTTGTCTTCAGCGAGCGGCTGCAAACACTTCCATCCTCCAACTTTATCAGAGTGTAAATCGATCATTGAAGATTGAATTCTGACCGCATCTTCGACACAGCCTGGACGAAATTTTTCATCAAGCCTTGAGGCTTTAATACCTGCTACACGACGGTTTAATAACTCTGAAGCAGCTTGTTCACTTAAATTTGTCATATTTATTTACCTACTATCTTTATTTCGGGCTTAAACAGCCTAATACCCCTTCCAAGATATGAAGGGGTATTAGTTAAATGAAGAAATTAATACGTATCGTGAGAAGTTTTTAGTTGATAGAAAGTTGCCTGAACATAATCATCTAAATCACCAGTAATATTCTGGTTATAAACACCCGCTTTAAAGTACATGTACTTACCGCCTACGTCATAACCACTCTCACTCATATCCACAATCTGTTGAATATCAGTTTTACCATCCCGCATGAGCGTAACGGTCATAGTATTACCAACAACTTCAATTCGATAACTAAACGTCTCTCCAAGGGCAATACCTTCATCACCAATTTCACCAGTCATACCACCCACAAGGTCATAATATGTATCGGTTCCTTTCAGTGTATTTTCATGAGCGAAGTAAACCGTGCCTTTATCATGGTTAGGCAATTTTCGATAATACAGACGAATTGGCTCATCATCCTGATCATGGATTTGACCGATAATAAATCGGCCAACTTCTCCAGCTTCACCTGTTGATGTAGTGTGATCAATCTTCAATGTTGCTTCTAGCACTCCATCTATTGCCCCAGCGGATTTTTGGTCTTCGAGAGGTGCAGAACTGAATACCCAGTTATTTCCATTGACGCCTTGAACTGGAATAGACATGTCACCTTTACGCAGCATCTCACGTAATTCCGTTCGAGCATATTTGGTATTCTTAGATGTGCGAACACCTTTAACAAAAGACTTAAACACTAGCCCACCATCAGTCGCGGTATAGAAAACGTCTGGGTGCTGGTATCCATTTGCTAAATCCCATTCAAAGACATCATCAGGTTTTCCGTTTTTATCATGATCAAATGGTTGTGATAGATACCAAGTAGTTAAATCAAAATTCTGACTAGGTGCGTTCCCAGGTAAAGGCTCATTGGGAATACTTGCGTTAGGTAACACGCTGTTCGTATCGCATTTAATGCTTGTTTGACAAGGATAGACGGCAGGAACCCCAAAATTGCCTTTTCGCAGATCCTTCCTTACATCTTTCTTCGCTTTTGCTTCTGCTTTCATTTGAGCAATCATTACTTGCTCTGCGGCAATAACATCAGGGGTGATGACATGGCTTGTTGGACAATCATCTAAGGTACAATTTAAAGCGGCAAGCTCAGTCACGCTGTTCCAGTTATTAGCACTATTACCTAATCCAACATATTTTATATATCGAGCTTGTAATGGCTTAAATTCAAAACGTTCATACCCAATAACCGCGCCTGAACTTTGTTGGTTTTTTAAAGCTGTTGTCCACGTTTCTCCGTCGGTACTCACTAGAAGATCAAATTTAGTTTTACGTTCATTGCCTTTGTGAAAGGCCGCACGAATCGCGTCAAACTCTTGAACTTTGCCGTAGTCAAATACAACCCACTCACCAAGCCCGTTTACCGACCAGCGAGTCTTGATATTTTGATCAGTCATTCTTTCGGGACCATTACCATCGTGACCACTAGCTTCAATAGCTACAGGGGTAAGAATCTCTGATCGCTTTTGGTTTTCTGCCGTGCTTGAACAACCAGCACTAAACAAAGCGAATGTAATAGCTAAAGATAACGCACTTTTCCTTTTTATATTCTTCATGGTCGTTCCACTATTTATTATTTAAATTAAAAATCTTAAAAAAAAAGCGGTCATCGATATGACCGCTTATCATTAATACATTTGATTAACTTTCAGTAGCGGTTTGTACTACTTCAGGTTTTTCATCAACTGCTTTTATCAATAGGACACCAACACCAGCTACAATCGCACCGCAAAGGATAAACACAAAACGTCCCCATAATGGATTTGGTAATAGGAACATAGCCATAATACCTGCACCAGCAACAGCAATTAGTGTGCCTAGCATCTTACGTTGTTTGTTATCCAGCTTTTTCTGTTCACTAGACTCTGAGACCAATGGTGTATCAAGATTCTCGAAGAATTTATCAACATCTTTCTGACGTGCTTCTGATAATGGCTTGTAGAACAATGTTGACACAATGAAGAATCCACCAGTGAAAACAATGTGTCCAATTAAACCAATAGCTACTTTCAAATCAGCCCATTCACGCTTGGTCAGTGTTTCTAAATCAAACCAGCTAGTTACCATATCTGCGTTGATGGCAAAACCTACTGTGTATGAAACAATACCGCCTACCACCAAAGTACCCCAGCCAGCCCAATCAGGTGTTTTCTTAATAAAGAAACCAAGGAAAGCTGGAATTGTCATAGGGAAGCCGATTAGAGCACCAACGTACATCATGGTATCAAACAGGCTTAGACCTTTTAACGAGTTAATAAACAGTGCAATTAAGATAATTGCCACACCGAATACTGCTGAAGTAATTTTAGAAACTGTCACCAGCTCTTGTTCTGTCGCCTGTGGGCGAAGAATCGGTTCATAGAAGTTCTTAACAAAAATACCTGAGTTACGATTTAGACCTGAATCCATAGAAGACATGGTTGCTGCAAACATTGCCGCTATCAGTAAGCCCACCATGCCTGCTGGCATATACTCTTGAACAAAGTATAAGTACGCAAAATCACCCGCTTTTGAACCAGCCTCAGGATATTGAAGCGCGAGATCAACACCTTGACCTGCTATAAACCAAGAAGGCATAAACCAAATCATTGGCCCCATTGTCATCAAGACACATGCTAGCAGAGCAGCTTTCTTCGCATTTTTAGAGTCTTTCGCTGCAAGGTAGCGATAAGAGTTAAGCATGTTGTTTGTGATACTGAACTGCTTTACAAAGATAAAGAATGCCCAGATACCAAAAATGCTCACGTAGTTTAGGTCATTCCCTGAAACAAAAGATGCGCCTTCTTGCACAGGGAAATTGCTGACAATTTCACCAACACCACCACCTTGAATAATCGCAACAACTGCACAAGTAATTGTAACCGCCATGATGATAACCATCTGCATAAAGTCAGATGCAATTACCGCCCATGAACCACCAGTTACAGACATTACCAGTACAACAAGACCAGTTACGACAATCGTCGTTTCCATATCAAAGCCAAAGATGCCAGAAGCAATAATCGCAAGAGCATTTAGCCATACACCCGCAGAAACAATGCTGTTTGGCATACTTGACCAAGTAAATACCTGCTCATTTTGTTTACCAAAACGCATACGGATTGCTTCAATTACCGTCACAACACGTAATTGACGAAATTTAGGAGCGAAGTAAGCGTAGTTCATGAAGTAACCAAAAGCATTCGCTACAAAGATCATCGCAACAGCCATACCATCGCTATATGCCTTACCGGCTGCACCGGTGAAAGTCCAAGCACTAAACTGCGTCATGAATGCCGTAGCACCGACCATCCACCATAGCATGCTACCGCCGCCTCGGAAGTAGTCACTGGTTGTACTTGTAAATGTTCTGAACATCCATCCTATTGCAATTAAGAATAGAAAATAGATGCCAACAACTAATGTATTGAGTTCCATATCCTCGACCTTTTTAAATATGTTTTATGTCGAAATGGATAATAGCCAAGGTTAGAATCTATTTGTAGTACAATATGTCAATTTCGTGATATGGGTAAAATTTATCTAAAACCGAAAAATCATACAAGTAAGGTAAAAAATCACAGCATCTACTCAAAAAAATCGATAAATAAATAATAAAACCAATAAAAACATGACAATAAAAGATTTTAGGTTTACGCACTGTAAAATCAAAAAGGTTTATTTTGTAATACAAAACAAACCATTTTGATCTGTGCATAGATTTTAGAAAGTAGGAAAAATCATATCCATAAAAGTAATTAATCATACATAAGGTTATCTACTTGTTCTAAAGTAAAGCCATTAAGAGTTTTCCTAGCTAAGTACCTGAATGGGTATACCTTAACGATTTCTTCCAAAGGCATAACAGCAAACGCCCAAAATATCGATAGTTCAAAATATAAGATAACAAGGGCACACAGAGGGATTGAAATAACCCATTGTCCAGTGAAATTGACCTTAAAAACTTCCGTCGTTTTACCTAAAGCTCTGAGAACATGCCCATGCACGGTGTTGTAACCCCGAACAATCGGTAAAACAATATACAAAGGTGCAATGATAGAAAGAGAGTCATAGATAGAAGTATCTAGATCTGGGTAAATACTTGGTAACGAAATACTAAGCAGCAAAAAAAACAAAGCTGAAAAACATGATATAAGCACCGCCATCCTGATACTTACATTCACATTTTTATTTAAGTCTGAAATGTCACGAGAGCCTATGGCTTGGCTGATATTAATAGCGGATGTTAACGCCCATGCTGTTATGAACTGCGTGCCAACTTTAATCCATGGCATCACTATCGTCATAGCTATATAAGATGTTATAGCTAATTGAGAGTACAACAACATATATACCGTCGCTCCTATTTGAAGCATGGTTACATTCGCTGCTACAGGAAAGATCTCTTTAAAGTGACTAACAACATTAGACCCTATTACACTTTTAATAAGTGTAAAACGAAGAGTCAGTGCCGATTCAAAGTAAATACAAGTGGTTAAAAAAAGTAGCCGGATGACAATGGCTATTAAGCTACCCACGGCAGCACCGGTAACGCCTATCCCACCGAAGCTACCTATACCGTTAATTAACACGTAAGAAGTTATAACATTAATTGGAAGCTCAAATAAGTAACCTTTAAAAGGAACTTTGGTTCTGCCAAGAGCGTTAAACAATGCAATCATTACTTGCGTGGCTGCATTAATAACGACTATATACTTCGCTACACTCAGGTAGCTTCTCGTTTCAGAAAGAATGTCGGATTCACTGGTTAAAGTACGAATCAAAACATCGCTATATTGCATTAAAACTAAGTAGAACATGCCGGATATAGACATATTGATAAGCAATGCGGCCCAAAATCCTTTATCTATTACTCCTTTGGTCCCAGCCCCAACCGAACGGCTTAGCACCAATTGAGAACCATTAGCTAACGCCATTTGAATACCCAAAATGAACGAGATTATCGTTGTTGCAATTCCGAGAGCAGCAAGTGAAATCTCACCATGAGGAGTTACTAAATAGGTATCAATCATTAAAGCGGATTGCATCAATAGTGCATTAAACGCAAGTGGCCAAGCTAGAGATAAATTTCGTTTCACATAAGGAGAAAGGAGCACGGACATCTTCCTATAGAATTATTAGCGATTACATTGAGAACTGCTAGTATCGTTTCGTTCTATGTCACACGACACCTAACCGGGACAACTTTTGATTATCATCTTGAAGTAGTGCTTGTGACGCTAATCTGGCCTGTATACTGTTACCAGCCATAATTGCATCGTAAATAACTCGATGCTCGTCTAAACAGAAGCGACCACCCTCTGAGGAGTGATTGATGAACAACTTAAAAATAGTAGAAAGGATATTACTAAATGGTAGAAAAAAGTGATTCTGAGTTGCTAAGAAAATAGTTTGATGGAATAAATGGTCATTTTTAATCCATTCATCATAGTTAATTTCTTCAGCAGCCAAAACCATTTGCTGAAAGATAACAGAAAGTTCTTTTCTATGCTCAACTGTTGCATGCTTTGCTGCCAACGCACAGGCTTCTGGTTCAATAGCTTTACGAAGTCCTAAAAATTGAGCCAAAAACCTCTGATTATCGTTAAGCCCTTTTATCCATTCTAAGAGCTGAGGATCCAGAAAGTGCCAATGGTGTCTGGGTAACACGATCGTACCTATCTTAGGCTTAGCTGCAATTAAACCTTTTGCAGAAAGTAACTTAGAAGACTCGCGCAACGCAGTTCTGCTTACACCAAAGGTGCTGCACAATTCCATTTCACTTGGTAACTTCTCGTTAGGATTTAACTCACCAGAAAGGATTTTACACGCAATTTCTGTGGCTATTTGTACATGAATTTTACAACCCGACTGTTTTAAACTTGAATACTCGATCATCCAACGCTCTCCAAATGTTTGTTTCAAGCTCAAACATCAGTTCTTTGTCATTTAAATAAATAATACAATAACACTAGAATTTGACAATTAGTTTTAAATATTATCTAGACTCGTATTCCGTGTAACTAAGCTAAACTGGATAGCCAACCTTGATAAGCAACAACTAGATTTAAGTTCTGTTTGCTACATGGAACACAAACATCTGCTTGGTGACTTCTATCACTAATGCTATATTACGGCTTAAATAATACATATTTAGCGAAAAGTGATTTTATGTCTGGCGAATTCCACTCTATATCCGGTTCAAAACGTAGCCTTCACGTTCAAGTTGCGCGTGAAATTGCTCGTAGTATTTTATCTGGCAAAATTGCCCAAGGCTCCATACTTCCAGGTGAAATGGTACTTTGCGAACAATTTGGTATTAGCCGAACAGCTCTTCGTGAAGCGGTAAAACTGTTAACGTCAAAAGGACTATTGGAATCACGTCCTAAAGTAGGTACACGCGTTATCGATAGAGCTTACTGGAATTTTCTTGACCCACAGCTCATCGAGTGGATGGATGGTCTAACTGAAATAGATCAATTTTGTCACCAATTTCTGGGTTTAAGACGAGCAATTGAACCAGAAGCCTGCGCACTGGCCGCAAAAAATGCGACAGCAGAGCAACGTATTGAGCTATCAGAAGCATTTCAAGACATGTTAGAAGTTGCCAATGAGGATGAGCTAGATAAAAAACGCTGGATGAATGTAGACATTCGATTCCACAGCATTATCTTTAACTCAACAGGTAATGACTTCTTCTTACCATTTGGTCATGTATTAACAACAATGTTCATTAACTTCATTGCCCATTCCTCTGAAGAAGGCAGCACTTGTATCAATGAGCATCGAAATATCTATGAAGCAATAATGGCAGGCAATGCTGAAAAAGCCCGCCAGGCATCAATCGACCATCTGTTAGATTCAAAACACAGATTAGCGGAAGTTGGTTAAATAGACTTAAAATTGCAAAAGCACGTGAACATCACGTGCTTTTTTGGCTCAAATGAAGAATATCAATAATGTACCAATCGTAAAAATGTAATCTACTTCAGGGAAAACTCACCAAATTGAGCATATAATAATACAATTATAAAGCGAGAGAATTTCCTGATGACTGAATCCTTATTACCAAATATCTTACAATTCATTAGTCAAATAGACCCTTTCGACAAAATACCAAAGAAATCCCTACGCAGCCTAGCGTCAGACATCAAAATCAGATACTTGAGAAAAGGTGAGGTAATTGAACCTTACGTCTGTGACCAAGAAAAATGTCTTTACATAGTTCGTACAGGTTCCATTGAACAACGTAAACACAATGGTGTACTAAGAGCAAAACTTGAAGCAGATGATCTTTTTGGATTTACTTTCCTAGGAAATGATATCGAACCAAGTAAGCAGTATAAAGCAATCGCTATTGAAAATTCATTAGTATACGTAGTACCTAATAGCGCTTTACAGAGGCTTTTCTCTGTTCACCCTGAGCTTGCTGAGCATTTCGCTTCTCAAGCTCAACTTCGCCTAAAATCCGCCTTAGATGTTGTATGGTCGAATAAAGAAAAAGGGCTATTTATAAAGCAAGTAAGTGACATCGCAAGTCGGCAAGTTGCTGTCGTTCAAGCTAATCAATCGATTCAAGCTGTTGCTACTGAAATGATGAAAAAATGTTCTCCCTGCGCGGTTGTTTATAACCATGAAACCATCATAGGTGTTATTACAGATCGCGATATGACAAAGCGAGTAATATCACAACGTGTAAGCATTGATAATCCAATATCTACCGTCATAACCAAAGACCCTCTCACTGTCCACCCAGAGGACTTAGTGCTACATGCTGCTTCTATCATGATGCAACACAACATTCGCAACCTGCCTGTCGTAAAAGACAATAAGGTAGTTGGAATTTTAACAACAAGTCACTTGGTACAAAATCACCGAGTTCAAGCGGTATTTTTAATAGAAAAAATTAAATACGCTGGTAGCGTTAAATCGCTGTCAAGCTACACACCAGAACGTCAGGCTATATTTGAAGCTTTAGTTGAAGGCAAAGTGTCTCCAGAAATCATAGGAAGAGTGATGACAATGATAATGGATGCATACACTCGTCGACTAATCCAAATAGCTATTGATAAATTAGGACCTCCACCATGTGATTTTTCCTGGATAGTCGCGGGTTCGCATGCACGAAATGAAGTGCATATGTTATCTGATCAAGATAGCGCGATAGTCCTAGCAGATAACGCAACGGCAAACGATAAGATTTACTTTAAGCACCTAGCAATGATGGTATCTAAAGGTCTGGCAAGTTGCGATTACCCATTGTGTCCAGGAAAATTTATGGCTGTAACTCCTCAATGGTGTCAGCCATTACACATATGGAAGAGCTACTACAAAAAATGGATCGCTAACCCTGAATATGAACGCCTACTGAACATAACCGTTTTTCTTGAAATACGGACAGTTTTCGGGAACAAGAATTTCGAGCAAGTTTTACGAAATGAACTTCACTCAGATATCAATGAAAACAAAGAATTCTTATCTATGCTGGTCAATGACGCTGTTTCCGTAAACCCTCCTTTAGGGATATTTAACAGCTTAGTTTTGGAGAAGTCAGGAGAGAATAAGAAGACCCTAAATGTTAAGAAATACGCTATCAATTTAATAATAGATCTAGCTCGAATCTATGGTCTTTCAGTCGCATGCAACTCTTCAGGCACTGATGAACGATTTAAAAATGCCAACGAAAAAGGCATGTTAAGTGATGACGCTTATAAAAATATAACTAACGCCTACCAGTTTATTTCATCATTTCGCTTTGCTCATCAACTAGAGGCACTTAAAAGTGGCGGAGTTCCCGACAATCATATTGACCCAAACACATTCGGAAGTTTTGAACGTAAACACTTGAAGGATGCTTTCCGCATCATCGCCGATCTGCAAGAAGCCGCAAAATTACGATTCGGAGCGACTCAATGAGGTGTTTAGTCAACTATTTTCATCCATGTGCTCGACTTAACCGACAACGTGCAAACTATCTGCAACAAAACGTTTTACCCGACCCAATTAAAGACCTCATTAAGGACGATGCTTTCTCAGTGGATCAATACTTGTCTGAGATATCATTAATAGTTTTAGATATCGAAACAACTGGCTTAGATTCAGAAGAAGACCTAATTCTATCTATTGGTTGGGTAGAAATCATCGGTAATCAAGTAGATCTATCAACATCACAACACATGTACATCGATAGTGGTTCTCAAATAAAACCTGAGACGGCAGTTATTAATCACATAACACCTCAGATGCTTCTTGGTGGGGTATCCATTCATGATGCCATTCAACATTTCTTGTCTAGCGCCAAGGGAAAGCTATTGGTAGCGCATGGAAGTATGATCGAAAAGAATTTTCTAAATCAATATCTACACTGTGTATTCAGTATTAGCCCACCGCCACTAATGTGGCTCGATACATTAACAATAGAAAAGCGACTCGAAAAGACTGCAAACTCTGGAGAACCAATAGATGTAACACTATCCGCAACCCGTTCAAGGTATGGGCTGCCGGAGTACAACGGCCATAACGCATTAGCTGATGCAGTAGCAACTGCGGAATTACTGCTTGCACAACAAGCCAGAGTGACACCCAAAGGTAACTCTACCATCGGTACAATGTACCGACTAAGTATTTAAGTCTATAAATAGAAATGCCCTTCAAGATTATTGAAGGGCATTAACAACTTTTGAAAGGTTAAACCTAGAAGCTATAAGTTAAACCGACACGACTTCTTAGTTGTCGGTCTCCACTCGTCGAAGAAACCGATACGTTACCGAACTCTACATAAGGTTTCCATGCCCAGTCAGCTTCTTTATAGCTGATCTTCATGTTTACATCCCAGTTACTATCTTTATTATCAAAGAAAATAACGTCATCTAAACTTTTTTCATAGTTGGCTTCCAAACCCACAGCTAGATTTTCAAACCCATAATCAAGATTCGCTGTTACTTTACTTTTTTGCTCTGTATCAGTACCTGCGTCATCAGTATATTTCTTGATCTCATGGCGGTATCGAAGCTTCGCTTTTAACCCTGAGTCAAATGAATATTGGAGGCGAACTTGCGGTTTGAACGTCACCTTATCGCTACCAAAAGTAACGGGCATACCAGGTTGCAGTAGCCAGTGTTCGTCTAATTTTAGATTATAACCATAGTCAAATTCGTTGTCTCCGGACTCCCAACCTTCGTCAAAAGGATTGCCTTTTTGCTTTGCTTCAACGCCAAAATAGTGGTTACCTGCGCTACCGCCTATTTTCACACGACTCGCATAACTTTCAGACTCATGTTTGTATTCTTGTCTAAAATCCAAAGAGGCAGCAGATGCGCTAGTTGCTAAAAGGGCTGTAGAGATCATCAAAGCGAGATTGTTATACTTCATAATTTTATCCAGTTTTTCACCTAAGTACTGAAATACACAGCATTAAGTATTTATTGTTTAGTGTGTAATTTTTTTTGTGATAGTTAACTTTTGCTAAAATTAACGGAATAAATCATAAAATAATACAAATAAAACTCTATGCTATAAATTGCTTTATGTGACTAAAGCCTCTCACATAATCACTATTCGTTAAAAAAACATGACATAAATCGACACTTATAGAATTCGCCCCATAATAAATGTAATAAAATATTATAAATATAAGAGTAATGAATGTATTGTAGATGTATCTCTACAACCAAATAGGAAGTCAAGAAACCTATCATGCACATGAATAAATCGTGGCCTCTAGCTATACCACTCCAATCGATTTAGAGAGATAAAATTGGGGTACAGATAAAAAATGTAGGTGAACGCTGAATGTATGAATATACCTTAGGTTAGAGGAAAGCAGCTATGCTGCTTTCTAATTCTTAACAGCAAAAAGTGCATATTTATGTAGCACTTCAGCGTTTATCCGTGATCTTAAACCAGTAATGTGCATCTAAGAATTGCTGCTAAAATACTTGATAGTTAACCTAAATGACGCTATTTCACACGTAAATGTAAAAAACAACTCAACAAAAAGATCAACCCTGGACCTATCAATATTTAAAAAATTATGTTATAACTATTATAACTGTTATAACTATTATAGAGTTATAATTTTAATATAAGGAGCGAGCGCCAAAAGCGGTATGCTGTTGCAGATAATCCTTACAACACCTTAAAAAAACCTCTTCCACATTCAGAACTTCGTCTTCCAAAAGTCGCAGATCAACTTCCATAATTAGCAAATCGCCTTCGAACTGTGGCAAAAGACTATTGCTGACATAAATTTCAGGCAAAAAGCTACCGCAGACAGATATAGCGGTCATTTTGTGATACCGCTTAGCGCAGGTGCGGTTATTTGCCTTTTCTATCATTCATAAAAGCTGCATAAAATGCTGAAACTAGAAATACGTATCCGCCCCATTCCCCCACATTCTAATCAATATCGGTACGTCCTAAGATCAAATCTCCCAATCTCAGGAGATCTGAAATTGCAAAACGACGTACCGACCAAGAATGGAAAAACCTGTTCGAGCAATAAGAATTCAGTCAACTATCCCAGCGTGTTTTCTGGAGCGCCATAATCTGAGTCTTTCGACCTTTTATGCAAACCGTCAACAATTGCAGTGCGCTGGGCAATCTCAAACTGGTGGCTTTATCAAAGCTGAAGTCGTCAAACAAACGACACGCTACCGGATGGATCAAACTCCCGTCGCCAACATGACATTATTTATTAATGACGTTGAACTCAGCATTCCACAGGTTACACCTGCCTCATATTTGGCAGAGTAAATCGGAGCACTGTCAAGTAACGGATGCTGAAAGCTCCTAATGTTTACTTGTGTCGGGAGTATGTGGATTCTAGAAAATCCATCAATGGCTTATCCGGTCATTATCGAGTTCGAAACGGGTTTACCATTAGGCACAAGTGCGCTGTTCCTATTTACCAATAAACAACGCGACAAAGTCAAAGTGTTGTAACGGGATAAAACGGGCTTTGCCCTGTGGTACAAACGGCTGAAAAAAGCCACATTCACAAACAACCCGCACCGATAAGCATCATCCCCAAAAGCTTCGCTGCCGAAAGTCTGCTTGCCAACACTATTTTAGGTAAATATCAGTATGCGCTTTCGCTGTATCGTCAGGAAACCTTACTCACCCAATCAGGTATCGAGTTATCGAGAACGACCGTGGCAAGGTGGGTAATCCAGGTGAGTGAAAAGTTCAAACCACTTTATCAGGCACTGAAGACTCAGTTACTCAAACAAGTAGTGGTTCAGACCAACGAAACGCCGCTCAATGTGCTCAAGGAAGACAAGCAATGTTATATGTGGCTGTACTGCTCGGGAGCCGACTCCCCCGAAGCTAAACTCCCTGACATGAAAAATATCGTCTTGTTCGACTATCAAAACAGTCGCGAGAAAGCCTGTCCAGTGAACTTCCTAGACAATTAATCTGGCTATCTACAAAGTGATGGTTACGCCGCTTATGACAATTAACGAAAGTGACCAATGTTGGTGTTGCTTCGCTCACGCACGCCGTAAGTTCATAGAGAATAAAAAGCTTCAGAGCAAAGGTAAATCCGGCAAAGCAGACGTAGCGTTAGCCAAAATCCAAAAGCTGTACGCTCTGGAAGCTCGGTTGAAACCAGCTTCCGTTGAAGAACGATGGGCAAAAAGACAAGTTCAGGCAAAACCCATGTTAGAAGATCTCTATCATTGGTTAACTTCGCAGAAAATCATCGAATCGAGTCCTCTGGAAAAGCTATCAAGTACATCCAGGGTCAGTGGCCTAAGCTGATACGCCATGTTGAAGATGGGTATTTATCTATCGACAAAAACCTAGCGGAACGTGCAATTAAATCACTGGTCATTGGAAGGAAAAACTCTTATGACCCTTTTCAAGTTTTTCTACAAAACCTCTCTCTTCTCTGTGAGACGAGGCGCATTCTCAGAGTTGGAATTGCCTGAGAGTGAATCAACAAATACTTGGGTTATACACATTTTAGCCCCAACATGGTTTTCGTAATAAGCTTACCTCCATCTGGCTGCTAGTCTCTAACCCAGTGGTTGAGTTAAATTTTTAACGAGGATTACTCACCTTGAGTCTCTTCACTTCCAAGCAAATTTTAAACTCTCTGATTCTGAGTAATTACCGCGATATCCCACATGAATCCAAGTAATTATCGCCCAACAGCCGTAATAGTCACCTGCGAGTTTTTGCCTTTTTCCACCAAGTTTCGATAACGGAAACATAAACGTTATTGAACTTTCCAAGAGATATCTTTAGCTTCTTGGCAAACACTATCCGGTCGATAGGTGACTAACCAGTTGCCAACCTTGGCATTATTTCTATTGGCCCATGCTGCCTCATACAATAATCGTCTCAGTTCCACATTACCCGCTTTAGTGATCCAAACTTTACGTGTTACGCTGCCGCTCAAGTATTCACCTGTTATCAATCCAAGGAATGCCATTATTTGTTTAGGATTACTAAATCGAGAAAAATCTTCTAATTCAGCAACGGCTGAAATGGCGATAGTGCGTCCAACACCTTTTAAAGCTTTTAGCTGATTGACGAGATTATACAATGACAAATTTGGGAGCAATCGTTCAATCTCTTGGTCTAGTTACTCTATTCGACTTTCTATTTGCTCTAAGCTTTGTCGATAGTGTTCATAAGCGATTTGCTGTAAAGTGAGCGGAAATGATTGATTCGCGATCCATATTCTGTGGCGAACAGTCCACATCTTTTCTCTTATATTTTCCCTGTTCTCAGAAAGAATACTTTGAATTCGTTGCTTGGCTACTTTGGTATCCTTTTTTGCACAAATTCTAGCCCTAACAAGATCGCGCATTGCTTCATGTGTAATATCGGGAACCCAAACATCCTCCGCCAACTCTCCAGCTCTATACAGCCTTGCTAATGCAACCGCACTCGGTGATCATTTTTGATCTTGTTGGTTGATAACTTGGGAATTCTAGAAAGATCAACAACGATGCAATCGATATTCATACATAACAATAATCGATATAGACCGTAGCCAGTTGGCCCGCCTTCATAGCAAACAAGAATCGATTCGTGAAGTTTTAGGAGCTTCTTCATCAAACGTATAACAGAATCTTTAGCTGACGAAATTTTGCCATAAAAACGTACCATAGGTGAGTCTTAGTATATAAGGTTATACCATCTGGTTGTTCGCCAATAATCCCAATGGTGCAGATGCCAGTGCGCTGTTGTACAGCATCATCGAAACTGCGAAAGCTAACGGGCTAATACATGGTCAAATGTATGAAAGAACTGGCAAAGCCAGAGCCTGATATCAACTCACTGCTTCCCTGGAACTTCTCAAACTAAAAAGCCCCGTGGGATTATGGATCGCATACAGAATTACAGCTCAAAGAGCTGTATACCTCTGTCAGTTTGTCATTCCATCTTCTACTTTCAGGTAGTTATAGTAACTAGCCCTGCTTACATTTTGAGCTTTACATGCTGCTGTGACAGTTTCACCGTTATCAACAAGTAGCTTAACGGTTTTACATCGAATAGCTGTTTGTTCATCAGCGGGTCTTCCTCTATATCGTCCAGCCAATTTCGCTTTTTCAATACCTTGTAGTGTGCGTTTCTGACGTGTTTCATAGTCATCCCTAGCCATAGCGGCACAAAGATCGAGCATGAAATTTGTTAATGCTTGTTGAATTGCTGTAACCGATTCAGTAGAGGCTCCATTCAAGACTTGATGAGTCATGACCTGGTCAACGACAACGATATGGACACCTCTAGATTTGATGGATGATTTTAGTGTCTCCCATAGAGAAAACGGTAGCCTTGATAGACGATCCATATTCTCAATCAAAAGAACATCTCCAGGATCTGAATCACTCAACAATTTATTTAATTCTGGTCTCTCAGTACTAGTACCTGACAAGTTCTCTTGATAAAAAGTGGCTATTCGAAAATTATGATTCTTAGAGAAGAGCTTTAGTTCGTTTTTAGCACGGCTTGCATCTTGTTTTGTCGTTGAAGCTCTCAAGTAGGCTCGAATAATCATAATATTCTCACATTAATAGAATTTGTTTAATTTAAGGTGTCTATTAAATAATGTCTATTTAAAAGTGTCTAATAATTGATTGCAGAATAGAAATAGTATGTAAAATATAGCTATAGTTATAATTTACAATTTTTGATATAGACTTGTTTGCAAATAAATGCAAAAAGTTCTTTCTCAGTTACTATTCAGAGTATTAAGAATGAGATGCCTTCCCATCTGTAAATTTGTAATACAAAAATGATATTTGCTCTGGCTACCACCAAATTTAGGGTTAAGTTTTTTAGAAAGAGCATAATCACTGATATGACGAGCAACGATCAGTTTGTCAATATGGTTAGTTTGAGAAATCATAGTCTGGCTCTAGCTTTCAGACGCAAGCAAAACCGCTTTATTACGCTCTAGCACTCAACCATCACCAGTTGAATTATGCATCTCTTCAAAATGCGCTTACTATTATTAAAACCTTACGGAAATAATTATGTAATCAAGAAATAAATATGGCAGCATACAGAACAATACTGCCAAGAGTTTTTCTGACAATCTTTAAATTTAAATATGAAGTATCATTAATGCTAAATATAACCTTTTGACCTTTCTTTCACTCTATAAGCAATTTTTGATAACGTATAATCTTTTTTCATTCTATCTGGATATTTTTTCCTAATCATTCGACTCTTGATATAATTATTTTTTATAAACTTTTTATCTGGTTTGAGATCAGATAAAGCAAGTTCACAAAGTTTTGTATAACAATTTTTAGATTTTGCAAATGAAATCAGTGTATTTACAAGATCTAATGCTGTTTCAATTATGACCTCAAAATCCGTCGATTTCTCAAAAATAGGGGACGAATGATCTTTAAAACAACCAAATTTGTACTCTTTGTTTACCTGTATTTCATTGTATTCAAATGTGGTGTAATGCTTTAATAGATATTCAAAAAAATCCGCATATTCAATATTTGGTTCGATAGCAGCATAGATAGCTTTCTTCGAATTAGCATATTGATTTTGTTTGAATTCAAGCATGTCTTTAGCTGCACGGTCTATCAATATTTTTGCATTCAAAAATTTTTGCTCGATTGATAAATCACCCCGTAGGGTTAGGTTACTAGATAAAAATGAGGTAAACGTCTCCGTGAGAGTTTGCAGCAGGCTACAGTGCAATTTATTTTTAAATACACAATCAAAATGAGTTGTTTCAGGGAGATTAACAGGAGTAACGATAAATGTAGTTGTAACCACATTTGTTGCTGTTGCAAATACTTGCGTAATCAAAAACTTAATTTCTGTACCTAGAAATTCAGCCGAGAATGTTGCTAGAGGATAGCTAAACGTAAGTTTTTGTTTGTGCGAAATCTCAACCGTGAGGCTACGAAAACAATCTGAATTTTGAAGATAATGCTCAAGCAGCTCTCCATTCATTAGCTTGTATTCATCTGATGCGTGGTAGCGACAAGTAGTAAAGTTTTTCAAGTTCAATAACTGTGCCACAATTTCCTGAACTATATGTTTCTTTGGAGGAGGACCAAGTCGGGTCAAACACTCTCTCGTGTGATCGACAAAAAGATCTAACTCTTGTTGATTAAAATTTTCTGTAATGACTGTTGAAAATTTTGAACGAAACTCATCTATATTTGTTGCAATTAAATTTTCTGTAGATTTCGGAGGCGTTGATCTTGGCATTTTGTCTATCCATGTTAATTTAACACCAAACGTTATGAAGCCAAATGTTATGTTTGTCGCAGTAGGTAGGTTATAACGGTTAGTGTTAAAAAATATAAATAAACAAAATTTGTATTTAACAAACTAATATATTGCTGCTTTCGCTTGCGACATATAGCAGAGAAGCTATCTCTTGTGAACTATACAAGATGTACCTATGTAAAACTCAATTTTATTTAAGTGGAAATTTAAACAAAAGTCAATTAAAAATTTCAAATATGACGTACCCCCCACGAAATCTCATTTATTTTCAAACTTATTACTATTTAATTCATAGAAAACTCTCTATTCAACTTTATATACTAATGATTTTCGACAAATAATGAAGAAAATGAGTATCTAAATACCTTGTTGATTAACTTGAATAAGATCTAGTTAAATTTAATTATATTTAGCACAAAGTTACTGATTTTTCGGCTTCAGATTAAAGTTTTAATCTGCCCCCGACCATGCTGATTACATTGCAATTGCTCGCCTGCCTGATTTTGGAACAATAAGGAGTGACTAGGATCACCCCAAGGTTACAAACTATATTGTGTGAAAGCACTATTGCTTTCGAAACCTTTTCTCGACAATACCTAGTTAAACTGACCAAATTATTCAGGTGAATAACCCAATATTTTACGGCTAGATTTCATCTTAATGACGACTTCCAGACCAGCTTATCAGTAATACTCAGTTCAATATCTGCCCAAATTGTTCAGGCGAATAACCCAAGATTTCAAGGCTGGATTTCACCTTAATGAAACCACCTATAACTGTGTTAAAACAATAAAGATTGCCCGTAGCTCACACCTCATTGTTTCGATAAGTTGAATGTTGAAAGCTATCAATCGATACTTTGCGCAGATCTGAATAAAAGTCACCCCTAACGGGCAAGCTATTTTGTATTTTTACTGGTTATTAGTGGCAACCTTATTGTTCTTTCACATATGCTGTCTAAGGAATTGCTGTTGTGTTCGTAACTTCGGTGGTTCAAGTCAGGTATGCATTTTTATCACACAAGATGTCCCGCTTTATTCACCTAAATAACCCAAGAAGCCCCACTATTAAACTATGAGTATGGCTACTATGCTGTCGAAGGAACTGCTGCTGTATTCGTAACTTCGGTGGTTCAAGTCAGGTATGTATTTTTATCACACAAGATGTCCCGTTTTATTCAGTTGAATAACCCAAGAAGCCCCACTATTAAACAATGAGTATGGCTACTATGCTGTCGAAGGATTTGCTGCTGTATTCGTAACTTCTGTAGTTCAAGTCAGGTATGCATTTTTATCACACAAGATGTCCCGCTTTATTTAGTTGAATAACCCAAGAAGCCCCACTATTAAACAATGAGTATGGCTACTATGCTGTCGAAGGAATTGCTGCTGTATTCGTAGCTTCTGTAGTTTAGGTAAGACATCTATCTTCATCACACAAGATGCCCCGCTTTATTCAGTTGAATAACCCAAGAAGCCCCACTATTAAACAATGAGTATGGCTACTATGCTGTCGAAGGGGTTGTTGCTGTATTCGTAACTTCGGTGGTTCAAGTCAGGTATGCATTTTTATCGCACAAGATGTCCCGTTTTATTCAGTTGAATAACCCAAGAAGCCCCACTATTAAACA
Organism: Vibrio diazotrophicus; assembly: GCF_038452265.1. Classification (NCBI taxonomy): domain Bacteria; kingdom Pseudomonadati; phylum Pseudomonadota; class Gammaproteobacteria; order Vibrionales; family Vibrionaceae; genus Vibrio; species Vibrio diazotrophicus. The sequence goes on from NZ_CP151843.1 coordinate 899,281, forward strand.
ATGAGTATGGATACTATGCTGTCGAAGGAATTGCTGCTGTATTCGTAACTTCTGTAGTTCAGGTAAGGTATCCATTTTCATCACACAAGATCTTCATCCCCTACTGGACGATAAGTACGGTTACTATGCTGTCGAAGGGGTTGTTGTTGTATTCGTAACTTCGGTGATTCAAGTCAGGTATGCATTTTTATCACACAAGATGTCCCGCTTTATTTAGTTGAATAACCCAAGAAGCCCCACTATTAAACAATGAGTATGGCTACTATGTTGTCGAAGGGGTTATTGTTGTATTCGTAACTTCGGTGGTTCAAGTCAGGTATGCATTTTTATCGCACAAGATGTCCCGCTTTATTTAGTTGAATAACCCAAGAAGCCCCACTATTAAGCAATGAGTATGGCTACTATGTTGTCGAAGGGGTTATTGTTGTATTCGTAACTTCGGTGGTTCAAGTCAGGTATGCATTTTTATCGCACAAGATGTCCCGCTTTATTTAGTTGAATAACCCAAGAAGCCCCACTATTAAGCAATGAGTATGGCTACTATGTTGTCGAAGGGGTTATTGTTGTATTCGTAACTTCGGTGGTTCAAGTCAGGTATGCATTTTTATCGCACAAGATGTCCCGCTTTATTTAGTTGAATAACCCAAGAAGCCCCACTATTAAGCAATGAGTATGGCTACTATGTTGTCGAAGGGGTTATTGTTGTATTCGTAACTTCGGTGGTTCAAGTCAGGTATGCATTTTTATCGCACAAGATGTCCCGCTTTATTTAGTTGAATAACCCAAGAAGCCCCACTATTAAGCAATGAGTATGGCTACTATGTTGTCGAAGGGGTTATTGTTGTATTCGTAACTTCGGTGGTTCAAGTCAGGTATGCATTTTTATCGCACAAGATGTCCCGCTTTATTTAGTTGAATAACCCAAGAAGCCCCACTATTAAGCAATGAGTATGGCTACTATGTTGTCGAAGGGGTTATTGTTGTATTCGTAACTTCGGTGGTTCAAGTCAGGTATGCATTTTTATCGCACAAGATGTCCCGCTTTATTTAGTTGAATAACCCAAGAAGCCCCACTATTAAGCAATGAGTATGGCTACTATGTTGTCGAAGGGGTTATTGTTGTATTCGTAACTTCGGTGGTTCAAGTCAGGTATGCATTTTTATCGCACAAGATGTCCCGCTTTATTTAGTTGAATAACCCAAGAAGCCCCACTATTAAGCAATGAGTATGGCTACTATGTTGTCGAAGGGGTTATTGTTGTATTCGTAACTTCGGTGGTTCATGTGCAGGAACAATAACTGACGTTCAGCAATGCTAAGCTAATTCTCCAGCCCAAATTATTCAGTTGAATAACCCAAGATTTCAAGGCTGGATTTCATCTTAATGGTGACTTCCGACTGTGCAGGAACAATAAAGTTTATATCCTTGGGGTGATCCTAGTCCCCCCTTACCACACCTTTTATCGACAATACTCAGTTATGTTCTGACTTATTTTTGGACAATTGTGAGTTACGACCCATAGCGCATTCTGATTTTTCGGATTACTTCTAGTAGTGCAACCATACAACCAGTCTACATGTGGCTAGCCAAATGCCCTAATCCACTACACATCAAACAATAGTAAATCCAAGCGACTCTAATTGCTTCCTTTCTGGCGGCTTCAGAGTTTTTACAGCCCAAATAAGAAGTTCTCTTGGCCTTGATGATGCTACGTAAGCAAATCTGGCAGCCTCGCTCTCAGGATCTTTGAGCCAATCTTTCCAATGAGAGTCACCTCCAGAGCGAGAAGAGGATATAACTATAGTGGCACTGTGAGTTTCTCCTTTCGCCCCATGAATCGTTCTTTTTGCAAACTGGAACGATGGCTTGTTAGTGACAGCCAATGACGAAGCGACTTCAAGTTTGGAAGAACCAGACGGCGATATTAAGTTTACGCTTTCCAATGGAGTTAATATGCTTGCAATACCTTCAGGACAAAAACTCTGCTTTGGGAGAGAGCGAATCAAAATTTTTGCATCCTTTGTCCAGCCTGACCATTCAACGTCAACCTTTTGTAAGCCATTGTCAATCAAGAAGCTTAATGAATTATTTAAAAATTTTCGCCAAGAGAGATTTGAAGAAATAGATTGAGGGCAATTGAAGCTGTTTGGTTTGCACGTTTCTTTTAAATGAAAACGAAGAAACTCTGAGAATTTCAATAATGATTGATTGAGCCTTTCCATATCTTGTGGATTGTATAGCTTAATAGCTAGGGCCAGATTCTGGATGTGAGTTGGTTTGTCGACTGACGTTTGGAATTTATTGAGTGTAGAGTGCCCTCTAGATACGACCACCGTATTGTTGAAACCATTACATTTTTCATCAAAAGTTTCTATTAGTTCCGTAGGGCAATTATTATACTGAAGCACCAAGCACCTTGGTTTAAGCCAGCTCATATTTCCAATTATATTCCCACGACCAGTGAGCTTCCCACAAAGACTAACTATGTTTTGACAACTTCTAAAATTTCGTGTCAATTGCAAACGGGCAAAGTTGTTATCCTTTACGAAATCTTTAACTTTAGCTGGGTCAACATCTCTAAATCCATAGATTGCTTGATGAAGATCTCCTACAAAGTGAAGTTTTGCTCCATTATCAGCAAGCGTCTGAAAGATTAGAAGTTGTTCTTCTGATAGGTCCTGACATTCATCTATAATGAACAGTGGGTACCGCCTAACTAACAATTCGACGAAGTTCTGATATTTTTTATTTGTAAGCACTTCTAAAGCCAAGCACTCGACATCTCTGTAGGTTGCAAATCCTCCCTGAAGCATTCTAACTTTGGCTTGAATAAAATCTTCAACCTGCCAATCACTTAGTGGTAGAGCGCCTAGCGTTTTATCTAAAATAGAATCGCCTGAATCAAATATTAGCTTATTATTTTTTAAGTCAAGCGAATAGCGATTTGCGTATATATGTCCTCTTTGGGCGTATGAGTATTTTGTTCGATAGCCAATATGTGTTGTAGGCTCGATTATACGAATAGATGCATCACCGCCTTCCCCAACATACTTTGTTAGCTCTGTTGATAGAGGAGAAACGATGTTTTTGTAGATAAAGCTATCAAATGTACCTAAAAAATGAGGAAACATACCTCGGCCAAAGGGCATATACTTAGATACCCTGATTGTTAATTCATCAGTTGCACTGTTGGCAAATGAAAGTGCGGCGAGACCTCCGGGTTTCTTCTTCCAAGAGCTGACTTCCTTGGCTACTTTCGCTGCAACCACTTCGGTTTTGCCACTTCCTGGGCAAGCTTCTAAAAAAGTATGCTCTTCAATACTTGAATTCACATAATTAAGCTGCTCGTCGCTAAACTCGACTTCCATCACTCCTCCTCTTCGAAATCTACCGATGAAGCCCACATAATTGCTTTTTTGATATATTCAGGAACAGAAAAATCATATCCATTTAACTGGATTCTGTTGGTCAACACTTGGGCAAATAGCCCTTTTCCAATATTGTCGTCATCAATTTTCTTCAGGATTTTGTGAGCGGCCTCGGCAACCTCACGTGGTTGCTTCTTAGTCCAATCTTGCTTCGACATTTCCGTAAATTCTGTAATTACTGTACTTTTTCCCTTAGTAGGCTCTGGCCATAGAGAAGCAATAATTTCGGACATTAGAGATGCATTGTTGCCCTCCATGGCTAAGTCATATTCTAGTGTCTTGTATTTACTGACATAAAGGCGTGAATTAGTTGATTTGTTGATACAACTTACGAGATCAATGGCATGGTTGGTACCTTTATGCATATTCCCCTCGTAAGGAAGGAAATCTTCGCTTACCTCTTTTTGCTCCCCATCTTTTTCTGGGTCAGGTACTTGTTTCTTTATAGTTTTTGGTGGATCTCGGTCAGTTATTCCGGCACACCTAACCGGAATACTCTCTGCATAAGCTGCTTCTTCGGTATCATCTGACTTAGAAACGTTACAATATAGTTGCATAAAATGCTTAAAGTAGATCCCATTGAGGTTAATCGTGGAGATCCCTAAGTCTTCAAGATTCTTTTGCCCTTCTTTCTGTTCTTTTAGAACTATTTTTGCCAAAGTCGGAATAATCATTTGTTCAGCAATCCCTTCGACAAGGATTACACCACTAGAAAATAATAAATTAGACTTTGTTACATCGAGCCAACGGTTGATGAATTGGCTGCTTGATTCCGGTAACCCGCAGGTTCGCAACGGTGTCGCTACCGGAGTTGGTGATTTCGACAGATGAATGATCGACTCAAGATCAACTGATGAAGCTAAAACTGTTGAGTGCGTAGTTACAATGACTTGAACGTTTTCGTTTTGTTTTGCTACTGACTTTAGGTGATTTAACAGCCTAATTTGCAATTGTGGATGTAAATGTGCTTCTGGTTCCTCGATAAGCAGTAACTTAAATAGAGGTTGTTCTTCGTCCTCATCATCTAACGTAAGCTCAGCCATAATTGAAGCTATGTAAAGTAGATTGTTATAACCCAAACTATTTTGGCTAAGGTCACGAAACAGTAACTGGTCCTCTACAGACAGGTCAGGAAAGAACATTAAAGTTAGACTTTCTGCAATTTTTGTAAAATCGCTTTCTGCAAACTGAATACTGGTTTTTTGCCCGAAGTGATGCCCGATAGCTTTCGTCAGGTTATCCGTTATGAGCTTATTGGCATCCTTAATACTCAATTTGTCATCAGTAGCTAAAGATTCGTTAAAGTTTTTTAAGCTTGCTTCAAGAGGATGTAACTCCCCATCTTCTCTACACTGTTTTAGTTGCTTACGATTCAGAGCCTTGAGAAGTTTGGATAGTCTAGACTGACGGCCATTCGACAATTTTGACTCAGCATCCCTTAGCGGTGGTAAGTAAATACATTGGACTAGGTCCAATAGCTCAGGGTCAAATTGGGAACTCTTTGCAATACCTCCCCATATGACTTTTTTAAACCGACCTCGAATTTCCTTGTTTTCAACTTGTAAGTTTAATAGTGCTGTATCGGAAGCTCCTACCCATGGTAGAAAGGCCACTTTGTCTTTTACATCCAGCCCATCAAATTCAGCACAAATAGATAAAGATGTTGCGGTCTTTCCTTCAGCCAAAAACGGGCTGAAAAAGTCATCACTAGTTACGCTATATCTACCTGATTCAGAATCATGAAATAGTTGCCTAATTGCGCTTATGACAGCGGTTTTTCCCGCTCCGTTTTCACCGACTATCACGTTTAACCCATCAGTTAGTTGGATATTAAACTCTTTGCCAAAACACCGGTAACCTTCAGCTTTTAAGTTACTTAAATACATGCCTTACCCTACCTACTTGAATAGACATATTCTAACTGTTTGATATGGGTTGGGTAACTCTGTATGTAACTTACTTGAGTGACTTAGCTAACACTATTCATGTACCGTGCAGACTTTAATAGTTCTAACAGGAGGTATGCACGTGTCACTTTGCATAACCTTTACTAAGGCAAGCTAGCGAAAAAGCAATGTGAATGATCTTTTACTATAAATAACAATGGGGCATTTTTTGTTTAGCCGATAGTCCCGTAAATCGGAGCTGGACAATTATCAGTCAGCGCTTTTACTAAATTATAAAACCATCAATAACCACAGGTATTGCAAATAATATTGGTTTAGGTGCGCACCATCTCGCCTCATGGTAAATAAAATTATTTAGATTTCAGGCGTTAATGGTAATTCTCTAGTGTAACATTCATATGATTTCAACTTTTAATATGATGAAATCATATTAAATGCAACAAGATGCACTAAAGTCTATTTTTCAGGGAAGTGATATGCAGTTTAACCGTCGAATATACAGAAAAACCGTGTTTTAAAACTGTGAGGCAGATCAAGTTGTGGGACGGAGGAAAAACGGATATTCCACCGGAATGCAAGAGCCTGATGCGAATGATTAAGGGCAGGGAACTGCACAACAAACCCGACTTGGAAGGATTTCAAATGCGAGGAGATTATTTGATCCTTCCCAATAGTCAACAAGTCACATCACAACGACTTCTTACTGCTATCAGTGTTCTAGGAATCGAGTCAGAAATAGAAATCAAAACAAAATCCAAACTTATTAAATATGCACGCATGCTATCTAAGTTTTTGTAAATAAATCACTTACATTGGGGCGAATGATTAGTAGCCCCAAAAAACAGTTTGTACGTTAGCTGCTTATACTCAACTCTGTTCGATTTCTACCATTATCTTTTGCTTTATACAGGGCATCGTCGGCTTCCTTGAGAACAGCGCTAATAGGTTTACCTTCAGCAGCCCAATGAGCGACACCTATAGAAACTGTCACATGCCCTACAGTTTCAAAATCTTGAGATTCAATCGATTTTCGAATACGTTCCGCCGCATACTTAGCATGATATATATCTGTTTTTGGTAAGAACAATAAAAACTCTTCTCCGCCAGAACGGAATACTAAATCTAATTCTCTTGCTTGTAGCTTTAGATGCTCTGCTACATTCTTTAATACTATATCGCCCACATCATGACCAAATACATCATTAACTTTTTTGAAGTGGTCTATATCCACAGCTAAAACAGAAAATGGTATTTTTTGTATACGGAGATTATCTTGAGATTTATCTAGCCCTCTACGGTTTAATAATCCCGTCAACGAATCTGTTAAAGAATCACTATGTAGTTGATTAATAGTATTAGAAACTATGTTTAATGTATTAAGAAAAGAACGCTTTAAATATGACGCCTCAAAATACCACGACTTTACTTTAATTAAATCATATCCAGTAGATGTATGACTTTCATAGTTTTTTAATATACTAGCCAATTGCCATAAAGGTTTAGATATAAATACAGATGCAACCCAGATAATTAAAACCGTTATTACTCCAATTGGAAGTGATTTAATGAATACCTTCCACATTTGCTCATTAAGCGTTGCTACGGTAAGTGCCTCCGCCCTTTGAGCAACGATTCCCCATCCAGAAAGAGCAACTGGCGCATAACCTGCTAACATATCAACTCCGCGAGAGTTAACGATAGGTTTACCGCCTTTTTCGCCTTTTGTTACAGCGTTAATTGCCTCATTTGTATCTATTACCTCTCCAACTCTTTTGGCGTCAGGATGGTAAATTATCGTGCGGTTTCTATCAACAACATAAAGATATGAACCATCTTTATAACTATGCTTACCGAGAATCGTATTCAAAATATTTTTTTGTTCAAGGTAAATAGTTCCTGCTATATAACCTAAATACTCTTTATTTTCAGAGAAAATTGGATATGAAATACTGGTTAAATAATTGCCAGAAGGTGGTATGAATGGGTCTGTAATAAGAGGAACTTTAGCATTTAATGATTGCAGCGAGCGATCACCTTTTAGCTGTACGCCTTTCAATTGTATGTTTTCAGGTGATATAGAGACTATAACCCCTTTAGAGTTAACGATAACTACAGAGTTAAAAAACCTTGTTTGAGTCCTTAATCTATCGACCTCTTGTTGTTGTACTTTTGTGTCAGACATACCTTGACTGAGTAAAGCAGCGCTATACTCCAACTGGGAAAACGCTGACTCAATAAACAAGTCTGTTGTTTCAGCCATTTTTTCTGCGTAAACACGGTTGGATTCAATAGTGTTAGTAATAATCAGTTGTTGCTGAACTCTGTACATTGAGTAAAAGGAGTTGATAAGCGTCATCAACACACTGAAGACACTCAGAATCAGGATTAATTGCCTTAAATTCAATTTATCATTTAACAATTTAGGTTCGCCTACATCATCCATTAGTTAAGTTTTCCACTTGTTAGAGTTCATTTACAATAAGAATACGCAATACGGGTATAGAGTAATCAAATCGCTAAGGTAATGATAGCATTGAAAAAAGAAGATGCCCTACAAACCTTATAGTTATGTAGAAAGTACCCCCGTAGTACATACTCGGGGGTTGCTCCGTCCCTCAGTCTCCTCAGTCGTCGTCGTTGTGCGTCCCGTCGCCAAAACCCCAAAATCGATTGATAAGATGGCACTGTGAGCATGGGGTAAAACTGAAAATGAAATGCGAAAAACGGCGGCTCTTTTTTGGGAAGAATTTTATGCGGCTAAACGTCATTCTTTCCAATTACCCTTACCTTTTAGATCGTCGGTTTAAAAAATTCTGCCAACAAGTGATGCAAGAATATTTTTTGGTGCCGCCTCTTACCACCATCGTACATTCCATAGGTGCAAGTACCAAAACTGTTACAAGGCTATTCAAAGCAGAAACTGGAATGTCCTATCAAGACTGTAGACAGCTATGACGCTTGTTAAAGGCGATTGAGTTGTTGTCTAGAGAAGAGCAAGTTAGCGATGTTGCCCATTTGCTCGAATTTTCTTCCGACAGTGCTTTCATAGTCTTTTTCAAGAAACAAACTGGACAGACACCACTAAGTCTTATGAAGAATCATATAACTCCACTTAAGTAAGCCAATTCCATATACTACCCGTTATGCGCACTGAGCAAGGTTGTAACTGGCAACTTTCCTTTATGGCAAGCCAGTACGAAATTAGCTCTAGTATGGCAAATCCAGATAAACAGAATGTGTATGATTTTTTACTCTAAATGATTTTGGGGCGTGCGACGTGAAGTCGTATGAAGCGCTGTTCACCGCTCAACGAGTGAACCATCTGTATCACCAGATGAACCTAGGAGCCTGAATAAAGTAGCGGCTCTGACAATGTAACGAAGGTTGGTATTTTCCAATCGGGATTGAAATCGTGAGAGGACGATCCTCCTGATAACCACAAAATCGGGTAAGTGCTAGGTAGTCAGCATGATGAACATAAGTGAATCCGCGTAAGGTGCGTTAATCGATGAACAGCGGAAGTGGTTAATACGCTGTAGCCAAAAGGCACGAGAGTCGGAAAGAGATTGCCCCATGCTCTTTCGTGATCGCTGAACTCTCCGCACCATAGCGGGCATCTACACTGACATTGCGCGACATATGGAACACGGTAAGCCTGTATCACTCCCTCTGGGAAAGCCTTTGTGGCCGATAGTGATGCAGGTAGAGGATGTTGGAAAAAGCGAAGGCTGCATTGTAACGATGCAGATACAGATTCATATCTGATCACGAAAGTGAGCTGACTTCCGACTGGTCTTTCGTTGCAAGATAATTTGAAGAACTTTATTCAGGGAGAAATGCAAAGGATGATTTCAAAAGAGATTAGTGCCTCTCCTGACAGTGCTCAATGGCAATCCATAAACTGGAAAGCCGTTGAATCCCATGTTTTAAAGCTTCAGATGCGTATTGCAAAGGCAACACGAGAAGGTAAACACGGCAAAGCGAAAGCGTTGCAGTGGATACTGACTCACTCACGCTCAGCAAAACTTCTTGCTGTTAAGCGGGTATCACAAAATAAAGGCAGTAAAACGCCTGGAATTGACGGCGTTATCTGGAATACAGATACGCGCCGCATGAAAGCAGTCAACCAATTGAGCAGAAAAGCTTATCAAGCCAAACCGCTCAAGCGTATCTACATCCCCAAGAAAAACGGCAAGCTCAGACCACTGGGTATCCCCTGCATGGTCGATAGAGCGCAGCAAGCGCTTCATCTTCTTGCTCTGGAGCCAATATCAGAAACACTTGCCGACCCTAACAGTTATGGATTTAGACCAAACCGTAGCACTGCCGATGCGGTCGCACAGTGCTTCAAGTGTCTGGCATTAAAGAAATCAGCTCAATGGGTTCTTGAGGGAGACATCAAAGCCTGTTTCGACAAGATCGGGCATCAATGGCTGATGAATAACATTGCCGTAGATAAACGCATGTTGGAACAATGGTTAAAGTCTGGTTTTATGGACAAAGGGCTGTTCTACCATACTGACGAGGGCACACCACAAGGTGGGGTCATATCTCCGACCTTGATGCTAATGACTCTTGCAGGACTTGAGCAACGCATAAAGTCTACCGCACTCAAAAAGGGTGCCAGAGCCAACTTTATCGGATACGCCGACGATTTCGTCGTCACCTGTGCTTCAAAGGAAGTGCTGGAGAACGATATCAAGCCGTTGATTGCTGATTTCTTGGCAGAAAGAGGCTTAACACTCTCCGAAGAGAAAACGCACATTACTCATATCAGCCGTGGTTTTGACTTCCTAGGTTTTAATCATAGGAAGTACAAAGGGAAATTGCTCATTAAACCGAGCAAATCCAACACACTATTGTTCTTGAGCAACTTGCGCGAACTCATCAAGAAGCACGCAACCATCCCTGTTAACGATTTAATCAAGTTGATAAATCCGAAACTCAGGGGCTGGTCGAATTACTATCGGCACTGCGTGGCTAAACAGGTATTCGGATATGTAGGTCACAAGCTATTCCATACGTTATGGCATTGGGCTAAAAGGCGTCATCCAACAAAATCCAGAACTTGGATCGCGCTTAAATACTTCATCAACCGTCAGGGTCAATGGCAATTTCACGGTTGGCAGAAGATCATGGATATGGATTGTCAGTTCAATCTGTTTCAAATAGCTAAGGTGCCAATAGAGAGACATGTGAAAATCAGGAGTGCCGCTACGCCCTTTGATCCTCAATACCAAGAATACTTGGCTAAGAGAAAATCAAAGAAGCAATGCCGTAACTCTTGGCATGAGCCTGCTCTCACTGCTTTATAAGTTGCTGGGTGCCAATCGGTGCCTTTGTGAAGGCTTGAGCCTAGTGCGGTGAAAGTTGCACGCTGGGTTCTTAGAGGGACGACACTTGGTAACAGGTGTCGTCTACTCGACAAATTCGTGTTACCAATGGCGTCAGTCGTGACTCTGCACGCATGACCAAAAGCATGGGAAACTCTATATACGTGGCCAGTTTTAGTTAATCACTACAAGATGTCTGGAACATCTTGACCAGAATAGTGGCCCCTAACTGGCTTAAGGTTTTAGCTTGGGTTTATCTTGGTAGGGTCATAGGGGCGGTGTGTGTCTTGATTCTAAAAGCCGACCAGATTTCAGCGTGATTTGATAGGTATCTACTGAAGAAAGACAAAGAGTAGACGTGATTGTGAAGCTCTAATATCGGTCTTTAGCATGATAAAAGCGAGTAGCCAAATAAAATGGTTCTCGCTTTTTTAATCAATTACCACGTTCGATTCGAGATAAAAATTACCCAGTAAACTCTTCAGAATCGGGACGATTGGTAAACTGCACACCATTTAAGAAGTCGCACAGCAGTTGGTCTTCACACTGTTTGTAGTTCTTGTTGTTTGGCTTGCGGAAATACGCACCAATTTCGTATTTACTTAAACTAGTACCAACCACTTCTAATACGTCCAACACATCTTCTGCTTTCATGTCTAGCGCAATGCGCAGCTTCATGAGAATCATGTTGTTGGTCAACGTGACTTCTGGCTTAGGTTGCTCGCCGTCTTTTTTTCCTCGCTTGAGGTTAATAAAGCCATTTAAGAATACCGCTAACTCTTGATCCTTCATCTTAACGCAAGATTTGTCGCTTTCATCTTTTAACCAGTTTGCCACTTTATCGTGAGCCACAGTGACTTCGGCCTGCCCGAAAGCTTTCATTATCTGCGCGTTTTTAAGGTTTAACGCGTGTTGGATACGACGTAAAATTTCGTTGTTAGTCACTAGGGATTCCTAAAATGAGTTCTAAGGGTGAATAAAAATCCATCAATGACATGCGATCTGTGAGTGTCTTTATTCAATAGCGTAGTTGACGGTGACTCTAACAGAGAACACGTTTCTTCGGTAGGTTAAAAAATAGAAATAAGACGGCCTATTCGAACTAGTTGGCTATTCAATATTTACTATGCGTTGCGTTTAGTGTTTAAGGTGCTCTTCAGCGGCTTTGGTATTGCGTTGATTATACACTTTAATATGACGTTATGTTCTAGGAGGGTATTTGACAATAGTATCTAAAAAATGCGGAATATTATCAGTGGGGCGAGCAGCGTGATGGTTGGCATTTGGTAAAGTTAAGAAGGGTCTTAGTGTAATCCAAGAACTAGTACCTGCGGGTTGTAGTCAAGTCAGGTACGTCACTGTAACAAGTTCACTCGATTACTGCCTCTTCCTAACTGGTTTTACTGATCCGAACCAACAGCTTTAGACACTACGTTAAGTGAGTTCAAAATACTTCTCTTCTGTCCCTAATAGATTTTAGAGTGGTCAGGATTTAGATATAGGTAAATACGGCCTTACATATTCATTGTTGTTCAACAGTTCAATGCCCTCAAATCTATATCCACTTGCTGTTTTTTCAACTATCTCCGATATATCTCGCTCATTTTCTTCATATCCACATTTGATATAAAAATTATTTAATGAACCAATAATTATCGTCATATGATCTTCACAAAAATCTATTGTTACTTTGTTATCTTTCAAAATTTGATTAAACAAAATTCTGTCTTTTTCAATCTCAAAGTCTAGATCTAGGCTTGATATCTTACTGCTAATACGAGATTTACTGTCTCTTATCTCGAACTCAATTTTTTCTTTTGCCTGCCACTGTTTGTCGTACTGTTCCCTCCAGCTTCTATCTTTAGGGTATTCAACTATAAGTTCTTGAATTTTTGTTAATTTCTTTAGCACTTGATTAAGCTTTTCTTCAAGATGAGCAGTATCAATTGCACGTTCTTCATCATACTTAAGTGCTCGTAGAACGTTATAAACTTTATTTTGTGCAAGATAGTAATTAATGTTTTTCGCAGTACATCTATTGGTCTTCCTTTTATTATTACACTTTAAATACTGGCCCGCCGACGGTGAAATCGCTTTTCTACTCGCATAAGCCATCGTATAACCGCATTTTTCAAGACCAGTGTGTCCTTCGCTGTTTTGTCTTCTAAGCAAGCAACCACATTTGCCAATATTTACAAACACGTTTCTAAATACATCACCGCTTCCACCCGTACTAGCATGAATTCTCTTCTGTGCCGCGTAGTAGATTTTTTCATCTACAATAGCCGGATAGTATTGCTCATCGTTTAGCAAACCGATTACATTCGGGTTTCTAATCAGCAAATTCACTGTAGACTCTGAGAGTTCACTATTCTGTGAAGACTTAACAAGCACACCTGAATCGTCATATTTATATCGCTGGATTTGTCTACTTTGAAAATGCTTTACAATTTTCTTAGCTCCAAAGTTATGCCTTAACTTTAAGTCAAAAATTGTTCTTACAATTTCTGCATTCTCTTCAATTACAGTGTACGACTTTAAGTCAGGCGTTCGAGCTAACCAAAAAGGTCCTTTAGCATTTGATTTCTTTCCAGTATTTTCCATTAATCTTCGACTAGCTTTGATCCTAGCACTCTTTAATGAGGACTCTTGATTCGCTAAATACATCCCGATTTCTAAAAGCATTCGTGCTGATACACCTTCGATACCTGCCATTTTTTCTTCAAAAACTAAGTTCCACTTAGTAATTGCTATTTTTACTCCTGCATCCAAAATAGTTTGAAATTTTTTGCGTACAAAATCTGTATCTGCTCGGCTAAACCTATCTATCAATTCGATGACAATTAAATCTCCTTTGGCAATCACCCCGTTTTTTATATCATCCATCAAAACTCCAAGCTGTCCCTTGTTAAAATTCGCAGCGGTATAAGCACTTTTACCTCGGTCTTCGTACACTTGCCCCCTGACGAATCCAGCTTGCCCCATCGCAATAAGTTGCTTATTGTACTGTTGAATCCAAAGCTCACTACCCTGTTCTTGTCTCTGTATACCATGCCCTTCAACGGCTTGAATCTCTTTGCTCACTCGATGATATAAATGATATCGATTCAATTTGGTGTTCCTTAATCTAGATCTATAAATGTAGCCTATCATACATTTATCTTTCGCCAACTGCGGATTGCCATATCACATCGGTGGAGACATCAAAGAACGCGGCAATCTTCTGCTTCAAACGCCAGAGAGTTTCTTAGCTCGCTTTAACGTTGATGTTCGCGTAATGAATGAAGTGCTCCGCATTAATCGCGCAGAAAAAACCATTACTGTGCGTAATCTTCTCGATCAAACTGAATACACAGAAAGCTATGATTTTCTGCTTCTAAGCCCAGGTGCGGGTCCGATTGTTCCGCCAATTCCGGGGTTAGACAACCCATTGACGCATTCACTGCGCAATATTCCAGATATGGATAAGATTATCCAAACGATTAATACCAACCAAGTTGACCACGCAACAGTTGTCGGTGGCGGTTTTATCGGCTTGGAAATGATGGAAGCGTTCCATCAGCTTGGTATTAAAACCACGTTGTTGGAAATGGCAGATCAGGTGATGACGCCTGTAGACCGCGAAATGGCTGGGTTTGCTCACGCAGAGATCCGCGCTAAGGGTATCGATTTACGTTTAGGCACGGCATTAAAAGCGGTTGAATTCAAACCAACAACTTCACTAGCGAGCATGGACTCAGGTCAGAAAGAACATCAGCACATTAATGGTGAACTTGAGTTGACGCTAAGCGATGGCGATACACTCACCACTGATATTCTGATCATGGCGATTGGTGTTCGTCCTGAAACCAAACTGGCGTCAGAAGCGGGTCTTCAAATTGGTGAGCTTGGTGGTATTTATACCAATGAGTATATGCAAACCAGCGACCCATCTATCTACGCTGTGGGTGATGCTATCGAAGAGAAAGACTTCGTGACGGGCAAACAAACTATGGTTCCTCTTGCAGGCCCTGCAAACCGTCAAGGTCGTATGGCAGCAGACAACATGCTTGGCCGAAGTGAAACTTACCAAGGTACTCAAGGTACTGCGATTTGTAAGATCTTCGATTTGGCAGTCGCTTCAACCGGTAAGAACGAGAAGCAGCTAAAACGTGAAGGCGTTGAGTACCAAAAAGTGTACGTACACACTGCCAGCCACGCGAGCTACTACCCAGGCGCTGAAGTGGTTTCGTTCAAAATGTTGTTCGATCCTAAATCAGGCAAAATCTTCGGTGCGCAAGCGGTGGGTAAAGATGGTATCGACAAACGTATCGACGTGATGGCTGTTGCTCAGCGTGCTGGTATGACAGTAGGGCAGCTACAGCACTTAGAGCTGACCTACGCGCCACCATATGGCAGTGCGAAAGACGTCATCAACCAAGCGGCATTCGTGGCAAACAACCTAATCAAAGGCGATTCAACTGCGATTCACTTTGATGAGATTGATAACCTTACAGAAGACCAATTGTTGCTGGACGTTCGCAACCCAGGTGAACTACAAAACGGTTATCTACCAGGTGCAGTTAACATTCCTGTTGACCAACTTCGTCAACGCATGAATGAGCTGCCAAAAGACAAAGAGATTGTGATCTACTGTCAGGTAGGTCTGCGCGGAAACATGGCGTATCGTCAGCTAGTAAACAACGGTTACAAAGCACGTAACCTACTTGGTGGTTACCGCACTTACCTGTTTGCGAAAGCGTAATACAGTCTGTTTCTGCTAAATATATTGACTCGTAAATACAGATTAATAAGCGGAAACATCAATGACAAAAAAGGAGTGCCTACATAGGCACTCCTTTTGTTTACGCTCATTTAGTGAAGTTCGGGCCAGTAAGCCTTATTTGCTTCAATAAGGTCATCCAATATTAGCTTAGCTACTGTTGCACTTGGCACTGTCTTAGATAATGTGATTGCCTGCCACAACTTCTGATACGATTGTTCAGTCCAGGCTTCCGCAACCAGTTTTTCTACGGATACTTGCTGACTCATCATACCAAACTGGAATTGAGGGATGCTTCCGACTCTCAACGGCTCTGGGCCATTGCTACCGACAAGACATGGAATTTCCACCATAGCAGTAGAATCAAAGTTTTCAATTGCACCCTTGTTTTCCACAATCAGTAGCATGCGCTCTTTGGTATTGAAAGCGATTGCTCTGGCCAAATCCACAATGTAGGAAGCGTGCTCATCCACCTCAAGCTCACAACCTTTGCTATTCCCCTGCTGAATGATCTTTCGACACTCACTGAAGACCAGCTTTTCACGGTTATCCATCACTTCATTTGCACGGGTGTAATCCGGATTTGAATGCTCCACCACATAATCAGGGAACAAATAATACTTCAGATAGGTATTTGGTAATGTCTCTGGATCCAATGCATAGACATCTTTAGCCTTAGCAAAAGTATCATTCCAACTGGCTTCTACGTGCTGCCCACCTTCCGCAGTCGGTGGCACATAACCATGCTTGCTGACGTAATCTTTGAGAGCCGGCATCATATCTTCACCGTTTTTATTGGTGATACTCTTCCACCAGCCAAAGTGGTTTAAACCGTAGTACATCACTTCTAATTCTTTACGGGATTCCATGCCCAGAATATTTGCCATACGGTTCTCGATACCTATTGGCATATCACAAATATTCAGAATTTTACTGTTCGGGCACAGTACTCGTGTTGCCTCTGCAACGATGGCAGCAGGGTTAGAGTAATTCAGCATCCAAGCGTTGGGTGAATATTTCTCCATATATTTCACCAACTCCAGAACACCTCCAATAGAGCGCATGCCATAAGCGATACCACCCGGACCACAGGTTTCCTGACCGACGACACCATATTTAAGTGGGATTTTTTCATCCAACTCGCGCATCGGATATTTGCCAACACGGATATGTGCCATGACAAAGTCTACATCTGTAAACGCCACTTCAGGCTCTGTGGTATAAGTGAATTCTATTTGTGGTGCTTTTTCTTTCAGTAAAACTTTACATGCTTCTGCGACAATTTCCTGTCTTGCGCCGTCATTATCAT
This sequence comes from Vibrio diazotrophicus, assembly GCF_038452265.1. Lineage (NCBI taxonomy): Bacteria > Pseudomonadati > Pseudomonadota > Gammaproteobacteria > Vibrionales > Vibrionaceae > Vibrio > Vibrio diazotrophicus. The sequence continues at coordinate 916,021 of NZ_CP151843.1, forward strand.
AGAACTTGAGGCTTCTAATAGGGAAACGGTCAAGATTATCCAATAACATTAATACAATGCCAGGGGTAAATGTGCTGCCACCACCGGCAACTAATACAGAATGCTTTTTCATATTGATCTCCATTAAAACATCAGTAGCTAAGTTTTTTAAATTTGTGACTTTAGTGATTAACTTTATTTAAGCTGTAACAGCGACAGGGCTTTCCATCAGTTTTTCCATACGATCCCGCACTTGAGAAACCGACAACCCAATAACGATCTGGATGGCGTCTTTATTCCGCACTACTGCGTGAGCACCTGACTGGCAAAATACCGAGTCAGTCATCAGCAGGCTTGGGTCTCTAACGCTGATACGTAAACGGGTCGCGCAGTTATTGATCTCTTCAATGTTGTCCATGCCACCCAGAGCTTCCAGTAACTGGAGAGCCTGAAGGTCACGCGGGTCGTCAGTACTTTCAACTCCGTTAGATTGGTCATTTCTTCGGTTGCGATATTCAGCTTTTGAAAACAGTTTGATCTCATCTTCCTTCGCATTCCGGCCTGGAGTTTTAATATCAAAGCGTAGAATCAGATACTTAAAGGTGAAGAAGTAAATGGCTGTGAAACCGCAACCAATCAACAATTGCGTTACCATCATCATTGAGTGATTCTCAAACATTGGTAACCAGTTCATCGCTGCGATTTCCAACACGCCACCGCCCATATTGCCAACCACACCGAACATGAACATCACTGCTGCCATCGTTGCAGCAAGCAAAGCGTGGATACCAAATAGGTATGGAGCGATAAACAAGAAAGTGAACTCAAGAGGTTCGGTGATACCCACCAAGACGGCAGTTAAAGCTGCTGGGATCAACAGACCTTGAACTTTGTGTTTGTTCTCCGGCGCAGCAGTAGCAATCATTGCGGCAGCAATACCGATGGCACCAAATATCTTTGAGTTACCATGCAGAGCAAAACCGCCTTGTGGAAATTGTTCGATAAGAGGTTGGGTGGATTGAGCGAACTCGCCAATATGCTGTAGCCAGTAGGCCTGAATGCCTCCTTCTACCGCTGCTGGTCCGAAAATGAAAGGGCCATAAATAAAGTGATGCAACCCGGTAGGGATTAGAATGCGTTCCAAAAAGGTATAAAGCCAAACGCCAAAAGCACCAGCATGGCTTAGGAACACTTGCAGGGAACCAATGCCAATTTGCACTTGCGGTCAAATCATGGCAGTCAGAAACGCCAACGGCAGCATAGCAATAAAGCCGATCATAGTGACAAATGCAGCCCCCTGAAAGATCCCTAGATAATCAGGCAGTTGCTTGTCAAAGAAGCGGTTGTGGATATAAGTTACAACGCCAGCTATGAAAATAGAGCCAATAATGCTGGTATCAAGAGTTTTCACGCCAGCAATCATGGTCAAACCGCTAAGCCCACCGATCGGTTGGCTAAAGTCCACACCAAAATCTGCACCCCAAGTAGTTAGAATTGCAGCGATGTAGTAGTTAAATGTCATATAAGACACTATGACAGCCATACAGGCTCGTGCTTGTGCCTTTTTAGCCAAACCAATTGGCAGACCAATGGCAAACAGGATTGGCATATTGCGAAACACTGTCCAGGCTCCTTCCTGAACAATCATCCACAGTTTGAACCAAATAGTATCTGGATTCGCTAGTGAACCCATCAGGCTTGGATTGGTAAACAGGATTGATATACCCGCCACTATCCCCGCAAATGGGAACAAAAGCACGGGAGTAAACATTGCACCCCCGAATCTTTGCAGTGCTTTTAACATATCTATATCTCTATCTATCTTTGTTTTTGTTTCACTCAATTTTTAAGATTCAAATTGATCCGATTTGCCAGCCAGCAGGGAAACAGTAGGCAATTTAGTTTTGCCAAAACATCGCGGGGAATATGCTTCGTGAACCTCATCACTTTTATATCTCTGAACATTTTGTATACATACAGTGAAGAAATTAGACAACTTACATAAAAGCAATAAATGAATAAAAATAACTCATTGAATTAAAAATAAATTCAAGAGAAAAACGGACAAAAATTAATAGATACCATCAAAAAAATAGGTATAAAAGTGATCTACATTTTTCTTGCTAATCAGATTAGAAACCGAATTAATTCAGAGGAATTTCAACTCAACCAACCGCTTCCTAGTGAAAAGAAACTCGCTGAAGAATATGGAGTAGCCAGGATGACCGTCAGAAGAGCAATTGATACGCTCGTTGATGAGGGGATGTTGGAAAGAAAACATGGCAGCGGCTGTTACATCATAGACAAGGATGTGACTTTCGAGAATAAAGGGTTGAATAGCCTTACCGAACAAATTACAAAAACAACAAAAAAACTAACCAGTAAAGTCATCAGTTTTTCAGTTATTCCTTGCCCTTCCAGTGTCGCTCGCAGACTCAAAATTAATCCCGGAGAATCTATCTATTACATAATCAGAATCCGTTATGTCGATAAACACCCCGTGCATTATGAAGAATCATTTTTACCCGTAAAGCTATACCCGACATTGTCCGTTTCTCATATGGAAAACTCTAAGTTTCAATATATCGAAGAAGAGATGGGGCTAGTCATAGAAGGCAACTATTTCACCTTTACGCCATATCAAGTACCAGAGGCGATCGCCACCCATATGGAAATTGCTCCCGGAACATTAGCAATGCAAGTGACTTCTATTAGTCAATCTCGAAATGGAAAAGTACTGGATTATTCTATTACCACTGAGAATACTCACTACCATCAGACCACCTACTACTTCAGAAGACACAGAGCATCATGATTGATTCAGCTTAATGAGCTATTTCACATGAGTTCAAGATACACAGGGCTTTGTTACGTAATTCATACGAGAAACCAAACCGCCTAAAGTTGAGCGAGTTTTATACAATATACTGAGTTTCAGGCATACCTAGCCCCGTGAGCTTGTTCAATGCTTTGATCATCGCATAAGTCTCGCCAACCTGAGTAAAGGTCAGTGAACCACGATTTATTAAGGCTTTATTGTACTGCTTCCAGTTGGTTGTTTTATAACGAGGTTTAGGCATTAGGCTACGACGATTAATGGATGTAGCCGATCAGATCGTTGCTTCTTGATTTAGCTCCATTGATTTAAGTAACAAAGCCCTATCAACCCCTACCTCCTTAGAACCACATGATAAGTCCTTTGTGAATGTCCTGATCGACAAAAAAGCCTTTCCTTTACGGATTATTCACTTTCTGACTAACCATGTCTCATTTGTTCATTTAAATGTCCGTTTTTACCGTTAATAATTTTTTTTGAATATTGAAGAATATGAAAAACGAAAGTTTTAAATAAAACGGAGATTGGCTAATGAGGAATTATATCTACATAGAACCCTCAACGGACTCTAGTAATAATGTTGCTGTGGAAGTAAATATTAGAACTAAGCAGGGGGAAAACACAGAATTACTATCCTATATATCTAGAATATATTCGGAAACCTATAACGCAAATGTGTCTCCATCACCTGACCTTCTCGTGTATACGACAACGAGAAATCCCAATGAAATCTTGGCCTGTGCAGGCGTGACTATGGGAAAAGATGACAAGGCCTTGTTCTCTGAAAGATACCTAAAAGGAAAATCACTGCACGATATATTAATGACTAGGCATGAAAATATAAGACGTTCTGAAATAGTTGAAATCGGAGCTCTTGCATCTGACTGTCCTAAATACGCATCTCTAATAATCAAAATATTACCACTACTTTCATGGTCTTTGGGGTTCAGAGTTATTCTTTGCACAGCGACAAAGCAGCTGAGAACCTTATTAAAATATTACAAGATTCCATTTGAATACATTTGTGAATCAACCCCAGACGTACTTACTGATTCAGAACGTGAAAGCTGGGGTAGTTATTATGAAAACTCACCACAGTTAGTGTTTATATCTCTGGATAGCTGCGGTCATTTATTTAATCGATATTGCGGAAAACTTATTCCAGTTGAAATCGAAAAAATGAACAAACCTGACATTGCACATGAAGAATATGCACAATGAGTATAATTAAAAAAATCATAAATAATGTAAATCACCACCCTAATTCACCGGCAATTATTACACTAAGTGAATTAGGTGAAGAAGAGTCTGTACTCTCTTACAGTGACCTACTTACCTGTTCAATGAATGTAGTTCATAGAGCACTGAAACACATTGGTTCCGGTGAGCATGTTGGAATTGTTATGGGTAACTCCCCTTCTTGGGTAATTGCTGATATTGCTCTGATGTATGAAAACATCATAGAAGTCCCAGTTCCTTTATCTTTCTCAGCTGAACAAGCTTCTAATCTCTTAAGTAAATGTCAATTATTACTCGTAGATCAGACTGGTTTACAGACTCTCAGGAATTGGGAAACAACGTACTTCACGTTTCCTAGTGCAATCTTTGACGTCAACCCAAGTGAATTGTTCTCTCCGAGATACGAGTCCTTTTATTACCCGGAAAATGATGACGATAAGATTATCAAAATCATACATACATCAGGCACAACATCTCACCCAAAAGGTGTTTGCATCCGTAGTTATGGCCTCGATCATTTAGTCGAATCTCTTGAAGAGAGAACATACTCTGATGATTATTCGCGATATTTAAATCTCGTGCCGTTAAGTTTATTAATTGAACAGGTAACGGCTATCTATATGCCTCTAACTACAGGTGGCTCCATTATTCAGCCTCCAGCATCATTACCACCATTAGGGGATCCATCCGTAACCGCTAATCAAAGGTTAGATTTAATTGAAAAATCGAAACCAACGGCTCTTACTCTTTCACCGGCTTTAGTTGAAGCAATTGCGGATAAAGCCGAATCTACAGCCAATTTTGAAAGCCGGTTGCTTTCGATTTTCGGTCGAAAAGATCAGCCTCTAATTGCAGCTGGTGGCGCACCTGTATCCGTTGATGTACTAAATAGACTTCATTCACTCGGCATTAATGTTTATCAAGGCTATGGCTTAAGTGAAAATTCGTCGGTCGTAAGTTGGAACTATCGCGATGGAAATAAAATAGGGACAGTCGGAGAACCCCTTTCCCATGTTCAGGTAAAACTGGCCGAAGATGGCGAACTCTGTATTAAAAGTAGTTCCTTATTTTCTGGCTACTCCAACACCAGTGACCCAAGTTGTTGCGGTTTAGACTCAGATGGATGGCTTCATACTGGTGATATAGCCACTATCGATGATGATGGTTACATCAGTATCGTAGGTAGAAAAAAATCGATGATTATCATGTCGAACGGCAGAAACGTATCACCTGAATGGCTTGAGTCAAGCTACCGAACTTTACCATATATAACTGATGTCATCGTTTTTGGTGACAACAAGGAGTTTCTCCAAGGCATCTTTATTTACGAAGGTACCTCTGACCTTGGCAATCTCGAATGGCTAATTAGTCAGTTTGCTGAAAAAAACCTTAACCAAATTGAGCACATTAGAACTCCTATTTTTATAAAGCGTAATGAAGCAGTAATGGCTGAATTATTTACAGTAACAGGCCGACCTCGTAGAGAACATGTTACCAAATTCATTGAAAATGCAGGATTTACAATATGAACATTAGCAGTACCAATCACTCACCAGAATCAGGTTTGGTTATACAAGCAAATTCAGAAACACCTCTGACAGAAATTGATCCTGGATATATCTTAGAAATGCTTGCGGATAAAGGATATGTCCTTTTTCGAGGTTTCCCAAACAGCATCGAGATATTCACCGACCTGGTGAAATCTCTAAGTTCATCTTTAAGCTTGGATCCGGCACGGAGTTTTGATGGTGATGCAGCGCAAAAGGTTGATGCAGGTACTGACAAGGTAGGATTGCATTGTGAAAATGGCAATAGCCCATTCTGGCCTGATTTATGTTGGTTCTATTGCAATGTTGCTCCCCAACGGGGATCACAAACAACTGTATGTGATGGGCAGGCTGTTTATAAGCAAATGGATGATGAACTAAAAGCCGCTTTTCAACAAGAAATCAAATATTCACGTAAAGTTGATAAAACCAAATGGCAACGTTATGCCCTACATGCCAGTTTAGCCAGAGGTAAACAGGTTGAATCTATTGATGATATAACCATTGATGACTTAAAAGAGCTGGTAAATGACCCAAATTCATCTGAAATACATTTACTCGATGATGGGTCAATTGAATACATTTTCAAAACTAACCCCGTCAGAAGTAGCGCCGTAAATAAAGCATTAACCAATAATTTTGCTAACAGCATTTTTGGGCCATCTAATCACTACGCTTCACCAGTAATCACTTACAGCAATGGCAACTCTATCCCTAGTGAACAATTGGATCGTATGGAAAGTCTTTGTGAAAGGCTTACATGTAACATCGACTGGGAGCAAGGGGACATACTCCTAATAGACAACACTCGCGTAATGCATGGACGTCGAAAGATCGAAGACACTGAACGACTTATTTTCAATGCACTTTCCTACATCTAATCAAATAAATAGTCAGACCTAAATACAGGAAATATACAAATGAATTCAGAACAACTATCAGCTCAAATTTTTGATGTTAACAAATACTCCCATATTAATTATCTGCACCCCAATCGGATGGAGTGGGAAAAAGCCCGTTCAGATAAAGAGCTAGATTTTCTTTCTAAGAGTCTTGTTGGACAAGATGGACAACAAGATAAAGCGGTTGCTTACTTACATAAAGAATTAGCTCAATTAGCTGAAATTGAAATGCATGTAGCCTCCGTAATGAGCCGTGTTTTATGTGAATTACAACAAGAGAATACTCACCTTATTTCTAATACCGGGCTATTCCATTCTGTCTCATGTTTTGCGTCAGAAGAGGTGCAACATTCAAATAGCTTTTATCAATATGTAAGGCACCTATCAGGTAAAGATATAAAGCTGAAACAAAACTATGCAAAAGATAGGTTAGCGCTTTATGAAGGCAATGAGAATCCGCTGGTAAAACTCGCAGTACTATGTTCAACAGCTTACGTAGGTGAATCTATAATCACAGTGTTTGAGCGTAGAATGAAAGTGCTCGACCCAATGCACAAAATGTTTCTCACTCAATTACTGCACTTTCATGGCCTAGATGAAGCACGACATATTGAATTTGACCATTTTGTTTTTGAGCACATAATTCCTTCTCTTACTTCAAGTGAACGTAAGCGAATGCATGAAATGATCAACTGCCAAGAAGAGCTAAACACACAACTAGCTCTAACAACCCAAGAAGTTATCAAATCAGAGTTTGACCTCGATTACACCGAGAATAACCTCGCTGCAAAAACCCAGTTAGACATGACGCTCCGATTTAGAGAAATCATTCAGTCTGGTGAATTCATCAAGAATATTGATGAACATATTGATGATGATACTGCGGATATCGTTAATGGATTTTCCCATTCGAAGAAAATTCACATATTCGGTTAAGGAGGCTTTATGCAGTCTGAAATGAGTCAGGAAGTACACTGTAACACCAATAAAAGTTCGGTTGCCACATTTGCAATTGTCCTATCACTATTTATGGCCGCAGTTGATGGAACAATTGTAAGTACTGTTTTACCAGAAATTACAAATTCATTAGGCCAACCATCTCTATACCCTTGGGTTATGTCGGGTTTTCTGTTACCAGTTGCACTAATTGCCCCGTTCGTTGGGGCAGTCGGTGACAGAGTAGGAATAAAACCAACACTTACCGTTAGTATCATGGTGTTTATGATTGCGTCTGTACTTGCGGCGAATGCATCAACGATGCAAATGTTAATTCTGGCCCGCGTTTTACAAGGTATTGGTGCCGGCTCAATTATAGTCTTGTGTTATGCCCTACTCGCCGCCGTATTTCCAGTTAACGAACGGGCAAAAATGCAAGGTATGTTAAGTGGTGTATGGGGAATATCAGCCATTCTCGGTCCGATTCTTGGTGGTTCTCTTTCATCAATGTTTGGTTGGGAGTCGATATTTCTTATAAATATACCTATTGGCTTAATTGCTCTGGCAATGTTACTTAAAGTTAAGTCTTTGGACATTGGTAAGAATCAAAGCAAACTAAAAATTGATTTCTTAGCTCAAATAGCATTTGTAATCATAAGCTTAGCGGTAATGCTGTTGGTTAGTACAAATCATATAGAATGGCTTAACAACTACATACTTGCATTTATGGCTCTTGGTGCGTTTATTTTACTCACTGCTAGGGTTTTAATAGATTCAAACGCGAGTCCTATACCAACAGTGTTTTTCAAGCGTATGTCTTTAATAGCGACCGTTGTATTGATATTGGTATCGAGTGCGACTCTTTATTCAGCTGTCACAATAATACCAGTAACCCTTTCCGAACTCGGGCAAACAACCATGTCATTAAGTGTGTTAATCACTATGGCTGCTTTGGGTTGGGTGTTTGGGGCGGCAATTTGCGGTAGTAAACTTGCTAAATTCGGATTTAGAAATCTCTCGTTTATTGGGACTGTACTCCTATTTATGGGTACGCTTGGAATTGTCTCCGCGATTAACACTACTTTTGTACCCCTAATCGCAGCATGCCTTGCATTGATAGGTCTTGGAATGGGATTTGTTTCCACCACTACACTAGTTTATGTGCAGAATTCTGCACCCAAAGAACAATTAGGCAGCTGGACGTCAACTGTACAGTTCTTGCGTAATTTAGGCTCAGCTATTGGTATTAGCCTATTCACTACGATTCAACTTAGTCAGGATAATGGATACCAGTTAAGTTTTTACATTCTTGCGGGAGTGATCTTCGTTGGGACTCTATTCTCTTTTGTACTGCCAAAGTCGTATCAATAATCCTTTTGGTCAATCAAGCTTCTAGTTAACAAATTATATTTCAACATGTCTGTTTTGTTCTGATTTTGGTCAGTTCAGAACATTTAAGACATGTTGAACCAATGATAATTTATTCAGCAACACGATTGAAAAGGAAATTGGATAATGAATTATGACCTAATCAAAATACTACATGCACTAGGAGCTGTAGGCGCTACAGGATCTCTGTTATTAGCTCCCTGGATGTCATACAAACTAAGGGATGCTAAATCAACCAATAAGACACTGTTATTAAAAGGGCTAGAGTTTACAGACCGATACTATAACATTGCAGGCTGGATTGTGATGTTAAGTGGTATTGTTATGTTCTATCTGCAAGATTGGCACCGCATCTTTCAAACCTGGTTCGTTCTAAGTGTGGCTTTGTTCATCATTGATTCGATTGCGGAAAAAATATGGCGCGATCCTGCAACCGAGATATTAACGAATATTGACCCTGTTGATGAACTCTGGTTTCAAGAGTCGAGACGACTACACAAAGCGGTTTTAGCTCAAATGATATGTACTGCACTTATCTTTGTAACAATGTTATTACACAGCCAATTGTCTCTAAATCTGTTGGAAATACAGTTGTTCTTGTAAAGATTAATTGTAAGTACCTTATAACGATTATTTTGGTAATGTTGCCCTATCAACATGTTAAGGTATAAACAAAGTATTACCACTCGTAATAGCTCAAAAAACAGGGAAACAGTTCATTATGCTTTTTACCGTCGAACGGCATATTAACAAAGTAATGATTGAGCCTGTTCACAAACACGATACTGGCCAGTTAATTTATATGAAGCAAGGCTTTTGCGTCGGTCAGGCAGAACATAACCAATGGCTAATTCAAAAAGGTATGTTGGTCTGGATCCCGCCTAACGTATCGCATCATGCAGAGTGTAAATACGATGCAAATCTTATCGCTATGTATTTACCACCTGAAATAGCCGAAACCTGGCCAGATAAAATTATGCTTATTGATGCAAGTAAGTTAGCCATTGGCATTATCGATAAGTTTACTAATGATGAGGTTGAACCAATCAAAGCCACCAGCTTGTTAGATTTTTTACTTGAGGAATTGATAGAGAGTAAACCCAGTAACAACATATTGCCGTTACCGACAGACAGGCGACTGGTACAGATAACTCAAAGTACTATAAGAAATCCATCTATAAAAATAAGCCTTAATGAATGGGCACAAAAAGTAGGTGCATGTGAACGCACGCTATCAAGACTTTTTATAAAGGAAACAGGGTTATCCTATAAGTGTTGGATTAATAGACTCAAGCATAATAAAGCGTTAACAGGTTTAAGAGATGGTTTAACGAATGAAGAATTGTCCCTAAAACTTGGTTTTGCCTCTGGTGATTCATTCAGCCACTGGTTTCAAAAGGAATTTAATTGTTCACCGAGAAACATGAGAAAAGGTCTGTGACTGTAACTAATGAATGGCCGCTAGGTAAGAAGATTTGGAAAAGCCTCTTTTGGCGTGAAGGCAAAAAAAAGAGCCATGTATTAAATATGACTCTTGTAATAATCTTTGTGCATTAATGCTAATTTAGTTTACTGACTTTCCTACTTGGTTACTTTTTGCATTTGCATCGGCTTTGTAGCTTAAATCAATCGAACTAAATCAAGAAGCACCGACCTGATCGGCTACATCCATTAATCGTCGTAGCCTAATGCCTAAACCTCTTTATAAAACAACCAACTGGAAGCAGTACAACAAAGCCTATTTAAATGAATCCGGCTCATAGCGCGTCATAGATAAGATAAGCGTTGTAAGTGACATAACACAGCAGAAGTATCACGCCTTCCCCGCGAGTAATGGTTTTGTTTTTTCCCCAGAACAACGCGGTGAACAACAAGATAAGAGTGGCAATCAGCATTGATGTCCAGTCGCGCCAAAATACTTCTGCGCCAATGTTACTTATGGGTTCAATCGTTCCTGCAATACCAATCACAGCCAAGGAGTTAAACATATTTGAACCAACAACATTACCTACCGCTATGTCGTGTTCACCTTTTCGTGCCGCTGCGATTGACGCCGCTAATTCAGGCAGAGAAGTACCTAAAGCAACGATCGTTAGACCGATGAGTAAATCACTTACACCTAATTGTGTCGCGATTTCAACCGCCCCCCAAACCAATACTCTTGAGCTGGCAATCAGCAATAGTAGTCCAAGCACTAGCCAGAAAATCGCGCGCTTTAATGGCATGTTTTGCTGAGAAATTTCTTCACTAAACTCTTTGTCTAGAGAATCATTTTTACCCTTGATAACCTGCCAAATTGACCAACAAATCAGGAACAGGAAACCACCGAGTAATAGCCAGGCTTCGATTGTGCTGATGTCGTGGTTCCAAAGCATTAAGCCAACAACAAGAGTAATGATCAAAAGAATCGGCAACTCTTTACGAATGATATTCGAGTGAACAGCAATGGGTGCGATGATGGCTGTCATACCAAGAATCAAAGTGATGTTAACGATGTTAGAACCCAGCGCATTACCTAATGCTAGCGGCGAGTTACCGTCCATCGCAGCCATCATGGATACCACCATTTCTGGCGCAGATGTACCAAATCCAACCACCAGCATACCTACAAGCAAAGGTGGCATACCGGCATGATTTGCACTCGCAGCTGCGCCGTCAACAAATCTGTCTGCACTCCAAACAAGTAATGCAAAACCAACAACAATAGCAAGCATGGCTAGCAACATAGTTGATCTCCTGAAAGAGAATGGATTTTACATGCAGGAAAGTTAGAGCTGAGAAGCGGTTCAACCATAAAAATGGATAAACACGTATAAAAGAAAATAGCTGTCATCTTAAGAAAATACCCTTTCACAAATGGGGGCGGCTAACGATTAAGCAATAGTAAAGATCCGACCCGAACCTTTATATTGCTTAAGTCTTGCCAGAACCAGATAGGACGTGAATACCACAAGCGCAAAGCTTGGAGACTGTTGACATTCACTCTTCTAAATTAGAAGAAGGCTACTCCCTTAAACAGGGGTGGATTGTACCGGATGAATATGACACGCTTCAAACATTTATTTTTGAAATAAATGCGAAAGAGACAGATAAGTATCGGCTCAAACTTCCTAGGATGTAACCCTCCTCTCTTTTCGTTTGCTCAACAGAATACGCGCCATGTACCAGACGACTGCGACGTTCACCAAAAAAATACCAACGCCGATAGCACTAATATGGGTATACATTTCATAAATTTCGAAAGGTAAGTAAACACCACCGCTTATCAGGGCAAACCACTCAATCCAAACAAAACCTCGCCAAAGCCCATACGCCTCCATAAAACGGATCATCGCAGATAGAATCACTATTTTACCTTCGGGCAATGTGCTCATATCGTGGATAAATAAGCTAGGTATACGACCAGCAGGATTCAAATGAGCATGGCTGACGATGGTTTCTGCCACTCGCTGAAGATTCTGCCCAGCCAAAACGTGCAGCCCAAAGGCAACGATAAGAGAAAGAAGACCTTTAAAAGCTTCTAAAGCGGCAATGGCTTTTAAACCTTTATGAGAAGATGTCATACCCACCTCAGGGAACTCAAGATACAATAGCAATCAGACGACAGCCTTCAATATTAGTTCCTATGATCTTTGGTTACCTTCTGTCACTTTTCCACTTTACAGTCCGAGTTGGGACTATTTAAATCATCTCTGCAATCAACCAAACTTAAGATAAATGCCTTCAGCTCTAAGCTGTGCTTTGATGTCCAACATCTGAATATGTAGAAGTACCTGCTGAAAAAAGCTCAACATTGCCGATGCGAACATCATCCCCGCTAAATATCCCGCGAGAATATAGTCAGATGGATGGAGCATCATGTTAAAAGAAACACAGAATAAGATAAAACATCCGACCCATATCACTTTTTCACAACCGCTATACAGATAAGTATTGGTCGCAGGATCGTATCTGATTTTTACGCTACCAATCCCGTAGCTAAACTTCGCAGTCAAACTGTACGTGCTGCGCGCATATTCAAGACCATTCATTTCCATCACGCTTTCGACTTTCTCTAGCATTTAAATCGCTCCTTTTTCATCTTCGATTCTGATCATTAGTGGCGAGACCGAATAATAAGCAACTTAATGCATTTGTGTTTCGAGTGATATCACATGGAAGGTATGGCTTATAAAGCAGACTATTCCGAAGTTCTATTCACCCTTTACTAGTAAATAGAATGTGTGGTGGATACTTGAGGCAAAAATAAAGGCAGGTTTCATACCTGCCTTTATCGAATTCATAGAACTGATTCGCTTACGCTTTCTGAGTTTGCAGCTCTTCGTCTGAAACTGTTTCACCCAAAATTCGGCTAGTGATCGTTCCTGCTGTCATTGCACCAGAAACGTTTAGCGCCGTACGTGCCATATCGATTAGTGGTTCAATCGAGATAAGTAACGCTGCAATAGTTACAGGCAAGCCCATTGCTGGTAGAACAATCAATGCCGCAAATGTCGCGCCACCACCCACACCAGCAATACCAAATGAGCTAATCGTGATCATCGCAACCAGAGAAACAATGAAATGAATGCTTAGTGGGTCAATACCGACACTAGGCGCAACCATTACAGCCAGCATTGCTGGGTAGATACCCGCACAACCGTTCTGACCGATTGTTGCACCGAATGAAGCTGATAGGTTTGCAATCGCTGGCGGTACACGTAATTTCTCGATTTGCGCTTCTACGTTTAGCGGAATCGTTGCCGCAGAGCTACGAGAAGTAAATGCAAACGTCAGTACAGGCAGAATTTTCGTGAAGTATTCTTTCGGGCTTACACCAACAAACGAAACCAACACACCGTGCACCACAAACATCAAAGCGATAGCTACATAAGAAGCCACGATGAAGCTTAGTAGATTCAGAATGTCTGACGCACTAGAAGTCGCAACCACTTTCGCCATCAAAGCAGCAACACCGTATGGAGTTAGAGCCATGATCATTTTCACAAGGCGCATTACTACAAACTGAGCGTTCTCGACAAAGCTACGGATAGACGAAGCTGACTCTTCTTTTTCAATCATCACTTTGCGTGCAGCAATACCTGTAAGAACACCGAAAATAACCACGGCAATGATCGATGTTGAACGTGCACCAGTTAAGTCAGCAAACGGGTTTGTTGGAATAAAGCTGATGAGCATTTGAGGAATAGTCAAATCGCTTACGCTAGCAGAACGGCTTTCTAACACTGCAATACGCGCAGTTTCACGCGCACCTTCTGTTAAACCTTCCGCACTCAGACCGAATACATGAGCAATACCAATACCGATAATCGCAGAGATTGCAGTAGTGAAAAGAAGCACACCGATGGTTAATCCAGAAATTTTGCCCAGTGAGCCGCCTTTCTCCAGTTTTACAACCGCAGAAATCATTGAAACAAGCACTAGCGGCATAATGACCATTTTCAGTAAACCGACATAGCCACTGCCGACCACTTTTACCCAGTCAAGAGTCTGGCTAACTACTGGGTTACCTTCACCAAAAATGAGTTGCAGACCAAGGCCAAACAAGCTGCCTGACACTAAGCCTAAAAGAACTAGACGTGAAAGTGAGTGTTTTTTCTGCTGCTGTTTAAACAACAAGAAGAGAATACCGGTAAATACTGCTAAAGCAGCGATAACCGCAACTGACATACTGCATTCCTCAGACGTTGGAAAATGGGTTTTAGATATAATTCTAATAAAGGAGTGTAAAGTAGTTGTTTATCCTGCATTTATCCAATGCACATTTGTTCTTGGATATGCAAAATTGTTCTTAATTGTTCATAACTAACAACAAACCGTCAGCAGAATCGCTGATTAACGAATCCGTTCAACCTTACTCATAGGTCAAAAAATAAAAGTCATTCATCGTAGAATCGATTAATTAGAAGAAAGCGGCACTCACGAGGCAAAGTTAAAAGGTTAAAGCGATATCGAGAAGCTCGGTTATCAGGTCAACTCTCCTAATCAAAAATAGGAGAGATAAATTTAATTTCAGATATTTTAACAATTAGTATTATGAAAGTAGGACACATAAAAACATCCATAAACTTTACTATTATATTTACAACTTCATTTAAATTTTACACACAACATCCCACTTACAAAGCAACAAAACTTATAATTCCAACAAGCAATAAAGAACCATATTCCAGCAACCATTAAAAAGATTTTTCTCGACTATTTACCTAAGTTAAATAGAACCTAACTAAATAGAAAAATTACATGCTAATAAAATATAAATCGGTTGCCTTTATTCCAGTCATATTGAGTCTATTCCAACCCGTATTGGCTGAGGATAAGGACGAGGCGAAACGACCACAATCCGTCAGTGACATAATTGAAAGACCAGGGGTTTTAACACCGAAAGGGAAATTCGCTGTCGATACTTCGATAAGTTACACGCAAAACTCATCGAATAAAGTTTCCGTCGTTGGTTACACGATTTTACCAACCCTTCTTGTGGGTCGAATAGAGGTTTCCGACTCTGATCGAACAACTATTACCACGGGGCTGACAATGCGTTACGGATTAACCCGAAGTACTGAGTTGGAGCTCCGTTTGCCCTATGTTTACCGCAACGATCAAGTCTCTACCCGGCCAATTCAAGATGGAGCAGAAGCGAATACCATCAATACCACTTTAGACGGTGGAGGGCTTGGGGATATTGAGTTTGCGCTTCGACAGCAACTCAACTTTAACACCACCCCATATTGGGTGGCGGGTTTCATTGTGAAATCGGATACTGGTAAGTCTCCCTACGATGTTGAGGTAGATTCCAGTACTAATACGTTTTTAGATGTCCCTACCGGATCCGGTTTTTGGAGCGTAGAGCCTTCAATTTCGATGATCTTCCCTTCCGATCCTGCCGTCATCTATGCGAGTCTTAGCTACATCTACAACTTTAAAGACGATGTGGAAATCAGTAATCAGCAGGTCGAAGTTGATTTAGGAGACACCATTTCACTCAGTGGTGGTTTTGGTTTTGCTATTAACCCTGACTTTTCTTTTTCCGTTGGGCTTAGCCATAAAACCATACTTAAAAGCAAAGTTAACGGCGTGGAGAATGATGATGCGAAGTTGCTCCAACTGGACTCTCTTAACTTTGGGATCAACTATGCGATTAGTAAGAAAACATCTCTTGGGATTAGTGCTCAAGCGGGATTAACTGAAGATACGCCAGACTTTCAGCTTTCAGTAAGAGTACCCGTAACGTTTTAAAATATCCTTTCTACCTAAGTAGAAAGGATATGAGGTTTTAATAGAAGCGAGCCATGACGGCTTCTTCAAGCTGTTTTGCTACTCGAACTTGCTGCAAAGCGGAACCGACTTGTGCGTCGACATCAACAATCGTGCTCAAACCAATCACACTGTTATCCAGCGTATTTTGAACAATATTAGTGATGGAAGAAGCACTGACAACTTCAGGACGGTATGAGGAAGAGATCTCATCCACAGAAATATTATTTCCACCACCATTCTGAATGACATTGACTAGCCCTACCTCTTGCTGGTTTTGCTCACTACTACTCACCGCAAGATTTTTCAAATTCCCATTCTGTATCACTAAATTGGCAATTCTCGAATTGAGCATCACATTCCCATCTATTGCTGTCTTAATGCTCAAACCAATATTCACAATATAGTCATTCTGAAATTTAAACCCACCTCGATAACTGGCTAGTTGCTGGTCATCCAGAGGATTCACATTGCTCACGATTAACAGTGCGTTAGCGTTAGTATTTGGGTTCGCCACCACCTCTCCTACCGGAATATTTAAAGCTATCATGACTCCAAATAGGTAACGATATTTCATACATCCCTCCATAGCGTTCAATACTGCCCTACGTTCGGTCGAAGAATACCGAGATTTCCGGAACTGTCTCTCATGATACCTTGCTGAATGGGAGACGTTGCGTACACAGAGAAATCGTTATCCGTAACAAACGTGGTTCTTCCAACTTCAGCGCGGTTACGAATAAGTAAAACAATTCCCTGATAGTGTTCTGCAAATCTTTCGTACTTCATTTTCATGGTCCCTCTCGAAGGATCGCCAAGGATGACGAATCCATCGTTCATTCCTTTAATCACGACAAAATGTAGATAACCATCGAAGTCAACCAGAGTAATCCCTGGTACACCAAGCTCTCGAATCTTGTCTAAATTGAGTTTAAAACCGTCTGATTTAAGACCAACAGATTCCAAGTACTTTTTCATATCAAGCAATGAAAAACCCTGCTGTTCAATGAGTTCTTTATCGCCGCTATCAAACATTTTTTGGAAAATATCTTGTTCTTCAGAAGGCATATCGTAATGAAAGGAAAGTAAGGATGCCAAAGCAGCCGAACCACAACTGAAATCGTATTTTTGGCGTAATACATTACCAAATACAACTTCACTGTAGCTCTTTACTGGCACAGAATATTGGCCACGACTAGGCAGTATATTTAATGAGTATGACGGTGCTGATACGAAAAGCACCGCCACGATTAAAAAACGATAAACGTTCATGTTATTTGAGTGTCAGGTTTACGACCGTTGAGTTTTGTATCAGCACGTTGTTACCACTATTCTGAATAACGCTGTTAATACCGGAACTATTGGCTAATGCGCCTGATGACATAATATTGTTGCCTGTCACAGAGTCATTCACCGTGTTACCTGCATTGACACCATTGAGTTCAGACGATGCCGTTATACTCTCAATGTCGATGTAATATTGACCACCTCGTGAACTCTCCATGACTTCTGTAGACAGTTCTTGTTCAGTCAAATTAATATCATCGGCACTAGCGGATAGCGAAGCCATCGCACTCAAGGCGATTATTGCTAAGCGCATCGCTTTCTCCTGCTTAGATATTAAATTAATCCGTAAACAATGATGCGTTAGTAGTCACCGCTTGTTGTGTCAAAGAGTTTGCACCAGAGTTTTGAGACACAGTGACAATACCCGCTGCACCGCTCATACCATCTAATGAGTTCATATTGTTAACACTGACACCCGCACTTACAAAACCACCGCCATAGCTGACGCCGACACCAGATACATTGCCGCTGAGAGAGGCATTCGCCACCACAACTTCAGAGTCAATACTCAACTCATAACTTTGCGAGCTGCTGTTATCTGTCCAACTTGCTGAGTTTGAAGAGTTACCGCTGTTATTCACGCTGTTGTCGGTGTTGTTGCTGAGCAGATCGACATCTGTATCATTATCATTGCTGGTTAGCGTGTTGGTTTCTGTATCATTGTTGCTCAATAGGTCAACGTCCGTACTGCTGTTGTTGCTGTTTGTATCGTTGAAGCTATTGTTATCACTCAGATCAGTATTGGTTGTTGTTGTCGTTGTGTCACTCGCATCAACATACGTTGTGTTATTACTCAACACATCATTATTGTCTACTAATGCCCAAGCAGAACCACTAGCCATTAATGAACTGACAGCGATAGCGATACCTGTTTTACATATATTCATAATATCCACTCCATGTGAATTAAGTGTATTAATTACTGCTTAAGATGCCGATTGGCAAATTCATTATAGGTAGTATTCCCAATATGGAATTAAGTGAAAAATAATAATCATCAATAAAAAGATAATTAACCAAACGTACAGCAAATAAACTCAATTCAAATCAAACCATTACAAACAATGATTTAACAAGTAGTATGGAAGTATGTTTTTAAAAAATATTTAAACAGACTAAAAAGATACTTTTTAATAACTAATCAATCACAAAAAAAACCAAAATAACCTTAAAAGCTTGATTACAACAATTTCAAGCATTTATTTAATATAACTTTATAAGTAAAAAAATATAAAATAGTACTAAAGTTTATTTATGATCGTCTTTTTAATTATTATCTCCTAAAAATTAGCCAATTGTTCAACTCATTGCTAACCTATTAATCAAACCAAATAAGTAATTATTACCCATACGAACCAACCACTAGGTTTTTCTATGAACATCAAAAACTTGTTGATAATTTCAGAGAACGCCTTACAAAATAATTTAATAAAAAATCAATTAAACAAAATTGAGAATATTAAAATTGAGACAAGTGAAGTATCCGAATTATCGAAGCAGAACAATATCGATTTAGTCATCATTGACTTCAATGCATGCAAAGAACTTGAACAGTCAGAACAACTGCCTGATTTTGATGTACTTAATTTAGGTGTGCTGGTTTTCAATGTTCCCGAACACAAACAAAATGATATGTGTATACGCTGGAAATCGCTCAAAGGGCTACTGCTAGAAGAAGCAAAAATAGAGCACTTACCAGAAAGCGTTGAATGCATTTTAAACGGAGGATTATGGCTTCCTCGCGACTGTTTAGAAAGAATGATCAATATATACCGCATTCCAGGCTGCTCAAGCCATCAATGCTTAGAGCAACTCACTAACAGGGAAAGGCAGATACTGAATTTGATGTCTAGCGGCAGCTCTAACTGTGAAATCGCCAAAACACTATTTCTTGCTGAAAGCACAGTAAAAACGCATATCTATAAGATTTACAAAAAGCTAGATGTGCATAAGCGGAGAGATGCTGTGAAACTGATGAAGCTGGTACGGGCTTAGACATCAACCGCTTAAGAACGAAATGCAAAAAAGGGAGTGACGACTCCCTTTTGGACAAGGTTGTGTCGATGGATTTAACTGTTCAACAGCTGTTTGGGAATTTTAAACACCACTTTCTTAACCGCTTGTTGACCTAGCTCGCTGCATAATGCTTGATGAGGCTCATGGGTCAAAAATATCGCGAAATCCCCTTCTCTCAGTTCCACTTGATTGCTCATACCCGTTGGGTCAACCAAATAGACATCAGGCTTTGGATTTGCGACTGTTCGATAAGCTTCGTTACTGTGATCAAAATAAATAGTTTCACAGCCTTTAATTACCAGTTGTAAATCTACAAATTGCTGATGGAACTCAGCAGGGCGATGATCTTTAAAGTCGGTAGTAAAAGCCTTTACCAAATACGTAATACCAGAGTCTTCCAGTGAATAAAGCCCCTCTTCCATTTCGCTAAATCTTTCGACAGATAAGTTGTGATTTTGAATTAAGGTTTGAATAACAGCAGGGACACCACTGTTATTCAAATTGTCAAAGTTACCAAAAATCATATGTGCTATACCTTCTTTAAAATCAGTTTATTACTGCCGAATCAGACTTTGCTGCCTGTTTCGCTGTGTAAAAACACCAACCAACAATCAGAATGTTCACTGCAAACATCGCCATCCATAGAGGCGTACCTGATTTCTCGATAATCAGACAGACACTTGCAGCCAAAAACACAATTCTTTCAATGATAGACAAATCTTTCTTCAACCAACCCTGCAAGAACACTGACCATGAGAATGTTGCCAACATCATCCCAGCGCAAGCCAGCATAATCTCAAATGCCGTACCTTGCCAAAGTACCGCTGGATCACTAACAAAGCTAAAAGGCACAAGGAAAATCACTAGTGCATACGAGAACGCAACTAAACCTGTTTTTGTAGAATCACTTTTGGCTAACGCGGCAGCTGCGTAAGAGCAAAGTGCTACGGGTGGTGTCACCATTGACAATACACAGTAGTACATTACAAACATGTTTGCGGCTAATGTGCTAACGCCCATATCTGCAAGCGCAGGAACAAAGATGATTGAACCAATGATATAAGCAGCAACTGTTGGTAAGCCCATACCCATGATGATACAACCCACGATGACCATCACTAATGATAGGTAAAGGTTGTTTGCACCTACCGCGGTTAGTAACGCTACGAACTTAAACGCAAGGTTTGACTGAGTGGCAATCACCATGATGATACCGACCGACGCCAAAGGTACTGATACCCAAGCCATCTGTTTTGCGATATCTAACACTAAGTCGTATAAGTTCTTCAGCGGATAACGTGTATTCTTCCTTGCAAAAGGCACTAATAAAGAGACCACAGATCCAACGAAAGCTGCGAATGGAGCTGAATAACCTGCAATCAAGAATCCGACTAGCAACACTGGTGAAGCTAATAGATGTAGACGTGGCTTGATAGGCTCGATTTTTAGATCTTCTGCGTTGATATTGCCCACGCCAGTTTTACGTGCACGCAAATCAATCATAATGAACAATGCAAAATAGAATGCCAGTGCGGGAATTAGGCCTGCTGCTGCAATCTCGGTATAAGGTACACCTAACATGTCCGCCATTACGAATGCCGCAACACCCATAATTGGTGGCATTAGCTGCCCACCGGTTGATGCAATAGCTTCTGTCGCTGCAGCTTGCTCTTTGCTGTAACCAGATCGATGCATGATTGGAATAGTAAGTACGCCTGTTGACGTCGTATTAGCAACCGCCGAGCCACTCACCATGCCAAATAGCGCCGAACCTAACAGCGACATTTTAGCGGCACCACCAGTCAGTTTGGCAGTTGCAAGCATTGCGATATCAATGAAGATACTACCGCCACCTGTCAGAGTAAAAATACAGCCGAACATAACAAAGAAGAATACGAAGTTCACTGCTGTACTTGCTGTAACCCCAAACAAACCGTCTGTTTTCATTGTGATGATTTCAGAAAGTTCAGTCAGAGTGAATCCTGGGAACTCTGTCCAACTTGGGAAATAAGGTCCAAACCAAGCATAGAAAACAAAAATCAATATTACGCTGAGTAATGAAAAACCAACCGAGCGTCTTACACCTTCAAACACTAAGCCCATTGCGAGTAAGAAAGCGACTTTGTCTTTCATAAACACATCGTCAATCATTTCTAAACGGGTTTGCAGGCGTTCCATCTCAGTAATAAAGTGCCAACATAAGTACAACGCAGCTGCAATAAGAACGATATCTAGAACGAATGCACCAAGCTTAGCTTTGCCCCATTCTAGAGGTTTAAAACAGAACACTAGCGACGTAGCTAAAAACACATGCACTGTCGCTGCATATAGCGGTGGATCAGGGTAGAAAAATTGCTTCAGTAAAAAGAAAAGATATAGGAACGAAATCAGTACTTTTAATGAAGGGATAACTTTGACATTCATACAACACTCCTTGTCTCCCACCTATCTGTACTAGATAGATGGGAGTTCATCGCGACAGCGACTTATTTCAACCAGCCTCTTTCTGCGTAGTATTTTTGCGCACCTGGGTGTAAAGGAAGAGTACTTTGCATTGCCGTTTTCTCTGGATTCCATACACGTAATGGTGCGTGAGCAGCTTTAATCGCTTCTTGACCTTCAACTAACGCTTTAGTCACTCTATATACCGTTTCGTCATCCACATCTTTACTAGTTGTGAATACTGAAGCACTAACAGGGTTGATGTAGTCTTCAGTTTGACCTTTGTAAGTGCCATTTTTCATCACACCAGTTGGAAGGCCTACGTCAGACAGAGCGTTAAGAACTGCCGTCGGAAATGGGATATATACAACATCTGTTGTCAGTGTCATTTCAGTAACTGATGGATGGTTAGCTGGCACGTTCTCAATAAATACGTCGATAGTTTTATCACGAAGCATCTGTGACATTTGACCGCCACCAATTTGAATCAGTTTGCCTGAATCACGCATTTTTTTAAGGTCACTACCTAGTGCTTTAAACATGAAGTCAGCAATGATTGGCACCTGAGAACCAGTTGGTGAAGTAGCAATGACAACATCGTCCGCCGCCATGATTTTTTCTAGAGTATCGTTACCTGTTTTTTCAACCCACTCCTTACGAGCAGCAACCATGGTGTACGCTTCTTGCAAACCATTAAGCATACTGCGTAAGTTTTCATTTTTTCGGCCTTTATAAATGTCAGTAAGACCGTCTTTCGCCCAAGCTGAAGCGTTCGATGTTGCAAAACCAAAATCTGCTTTATGGTTATTCACAGCAACTGGGTTTGTCATACCGCCTCCACGAGGGATTAGGTCAACGGTATAAGCACCATCTGTATTTTCAGAGATAATTTTTGAGAAAGTTGTTCCATAGGTGTACCAGCCACCGCCCGGTTCTTCTGCAATAACCTTAACTGTTTTCGCGTAGGTAGCGCCTGATACTAGTAAAGTACCCAGTACCATTGCTTTGGCAGCGTTGTTCAATAATCGTGAGGATAATATCGACATTATTAACTCCTAGATCCTTCTGTTTCACGTGGTTGTTATTATGGATTTACAATTGCTTTTATTTGTTCTACTTCAGATTCTGAGAACAAAACCGGATATCGACTTTGTCCGACAGAGTTCCCCATCAGATTTAGTGCCTGCTTAACGACAGCAGGTCCGAATCCAATAGAAAATAGGTGTTGGCGAAGATAGTTAATACGATCTTGCGCTTTTTGAGCGGCTGACAAGTCATCCGCTTGGAAACCTTTGTATACCGCAGATACAAGCTCCGGTACTAAGTTGGCTAGTCCAGAAATACACCCCACACAACCTAGCTGATAGCCAGTTAAAATGAGCGAGTCTGGCCCAGTCAAAACATCGAAGCTGTCGGCTTCTTGGCTCACTCTCAAAAATCCTTGTAAGCTTTCTAGTGAGCCCGCACTGTCTTTAATACCGTATATATTCGGGTGCTTTGCTAACTCAGCAGCGACTTCAGGCGTGATCGTATTACCTGTACGAGCGGGAATGTTATAGAGATAAACAGGAACAGGAACTGCATCAGCGACTTGTTGGTAATAACGTACTAACTCATTTGCTCGCAATGCTGAAAACCAAGGTGTAATAACAGATACCGCTTTAATTCCCATTGCGGCAACGTCTTTACCGTGAGCAATAGTTTGCGCCAAATGTGTCTCGCCGATATGTGTAACGACTAAATCGCTGCTCTTAGCTTCATCCAGACATATTTCGGTTACTCGACGCTTTTCTTCATCACTCAAGACAAAGAACTCACCATTGGTTCCGTTACAGAACACTTTGTTTCCGTTTGATATTTGGCGACGAACTTGAAATCTTAGTGCTTCTTCATCTAGCGATCCTTGAGCGTCAAATGGCGTAACAATCGCAACATGTGGACCTGTAATTGGGGTTGTCATAGCTTGTCCTTAATCTGTAATACTTTGATAAAGTTCCAACACATCTTGCTGTGAAACTTTTACCGGAGAATGGTTGAGTAATCGTGTTACTTGCATCGCACTTTCTGCCAGCTCAGGAAGCTGATGTTTCTCAATACCAATTGCATTTAAACGCGTCGGTAAGCCGAGCTTCATTACTAGCAGCTCAAGATATTTAACCAGTTCAGCTGCCATGGCAGATTCTGATAGTGAGTGGTCAGCAGCAGGAAGTAAGCGATAAACATTGGCTAATTTTTCTTCACAGTGGCTGTAGATATGCTTCATTACTGGTACAAGCAGTAATGAGTTCGCTAAACCATGTGGGATTTTATATTTGCCACCCAACGGATAAGAGAGCGCATGCACCAAGTGCGTTCCAGAGTGAGAGATTGAAGCGCCACCGTAGTACGAAGCCCACAGTAGGTTTAAACGCACCATTAAGTCATGTGGTTTCTCAATCACTTGCTCAATGTTTGAGAAGAATTTCTGCATACCAATCAAGGCATAATTATCCCCAACAGGATTCGCAACACTTGCTGTATAACATTCGATGAGATGGCAAAGTGCGTCAATTCCAGTAGAAGCCGTAATATGCGGCGGCATTGATGTCGTCAATTCTGGGGCTAAAACTACGTAGTCCGGCAACATCACAGGGGAAATAATGCCAACTTTAGTGGCTTTTTCTGGAAGCGCGATAATTGAGTTCGGTGTTGCTTCAGCGCCTGTCCCTGCGGTTGTTGGAACAAGAACAAGAGGAATTCTTGCAGCAGGCTTTTCACCTTCTAATAGACGATTGAAATTATCTAAGTAATCAGTGTTTGAAGCGTAAAGTACTGAGATGAGTTTTGATATATCCAATACACTTCCGCCACCAATCCCGACAACGACGCCAACCTCAGCCGGTAACTTATCAATCAAGTTTTCCACATCATGGTTGGTTGGCTCTGCAGGCAAATCGCTGATTAGCGTATATTGATAACCTTGCTTTTCCAGTGATGAAACAAGTGACTGAACCTTATCGAGCTTGATGACATTGCTATCAGTCATAATCAATAAGTGCTGCTCATTAGACAAAACTTGGTACATCTGTTCGATGCCGCCACTAATCACTGTTGTAAAGATGTTCATTCCTTTCCCCTACTTTGATTGATTAATTTCAATCATCATCGTCATTAAACAATCATATTTATACATAAAAGCCAGATTCAAATGCGGGATTTAGCTCACAAATAATCATAATGATTAAATTTAATCAAATATTGCTTTATTTTAATGATTTTTTGATTAGAATAACTGAAGTCGATAAATCTTGGAGTACAGATGTCGCTATGAAGGAAGGAATTAACATACCTCACTATATAGTCGCCGATGATTTTACAGGGGCAAACGATATAGGTGTCGCACTTGCGTCATCTCGTATTGTTACGCAGGTATTACTTACGGATGAGAGCAGTCATGACAACAACTCAAGTGTTGGTGTCATCTGTACCAATTCCCGAGATTTGGCAAGCAACGAAGCTAAAGATAAATTAGCCAACACGTCCATCAATCTTCAGCTTGCACAGAAACAACCTTTATTAATAAAGAAAGTTGACTCAACGCTACGTGGAAACATCGGAAGCGAAATTCAAGCGCTATTGGCAACAGGTTATGCACTATCGATTGTTGCGATTGCCGCTCCCTATGCGAAAAGAAAGACCGTTGGTGGGCTATGCTACGTCAACGATGTTCCACTGTCTGAAACAGAGTTTGCATCCGATCCTAAATCACCGATTCGCTCTTCAAGAATCAAAGATATCATTGAGCTTCAAACTAACGCTGCTACGGTCGAATATCTGCTAGCAGACGTCAATAGTGAGCAACATGCACAAAATTTTGCTCAACTTTATGATTCAGGTGCCAAAATTATCGTATGTGATGCGCAATCTCATACCGATCTCTTTGATCTCTACCATGCTGCAAGTCAACTCAATGTTCCTACGGTATTCGTGACTACCGGTGAGTTAACTTATTCACTTGTCGCTCAGGAATCTTCTCCTCTGACAGAGCTTAGACGTAACCCTGCACCAGTACTGGCCGTGATTGGTTCGATGAGTGAAATGACGTTAAAGCAGTCTCAATATTTGCTTGATAACAAAGACGCCGAAGTCATCGACCTAGATCTTGAGAAACTGCTATCACCTGATTGGACAAGCTATCTTGAGACAAAGTCTGACCAAGCCATTGAAGTATTAAAGCAAGGTTCGAACTGTGTGGTTCGCAGCTGCAAGAATGCCGAACTGAGACATGAGTTAAAAGCCATTGCTGAGCAACATGGACTTAGCCAAAAACAGCTTGCAGAACATGTTCGTGAATGCCTTGCCTCCTTTGCTTCTCAAATTATCAGAACATCGAACGCATATATCGGTGGAATGATTCTATGTGGTGGCGATATTGCTATCGCAACCGCTCAACACTTAGGAGCTTCCTCTTATCAGATAGGAGGCAGAGTTGCAGGTTGTGTCCCTTGGGGAACATTGAACAGCACTTTCACTCCGTTCCCTATTTTTACGAAAGCTGGTGGCTTTGGCGAACCCGCTACTTTTTCCCAAGTTATTCAACAATTACATAAAGAGGTCAGACAATGAAAGGTGTCATTGGTATCACAATGGGCGATCCTGCAGGGATAGGGCCTGAAATCATTCTTAAAGCACTCGAAACAGATTCTCTGTCCGGAACCAATTGCGTTGTGATTGGCAGTGCAGAAATTCTTCAAATGGTGATCGATAAAAAATTGGCTAAGCCACAAAAAATCAACATCATCAACAAAGTTAGCGAAGCTCAGTTTGAATCAGGAATCGTGAACGTTCTTGATACGCCTTTAGCGGATCTAGACAATTTTGAGTTCGGTAAAGTACAAGCGCAAGCGGGTGATCTTGCATACCGCTGTATAGAAACGGCGACTGCGCTGGCATTAAAAGGCGAAATTAGTGCTATTGCAACTGCTCCATTGAACAAAGAAGCGCTGCATTTGGCGGGGCATCACTACCCTGGTCATACTGAGTTACTAGCAAAACTTACTGACACCAAAGATTACGCTATGGTTCTTTACACGGACACTCTGCGTGTAATCCACGTTACGACTCACATCGCATTACTTAAATTTTTACAGACACTCAATAAAACTCGAGTAAATACTGTTATTAAAATCGCCGACGAGTTCATGAAAAAAGCAGGTTTTGCTAAACCAAAAATTGCTGTTGCAGGCGTGAACCCACATGCTGGCGAAAATGGTCTATTTGGCCATGAAGAGATCGAAACTTTAAACCCTTGTATCGAAACCATGAAGCAAGAAGGTTTGGATGTTTATGGCCCTTGTCCGCCAGATACCGTGTTCTTACAGGCCTCTCAAGGTCAGTACGATATCGTTGTCGCTATGTACCACGACCAAGGTCACATCCCGTTGAAATTGATGGGCTTTTACGATGGTGTTAACATCACGGCCGGGTTACCGTTTTTCCGTACCTCGGCAGACCATGGCACTGCGTTTGACATTGCATGGTTAGGTAAGGCGAACCCAGAAAGTATGGTTAAATCCGTCGAGTTGGCGGTCAAATTGAGCAATGTATGAAAAATCACCGCGTTGAGCAGATAATTGAATACCTTAAACACCATAACTTGGTGACAGTCGATGACTTAGTGAAAGTTGTGGCGGCATCTCCCGCCACTATTCGCCGCGACTTGATCAAACTTGATGAACAAGGTGTCATCACTCGAACTCATGGCGGTGTTTCATTAAACCGATTCGTAGCGAATCAGCCAACCACCAATGAAAAAATGCTGCGCAGTATGCGTGAAAAACAAAACATTGCAGAAACGGCAGCAGCATTAGTTCAGGCTGGAGACTCAGTGGTACTCGATGCGGGTACAACCTCAATGGCACTGGTTAAGCACCTTATTCATTTACCGATCAGAGTGATTACGGTTGACCTGCATATTGCGCTGTTCTTGTCTGAATTTAAGCAGATTGAAGTCATTGTTACAGGCGGTACTGTCGACCACAGCAGCCAATCCACCATTGGCGAGCACGGAAGACAATTGTTACGCTCAATCAACCCAGACATCGCATTTTTAACCTGCAATAGCTGGAGTTTAGAAAAAGGCGTAACTACACCGACAGACGAAAAAGCAGCGTTAAAGCGCGACATTATTCTTAACGCCAACAAGAAAGTCCTGATTGCGGACAGCTCGAAATACGGTGCTTATTCTCTGTATAAGGCATGTGATTTGGTTGATACCACCCAAATAATCACAGACATCAACCTCGATGACGAAATTCAATCAAAGATTCGTTCAAAAAATATCGAGTTAATCACCGTATAAAAAAAGCCGCAATCTTTTAAATTGCGGCTTCTTTCAGAACATGTTGCTCTTAACGATTGCGGTTAATTTGGATAGATAGTTTTCCACTCTTTTGCCATGTCCACCACAGTCCAACCTTTCGCTTTTGCTTCATCTAGGCCTTTGTCTAAACGACCGATGTGGGATTCGCGATCGTATTTGTATTCGCGTTTCTCGTCCGTGTGATGAATGTACATAGGGAAACGTAAGCCTTTACCTGCGTAAGTCCATTGCAGCATCGCCAAATCACCGTCTGAGTTACCAAACGCAGCAATAGGACGACGACCAATACGCTCGTAAATTTCCAGAGCTTTCATCTCTTTATCGTCGTTCACCAAGATTTCAGGTAAACGTTTGATCTCTGGTACGCCGTTATTCATAACAAACTCAGTTTTAAAGGTTGTGCCTACCACTTGCTCTGGCGGAATATCGTATACAGACTCAACCCACGCTCGCATAAATCCAGTACCACCGCCCGAAACAATGAATGTTTTGAAATCGTTTGCGCGTAAGTAATCAAGCAGTTCCAACATTGGTTGGAATACCATCTCAGTGTATTTCTTACCCGTAACTGGGTGCTTCGCCGTCGCAATCCACTCTTTCGCAATCGCATCAAATTCGTCACTGTTCATGCCAGTGTGAGTGACATACAACACCTTCATCAAATCTTCTGTATGCAGGTTCTTCAAATCACCTTTCAGTACACTGGCAAACGGTTCTTCAGTCTGCCAATTAGGGTGCGAAGGGGCTAATGCTTTAACTCGATCAAGCGCAAACTGGATCTGGAAATACATAGGTTGCTCAGACCACAAAGTTCCATCGTTATCAAACGTGGCAATGCGTTCAGCAACTGGCACAAAGTCTGGAGAGTCCGCATTCGTTACTGACTGAACAAACTTAATGATCGCTGTTTTTGAAGGACCAGAGTTCCATGACGGAAGAGGGTCTTCAGCAGCCCAAGCAAAGTTTAGAGAAGCTAAGCTAAACAAAATTGCTAAGGCATATTTTTTTAAATGAGCCAACTTCACGACGTTCTCCTTGTTCATAATTATTCTTTACTAGCTACTAGTACTTACACGACCAACAAATAACAACATAGCACCAAAAGACACGATACATATACAACCAATTGCTTTTGTTTCTGTCAATTTAATAGTTCCAGCATTCATAAGGTGCAGGCTTACCAAAGAAATACCCCTGCCCAAATTGGCAATCTAAACGGTTTAATAGCTTAGCTTGAGTTTCTGTCTCTATACCTTCCGCAACCACATAGGTATCAATCGTCTTTGAGATATTCAAAATCATTGCCGTTAATGATGAATCAAAATTATCTTCAGTTAAGGTACTGATAAAAGCACGGTCAATTTTCAAACAGTCAAAATCCAGTTCTTGCAAATAGGATAAAGAGCTGTACCCGGTGCCAAAGTCGTCAATTGAAACATGAATTCCCATTGCGATAATTGCTTCTAGGTTACGATTAAAAATACCTTTGTTTTCCGTAAGCCCAGACTCCGTGATCTCCAAAGACAGATTATTTGGATTCACTTGAGTGCTATTCATGATGTCTTGCAAGCTTGTCAAAAACGAAGAGCGAGAAAGCTGTAATACTGAAATATTGACATGCATTTTGAAATCGTCAGTCCATTTACCTTCAGCAATCCCATTCGTTATATCTGAACAAGCCTGAAGTAGGATCAACTCTCCCAATTGGTCAATAAAACCACTTTCTTCAGCGATAGGAATAAACCTATCCGGCGGCACCATGCCAAGCTTAGGTGAAATCCAGCGCGCAAGAGCCTCTGCACCAACGACTTCGCCAGTTTTCAACTCTACAATAGGTTGGTAAAACGGAGTGAATTCATGATTCTCTATCCCATGCTTAATATCAGCACACATCTGAGTTTTGTGCTCGATTTTCTCCAGCATTTCACGACTAAAGTGGAAAATTCTGCCTTGGCCTTTCTGACCGTTAGACAATGCAACACTGGCATTTCTCAGGCACTGTTCTATGCCTGAATAATCTTGGATATCGGTAACAACTCCTACTGATATTCTGAAAGCAACTTCTACACCATCGATAATAAAGCGTTCTGTTAAGAATTGCTTAATGCTTTTGGCATAGGTCTTTGATTGCCTAAAATCCAGTTCTCTTGGAGACAGTAAAGCAAACTTACCGCCATCAATTCTGGCAATCAGACTGCCTTCTTCGGAAAATTTCGTTAAACGATTTGCCACTTCTTTTAATACTAAATCGCCTTTTTCATAACCGAGGGAGTCATTGATATTTTTGAATGTATTAATACTGAACACAAAGAGAGTGCCTTTATGCGCCTTACTTTTCTTGTAGTCATCA
This sequence comes from Vibrio diazotrophicus, assembly GCF_038452265.1. Lineage (NCBI taxonomy): Bacteria > Pseudomonadati > Pseudomonadota > Gammaproteobacteria > Vibrionales > Vibrionaceae > Vibrio > Vibrio diazotrophicus. Next base: position 946,622 of record NZ_CP151843.1, read on the forward strand.
ATAAGCCCAGCCTTACTGCTTAGCTTTGTAAGCGCGTCACTAAAAGCCTGATTCTTTAACTTATCTATTGTCCTCTCAATTTTTAGTGACATCCTGTTAAAACTGCTTACTAACTTTCGAATTTCCTTAATTTCGCCGTTAGTTTTGATTCTGCCAATTCTATGTCCTGAAGCCAGCATGTCTGCCGCTTCGATGGTTAGTTCAATCGGGTATATGATTTTATTAATGTGATAAGCGACGACCCATAAGCCAACAGCGCAGATACCTAAACCTATCAGCCAACTTAAGATCCGATTTTCAACCGACACATCTAACAGTGAGCTTTGTGAAATGGAAACACCGATATACCAACGAAAGTCTTCTGTTCCTTCTGCGGCATAAGGGGTAATGCTGTTGTAAAACTCTTCGTCACCAACATGTGTTTTGTATTTAACTACTTTGTCAAAAGTATGATTTTTAAAATCTGAAATATGTTGCAAACTTTTAATAATAATGGGGTCTAAAGTAATACCACCTCTTGAATAATTCACATTACTTATATTGTCTGAACCAGTATTTGAAATCAGCTCACCGTTATCATTGAAAATATAAACCGTCGCATCATATTCACTTTTCAATTTGAGCATGAAGTTTATTAACTGTTCGATATTAATATCTAATGAAACAACGCCATCTATATCACCTGATTTATTATTAATAGGGATAGACGCAGAAATCGTTGAATTCGTTTTATTGTAGACATCAATACTTGTATATAGCGTAGACCAGATTGGATTTTTAGCTTCTAGTACAGAGAGATACCAAGGCCTATTTCTTGGGTCATAGTTGTTCACTGTCATCAATGCATCGCTAGAAATAGAATCTCCAGAATAGAAAGTTAAACGACCTTTGGTTCGGCTATCTTTTAGTATCAATTGGTTATCGCCATTTTCACCTTTTCTAAATCCCACATAGTCTGCTGAACTTGAACCAAACCCAACCACTTCAACTTGTGGAAGAAGGTGATAAACATCTGTCACTGTGGAGTGGAGATAGTCTTGGACATTAGAAATGTCATGACCTTTATTATATTCATTGGAAGCGATTACATTGCCAATCACCATTCCAAAATGCATCGTTTCTTTAAGGAAGTTATCCAATTTCGTCTTTATGTTGTTTGTGATAGATAATATTTTCTTCTCACCCAACATTCGACTTTGTTGTTCAAACTTATATATCTGAATCGAGGTTATCCCGATAAACGTTATAAAAAACACGACAATAAACGGAATAAGTATTGCTGACTTTAAACTTCTTTTCATACAACTTTCTTAACGCATGAAAACATTGTTCATTTTTCACACAAATAAAATACGAGAGACTGATTAGAATTAAGAATTAAGAATTACATATTAATCTAGATTCTTATCCATGAATGTAAAAAAACCTAAATTTAGAAAAATGAAGAATTAACCTACATACCATCTCTCTAATATTTATTTCTTATTAATTTTATATATGAAAAATATATACTTCTATCATACCTATTACAGGACGTTAATCTCTTAGAAAATTGTCTATTTCTTAATGCAATCCAACTCCGGCAACGCTTTTGGTATCATTCTTCTGCGTTTCACTTTGCGTTTTATGTTCTGCCATAACTTCGACATAACAACACGATTAATGTCATCAGTTTGAACTTGCAAAGACTTTGGTTGTAAATGTTCTGGTATTGCATAGGAAATTTCTAAGCTGCCATAAGCCTTACGTACTTTTTTGTATAGCAAAGCGCGCGCAAGCGGCCACTGTCTTTTAAACACAGATAAGTAATACTTCACCCATGCAGGAGATGGATGCGTACGGTAATAACGGCGGGCAGTAAGCATGACCATTACCAGCGTAAATAGAACCAAAGCGGCACCAAGAATCATATAACGATAAGCTTTTAGCCATGAGGCTAACGTGTGCTTAACATGCACCTTGTACCCTTCTATCGTAATTTTCTCCAAGCTTTGCTTTTCCGAATTCCACCACCAAATTTCATAACTCGGCCAAGTAATGTCCCCACCCTGCTGCAAAACATAAGTGAGACTATCTTTACGTTTTGATAAGTAACCATCACGGCTTTGAGTATCCGTTAGTTCAGGTGGATTCGGGTACCCCTGCCATGCGTCATTGACTGAGTTAGTCATTAAATTCGGCAGTAACACTGATAGCGAATCTTGCGCCTGAACTTCAATCACACGAGTAATCGTGTCGCCAACTTTAGGTTCGTCTGAAGAAGTTTGCCAATCTTGTTTAACCTTTACATCGCTGGCAGCAAACCAACTTTTAGTCCCCCCCAGTTCAGCATTCGGAAGTTCCACTCTGAATTGCTGAGGCGTTGTCTCTAAAGTAACTTTTTGCTTGTCGCCGTTAGAACCAGCAACTTGTACCTCAAGAGAGACTGGCGGAACAATAAAGTCGCCACTTTTCTGCGGATAGAGAACTACTTCCCACAACTGACGAGACCATGTTTGTCCTTTCTCGCGCTGCGTAGAGTTCACAGCAAAAGGGTTGCGGCGTTTGACCAATACATCGGGTATTTCTAACGATGAAATTTTTGTACCTGCGGTATACCAAGTGTTAGTAGACACTTCGATATTGAGGATGATTTGTTGAGTAGGTGCAAACACTTGCAGTTCATCTGTCGGTTTGCTACCAAGCCAGGTTTTCACTGTCACTTGTGTAGACTGAGACTCGTCAGCGAATGTTACTCCGCTCAAAATCAGCAACAACACTAATATCATTGCGCGCATAAGTTCCGAAAAGCGTTGCTGAGTCCACTTAATCATTTCCCGTTTCCTCTGCTCTATTCACTTCAGAACCCGCTTGATTGTACTGAATCTGAAACTTAGACTGTAAGAAGCGGCTTGGATCGGCTTCTACACGCTTCAGCCATACTTCCGCAAGCTTTGGATCACCTAAGATATCGTCTGCACTGAGCTTTTGCTGAATCATATTTTCCTGCGTAGTATTCTCGTCAGCACCGTCAGCAGTTTGAGGTTGATCATCAGGCAGTTCAATGGAAACTTCCTGATCCATATCCATGCTGTTAGCCTGAGATTCACTCATGATGTTGATTTCATCAATAATTGCACTGATAGCTTTAAGATTGTGAGCGATATTCTGTTGCAAAACGCTATCGAGATCGGGTAACTCGTTCAATTGCCTTAACAGAGCACGAGCGGCTACATACTCGCGCTGTCTGGCTAGTGCACTGGCTGCGTAATAAAGCCCTTGCGGGGTGTTATCTTGCATAAAGGCAGAATTAGCCAGTTTGAATTCACCCGCGTAGTAGTAAGCAATGCCTTTATTCAGAGGCTTTTGATAGTGAGCGGCCGCTTGCTTGTAATCACCACGATTAAACAATCGCTGGGCTTGTTGATCAGGCGTTAGCCATAAATCCATCCACCACTGTTCGGTTTTGTCCCATAACGTCGCGTGCTCTGTGGCAATTGTCGATTCTGTTTTGCTCGATACCATACCCGCAGCGTTCGCAGCGGTTGGCATAAGCAAGGGCATACTCACTACCAACACCAAGCTCCACTTCACTAGCCAGCCTTTACGGAACCATAGCAACATCAGCAATATTAATGGATATAACAGGCGATAACCTTCATCTTGCCAAGGCATGGATGAATCACTGTTAATCAGCATAAAACGCTCAACTTGGCTGTTAAGCTGATTAACGTCGGCATTATCAATGCTCATTTCAATCAGCTTACCATTGGTCTTTGCTGCCAACGTGCGCAAAGATGCCAAATCCATTGGTGAATCTACGGTAATATCCGGATTACCGATTGCGAGAATGAGTAGCTGATAAGGCTGAGTTTCAAAATAGCGTTCAAATTCGTTGACCGAGTTGGCATCAACACCATCCGTCACTAATAGGATTGAGTTGCCTTTGTTAGCTTCAATCTGCTTAGACAACAAAGGTAACGCGGTTTGAGGAGCTTTCCCTGCAAGTGGCATGATGCCTGGGTTTAGCGCCGACAAATATGGATATATCACCTGATTATCTTTGGTAAGCGGCATCGCAACATGGGAACTGCCCGCATACACCATTAGTCCTGTCTTACCACCAGCACGCAACTCTGTTAAATCAGAGATCTTGTGTTTTGCTCGCTCAAGTCGACTCGGTGCGACATCTTTCTGCTGCATACTTTCGCTATTATCAAGCAGAATCATCAGCGATGCTGAATCTTCACCAAATGGAGAAGCTTGTCTTTGCCATGCAGGGCCAGCACAGATCAAAACAGACAGGACAAGCAACAGCATAAGCATTTTAAGCGGCAGTTGATTTGTCCAGCCGGAACGTTGCACGGTTAACGCATTACGCAGATGAGGAGGAAAAAAAGCAAAGCGATTTTCGTCAGAACTCACTTTCCAGCGTAGATAGAAAATCACTGCCAATGGTATCAATGCCAGTAACCACCAAGGGCGTAAAAAATGAAACTGCAAAAGATATTGCCATTCAAGCTGCCAATCACTCATTTGGCACCTCTCGAATACGTTTGATGGTGAGGGCGCCAAACACCAACAGATGCATGACGACTAAAGCAATAATCAAATAATGATGAAGACTGATTTTAGGACGATAGGTCGCCATGCTGTAAGTTTGCGGTTCCAGCTCATCAATCAGCTTGTAGGCATCACTTAATGCTTGTTGATCAATTGCGGTAAACGAGCGTGCTTTTGTCAGAGTGGATACCCGTTCTATCACGTCCATATCCAGCGGTTGTTCACCGACTGTTTCAGGGTCCCCCATTGCAATCATGTAAATTTTAATGCCTTTAGCAGCTGCGATTTTGGCTGCATCAATAGGTTCAACGAAGCTGCCTGTATCATTGCCGTCAGTCAGTACAATCATTACTTTTTGCTGTTCTGGATCGCGATTCTGCTCAAACACTTTAATACCAAGCCCCATTGCATCACCAAGGTTAGTGCTTTGTCCTGCCATGGCGACATCGGATTCGTTGAGTAAACTCAGCCACACGGATCGGTCTGCGGTAAATGGCGTTTGTACAAATGCGGAATCTCCAAACAAAATCAAACCAAAACGGTCACCTTCTCGGTTAGCCACAAATTCTTTCAATACCTGTTTTGCCGCTTGCAAACGCGTTAAGCTTTTTCCGTCTGTTGTAAAATCTTGTTCTGCCATCGAACCGGACAAGTCGACCACCACCATGACATCACGGCCAAACTCTTCTCTGGTTTGAACTTCTCCCAAAATACTTGGGTGTACCAAAGCAGTTACGATCAATAACCATGAAATAAACAGCGTGGCTTTTTGCCACCATTGGGAAGTAAGCAAACCTGCGGCTTCTCTCGGTGATTCGTTTAACGCTTCAAGGACCTGAGAAAAGAAAGGCACTTTAATTGCGCTTTCACGACTGTGATAAGCAGGTAGTAGCCAGTACACCAGCAAAGGAAGTGGCAATAATAAAAAATACCAAGGGTGTGCAATTTCAATACTACTCATGCTCACCTTCCGGTTTCACTTGATGCGTTTTGAGCCAAACAACTAAGTCACTGCGCAAACGGTCAAAACTCGGCTTCTCCAACTTGGAATTTTCGACACAAGCCAACCATTGAAGACATATATCATCATGTTGAAAACCCGTTTGTGTTCCAGCAGAACTGTGTTTTTCAGATGAGCTATCTGTAGATAAGTAATCCATTTGAGCCAGTAGTTTCACCCCATACAAAGCCGCGTTTCCTTTGTCCAGATACACAATTACAGCTTTCACTATCTTAACCATTTGATAGGGCCAATTGGCGTCATCAGGAGTGAGAGACAAAAGTGCATCTATCGCTTCTTGACGATAACGGTTGTGCCACCAGTGCTTTGCATAGCGATAGATGCGATAAGCAGTGTACAACGCAATCAAGGTAAAGACGATTTTCCAGCCTATCGTCTGAGGAAACCAACTGAATACTTCTGGCAACTCAACATCGCGAATATTTCTTAGCATGTAGCTGTCTGGCGGTTTAAGAATCATTTCATCACCTCCAGATATTTGGCGAGCTCAACAAAGTGATCACCATGAGTACCAATTTCTATACAAGGCAGTTTTTGAGCGGCCATCAGCTTTTTCAGTTGTGCACGTTTTTCTTCATGACGTTGTTGCAAGGTTTCGTAAGCCTTTTCGCTTTGTTTTCCTTGTTCCAAAGCAAACTGATATTCTCCATCTCCGATAACCCAAGGTGAACCCGAGTTATGAGTAGGCATAGACGATTCTAAAGGATCAGAGACAAAGACACTGATTACATCGTTGTGTTGATGCAAATATTGCAGTTGGCGAAGCGTCTGGTCATCGGCATCAGTAAAGTCGCTGATGATGATGAAAGTGGCTGATTTTAATTTTTTCGCCTGTAGTGCTTTGAGCCAGTGGCTCATACCGACAGTGGCAGAGTTTTGCACGTCGACATTAAGCTTATGGTTAGCTTCTACCAACTCATTCAGACCGAGTAGATACGATTTACCGCCTCGTTTTGCAGAACGCCAATGAAATCGTTGATGGTCACAAATTAGAAAACCCACACGGTCATTCTGTGCTAACGCCATCCAACCCATCAGTGCTGCAATTTCAGCTGCCACCACAGACTTCATATGACTTACCGAACCAAAGTACATAGCGCTGCGTTGATCAACACAGAGGATAATTTGACGATCTTTCTCTTCGGTATAACTACGGACGTGCGGTTTTCCCGTTCGTTGGGTCACTTTCCAGTCCATCTGACGAATATCGTCACCTTTTTGGTAGTGACGTAACTCTTCAAAATTCAGACCTCGACCGCGAGCATGGGAATGATAGCGCCCTGACATTTGTGCGCGAGAGTAACGAGCACCTAATAAATTAATGCTGGATACGTGGCTTTGCGTACGATTGAGCTGTTTGATGTCAACGTAAATCCGTGGGTCTAAGCGATCTTGCTTATCATCCATATCAATTACCCAATATTGACGACGTCCAGTAGTTCCATGACCAAATCTTGCTGACTGATACCATCGGCGAGTGCTTCATAAGACAAGCTCAATCTGTGTCCCATTACCATCGGTGCCACGGCTCGTACGTCGTCAACAATCACATGGTCACGACCTTCTAACCAAGCGAGTGCTCGTGAACACTTGTCTAAAGCAATCGAAGCACGCGGGCTTGCACCAATGGCAAGCCAGTTAGACAACTTCGACTCTGGATACTGCTCCGGCTCACGTGTCGCCATCACCAAATTGACGATATAGGTTTCCACCAGCTCGGACAGCTCAATTTTTGTAATTTCTTTTCGAGCCTGAGTAATACAAGCAGGATCAATAGAGACTCGTTCAATGCCTGAAGAAAACCACTCCCCCGTCTCTTCTTGACGTACTAATCGGATAATATCGCGTTCAGCACTATGGGTTGGGTAATCGACACACACTTTGAGCAGGAAACGGTCCATCTGAGCTTCAGGCAGAGGATAAGTACCTTCTTGCTCTATTGGGTTTTGCGTAGCCAGAACCATAAACAACTCGGGTAAGGAGTGGGTCTCACCTGCAACCGTAATGGTGCCTTCTGCCATTGCTTCAAGCAGTGCTGCCTGAACTTTAGCTGGAGCACGGTTAATTTCATCCGCCAGAACAATCTGGTTAAACACTGGCCCCGGTTGGAAATGCAGTGACGATTTACCTTCTGATTCCTGCAGCACCTCAGTGCCTGTTACGTCAGAAGGCAGCAAATCGGGTGTGAACTGGATTCGACCAAATGAAATAGACAGGGCATTCGCCAGCGCTTTAACGGAACGAGTTTTCGCGGTTCCCGGTAAACCTTCCAGCAGAACGTGCCCGCTACTCAATAGACCAAGCAGAATTCCTTTGACGACCGATTTCTGACCAACAACTTGTGAATCTAAATAGTTTAATAATGTCACCACATCAGAGTGGGCTTGATTAGTCATATCGTCAGTTGCTGCCATTGTTGTTTCCTACTAAGTCGTTTTGTCCAAGCCAATATGTTGTTCAATCTATTTGTTATTTTGCCCAAGTAAGACAGAAATGCCCGTTAAGATCGGTAACGAGTAGTCAAAGAATGCCTTAATGCCCGGGCAAAGATAGTTTAGTCCCTCTTCGCCGTCAGGCGTTTTTAGCAGACGGTTTTTCGGACATTCACCCCAACACAATTTCAGGTATGGACACTCTTTACAATATTTAGGCAAAGAGTCACGTTTTGCGGTGCCAAAGGCTTGTTGTCGAACAGAGAAAGCCATCTCATTCAACGGGCGTTCCTTAACATTGGCGAGTTTGTATTCTGGGTAAACATAGTGGTCACAGCTAAACACATCACCATTGTGTTCAATAGCCAGCCCCTTACCACAGAATTCTGCGTAATACATAACTGGGAAGGTTTACCCATCACTTGAGCAACAGCCGTTTCAAACAGGTTAACCAACACTCGACCAAGATCGTTGTTCACCCAGTCTTCAAACGTCGCAATCAGGAACTGCCCCCAGTCGTCAGCATCTACAGACCAGTCCGTTACCACCGACATAGAGTGTCCCGGTTTAGCAAGTTCACTGCCTACCGCTGGAATCATGCTCTCATTCCAGAATTGTGGCGCCGTGGTTTTGAAATCGCTTGGTTCAACAACGGGATTGTACTGAATGTAGGTAACTCCGAGTTCTTGAGTTAAAAAGCGATACACTTCAAGCGGATATTTGACGTTGTGATTGTTCACGGTAACCAACGCATTGAAACGTACACCATGCTGTTTCATTTTCTCAACGGCGTTCATCACCAAATGGAAGGTTGGTTTACCGCTGCGTGTGACGCGATATTTATTGTGGATATCTTCCGGACCATCGATTGAAAGACCGACAAGGAAGTTGTTCTGCGCAAGAAACTCACACCATTCATCATTCAGCAAAATGCCGTTGGTTTGCAGGTCGTTCTCAATACGAACACCTTTCGGTTGATATTTCTTTTGCAAAGATACGATTTGGCGGAAATAGTCCAGACCAAGTAAAGTCGGCTCCCCACCCTGCCAAGAAAAGACAACTTCTTCGCCATCTTGACTCTCAATATAGCTCTTCACAAAGGCTTCTAAGGTTTCATCATCCATTTTGGGTTGTTTTGGCTGATGAAGCAGATCTTCTTTATGCAAGTAAAAGCAATATTGGCAGTCAATGTTACATTTCGCGCCACCCGGTTTTGCCATCACGTGAAAACGACGTTGGTATTGAGGTTTGTCACTTAAATCTTTATACGCTGACTTTAACGCCACCACATCCAGCATTGTTGAAGCGCGCATTGAGGTTTTTGTCATTTATACGTCCTTATTTCAAAATAGGGCGCTCCGTAGAGCGCCACCATTAAATTACAACCAATTGGCTTATTTTGGAACGAAAGAACCCGCTTCCATACGTGGTGGGAACTCTTTAAACGTTTCCATCATCTCTGCCACTTTAGCCACAGCAGGAGCCATAAAGTATGAACGCTCGTACTGCCATTGGCCGTAACCAATACCTGTATCACCACGTTCAAATGGGTCGATACTTAAATCATACATCATTGGAACACGCAGTTTAGTCAGCGGTTTCTGCCAGATTGCCAGACCAGTTTCGTTCTCTTGGATATTGAAGTGGAACTTCATCTTGCCTTGACGCAAAGCAAATAAGTCACCGTCATCACTCCAGTAGAAGAACTCATTACGTGCTGACTCTTCAGATTTACCAGTCCAGTAAGACAGTTGGTTATAGCCATCTAGGTGAACCTTGTATGACTTGCCGTCCGCTTTCTTACCTTTTAGAAGCTCGTCTTTCACTTTGTCGTTACCAGCCGCAGCAACTAATGTAGGGAAGAAATCTTCTAGGGAAGTAATACCATTTAGAGTCTGACCTGCTTCAATGTGGCCAGGCCATTTAATCATCATTGGAACATGGAAGCCGCCTTCCCAACCCGTATTTTTCTCACTACGGAATGGGCTCATACCTGCTTCTGGCCATAGGTTGATCATAGGGCCGTTATCAGTGGTATACACGATGATAGTGTTGTCTTCGATGCCTAGATCTTTAACTTTCTGCAGAATTTGACCAATTTGGTCATCATGCTGTTTCACACCATCAGCATAGAAGCCATGGCCAGTAGCACCTTTGTACTCATCTGGAAGGTGAGTAAAGTTGTGCATACGAGTGGTGTTAAACCATGTAAAGAACGGTTTCTTCGCTTTTACCTGTTTCTCCATAAAGCCTTCAGCAGCTTCAAGGAACTCACCATCCACGTTTTCCATACGCTTACGGGTCAAAGCACCAGTATCTTCAATTTTACCGTCAGCGTATGAGTGAATCACACCACGAGGACCGAACTTCTTCTTAAACTCAGGATCTTGTGGGTAGTCCACATTTTCTGGTTCTTCTTCAGCGTTCAAGTGGTAAAGGTTACCAAAGAACTCATCAAAGCCGTGGTTAGTTGGCAAGTGTTCATCTCGGTCACCTAGGTGGTTTTTACCGAATTGACCGGTTGCATAACCCATGTCTCTCAAGATAGTAGCAATCGTTGGATCTTTCTCAGAAATACCTTCTTTTGCCCCAGGCAAACCTACTTTACTTAAGCCTGTACGTTTTGGCATTTGACCTGTAATGAAAGCACTACGGCCAGCAGTAGAACTTTGCTGAGCATAGAAGTTAGTGAACTTCGCACCATCTTTTGCAATGCTGTCGATGTTCGGAGTTGTGTAGCCCAACATACCTTGGTTGTAAGTACTTAAGTTCCAGTAACCAACATCGTCACCAAAGATAACTAAAATGTTTGGCTTTTCTGCCGCGTAGGCGGTTGCGGAAGCAGCTGAACAAATGAACCTCACCCAACCTGCTGTCAGTTCTGCAATAAAGCGATTAGAAAAAGAATACGGACAAACTTTGTTCGTTAAAAATGGACGGGGAATAGAATTAACGACAAAAGGTTATCAACTGATACCGTTTTTCCGTCAGGCTTTAGACATTATCGAAAATGCGATGCACATGCGAGAACACTTTAGTGTCTACTGTAATGAAGCGATACTTCACTGCCTTTGGCCAATGGATAACATTACTTTTACTGAATCTCCACAAGATAAAAATGTCTTGTTCGAACACATGCGTCAGCAAAAAGCCGATCTAATCATCGAGACGATTTTGATGAAAGACAGTTCATTCGTGATAGAAGAAGTACATCGGGAACCTCTCGTGGTGGTTTGCCGAAAAAATCATCCACGAATCAGAGGTTCTATAACCAAGCAGGAGTACTATCAGGAACTTCACGTGCTTAATTCCGCTATGTGGGAAAATCTGCGCGGATTTGAACAAATTACTCAAGAGCCCATTGAAGAAAGAAAAACCAATATCATTAGTGGGTCTATCGCAGGGCTTATCCTTCATGCTTCACAAAGCGACGCACTGGCATTTGTGAATCAGTCTTTTGCACAAAAGTGGGCGGACAAATTGGATCTGCAAGTTTTAGAGTGCCCAATAAAAACAGACCTAGCGCCTTATCACTTGGTCTATCACAAAAGAGAGCTGAAGAACCCAGCCCACAAAGCTTTGCGAGAAAATATCAAACAAAAACTAGCAAACTATAAGTCCTAGCTCTCAGTTGTAGTCAATTTGCTTGATCACATAACGATCTCGGCCTTGTATTTTTGCTTGATACAAGGCTTTATCTACCACTTCATAGATATTTGATAACGTTTCTCTTCCCGTTGGAGTAACGGAAGCTACCCCTTGGGAAACCGTGACAAAATTGGAAATAGTGCTAAAGGCGTGTGGGTAACACAGTTCATGAATTGCCATTTGAATTCGTTCCGCAGCAGTCTCACACTCTTCGTTATGAGAAAGCATGACCACAAACTCTTCACCACCATAACGACCAACATATTCACCGCTGCGACAAAACAGTCTATTGGCAACTTGCGCTATAGTGTACAAGCAACGATCGCCTTCTATATGACCATAGTTGTCGTTATACGGCTTAAATTGGTCGACATCAAACAGGATGACCGTAAAAGCCCCACCATGGCGACCATGCCAAGAGATCATCTCTTTGAGCTTCTCATCCATAAAACGACGGTTAAACACCTGAGTCAAACCATCTTCATTGGCTTGATGCTGCAACACTCTGTTGAGCTCTTCTAACTTCGCACTGGTGCGTTTCAGTTCCCTTCTCATATTGGCAATGCGCTGCATAGCAAGAAGTTTTGAGTTAAGAACCAGCTTATCAACGGGCTTAGTCAGGTAATCATCGCCACCAGCCTCTATCGCTTGCGCGATGATAGCGGGTTCATCATGCCCACTGAGAAAAATAATTGGAATCCAGTCATTAGGATAACTTGAGCGTATTGCCTGTGACAGTTGAAAACCATCCATGTCAGGCATTGATATATCTAACAGCACAAGCTCGGGATCAAACTGCGGGTAAAGCAATAAAGCTTCGCGTCCACTGGAAACAGCTTCGACATTATGACCAAGTTGTTTTAAGCGAATCGCAAGCTGCATTCTGTCTAGTTGCACATCATCAACTAACAAAATTCGCATCGAGGAACCGGAAGCTACCATGCTAATCTCGTTTTATTACAATCATATAGTTACGTATAGCATAACTTTCACTGCCTTTCACCGCTTAATAATGAAAAGCTTATGTTGACATTTCACCCAAAATTTCTAGCATTACAGTTTTTCTTACCGAGAATTTTTTCATGTCTGAGACAACTCAAAACGAAGTAACGACAGTGGACTTAGAAGCCATCTCTCCAGAGTTACGCCAAGTAATCGAATTCGACCAAGTACCAGAAGAGATGTACCAAATGGTGACATCTATCCACGAAGTTTCTGAAGAAGCGGTTCGTGAAGCTTGGGATGAACTTCCAGCGAGTGCGCAAAACATTTTGGATAATTTTGAGCAGTTTCATGCACTTATTTCTGTTAGCCAAGCGTTTGCAGGTATCAATGTGATGGAAGAGTTTCCAAGCATTCAACTACCAAAAGATATGACAGAAGAAGACAAAGAACAGTACCGCGCTCAGTTGCTTGACAAAGTTCTTTACGATTGTGTGAAAGATATGGCGAAACAGCTTAAGAAAGCTCGTCGTGACCCAATCCTGAAGCGTGATTTTAAAGACGTATTCGCTAAATAATTTAGCGTCATACAGGCAAAAGCCCGCTAGCAATAGCGGGCTTTTTTACAACTGAGCTTTTAAGTCCCACAATAATGTTCAAAACACTACTGCTGTTCTCTCAACTGCTCCAATCGGTTTTTCAACACAACAGGCAAGGTGTAAAGCAGTAACAGTCGAATCGCATGATTTACCATGACGAACGCAGGTTCCAATCCAAGCAGCAGAGCAACGGCCGTCATTGCTTCCACACTTCCCGGCACCCAGGCCAACAGCACAACGACCCAGCTTAAGCCTAATAAATGAGATGCAACATAAGACGTCACTGCTGCAACAAGCAGACCAATGGCAGTGACAAATACACCCGCCTTTGAATAGGACATCGCCTCACGCAAAGTGGTTTCAGCTAAACGAGCGCCAATCAATGAGCCGAGCAGACCAGTGGCAAAAATGACAATGAACGACGGCACAGATAAATCTATCGTCGTGATATAGCTGTTACAAAAAGCAGCAATCACTAGCGATGCAATCATATACGGTGCTGGTATACCGAATCGTAGCGAGAGCTTACCGCAAATCATACTCACGGCAATGACGCCCATAAGTAACGCCCACTGTTGCCAACCAATCATCGTATGCTCAATCGCTACGTCAGCTGTAGTGTTTGAAATAAAGCCCGCTAAAACAATCAGTATGATCAAACGAACCGAGTGAGAATACACCACTCTTGGCGACGGTTTATTTCCCGATTCACTAATGACCAAGATGGCAGCCATGGCACCGGGGACAGCGCCAAGTAAGGATTCAAACGGATTCCATTTTTCTTTGTGGTGAAGCCACCAATAGCTACAGCTTGTTTGCAATATTAGGCAAATCACTAAACCAAGAATCACCGCAGGATTCAAGGTATGGGAAAGTTCGCCTAATGAGATCGTTGCGCCAACACTGATACCTAATATCACTTGGATAAACATCAGAAGCGAATTGGGAATGACGATTTGCACATTAAAGCGCTTTCTTAAAACAATAATTGCCGCTGCTGAGATAAAAAGCTCAGCGAGAGGTATAGAAGACACCAGCCCAATCGACGCCGACATCAATGCAATGATGACCATGATAGGCAGACTATACCTAGAAGAACCTTCAAACATAGCTTTGTATTTACATCCTCTTTTAGCAAGCCACTCCAAGATGCACATTGTACTGGCGGCTTCTTAGATGGGGGATTCTTTAGTTGGAAAGCGCTAGCTTTACGGCTTCTTCAGCGTGTATTTTTGTCGTGTCGTAAAGCTTTACTTGTGTGTGTTGTTGTTCAACCAACAGGGCGATTTCCGTACAGCCCAGAATCACCGCTTCGGCACCTGCTCGGCGTAAATTATCAATAATGGTAATGTAGTGTTCTCTGGATTCGGAAAGGATCTGTCCCTGACACAACTCATCATAAATCACTCGGTGTACGACTTCACGCTCTTCATGCTCAGGTACGATCACCTCAATACCAAATTTTTCGCTGATCCTACGTTTGTAGAAATCCTGTTCCATAGTGAAAGCCGTACCAAGCAATCCTACTTTTGAAATGCCATCTTCAATGAGCTTGTTTGCCGTTGCGTCAGCAATATGAAGAACAGGAATATCGATTTGCTCTTCAATTTGCGGGAGAACCTTGTGCATAGTATTGGTGCAGATCAGCAAAAAATCTGCTCCACCCGCCTGTATGGATTTAGCCGCGTCACCTAAAATAACACCCGCTTGATCCCAATCGCCAACTCGTTGTAATTGCTCAATTTCATCGAAATTCACACTGTAAAGCGCTATCTTCGCAGAGTGCAAACCACCCAACGCCTGCTTGACACCTTCATTAATCGCTTTGTAGTAACTCACCGTAGATTCCCACGACATTCCACCCAACATTCCAATGGTTTTCACTATGTGCTCCTTTTATTGTTACGGCTTAAATACGAGTTAACTCGGTTAACGAGGTAATCGTTCTATAGGATGAATGCTTAGCGCCCGAATGACTGAGCCAAACTGCATTCAAGCCCGCTTTAACTGCTGTTGCAACATCATTGACTTCGTTATCACCAACCATAGTGATGCTCTCTGGAGGTACACCTAGCTTGTTGGCAATGTTTATATAGAAGTTAGGGTCTTGTTTGTTTAACCCTATATTTTCAAAGCAAAAATAACCTTTGATGAATGGTGCTAACCCTACCCGTTGGAAAGCGGCTTTTATATCCTGTTCACGAGAATCCGCTGCGTTTGTTGCAACGTAGATTTCATGTTTGCGAGAAAGTATCTCCAGTGTTTCTAATGCGCCATCAACCGCTTTAACGATCGGCCAATCACACATCTTGCCTGGTACGTCGACAAAATCGACCATCAGCGTATCGCCCCAATCGAAAAGATAAATCGAAGACATTTCATTTCCTTATGTTGTTGCTAAACAAACCTGTACTGATTACTCAAGTATGGATTTGCCTTCAATCAAGTAGCGAGAAGTGAAGAGACAAGATAGCCCGTAGAGTTAATCATTCATCAAATCATTGAGTTGAGAACTCAACCATCGTATTCCTTACTAAACAGGACTTCAACCATATACATTTCCGCGCAGTACCCTTAATTTCACACCATAATCACTTTGTTACGGTACGTATCTCCTTTACGAAGAAGCCGGATACTGACACTATCTATACATCACTCACCTTGTCTATAAAAGCGAATAGCTATGAATATCCTAATCACCGGAGCGACTAGCGGCATCGGCTATGAACTCACAAAATTACTGGCTTCGAAAGGCCATAACATTGTTGCGACTGGCAGAAACACCGACAAACTTGCCGAGTTACAAGCGGCGACTCAATGCTTCACCATTGAGGCAGATTTAAGTTGTGCCACTCAAACGGTCGAGATGTTTAACAAAGCCTATCATCAGCTAGGCAAACTGGATGTGTTAATCAACAACGCTGGCATGAACTCGAGAAAATGTGCCATTGAAGAGTTCACTCTGGAAGAATTTGATCACCAGTATGCTGTGAATCTGCGTGCTCCTGCTCTGTTGAGCCGAGAAGCGTTGACCGTAATGAAACCGTTGAAGAAGGGGTTCATTATTAATGTCGTCAGCACAGTGGCAAAACGCGCCAACGAAACCATGAGCGTCTACACAGCGATGAAACAAGGCTTTGCGGGTTTCAGCTCAATACTCATGAAAGAAGCGCAGCCACATGGCATTAAAGTAACGACGTTATTTCCGGGCGGTACGGACACTAACTTCCGCGAAGTAGAACGCCCTCAATATATGAGTGCGAAGAGTGCTGCCTACACCATCAACCAGATCTTAGAACTTCCAGAAGATGTGGTGATGCATGAGATGGTCTTCCGTCCACCAGTCGAACTCGAATAACCTTCAAAGACAGAATTCGGGGCAAACAGATGCCCCGAATGATCTTCATCCTCTCACCACATATCGCCTCTGAACTCGCCACCTTGTTATCTGTTTTCTAACGTGTAAAAAACCTCTAGAATGCGCCCGTTGAAATAGGTTTTAGGTACATTAGTTGAAACTCAGCAAACGACTCAAACAAATTGACCAGATGATCACAGCATCTTATGACCATATTTGGGACTGCTGTTGTGACCACGGTTTTCTTGGCGCTTCCTTACTAAACAGACAAGCAGCAGCCAATATCCATTTTGTTGATATTGTTCCAAGCCTAATGGCAGAGGTAGAAAGTAAACTACAGCGCTTTTATGCTCATTCATCGTCTAAATGGCATACCCACTGCTTAGATGTTGCCAAATTGCCTCTAGAACAATACTCAGGTAAACATCTTATAATTATTGCCGGTGTGGGTGGTGATTTAATGATGCACTTCATCAGTGAAATACGCCGTCAGTATTCAAATCTAACAATCGACTTCTTACTGTGCCCAGTCCATCACCAATTCGCCTTACGGCAAAAACTGATTGAGCTCGATTTCGGACTGATAGATGAAGCACTGCTTGAAGAGAATAGCCGTTTCTACGAAATCATATACGTTTCAACCAATGCGGAAGAAAGAATACCCGTCGCGATAACGGGCAGCCGTATTTGGCATTGCAACAGTGAACAGCAAGCCGCTTCAGCAGACAAATACCTGAGGGCTACATTAAACCATTATCGACGCATCCAAAGTGGTAACTCTGCAGATGTGCAGCACATCATCGATGCTTATTCAGAAGTGAAGTTGGAATACTCTCATGGTCAAGTGGCTGAATAACTCCTAAACAGCCACCATGTTGAGACGAATTAAGTTGATTAATTTAGGGTTTTCTCATAGCAGGCAAGAGTCAACGTTTTGCCATTAAGCACAAACGCATTCTTCTCTTGTCCTACGCGAACAAATTCCGCTTTTTCAAGCACACGCATAGAGGCGGGGTTATTGGTAGCGGCTTTTGCCGTTAGCAATCTAAGATCCAACTCATCACGAGCAATTTCAATCAGTTGTTTCACAGCAAAGCTGGCAACACCTTTACCGCTCCACTTTTGGCAAACCCGATAACCGATTTCGCATTCGTCATCCGTTACATCAATGATATTTGCGCGGGCAATCACCTCGCCGTCTTCAACAACCACGTAGAAGTATCCGGTGCCTTCCTCATGCTGTTCAATCAAACTGTTCGTGATATCGCGAAAGCTAGCAAAACTCTCATAACTTGGTGGCCTTGGAGGCACAAATTGCTCAAACCAGTCACGGTTGTTCTTCTCAAACTCAAAAAGTGATTGGAAATGTTTTTCTTCTAATAACTCTAATTCCATATCTCAGATCCACGTGGAAATTTATTAAATGGTACGAGCCAAAATTTGAATATAACGTCCAGTGCATGGACTCGCAATGCATAAATATCACATCTCGAACAATAAGATGCGGTATTGGGAGGTGACGCCATTCACTCAGTTGACGCTAAAAGATAACAATGTCAGTCGATGCTTTATTTGCTTGGCCTGAGCCGCTAAAATGGCACAAATTTGAGGAACTGGACATATCGATGGCAAAGCTAACTCTCCAAGAACAGATGCTAAAAGCAGGCTTGGTTAATGAGAAAAAATTAAAAAAAGCAAAAAAAGGTTCGAAGAAATCTCGTGTACAGGCGCGTGAAGTTAAAGCGGCGGTTGAAGAGAACAAACGCGCTCAATTAGAACGTGATAAAGAACTGAGTCTGCAACAAAAAGAGCAGCGTCTAAGCAAAGAAATCAGCGCTCAAATTAAGCAGTTAGTAGAAATGAACAAAATTGATATTGCTGATGGCGATATCAAGTACAACTTCACTGACGGAACGCTTGTGAAGTCTCTGTATGTAACATCACTGATCCGCGATCAACTGATCAAAGGTATTGTCGCGATTGCTCGTTATGAAGAGACTTACGCAGTGATTCCAAGTGGCGTGGCAAATAAAATCGCCATGCGTGATGACAACACTGTCATCGAACAAAAAGCACTTGAAGCGGATATTCCAGCAGAAGATGATCCGTACGCAGATTTCGTCGTACCTGATGACTTGATGTGGTAATCACGACAATTGTATTAAGTTCGAAAGCATTAAAAAACGGCGCTACTAGCGCCGTTTCTATTTCAGTTTGAGCAGATATTGGCTAGACGTTTAAGTTGTCTGAACTATTAAACGAATACATAGTTATCTCATTGCGCGGATGCCAACCCAGTTTGTCGTAGAACCCTTTGGCACTATGGTTATCATTCAAAACAAATAAATGGGTTTTCGAAATACCGAGCTCCGCCAATGCGCGAATGGATTGATCAACCAACCTCTGCCCTATTCTCTGCCCACGATAGCGATCATCAACCGCTAGGTGTTGTAAATATCCGCGGCGTCCATCTGTGCCCACAAGCACCGCACCAACAATGGTATCGCCATCAAGAGCGACAAAGCTGAGTGCAGGATTTCGCTCTAAATACGCCGCGATGTTTTGCTCAGAATCGGCGTCTCTGAGTGACAAATTATCGGTTTGTCCCCATAACTCAATTACGGCTTGATAATCAGAAATATCCATTTCTCGTATGGTGATCATCATACATCCTCACAATCAATCCAATACCCGCGCCATATGGTAGGCAGAGACGTATTCACCATTACGAAATGCGTACGCCTTCGATTCACCTTCAACAGCAAACCCAAACTTTTTATATAAGTTAATCGCCCGATCATTGTCACTGTATACCGTCAGCTCAATCCGTTTTAGATTCAGCCAGTTGTCCGCCAGATCAATCACAGTGGCAAGCAACGCGCTACCAACGCCACGGCCTTGAACATCGTCTTTCACTCCCATACCCAGAGAAGCCACATGACGCCTGCGTGGGCTGGTGCAAACTTCAAAACCCAAGTTGCCAACAATTTCTCCATCCACTAACGCAACATAGACAAACACGTTATCTGGCACATCCGTCGTACGCTTTTCCCACAAAGTCAGCGATGGATGAGGGAGTTGGAGTGTACTCGAATAGGCATTTTTACATTCATAAATTTGTTTGATGGCTCTTGCATCTGATGGCTCAGCCCTTCGAATTTCAACGGTCATAAATACTCCAACACTCTCTTTAATTAACAACGTTTGCGTTGCACTTTTCTCTGTTTACATCGCTCTATAATCTGAGTTTTTTCTGCGTCAGAAGACGCACTCCAATGAATGATTTCTTCTATCGTTCGAAAACACCCAACACAAATATCTTGTTCATCCAAACAACATTGACGAATACAAGGTGATGCTGGGGAACTCCCCGCCACTTTGTCTGCTTTCGAATTCATCTTTCTCTTCCTAGCTCTGCCACGTATTTCTCTGAGAGCTAAATGTAAATAGTTCCACGAGAGTAAAGCACACCAAATCCGGACACGAGCACTCGCTCATCAGTCACTTGGCAATAAAGCACTCCACCACGTTTTGATGCCTGATAGGCGACAAGTTCACGCTTTCCGAGTTGCTCAGCCCAGTAAGGAGCAAGCCCTGAGTGAATCGAACCGGTAACAGGGTCTTCATCTCCGCCGTTTGCTGGCCAAAAATATCGTGAAATGAAATCGAACTCGCCTTCCGATTGAGCCGTCACCACGGCATCATAGGGTGCTAATAACTTAAGTTGTTCGCTGTAATATTCGACATTTCGCACATCTTGCTCGCTCGGCAAAACAGCGAAATACGCTTGCCTGTTTCTGAGCACTTTTACTGGCTTAATCGATAAACCCTCCAGCAATGCAGCTGGGATATCTTCAATGATTTGTGGGAGCTGATTCGGAAAGCTCATTTCAATTCGTCCGTCATCCCGTTGGTTAACCTGAAGTTCACCAACTTGTGAGGTAACAAACTCAATCTGTCCTTCACAGCCTAAAAATTGGAAAAGAACATAAGATGCGGCTAGCGTTGCGTGCCCACAGAAATCAATTTCCGTCAGTGGCGAAAACCAACGTATTTGGTATCTATTGGGTGCCAGAGCTTTGATAAATGCCGTCTCTGATAGATTGTTCTCCGCCGCGATATTTTGCATAAGTTCGCTAGAAAGCCATTCAGCTACGGGCACGACTGCGGCTGAATTTCCCTGAAACTTCTTATCAGTGAATGCATCCACCACAAAGACTTTTAATTCCATCTGATTGGCTCCAACGATTTATTAAACACGATACTTAACGCTTTTATCTATAAACTGAACTGCATGATGTGTTGTGGGCCGACAGGTCCCCCCATATACAACTCACCGCTATCCACAAAACCACATTTTAAATAACACGCATAAGCGGCCTTGTTGCGACAATTTACCGTTAACTGCATGACTTCATAATCGGGATAGTGCTTCGTCACATAGCTTGGTAACGCTTTAATGGCTTGGGTCGCAATACCTTTGCCTTGATATTTTTGGTCGACCAACAAAGCTCTTACGCCTATCGCCCTATGCTGTCCAAACTGATATTTCTCAGAGTAATCCAGATCGATCAAAAAGAAGCCGACTGCTTTATCTTCAAAAATAATAAGGTGGGGATGTTCGGTCTCTTTTAACTGTTCAACCACTTTGGGAACATTACTGACCGTAAACTGAGCTTGGTCGCTTAGAACACTCAATAGGCTGGCTTCTTCTTCCCTAATTGGGCTGTATTTTTCAATCGTTACCACAACTATCCCTGACCCTTTTTACTTTTTGTAAGCGAGACAGATGTTCTCTCTTTATAGGGAGAACATCATCGTTTACTGAACGTAATAGTTATGCAACAAAGATTCAACAAGAAAATAAATTAACCTGTTGATTTACCGTCATTCATTAAAAGTCGAAGAGATAGTTTTCTGCCCAGTTGCTTGGACCTGATTTTGTAAAACCAATCATTTGTGCATGACTTCACTACCAGCGTTTAGCCGTTATTGTTCGCCTAAACCTTCGGACCAAACAGCAAACTCATTGCCACTAGGTTCTGTAAAGTGAAAACGGCAACCTCCAGGAAACTCAAAGATAGGACGCACGATCTCTCCCCCATTGAGCAGCACTTTTTCTAATGTCTCCTCGATGTTAGCACTGTAGAAGATCAGTAGTGCACCGCCGTTGGCGCTTAGGCTGCAAGCGTCTGCTTTGTAAAAGCCACCATCAATCCCTTGGTCGGAAAACGCAGCGTAGTCTGGTCCGTAATCAATAAACTCCCAGCCGAAAACCATAGAGAAAAAAGTCTTAGTGGCAACTAAATCTTTCGCGGCATATTCAACGTAATTGATTTTTTCATGTTGTTTCATTGTTTTCCCTTCCTTCAATAAGTGATTGTTATCAAAACATATTCTCAAACAACAGTTGGCAACAACTTGATTCCACACTTTATTTAAGCCTAGCACTCTATTGGATTTCGGGAAGTTTCAGCAAGCGAAACTCTTGAGAAATTACAGTTTAATATCAGTGATATAAATAATTGTTGGGATTGCTTTAGTCAGTTGAAAAAACAAACACGTCGATCATTCGAAGGTAACACAAACAGCAAGTGACAATGTCACGATAGCTATTCACAACAGAGGCGGGTTTCGTACTAGGAGGTTATATAGGAAATGAAAACTGAGAAGAAAGATACATAGAGCTTGCACCCCATGTATCGAATTCAAGTGGCGAATAGTGAATATTCGCCAAAGAGAAGAGCGGCTTACTTGTAGAAAGCTTCTACTTCACCTTTTAGAGTGATTAGCATTGGGTTACCCCAACGATCTTTCGCTTTTGGTGAAGGAATTTTTACCCAACCTTCACTGATGCAGTATTCTTCAACATCAGTACGCTCTTTACCGTTAAGACGAATACCAATATGGTGTTCAAAACACTCAGCAACGAAATGTGGGCTGCGTGGATTGCCTGATAGATGATCTGGTAAAGCTGGTTTAGAGTTGTTTTCGCTCATTTTTATGACCTGATATAAAAAAAGTAGGCCATTTTAAACAAAGCGAGCCACAGGCTCAACAAATAACACCTAGCATAATACTGTGGTTAATAGGATCAGCAATCTTATCTTCACTAACGTGATTGTCGCTCTAGCTGTTAAATTCTAGCTGCCAGTAACCTACTGAGATCTGTTGATCAAATTTAAATCCTATATTGTTAAACTCACCAACTTTCTTAAACCCCATGCGCTCATGCAAAGCCACGCTTGAAGGGTTAGGAAGAGCGATAGAACCAACAGCATTTTTGAAACCCGCACTTTTCAATATCTCCAATAGCTCGCCATAAAGTAAACGACCGATACCTTTGCCTTTCATTTCATGGGCAACGTATATAGAAGGTTCAACGGTATAGCGGTATGCGCTGCGGGCTTTCCACTGGTTAGCGTAAGCATAACCTCTCACCTCACCGTCTTGCTCTAGGACGATCCAAGGCAGCCCCAGACTCAACACGTTTTCAACGCGGTTGGTCATTTCTTCTGTGCTTACAGGCAATTCTTCGAAAGATATGGTGGTGGTAGCAATATAGTGATTATAGATCCGAGCCATTGAATCAATATCTGAACTCGATACTTTACGAATGAGCATACGTCCTCCATGACGTCATCTTGTTGTTGATCTGCGCTTCAACTGATAAACAATATTTGCTCAATTTAAAACAAATCTTACTTATTTGACATAGTATTTTCGGCTGTTGGTTCAACAAAGACCTTAACCTCAACTATGCTTGTGATCTCATAAGTAATGAGGACTGATTTTATGGTGGAAAAACTGAAGGTGCCTTACATCACGGAAACCGTCTTGGTTGATGGTGTATATCAAGCTGAGCGCAGGATCGTCATTGAACGACGTCAAGGTAAGAAGCATGCCGTGAATTATGAACGTAGAAGGAATCAAGACCCGCGCTTACCTGCATCAAAACCCATTGACGAAGTCATATAGGTACATTACCCAATCACATTAAGTCCATTAGCAGATGTCTTAACTGAAGGTTCGAATATAAAGAGCTTCTACCTTGTCTCTCGCCCATTGAGTGCGGCGTAAAAACTTCAGCGATGATTTGATTGAAGGATCGTTATAAAAACAATTCAAATGAATTTCAGCATCTAAACCTTCCCAGCCATAGTGTTCGACCAACTGAGTGAGAATTTTCTCTAGGGTTAGACCGTGTAATGGATTGTTAGCTTGCGGTTGGCTCATTTGGTGCTTCTCAGTAACAGAAAAATTGGAGGGGCAGTTTAACAGAAAGGTCAAACAAGACCTTATCTATCTCAGAATTCCCCGGGAAATTATTCAACAATCTCATAGTAACGCTCGACATTTCGCGTGACTTCCCCCCAATAAGACGCTTTAACACGCTGCTGATGTTGTTCAAACGAAGCTTTGTCTAAAAACTCTTCATAAACATCAAACCTTAAAGGGTTAAAGGCATTTTCAACCACTTCAAAGACTAAACACCCTTGTTCTTGCAACGTTAGCCTTTTGTGATTGATCAATTCTTGTTTAACGGCATCCAAATCCGCTTCAGGAACAAGTATAAAACCTTTTAAAACGACTTTAGACAAAAAAGTGTTGGGAGTATCTCGCATAATCAAGCCTTCGGATAACTTCAGATATTCCAAAACGGACCGACCACCACTTTTATCCGATGGTCGAGTTGCACAGTAATGGACCATTTGAGTTACGTGCTATATAGAGCCTTAATCATCTAAAAACAGCGCCGAGCCCATTAAACCGGTATCTAGGTGAAATGATTTATTCAGTGTATTTAAACAATTAAAGTGACCCGTAAAATAAAAAACCTGTCTACAAAAAATTTGAGCTCGGTTTTGAATGGATGAATGCGTCAATATTATTTAATGTGGTTACAGCAATATTATCTAGTGCATCGGAGGTTAGAAAAGCTTGATGCCCGGTGAAAATAACGTTGTGGCAGGCTGACAGCCTGCGGAATACATCATCCACGATGACATCATTCGATTTATCTTGGAAGAATAGATCTTTTTCAGCTTCATAGACATCAAGACCAAGTGCCCCGATGTGTCCTTCTTTAAGCGATTCAATTGCCGCAGAGGAATCTAATAACTCTCCACGACTAGTATTGATGATCATCACGCCATGCTTCATATTATCAAAGGCTGCTTTATCTAGAAGGTGGTAATTATCTGGTGTCATTGGGCAGTGAAGTGAAATGACATCAGACTGTTCAATTAAATCATTCAAGCTGCAATAACTGGCACCAAGTTCTCGAGCAACGTCGCTTGGGAAAGGGTCGTAGCACAACACATTCATTCCAAGGCCTTTTAAGATTCTTATCGTGGCTAAGCCAATTTTTCCAGTACCAATAATGCCCGCTGTCCTACCATGAAAATTAAAACCAACGAGACCTTCTAGCGAAAAATTTGCTTCTCTTGTACGTTGATAGGCCTTATGAAAACGTCGGTTTAAGGTCATCATTAGCCCAACAGCATGCTCAGCGATCGCCTCTGGTGAATAGGCTGGTACGCGTGCAACTGCAATATTGAACTCTTTAGCAGCTTCTAAATCGACGTTGTTAAAACCCGCACAGCGCATGGCAATCATTTTCACGCCATAACTCGCCAATTGCTCGATAACCTCGCGGGACAAATCGTCATTAACGAAAGCACACACCACCTCGCAACCCTGTGCAATTTGTGCGGTTTTGCTGGTGAGTAAAAAATCATGAAAATGATAGGATATATCTTCACGGTTTTTTACTTGCTCAAAACTCACTTGGTCGTAAGACTTCGTACTAAAAAAAGCAATATTAATCATAAGGTTTCCTTCCAGCTCATTCTCATAAGCCATAATGGTGAATGAGGTTAAAGTTTCTGATTTAGCGTTTCAGCTAAGCCTAGTCTATACGCATCAATATCATAGCTAAGCCATTATACGAAACCACTTTTACTCTTCTCTGTCCCTTAAAATCGTCAAACATGATTGCCCATCATAGGTTTTGCCACAATACCTTGTCGAGATAACTCGATTTACCATAGGGAATTTTTGTCGTTGGGCAACTAAGACCGGAACTCTGATAGTAAAGTTTAAAACTGTGACATTAAAAATTAGAACTTTTCTGCTGCTGAATGTTACAGACTACCTTTTGGCCGACAGAATCGCTCGGTGATCACACACAACCAACCTTTTTGTTTTGTCACATTTTTGGACATTTCCGTGTCAGTGACATTACTTATTTAGCAAACCATGAATAACCATGGGTATGAAAAATAGGTATGAGAGCCAACGCAAGCAGTAAACTTGCGCTAGCTAAAAGCTCTGTCTGATTAAGTAAAACTTAGAAGATTATTATAGGCTCTCAACACTATATTTTTCATATTCCTCCCTATAGAGGCCTTCGGATTCATCTTTAAACTGTTGACGTTTTTCAAATAAATCTAACAACTTTTCGCTTACACTTTTATAAATAATCGCATGAGCCTGATTTCTAATTTTGGCCTCATCGTAATCTTCAATTGAAAAATTATCTTCCAAAGATAGGTTTACCAAATGAAGCAAGGCTGTCTTATCAAGCTTATCAATAACTTCATAAGTATCGTCATCTTTTAAGAAGTAACCTTGGTTATTATCAATTTTTAATGCTTGCATATCCGCCTCTTCGTTCATTATAAGAATTCTCGCCAGCTTCTAGAGAATTCATTGTTATGTCAAAATTGTCTATTGATTTCCCATCAACAGAACTTAGGTGGACATTTGATGGATGCCCAGAATACCTGCGGTATATGATTTTTCCATCTTCAATTTCCTTAGATGTATAAACTATATAATCAGGTTTTATAGAGGCTCCTACAGTATTGTTGTGGGTTACGACAACAACAGGCATTGTCTTAGAAAGATCTTTAAGAATCTGATTTACCTCACCTTTTAAGAATAGGTTATCAAAAGATGATTCGGGTTCATCTATCAGCAAATAGTCGAAATTCTGTGCATCTTTAATTTCTTGAAGTAATCTAAATTCAGATCTTTCACCTCCAGAAACCGCAAAGCCATCTTTGTTTAGGATTTCATACTCTATACACGTAAAATATTTATATAATTCAGATGGAGTCAAAGCCTCGTTATTTCTCAACTCAACTAAATAGTTATATGGTGATAGATATTGGTCAAACGCATCTTTAAAAGCGGTTTTCACTCCACTAACGTTTTTTACTTCACCAGCACCATTAAAAGGACGTTGCTTACAAATAACTGTAAAATTTTGCACATACTCTTTTTGAATTACTTTATCTTCTTGCAAGAGCTTTGTGATCTCATTAAATCTTTTAACCTTTTGGTGTTCCGAAATTACTTTGTATAAATCAACATCTTTAATTTGTGTTGATGATGAGCGAAGTTGAAGTTTATTCTTTACATCTCTCACTATATCGTTGACTGCGCCTTTCTTTTTCCTATCAAGACTCTTGCTTCGGAATATTTTTATAAGCTCACAAATAAGTGCTTTTAGCCCATTTAAGTTAACATGTTTATCAATGACAGCTCTGTACTCTGTATTATCAATGAGCAGTCGAGTAGAGTTGATAAGATCACTGAGACCTTTATCATCAGTGATATCAAAAAGGCTTTCATTAAACAGAGAGGATTTTGAAAATGCATCACGTTTTCCTGCATCGTCAGCTAGTTTCATCAAGCTGTCGAGGTAGTCAGATACCTTACGTCTGTTTTGCTCGATGTCGATGTCGATTACATCATCCAGCACGCCCTTAAAGGCGCTCAGATACTTGTCCGAAAAATTACTTTTTTCTCTAGCAAGTCCCTGATTAAACTCTCTATCATAACTAGCATCATCCCGCTGAACGAGAGAGAATTGAGGTATATATTTTACATTCTCACACTCTTGGTGAATTCGGTTAAGCGTAACAGTCTTACCCGAAGAACGCATTCCAAGAATGATATTAAGACCAGTAGACAAATGCAGACCATCGTCAAAGACTTGAAAAAGTCGGTTACCATCAGCTTCTGACAGTGCAACTTTTGTTCTGTCCCTCAAACTCGATTTAATTGACTTTAAGGTAACCTCCCCACAATCGATATAAGTTTGACGTGGAGGAAATGTACGCAACCCTTCTTTGATCCTTACGTCACTGAATAAAACAGGTGTTAATTCAGAGTCGTCTTTACAAAGACGAATAAACTTTTTAGGGCTATCAACCTCTCCAACTGAAATGTAATCGCTTAGCTCACTAAGGCTACGCTTTGATAGAGATGGCTTTTTATCGTAGTGAGGAATAATCAAATATTTATTAAGATCGCCAAAGATTTCATGCAGGTCACTTGTAGATATAGAATCACCAATGTTTCTGATTCTTTTAGTAACCTCCATAGTCTTGAGCTGAAAGTCTTCTAGGTCTTGATTTTCTGAGATAAGAAGAACGTGACCATTGTCGAGATTAATTTCTATTCCTGGAAACACTACGCAATCGACAGCACTATCAATTTGATAAAATTGTTCTAAATCGAACATATCATGATTTGTGATAGCTATTGCGTCCAGTTTTGCCGTCGAAATATACTCACACAACTTAGATAATGAAAATGTAAAATCAGCATCGCTAATTGTTGAAACTGTGTGCAAGTGGAGATCAATTTTTTTCAAGTTTAACTCCGCATATTAATGAAAAGATAACCCCAACACTGATAGCTATCTATGTTGATTTAGTTATGAAATTGAGTATGCTGAACGGCCCTTCCATGCTCAAAAAACGACATAACGCTCTGTACATTGGCTAACATTGAACCACTATCCACATTATCAGTAATTAAACTAATTGCATAATAACTTTATTGCATTAGCTGTGGCTTGCTTTGTATCAAACCCTATAACCATGGTGAGATTTACCCCCGTAGGGTTAGCAGTGAACAGCGCTATAAGAATGGATAAGTTTTGGTAAAGCAAACACACATTCACAGCATGTGAATGAGTAAAAGGTCTAGCGTACAAAGGGGCAAATATGAGCTAGCCTGATCAACTGGCTCAGCGTTAAACATCTATGAGTTAAAAAACGCTTAGCGGTAATACTGGACTTTCTCAAACGAGAAAAACGTGATTTAAATGCCTAGCTATGCTTTGTTGCTCGATAGCAATGAGATACCAAAGCCAATAAATATTGTACCCGCAGCCCTGTTAATTAATCTGCTCAAATGACTTCTGGAGAACAAACTTGAAAATTTAGAGGTAACAAGAGCATAAGAAAAAAGAGCTGAGAAAGAAAAACAAGCAAACGTCAGCGAAAGCGCAAAAAATTGCTGCATAATTGGTTGTTCTACGTCTAAAAACTGAGGAAATAAAGCTGTGTAAAATGCGATTGCTTTGGGATTTGTTACTCCTACAAGGTAGGACTCTAAAAATAAGCGAAGGTTGCTTTTATTAGTAGTATAAATTCCATCGGTAATAACTTTACTTTTATCAGAAATCCAATACTGAATTCCAAGATAAATAAGATACGAACCACCTAGTATTTTTATAGCCAAATACAGATATTCGGAAGTGAGAATCACCGTACTCAATCCCGCAGCCGATAATGCAGCCATACTCAACATAGCCAACACGTTGCCAAACATACCCGAAAGTGCCTTTTTTAATCCGTAGATAGCGGTATTCTTTACAGCTAGAAAAACTGCTGGGCCGGGCGTAAATGTGGCTACAATGCATATCAGTACAAATAACAAATAGTCCATTATTTAATCTCCATAAATCTAAGCATTTTTCTGGAACGTTACAAAACGAACCGGTTAGATTGTAACCATCATGCCTCGTTTATTTAGTCACTTCAATTTTTAGTCAGAGTGTTAGTAAGTAGCAGCCTTTACCATGGATTAGCTAAATTTACTCAAAATAGCCTTACGCCCAGATTAAGGAGATATCTTCGTTAACGCGGAATGAGGCAGAAATGCTTCAGCCCGAACTGGCTGAAACGAAGATAGACACTCTCAAGTTCAATTCCCTATATACGCGATACCATCAATTTGCACATACCACCCGTTTTTCCACCTATATAAGCAAAGTCTATTGAGATAGTTTTTTCTTGCGGGTTAACCATTTTTAAATAGCCCTTTGATTACTTTCTTAAGTAGTGGAATGTTCCAAACATCCCTAAACAGTCTCCGTCTATTTTAACTACATGGTCAAACGTAGTTTGTTGTACAACGCGTGTTAATGGGAGATTCCGCGCAGAGGTATTACGCGATCTGCCACTAGCGATAGCTAGGTTATTTCTGGTAGGGATTACCAGCGTTCTGTTGCGACAGTCAATAATCTAGTTGGTTTATTATCGCTAACACCCTCGTGTTAAATAGCATAAAATACACGGCCTTTACCCAGTACTGAGCCACTCTTCGTAATGACAGACAAAACACAGCAAGCGACATTCGCCGATCTTGGCCTGATTCCTACCTTAGTCGAGAGACTAGAAGCATTAGAATATAACCAACCCACACCTATTCAATCTCATGCAATCCCTCATGTTCTTGCCGGGCGGGATATGATAGGTGGGGCCAATACAGGCTCAGGTAAAACTGCCGCTTTCTCGCTGCCAATTCTGCAGAAAATTCTTCAGCAAGGTGAATCAAATGATCGTCGTGGCAACTTCGTTTCTCATTTAATTTTGGTTCCTACTCGTGAACTGGCATCGCAGGTAGCATACAGTGTCAAATCCTACTCATATCATCTTAGAGATAAAATCAAAACGGTTGCCGTATTTGGTGGCGTATCAGTGAACCCTCAAATGCTAGCACTGCGTGGTGGTAGTGACATCGTTGTTGCAACGCCAGGACGACTACTTGATCTGGTATCGAGTAACGCGATTAAGTTAGACCAAGTAAAAACGCTCGTGCTCGATGAAGCCGACCGTATGTTGAGCTTGGGATTTACAGAAGAACTCAATAAGATTCTTGCCTTACTACCAAAGAAGAAACAGACACTGCTATTTTCTGCCACTTTCCCTGACAAAGTCACAGCTTTGGCTCAGCACTTACTTAACGATCCTGTTGAAGTTCAGCTGCAGAGTGCCGAAGCTAGCACGTTGGTACAACGCGTGTTTAGTGTGAATAAAGGTGAGAAAACTGCGGTACTCGCCCATCTAATCAAACAGCATCAATGGCGACAAACTTTAATCTTTGTTAATGCTAAGAATGCCTGTAACCACTTAGCGCAAAAACTGTCAAAACGAGGCATCACTGCGGAAGTTTTCCATGGTGATAAAGGACAAGGTGCGCGTACTCGTGTCCTTGAGGGTTTCAAGTCTGGTGAGATTCAAGTACTAATTGCTACTGATATCGCTGCTCGCGGTCTTGATATTGAAAAACTGCCAGTGGTGATTAACTTCGATCTTCCGCGTAGTCCTGCTGACTATATGCATCGAATCGGGCGTAGTGGCCGAGCGGGCGAAGTGGGTCTGGGCCTATCTCTTATCGATTATGATGACTACCACCATTTTAAAGTGATAGAAAAGAAAAATAAGTTCCAGCTTGAACGCGAACAGGTCGAGGGCTTTGAAGTGAATGACGATCAAAGTGAAGCATACTTTTTACCAATGAAGCCACGGGCAAAGCCAGCAGGTACGGGTAAAAACAAGAAAACGCGCAATCAGTAGAAGACTTAAACCACAAGTTAGTTTCATTGCGAAAGTTTCTTGGGCGCAGATAAACCAAATTGGTTTCTCGCTGCCGTTGACCCATTTAAAGAACAATAGAGCCTTGCTGGTTGCATCAGTAGGGCTCTATTGCTTTCCAAGGTAGTGTACTAGCGACGTGTCGGACGTCCGCGAGGTGAGCGTTTTTTAAATTCAGATGCTGCTTTCGCTTGTGAGTTGAGAATAGAGTCAACAGTTAGCGGCATCGGCTCTTTAGGTTCAAGACCATGAGGGAAAGTACGAGCTCTTGGTGGCAAATTGTATTCTTCTTCACTCGCGCGTGGCATGCGTTTAAAGCGATAAAGGTAAAAGTTTTCTAACTTTTCTCTCGCCCAGTCGGTTTTCTTTAAATACTTCACACTACTTGCAATCGAAGGTTTGGTATTAAAGCAATTAAAACGCATGGCTGTATCTAGAATGTCCCAGCCATAAAAATCCACCAACTCTTGCAACATAGTCTCTAGCTTTAACCCGTGCAAAGGGTTGTTTTGTTGCAGTTCGATTCTCTCTTCGTCAGTCATCATTTTAGGGACCTTGCTCATCAAAGGGCGGAGTTTAACAAAGTATAGAGTACAGAGATATCTATAGTTAGGCCGCGATAGCTTGAATAAAAAGGCTGGCCCGCAAGCGAGCTAGGTCAACTGCTCCAGCTTATTCATTTGCTCCTACTACGTCGGTTGGCTGAGAACACATCTCAGCCGCGCATCTAGCTTGCTCAAGCATATGTCGAAAATCTTCAATCTTTTGCTAAACGCGTTTTTTATCCTGAGAAAAACAAGGGAGAAAGACCATGCAAAAACGGCTCAACTACATTGACATAGCACCAAAGGCAATCAACATTTTGTATGCTCAGGAAGCTTACTTCCATGAGCAATTTCACCAGTCAGACACCATGAACATGACGATATGGGAACTGGTTAAACTGCGTGTTTCGCAAATCAATCAGTGTGCATTTTGTATCGATATGCATAGTAAAGACGCTCTTAAACTGGGTGAAAAGCCTGAACGTATATGGGGACTCAGTGCATGGAAAGACATGCCGCTTTATAGCGATGCAGAACGCGTTGCACTGAGCTGGGCTGAACTGCTGACAGCGGGTATGCCAGTAGATGATGATGCTTATGAGCTTACCTTGAATACCTTTGGAGAAACAGCTATGGTCAATCTGACTATTGCAGTCAATGCCATCAACAGTTGGAACAGAATAGTGAAGGCATTTAAGCCGCAGGTCGGAGTGTATCAGCCAAAGTAATTCCACTCCGGCTGTTTTGAACCGTACACCACAGCTTGCACCTCAACTTAATTTTTATGGAAGTGAATTTATACAACTTTCTTATTTAAGTTGAGGTTAAGAAGGATAATCCGTTTGAATTTAGAATTTGAGATTTTCAAACCGCAAGGAATGTTAGCTGGTTATGTTCAGGCAATCTGGTCGGTTTCCGTAAAGCCTGACACTGTACAAACCGTGCGTAAGCAACTACTTAGCGACGCTGGCACAGGCGTGGTGTTCATTTTGCAAAATGAAGTGCAGATCGACAACTATTGGCAAGAATCGGGGGTTCTGCTTCTGCCAGTCAGCACAATCGCACATCAGGTTACTCTTCCTCCAGGCACAGTGATGGCCGGAGTACGCTTCCATCCGGCTGTAGGTTATCAGTTGTTTGGTCAACGCTTAGAACAGCCGTTGCGGATTGGAGACGACCACCCTCTCGCTTGTTCGACGCTGCCAACATATGCATCTCTGCAAGAAATGCGTTCGCCGTCAGCGAGGATTTCTGCGTTATATCGCTGGATACAAACTCTGATTTCAGAATGCGAGCCTCAGGAAGTCGGTCATATTATTGACGAGCCACTTGGGGCGATCAGCCAACGGCAGAGAGAACGTCATTTTCAAAAATGGTTAGGTATTACGCCTAAACATTACCAACGTATTAAACGAGTGAAACAGACTTTAGAACAGCTTCGAGCGCAACCAGATGTTGCTTTGTCGGATCTGGCGCTGGATCAGGGCTTTGCCGATCAAGCGCACATGACTAGAGAATGTAAGCAGATTGCGCGAATAACGCCAAAGCAGTTTGTACGAAATAGAAACCTCTAGCAGGCATTAGCTTTGCGAATAAGCCAACAACTATAAATATGCCAAAACCCATCGGATAAGTTCTTTTGGTCTAGATTTCATTAACTTCGTGGAATAGTCATTTCCTCTAACTGACAAATGGACAAAAATAACTCAATTACTTTTCTAAATGGCTTTGTTGCTTAAATCAATGGAACTAAATCAAGAAGCAACGATCTGATCGGCTACATCCATTAATCGTCGTAGCCTAATGCAATTGAGGTTACGCCATTTTATGCATGTGCTTATATAACCTTGGTGAGCATAAAAGAGCTATTGAGAGATGCTGTTGAACCTTCTGGTTGACACCACAAACTCAGAGGAAATCTTAACCTATAAACATGCTATCAAGCTTTACGCACAAGACTTAGATCAAACTTGGTAATTTGGGGGAGCAAATTAGTGACCATAGATATGACACACGCGATTGAACATGACATAAATGTCTACCTTGTTAATTCTTTTACCAAGAAAGGTTCAGGAGGAAACCCTGCTGGAGTTGTTTTAGGACCACCCACTCTTAGCGTCGCGCAAAAAAAAAACACATTGCTCAACAGGTTGGGTTTTCCGAAACGGCCTTTGTGTATGCCAATAAAGAAACAGATTTCAAAGTGGAGTTTTAATAGAACACTTGCCCTTAACTTGCTATCAATGGCTAGGTTCAGTAGTGCAAGCTGCATTAGGTCGTTTTCAAGTTCTAGCCTAGTTCTGATTCGCCAAATCTCTTCCAACTTGAATGGCTTTTAATGCCGCTACATTTTCCCGAAGATGACTTTCTCATGTTGACCTCCTCTTCGATGTTGTTGGTCAACATAGAGTCTGGCTATCAACTAGAACTGTTCCAGTCGCGACGAGATTCGGTCAGGGTGAACTGAAACATCCGTGGACAGTTCTGCATTACAAAGATACCGAGCAACACCCCTCCGAAGAAAACGGGTATCCAGTCTGTAAGCTGTCCATTCCAAATTTAATGGATTTCGTTTTTTATCAGCGACAATAGGAATCACTATAATCCAAACAATAAAACAAATTATGTTTATTAATTTATCCTCCGTCATGTGAGCAATTTTGTACAAAACACAAAGCAGATTTAGGTGTAAACTAAACAGCCGTCGTACAAAGAGTGGATTATGGACAAACAACGCTCCCTCAAATCAAAGGAAAGTGCAAAATTTCAAGTGGCAGATGAACTTGGTGGAATTGAGCTACTAGATGCTAAATATGAGACCCAGAATTTTTCCCGTCACAGTCATGAAGGATACACTATAGGTGTAATTGAACGCGGTGCTCAGCGTTTTTATCGTACGGGAGCAAATCACATAGCCCCGCAAGACACTATTATTCTGGTCAATGCTGACGAAATGCATACCGGTCATTCAGCAGCAGAAGGCGGTTGGGCCTACAAAGCAATGTATCCATTACCCGATCAGTTTCAGACCATTAGCCGAGAACTCGGCAATAGCAGTTATGGCACACCTTACTTTCCCGACGCAGTGGTGAATGACCCAGAGCTTGCCAATCAATTTCGCCTAGTGTTTTCTACTCTAGAAAAATCCGACAACCGCCTACTGCGCGAAACTCTAGTGTACGCTAGTTTAGTCAAGCTAATGGCACGTCATGGTAAAACTCCGCCTAAGCCAGTTGAAATATCCAAAGCCCAGAAGCAGTTAACTTTGGTAAAAGAGTTTCTCGATGACTTTCCACAGGCCGATGTCTCATTGGAGGAACTTGCTAAATTGGCCGGTATCAGTCCGTTTCATTTGGTACGGGCATTTCAGAAACAATTTGGATTTCCACCTCACGCATACCAAATTCAGGCTCGACTACGTTATGCTCGTAGGCTACTCAAAGCTGGACATTCAATTTCCGATACCGCACATGAATGCGGCTTTCACGATCAAAGCCATCTCCACCGCCACTTTAAAAAAGCGATGGGAATTACACCCAAGCAATACATTCAACATTAAGTCGCTACTACCATTTTTAAGCAGCAACTTTGTACAAGTATTTTCCTCAGCACTGTGATGTCATGATTCCAGCTAATTTCAGCTTCAAACCTTAAATTTAGCGTGTTTCGTATAACGTTAATATTCACAACTAGGATGACTTCATGAGTAGTACAGTTTTGTCACGGCATTCATACACTGAATCAAAATCCCGTTCCTTCTGGCAAGGAACCATTGCCATGCTACCGTTGAGCGTGGCTGTTTTGCCTTGGGGGCTACTTGCAGGCTCGTTCGCTATTGATGCTGGATTAAATCCGTTTGAAAGTCAGGCGCTATCAGCAATTTTATTTGCTGGTTCAGCGCAACTTGTCGCAACCGGGATGATTAAAGCAGGTACAGGCCTGATGGCTATGTTGCTCACCACACTATTTATTACCTCTCGTCATGTTCTCTATAGTGTGTCGATGCGTAGTAAAATCAGTCCACTGCCAACTCGTTGGCGACTCATCCTCGGTTTTTTGTTGACCGATGAGTTGTTTGCGTTGTGCGGCCAACAGAAAGAGCAACATTTCAACCGATGGTACGCGCTCGGTGCTGGATTAAGTTTCTATCTGATTTGGAACTTCGCGACACTCGTTGGTATTGTTGCTGGTAGTCACATCCCTTCACTGAACGAACTAGGGCTGGAATTTGCTGTCGCGGCGACATTTATTGCAATCGTGATACCGAATATAAAGAGTTTGCCAATGGTTGTGTCTGTCTTGGTAGCAATACTACTTTCAGTTAGCTTAACAGTAATCAATGTAGATGGCAGCCTTATGGTCGCTAGTGTCGGCGCGATGCTAGCGGGTTATGCTACAGA
This sequence comes from Vibrio diazotrophicus, assembly GCF_038452265.1. Classification (NCBI taxonomy): domain Bacteria; kingdom Pseudomonadati; phylum Pseudomonadota; class Gammaproteobacteria; order Vibrionales; family Vibrionaceae; genus Vibrio; species Vibrio diazotrophicus. The sequence goes on from NZ_CP151843.1 coordinate 982,790, forward strand.
ACAGTTGCAAGGGGTACGTGTATGATTATGTTATCAATATTTGCAATGACAGCATTAGTTTTCTTGAGCCGTTATGTGTTTCTAGAGCCTTTGTTGCCACTGCGTCTAAGCCCTAACCTACAACGTTTTTTAAGTTATTCTGGACCAGCAGTGCTTACCGCAATCTGGGCACCGATTGTATTTACCCATGAAAAATTGTTGTGGCTGGATACCACGAATCCTTACATTTGGGCGTCCTTACTGGCAGGGATCCTTGCGTGGAAAACTAAAAATGTATTGCTTACAACAGTGGCTAGCATGGCGATATTTTTATTGCTAAATCTGGTGTTATTTAGAGCTTAACATCATAAAGCCGTACAAATTGCTAACAATATTTAACAAAAAAATCTAAGGGTTAATGTTTTGAATCCAGCACAGCTTAGTTCAATACAGTTATGCATGAGTTTTTTATATTGAAAAGTCAAAAACAAGAAAAGTACTTATATCCGTTTAAACTCAAAAAGGGGCATATTTGTTTGTCATGCTCTAGTCTCATTTGTAACATTAGCCCTACCCTGATACTCAATAACACATATAAAACTTCAAGCACATGCTTTACTGTTCACTATACTTGTAAGTAAATAATAACCAATATCACTAATACGTTGTCAGCAAACAGGTTTAGGGCTTTTTCTTGATACAACCTTAGTTGCTGCAACTGAACTTGAAAGTGAATAGCTTATGAATCGTAAAGTTCTAAAGAACTCGGTTGGCAGCATAACAATTGATGTAAAAGGCTTTATAAAATCTTTTGACCCGATTGCGGAAGATATTTTTGGTTATAAATTCCATGAAGTCATGAACCAAAATGTATCAATTCTTATGCCAGAGCCTTACCGTTCTCATCACAACGATTATCTGCACCGATATCTAGTAGATAATAATGCTCACATTATCGGACAAGGCAGAGAACTTCCCGCGATGAGAAAAGATGGGAGCACATTTCCCATGTGGTTAACCGTTAATCACGTAAAGATTGACACCACGAGCCTCTTTATTGGTTCCATTTTTGACTTAAGTGCACAGAAAGAAACCGAACGTGAACTGAGTCGAAGTGAAGAATTCTCGCGAGCAGTATTAGATACAGCAGTAAACCCTATCATTACCATTGATGCTAAAGGGAACATCAAGTCATTCAACAAGTCAGCGGAAACCTTTCTCGGTTATTTAGAACAAGACGTTGTTGGTAAGAATGTGAATATTCTGATGCCAGAACCCTATCACTCTATGCATGATGGCTACCTATCAAACTATCTAAGCAGCGGGTCACCCAAAATCATTGGTACTGGACGTGAAGTTCTAGCAAGACGAAAAGACGGTAGACAAGTTCCTATTCATTTATCTGTTGGGGAAATGAATATGGGAGAGGAGAAAATGTTTGTTGGGATCATGACGGACATTTCCGAACAAAAAGCAGTAGAGCAAGAACTTCTCCACCATAGAGAGAAGCTTGAGGAGTTAGTGAGCATAGCAACCAAGGAAGTGGAAGCGATCATTGAAACTGCAGCAAATGGCATTTTTACCATGGATAAGAATGGCATCATAATGGTCTTCAACCCACTGGCTCAGGAACTTTTTGGATGGCAAGAACACGATATTGTTGGACGTCATTTCAGTACTCTTTTTGCTGGGGACTGCGAGACCGACAGTTTACTCGCATTGAATAATGCAGCGATCAGCGATCGGCAAAAAGGATTAGAAGTCACAGCCAAAAACAAACAAGGAAGACTATTCCCAGCGTTTATTGCTATTGGTCATCAAGAGTTTAAAAACGGTCATCATCTCTTCGTCGCATTCATTCGAGACATTACTGAGCAAAAGCGTAAGGAAGCCGAACTTAAACTTGCCAAAGAATCAGCAGAAAAAGCAGCAAAAGTAAAATCGGCCTTTCTCGCCAATATGAGCCATGAAATCCGTACGCCGATGAATGCCATTATCGGCTTTTCAGACATCATTAAACAGTCCAAAGAACTAAGCCCTCAGCTTTCTGAATACATGGATATTATTGTCTCTTCATCAAAATCGTTACTTTCTTTGATTGACGATATTTTAGATGTATCAAAGTTAGAAAGTGGGCACTACACCTTAGACAATGTTTGTTTCCACTTACCCAATGCTGTCGCAGACTCAATGAAGATGTTGCATCACAAAGCTTCAGAGAAAGGACTCTCCTTCAGTATTCACTATGACACTAGACTGCCTAAACGCTTCATCGGTGACCCAAATCGCCTACGACAGATACTAGTTAACTTAGTCGGAAATGCCATTAAGTTCACAGAGAAAGGAACTGTCTCAATAAATATTTTGAAGGGAGATAAACAGGAAGAGCTATTATTTTCGATTACGGATACGGGGATTGGTATGACAGAAGAGCAGATAAACGTTGTCTTCGACTCTTTTGTTCAAGCTGACAGTTCAATTAGCCGGCGTTTTGGTGGTACAGGTTTAGGAACAACCATCTGTAAACAACTTGTTGAGATGATGGCTGGAAAAATTTGGGTTCGAAGTGAATTGGGAAAAGGTACGAAAGTTTCCTTTACCTGCCGATTACCCGTCTCTGAAAAAAATATCGAGTGTCTCTACGACGAACTTACGTCCGATAAGCTCTCAGATTACATTTCTCCAAGAGTATTTCGCATTCTTGTCGCCGAGGACATACCAGAGAATGCCACTTTAGTTATGTTAAGACTTGAGCAACAAGGACATTCCGTCGTTTGGGCTAAAAACGGCATTGAGGCTATCGATTTGTTCAAACAGAATTCTTTCGATCTCATACTGATGGATGTGATGATGCCCGTAATGGATGGACTGGATGCAACTCGCCATATTCGACAACTCGAAATCAATTCATCAGACAAAATCCCAATTATTGCGCTTACCGCTAGTGTCTTTAATGAAGAATACGAAAAATGCATGGCGTCCGGCATGGACTGTATCGAAGCGAAACCTATCGATTTCAATCATCTTTTGATGACCATAGAACAATGTGTTGCCGCACACAAAGGGAAAAGTCATACAAAAATGACCATTGAACCGACGATAGAATCGACCATCGATTTCTCTGTGGTCGGGTCTGTTGCCGATGTCAGTGCGGCACTTAGAAACTGGCGAGACCCGCTTACTTACGCACAAGCTCTCCAATCATTTGCTTCAACACATGCTGATGATACAAAGCGATTAACTCAATTGATTAAAGACAACAACGACACGGATGCTTACCTGCTCACCCATGCACTAAAAGGCGTGTCAGGAAATCTGATGTTGCTTGATGTGGCATCTAGCTGTATTCATATCAACCACGAACTCAAAGGCAATAACCGTTCAAAGCTAACGGACAAATTGAAGAGTCTTGATGTCTTTTTGCTAAAAGCAGTCAATGCTATCAATAAATTGCAAATTGCATCTCCACAAGATGTGCAATTGAAAACGTATAACCAAACTGCCGTTTTTGCCCTTTTGGAGCAGTTCCAGCAATCTCTTGAACTGCTCAATCCAGACGATGTTGAACCTGTTTTGAAAGAACTGGAACAATATTTGGGTGCTAAAATGTTGTCCCCTATAAAACAAGAAGTTCTCAGATATGATTTTGATGCTGCTTTAGAAAAAGTTCAGGAACTACAAGCTCATCTACTCAACGACTTGGAATAGATAGATGAAGAAAAAATTACTCATTGTTGATGATGAACCCACCAATCTCGATGTACTGAAACAGATTCTCTGCGACGAATACACGCTCGTTTTCGCTACGAATGGAGAAAAGGCATTAGACGTTGCAATCAACCATCTTCCTGACCTAATACTCTTAGATATCATGATGCCGAATGTCGATGGATATCAGGTCTGCCAACTGCTTAATCTCAATGATAAAACAAAATCCATACCTGTCATTTTCATCACAGCAATGAGCGACATTGAAGATGAGGCTAAAGGGTTTGATGTGGGTGCAGTTGATTATATATTGAAGCCAGTATCGGCTCCTATTGTAAAAAGACGCATTAAAAATCAATTATCATTGGTCAAACTTCAGCAACTTGAACAGACACAACATGCTACGACTTGCATGCTCGGCGTAGCGGGGCATTTCAATGATACCGATACAGGTGTCCATGTATGGAGAATGTCGGCCTACGCACGAATCATTGCACAGCAGATAGGTTGGGATCCAGAACTCGTACAACGCCTTGAACTCGCGTCCCCAATGCACGATACCGGCAAGATAGGCATACCCGATGAAATATTAAAAGCTCCGCGACAACTCTCCGCTGAAGAGTGGGTAATCATGAAAACGCATACCGAAATTGGTCATCAGATACTCAGTATGAGTCCAAATCCTCTCTTTCAAATGGCTTCAGAAATTGCGTTGTACCATCACGAACGATGGGACGGTACGGGTTATCCAAGAGGACTAGCTGGGGAGGATATTCCCGAATGCGCAAGAATTGTCGCGATTGCTGACGTCTTTGACGCTTTAACCATGAAGCGTGTATACAAAGCGCCTTGGACAACTGAAGATGCCATTCAAAAAATCATCGATGGTTCTGGTAGTCATTTTGACCCAAGATTGGTTCAAGCCTTTGAGGACTCAATTGAAAAAATATTGGAAACCAAAATGTTGTGGGATACCAAAGAATTTGACGAGAACTTGGCTTCGGATGGCTCCGAAAAGCACTCGGTTTAAACTCTAAAGTAGTTGCATCTTTATACAACTGCAAAGCAAGTCCGTTACGGGAACATTTGACATGACTGGAATACCAGCCTCTTCAATCCAAATTCTTATTTACATAAGCAATCGTATTGATAAATCGTTTTGACATTGACGGCGAAATTTTGTTGTGGTTCGACTGAAACTTGTCTACATAGCTCCAATTACCTTCTTCTAAGGATTTAACCAATAATAACAATTCACCGAGATCACCTTTGTACTCCAAAATAGCGTCAGTGATGTCTCGGTTCAAGTTTAAACTGGAGAGAATCACGGGCATCTGCATGTCCATTAACGCATCGATAAGCGACAACATACCTGTGATATATGCTTTTCCGGTTTCAGCTCCTCCATGGAATTCCAACGCTAACGTTTGAAGAAGATGTGCACGATATAATGAGCTAAGAAACAATGATTTTGGCTTGTTCTTCGGGCACATAGATATAATCAGATGCGATGAAAATCGCTTGAGCCTTTCTTTACCTAGATAACTCACTGCTTGATTAATTGAACTGATTTCTGCACGTACAGAAACTTGACTATTGACATAGTTGAACAATCGAATTGTTAGGGATGGACTCTTAGCGATAATTTTTTCAATGGTGTCGACAGAAAACTCTGTCTTAGTGATTTCTTGCAGAAGCTCTATGTTTGCTTTGAACACTTCATCGAGTTTATTGTGTTTGATTAATTGCGGTTTAGAGAAAAAATAGCCTTGAAAGAGATCAAAGCCTAACCCCTTGGCTTCTTCATATTCTTCATACGTTTCAACTTTTTCTGCTAATAACTTTTTATTGCGCTGTTTCAACTCAATGGCAAAATGTTTAATTTGGTTTAACGGGCAGGCTCGTATATCGAACTTTATGATATCTGCAACGTCAATAAACGGACTCCAACGTTTATCACTAAAACAGAAGTCATCGAGTGCAACAATGTAATCATTCGCTTTAAGAGATTGTAAAGCATGCAAAAGATCTGCGTCAGGCTGACAGGTTTCCAATACCTCAACGATATACTGGTCGTTTGGGAACTCTAACGGCAGTTCATTAATTAGATCATCGTAATCAAAGTTCACAAACCCCAATTTTTGATCGAGTAATACCCCTTGATAAGTCAAATGCTGTTCAACAAATAGGCGTTCGGTGATGCCATAGGTCATCCCATTCGGAAATGCATTACTTGGTCCATCACGATAAAGTAATTCATAACCATAAATGTCTAAATTTCTGTCAAAAATGGGCTGCCTTGCTACATAACTGAACATAGTTCGCTACACCTTACACTCGCTGATGCTGATCACTTATGAGATGTAACTCGAAGAAAACACAAAAACCAACTAGAAGTTTTGAATACCATGATGAAAAGCTATTTCACATAACTTGTACGTGATAGGTATCGACTAAAGATGCTTAACATTTCATTGGTTACAGTATGACATCTCTTAGCCTACATCGATCTAGTACCAAAAACCGCAACCATACGAAGGCATTTAAAACGACCACTTGGTTATAAATTTACTTAGGATTGAACTCGAGAGAGCAAACAAAGAAAACTTGTCCCATGCAAATTTTATTGAAGCGTCACATATCAAATACCACGAATATCTTCTCGAAAGTTTCAGAGCTTTTTATCAGTATCTCTGACAATCAAGTCTAAACTCTCATAGATGGAAAGTACCTTCTGCTGCCACTAAACAAGGCAATACTATCTTTTCTCATAGTGCTTTTGGGCAGATATATAACCATTTATGGATACTGGCCTTTAAACTCTTTAACCATATTGATGTGTTATGCGTTTGCATGTAACCATATAAGTATGTCATTTGGCATTGGATTATTTTTCAAATGCAGCCAGAGATGATCAAAAGACAAAGTCGTTAAATATAACGCAACGCTTTCATCTCCAAATTCGTCTGTTAGCTCCCTTAGTAATAATTCTGAATACTTGTCTACTAACTCATCATAATCTTTAAGTTTTATACTGAACTCTTTCATCAGACACATTTTACAAGTATCGCTTCCTTAACAAAGCTCATTGAAAGTATCAATTACCTTCTTCATAGCAAAGTGTAATATGAAATTTATGCTATAACAAAACCATTACCTTGGTGTAGATAGTACTTGGCGCAAATTCCTATCCATGAGCAAACTCAGTATCCCAACCATATCCTGATTCACATAACCAAAAGTAGACCAATTGATGATAAAAGAAATATGACTTAATTCTTCGACTAAGAAACTTTGAACATTTCTGTATTACACGCTGAATCAGAACACTTATAGATAACGACATCTCTATTTCTCATTGGGAGGCATGCATCTCTGTACGATTTCGGCCTTTACGCTTAGCTTCATATAACGCATTGTCTGCATGTTTTATCGCTTCGTGAACAGATTCCGTTTGTCCTTGCCAATAAGAAACACCAATTGAAATGGTCACACGACCAACAGTCTCAAAATCAAAAACTTCGATAGAACGACGTATCCGCTCTGCAACATCAAAGGCTTGCACGGAATCTGTATTAGCAAGGAAAATAACAAACTCTTCCCCACCAGAGCGGCAGACGATGTCTTGGGTTCTTGCTTGAACTGTCATTTTTTTACCCACATTTATTATTAACTCGTCACCAACATCATGACCGAAGGTGTCATTGACCCTCTTAAAATGGTCAATGTCCAAGGCCAATAACGAAAATGGCCTATTCTGCTCCCTAAATTGCTCAATCGCTTTATCAAGGCCTCTACGATTGAGTAATCCCGTCATGGCATCGGTCAACGTGTCAGAATGTAGCTTATCAATGGTATTCGATACGATACTAAAGGCATTCAAAAAGCTCCGTCTTAAATGCTTAACTTCAAAATACCACGCGTTGATTCGTGTTAAATTTGATACCGTGGATTGATAATTTTCAACATGAGTGACGGCGTTAGCTAGCTGTCTTAGCGGTCGTGTAATAAATACAGAAAAACCCCAAATCAACAACAACGTCACTAAACCAAGTGGTAGTCCCTCCAACATAACGTCATACATTTGTTTATCAAGGCTTTCTAGGGCGTTACTCTTCGGCTTCTGTACCACCACACCCCATCTGGAATTGTTAACAGGGGCATAGCCCGCTAACATATCAATTCCCTGTGAGTTGATAATTTCAGCGTACCCATCTTCACCGTTGATAACGGCAGTGATCGCCGCGTTATTTTTGATAACTTGTCCAATTCGCCTTTCATCAGGGTGGAAAATGATGGTCCCGTTCCGGTCAACCACATACATATAGGAGCCATCACGATAGCTATGTTTACCTAAAATCGTATTTAAGATGTTTGCCTTATCAAGATACAATGTACCACTGATATACCCCAGATAGTCTCCGGTTTCAGCGTAAATTGGATGGGAAATGCTGGTAATATAATTACCCGAAGGTGATACAAAAGGGTCTGTGATGAGAGGCGCTCTGGCATTCAAAGATTGACGAGCAGGCTCTTGCGTTAAGACCACGCCTTTCATTGCTAATGTCTCTGGCGATATCGCAATGATGGTGCTTTCTGTATCCACAATAACCACTGAATTAAAAGAGTTTGTCTGCAATCTCAAACGGTCGACTTCTCGGTCTAATGCTTGAATATTGCCCATCTTATCTCTCAGATTATTAGCACTGAAATTCAGTTGTGACATTGCTGAATTAATGAAAGTATCCGTCATGCTTGCCATTTTTTCTGCGTAGACCCAGTTCGACTCCATCGTATTGTTAAGTATTAAGGCTCTCTGTACTCGGTACACCGAATACAAAGCATTCAGTAACGTGATGGCAACACTGAACATGCATAAAAGCAAAATCAATTTTCTTAAATTTAATTTATTCAACATTTAACTCGATTGACTCCAACCCATCATTCGGTAAGAAGGTTAGACTTACACACTTCCACATAAAAGAAATGCATCAAAAAGAATTCTAAGAATGTGACAACAATGCGAACGTTTCGAAATGTCGCCAATTTAACAAAAAAACAATGTTTTATCATGTCAGTTGAATAGTGTTTCACCTAAACATGCCATTACCAAATGGTGCTCGAAAGGGGGAAATAGGGGACTCTCACCTTTTATTACACTTCTAAGGAATGTGTTTTCTCAGGGCAATACCTTGCGAATACTTTATCTAGTTTAGAGAATTGTAAATCAATTAAAATATGGGAACTTTATCATTTGTACCCTCCTGATATTAATGGCTCATCCAACTTCAATGCTATTTTGTTTCGATGAATAGCTTCTTCAGGAAGCCTTAAAAATCCATACTGATTCAGCGTTTCAGTATGACTTGGGGTAATCGTAAATTCTAAGACGCGTTGTTCGCTTTGACTCAACTCATTTCGGTATGGAGGTAAGTCTACGTACATGTAGTAGACACTTGATAGAGGATATCTTCCTGAATAAATGGTTTCGATGTTCGCCTCTTGTAAATCACCAAATCTGTCGATGATAGAAAGTATCTTACTGTCTTTCCACTTATCGTTATAGGTTACATAAACCATGGATGCAGCTTCACTGCCTAACTTATCAAGCAAATCATCTTCATCAGCAACAAACTGAGTTAAAGAGTAAGTCCCTTTTGAACATTCCACCCAATCACTAAACCTCTGATGAATGTTAAACTCATCAGAGACTGCAAATGGAAGGACATACTGCTCACTTGCACTCTTGATTTCTCGAGGCCATTTAGCCGGAGTTATATCTTCATTACAGCCAAAAACCTTACCAATCTGACCAACTGTCATTGAAGTATTCGGGTTATCCTGATTGATCAAGATGGCGACAACATCAGCAGTTAGATAAAGCTGGGTAGGACGGTATCCTTTCAGGTTGTAAAACTTTGCGACTTCTAAATCCGTCCATTTTTTTGAGGTGATGCCAATTTTGTATCGCCCCAAAAGCATGTCCCCCGGAATATCCTCACTGCCATATATTTCTGCATCAATACCCTGCTCACTCACCAGTTGGTTAGCTAAATCGGAGATATAGCTTTCAGCACCGATAATAGCTTTATCGTTGGAGGGCGACTCTTCAGCGAAGACAAAAAAGGGTATCAAAGCAAACAGACACAAACTTATACGTTTAATTTTCATCTTGAACCTCCACTGCCGATCCTGGGTTGAGAACAGTATCAGAGCTAAAGATTGTCCACGAAGGCTTAACGCTCATAGTACTCACCTCTACCACAGCGATCGTTCGGCGATGCCGCTCTTTCAACTGTGAGGTCAACGACGTTATTTGAGTAAATTCTTGCTCCTCAATTCTTTGGGGATCAACTCCATTTTCAACAAGTAACCCCCTGATTACGTGAGTGCGTCTCTTTGCAAGTTCCCGATTGTAGTCCAAAGTCGCTTCAGGACTGGTATCACCGATTAGGATAGCTATAGATTCAGGATTGGACGCCAAAAGTTCCAATAACTCTTTCAATGGTGTTTGATGCTCAGACTTAATATCAGACTTGTCCATGTCGAAGAAGAAACTAACCACATTTAAACTTTGTGTCGTATGCCAATCTGCACATCCCTGACTATCAACTAAGACGCCTTCAGGGGTATCCGCGCACAAATCCCTTTGATTAATCACGCCATCTTTATCTTGATCGGATAAATCATCCAACTGATGTCGGGTGGTTCGCACATCTGGTTGTTGTGCACAACCTAGAAGCAAGAGAGACATCAGAAATAAATAATGGAATTTACTCATTGCCTTTCTCCTGCCATTCCTCTGGATATTCAACTCTTAGAGCGTAAGTCAATGTACCCATCGCGTTAAATAAACGATATGCCGCCACTAATCGGTCGTATTTAGTTCGCACATAATTTCGTCGAGCTGCGAATGTTTCGACTTTGGCATCCAGTACATCAAGCAGACTTCTTCGACCTACATTAAATTGCTGGATGTAACCGAGCTCTGCAATTTTTGCTGCATCTACGTTAGTTTTTAAGATGTTTTTCTGCTGTTCTAACAATTCGTAGGCATTCCACGCCAGTTGGGTACCTTCTTCTGCATCCAACTGAGCCTGAAGACGCACAGCTCGAGCTTCTTCAGCACGCCAAGCGGAAGATTCCACTCTTGAATTAGTCGTAAATCCACTAAAAATATCGTAGTTAAGTGTCAGCATTATCTTGGCATCTTCATTAATTCCTTCGATGTTATCTACATTGTCCGTTTTGTTAGCGGATAGTTCGAGTTTTAGCTCGGGATAGTAACCACCTTTTTCTCGGTCAATTTCTTTTCGAGCAGCGTTCAAATCATTGATAGCTGACTTAATAGACGGATGCCCATCTGTCGCCTGTTGTTTCGCTATGTCGACATTTGGAGGGATTAGACGGGCATCAAATACGGGCTCAATGATATCTTTTGGTGCTTTACCAACTAAACGCAAGTATTTGGTCTTTGCATCATTAAGATTGTTTTGAGAAGCGATGAGTGACGATTGAGCTGTCGCGACTCGAGAAGCAATCTGTGCTAAATCAGAATTACTGGTCAACCCTTTCTCTTTTTTGTCCAAGATTAACTGGTATATTTCCTGATGCTCTCGTAGGTTTCTCTTTGTCAGTTCCAAAAGTTCTTCGGCGTGCAAAACATCAACGTAAACCTTCACAGTTTCCAAGGCGATATTTTCGGCAGAAGATAATAAACTCAGCCTTGCGGCCTCAGCTTCTAAGTCAAGTCTTTCAATGTCCGATGTCGTAGCAAAACCATCAAACAACAGTTGTGAGATTTTTATACCCAGTTCGGTTCTATCCAGAATCCGATCTTCGCTATCAATATAGTTGCCATTGCTATAACGAGTTCCTTCATAACCAGCAGCGGCATATAGATTTACTTGAGGTAAATAGCTCCCACCCACGGCATCGCTGTCTTTACGCATCGATTGGAAACGGGAATATTTGGCAAGTAAGTCCGGTGAGCTATCCAGAGCAAGTGCTACAGATTCTTCAAGCGTCATTGCATTTACAATGGGACTAGCCAGCAAACATCCCAAAACTATTGTTTTAAAACGCATTAAATGTCCTTATTGGTATTATCTTTCTCGTAAAGCGTTCTCTTTCGCTCTCAATATTGGTTTTAACCAATAACTGAGAACCGATTTTTCCCCTGTCATAATATCGACCACTACTTGCATTCCAGGAATAATGGTGAATTGTTCATTACTTTCTAACGTAATATTTGCTCGGTAATAAGCATGACCTTCGTCGTTTTTTAAAGCATCAGCACTCACATAGCTGACTGTTCCTTTAAGTCCTCCGTAAATAACGAAATCGTAAGCAGACAGCTTCACCGTAGCTTCTAACCCCGGCCGGATAAAAGCGATGTTTTGTGGCGAAATACGGGCCTCCACAATCAGTTCACTATTCAATGGAACAAGTTCCATAATGGGCTCGCCGGACTTCACAACGCCCCCAATGGTGCGTACAAAAATATCTTTTACGGTTCCATCTACTGGAGAAATTATCTGAGTGCGCTGTAATTGATCGGCTATTGCTTGCTGACTTTCATTAAGCTGCGCTAGCTTAGTTAGAACCTCATTCAGTTGCCCCTGAACTTCTGTGCGAAATGTCAGAGCGATCCCTCTTCGGTCAGCGACTGATTCAGAATAAGCCGCTTTCTGTTTCTGTGCTGCCGCTTTTGAACTCGATAAATCGCCACTGACTTTGATGACATCTCGATTGAGCTTGAACAGTTCAACTTCTGCAACCGCTCCGCTCTCGACCACGTCTTTCAACATATCTCGCTCTTTGGTAACAATCTTCAAACTGCTCTGTAATGTGTCGATAGTATTGAGCGTATCGTTGTATGCCTGTGCCTGCTGCTCAATTCTTAACTGCGCTTCTTCCAGTTCAGATTTAAGCTGATCAAGTCTCTCAACATAATTTGCTTTGGCATTCCAATAAGCGGGGTGACTTGTTTCGGCAACTTCAAATGGTTGAGGTTCAATGACAACCTGTTCTTGCCAATTTAAGTTAGCGTTGTTTACTTTTACCGTCTTTAATTCCACTTGTAATCGCTGTTTCTGAGCCAGTAATGAGTCAACCTGCTGGTTGGACTCTAAAAAGGACGATTTGAAGCGAGTATCATCAAGTATCGCTATGACTTCTCCTTTCCTTACTATCTGACCAGCGTTAACGTGTAATTGTTTTAATATTCCGCCTTCGAGGCTTTGAATCGTTTGAACTGAAAGAGAAGGGACCACTTCACCTTCACCGACAATGACTTCGTCCAATTGTGCCCAGGCAGCCCAGAAAATAGCCCCTGTAATCAATGCGGCTGATAACCAAATCAACTTCCTAGAACGATAAGCTAAATGAGCATTACTCCAACGAACGCTACTCATCCCTTGCCTCCCTCACGCACAATGGATACCGCTCGGATTCTATTTGAGGAATTGCCAACTGATTGCTGGGATAAAATGTCTTTCGCTGTTCCGTCTGAAACCACTTTCCCCTGATCCAATACGATAATTCTATGACAAAGAGCTAAGAACGAATGCTTATGTGAGCTGATGATCAACGTGATATCTTTAGGCATATTTTGTAGGGAGTTAAAGAGTACAGCTTCTGCATTTCGGTCCAAGTTATTTGTGGGTTCATCCATGACTAACATGGATGGCTGACGATACAATGCCCGAGCTAATGCGACAGCCTGACGTTGTCCACCGGACAAGAATCTTCCGCCCTCTCCAACTTGAGTCTCCATACCCTGAGACAAACGAGTCATATGATGATTTAATCCAGAAAGTTCAATCACCTTCTGCAATCTTGTCTGGTCAACAACACTGTATCCCAGCACAATATTTTCAATAATAGACCCGTAAACAAGTTGCGGATTTTGCCCAACCCAACCCGTATGACTTCTCAATAGATCAACAGGCCACAAGTGACTATCAATATTATCGAAATAGATAGTCCCCTGTGTGGGAGATAGCTGGTGAGTAATTAATGAAAGTAAGGTGGATTTACCCGCACCAGCATTGCCAACAATGCCGATTCTTTCCCCTTTCGTAACATTAATGGAAATATTTTTCACCGACTCGACAGGGCTACTCGAGTATTGAAAACTGACGTCCTCAAGACGAAAAGCCCCTTGAAAATCACCATTGGTAATAACCTGACTTCTATTGGTTTCCTGGGGAAGCTCAATAATTGAATTCAGCCCTTCAACAGCTGTTTTCGTTTGCTGATAACGCAGTAGCAGTATAGCAATATGATTAACAGCACTTGCTGCCCTTCCACTTAGCATCACGATTGCAATCAACCCTCCCATGCTAAGCTGACCTTCCGCGATTCGATAAACCCCTGTAACAATAAGTGCGATAGTAATGATCTGTTGGCTGGACTGGATTGAATAGGCCACAACATTTGAATAATGACGCGATAGATTTTGCCAATCAGACAAAGCTGAGACAGTGTTTTCCCAACGCTTTTGTGCGTTGCCTGTGGCATTATTCTGTTTTAGTTCAGTAATTGAAGACAAACAATCAAATAAATGTGCCTGCCTTTGTGTTGATAGCGTTGCGGTTTCGGTATGAGTTTTTTCTATTTTGGATTTCATGGCACTGCTTAATAGCAGTAATAAAAACATGACAGCGATAGGTATAGCCATCATCGTTCCACCTAACCAACCAATAAGAAGCAGGAACAGCGCCGTAAATGGTAGATCTACAACTGCAACCAGAGATGCGGAGGTGAAGAAATCGCGAACACTGTCAAAATCTTGCAGTTGCCTCGCAAAAGCACCTATTGATTGAGGACGGTGCTCAAGTTTCATCCCCATGACCTTAGAAAACAGTTGTGCAGATAGTTTGTTGTCTATGTATTTGCCTGCACTGTCAGTAACAATACCTCGGGCTTTACGTAACAGCCAATCAAAAACAACCACCAAGGACATGCCGACAACCAGAACCCATAGTGTGTTAAAGGCCTGATTTGGCACCACTCTGTCGTAAACATTCATTGTAAAAAGAGGAACGATCAATGCAAGAACATTGATCATCAATGAAGCAATCAGTAAATCCCGATACCAAGGACGCATCTCTTTTACTACGGAAAATAGCCAGTGCTCAGTCTTCTTCCGATGCAATGAGTCTACACGTTCATCTGTATACGTATTTGCGCTTACTTGCCATGCCTGTTGATTACACTGATTAAGTAGGTCCCGCTCGCTAAGCAGTTCCGTACAAATTTGGTCATCATTAAAAGATTGGACATGAAACCCTTCCGTATCGTATCCAGTAACAATGCTAGGTACTTGTGACCTAGTCGCAACCACTAGAGGAAAACTGGCATTTCTAGCTGAGTGAAGTTCAACAAGAGTGAGTTCTAAATCAGCCCGTTCTGCCATACGGATAAACAAATCGCTGTTAAGCTTTCCATCTTCTAATGGAATACCGGATATCAACTTTAAAGGATGATGACGCAATTCAAAATGCTGAACCAACCACAGTAACACGGATAACCACGGATCATTCTGAGTGTGCTTCTCTTGTTGAATTGTGGAATCCACTTGCATTATGAAACCCCACTGACAATTAAGTTATTGTCATCTATCATTTTCTGCAATATATCTGCTTCACTTGCTCCACTGGCGTCTGCTTGATAGAGGTCATCAAAAGTAACATTTTCTAATAAGATCTGCTGTTGAGTGCCCGATTGATCAGGTTTCAAATTGACAATAGTCCCTTCTGCGGTTTGTGTGAGATCCAGTTTATTATCAAGTTGAATGATGTCCGTTGCGGTAATAATCGCAGAAAGGTCGATCGTATCGTTGTCACCACCAGACAGTGAAATCTGAAAATCGCTGATCACATCAAATGAAGGGTTGAGGGTAGTACCTAACCCATCGGTATCGAAATAGAATTTATCATTACCGCTGCCTCCTATGAGTAAATCGTCAGCAGAACTGGCTAATATTGTAGAGTCACCTGTTTCTACTAACGAAACAAAAATTGTTTGAGCAAGTCCTGAGGCAGTTTGTTCACCAATGGATGCCATGGGTATAACGGTTAAAGAAAAATCGTCCGCTCCGGTATAACCACCGATGATAGACAAATCGGAGACATCGCTAAGCTCAACCGTGTAAACACCATTTTGGTAACTGCCGTGACTCAGTTCTAAACCTTGAGGTATCCCACTAATCGTGATTTGTCCCGTTTCCTGATCAGATGGGTGTACCAAATTCATATCTAATCCCAAGCCAATAACACCTGAAGCTTCCGCCACAATAGAATTATATTCAGCAGTCAAAATTGGCTCATCCGGCTCTGGAGTAATAGTAATGGTTAAGTCTGACGTTTCTGCTTCACCATACGCTTGCTCACTATTTCCCTGAACGACAGACTGATCGTAGGTTCTAACGCTGAGTGTGACATCCATCTGCCCAAATGCGTCGCCCGGTATGAAATCTAACCCATTGACTTCATCTGCTCTGACCAAAATAGTCGCTACGGCATTTCCGTTGGCATCAAGACTGAACAGTGCAAACTGATTTCCGATCCTAATGCGACCAAGCCCATCAAATGCCGAGGGGTCGGAGCTCGCATTCACTATCATCGACACTTCCAGATATTCATTGCTGTTGGTCTCAAAGCTTGAGGCAACAAAATCAATGTGAATAACTTCAGATTCACTGCCACTAATAGACTCAGAAACCTGATTTAACTCTACTGAATCCCCAACAGGCAACACGCCGACGGTAAATTCAGAGGTCGTGTAGTTATATAAATCCGTCCCAAGCTCTTGAGTAATCGCTTCCAAAGTTAAGGTTACATCACCACTGAAATCTAATGGTGGTAGCAGGTAAATATTGTCGAGTTGTTCTTGGGTGATTTGCCACTCGGTCTCATTGGCACTATTTGAACCATTATTCGGCAGTAACTCATAGGTTCCATTGTTATCCCACACCAATACGGCACCTTGTGGTACACCTTTGATAATGAGTGACATTGATTCGGAGCCATCTTGGTCAAAGAGTGAAGCTTTTAAGTTTCCTAAATAAATATAGTTGTCTTCATTCCCCGTCACATCTTCGGACACTAGATTGGCTTTATCAACAACAGGCTCCACAACTATTGTTACCGTTGTCTCCTTAGTCTGAGTATCGACAGCATTCTCACCACTTAAACAGCTGCCTGTAACTTCATCAGTGATATTAGCTTCAACTGTTAGCACAATTTCTCCACTGTAATGTTCAGCGGGGAGCACTTGTATTTCGTTTAAGCGACTGACATCCGTAATCGTCCATGTACCATCACCATTATCAGTGATTAACGCGTTATCTACTGCGCTAATACTTGCCCCATTTGATACCGATAAAGTCACCCAATTCACCGTTTCTTTACCGGTTGAAGACTCACCTTCACCGCGAATAATTTGGCTATCAGCGATGCTATCGCCTAGTATCAACTCGAGATTAAGTGTTGATACCGTATCTTCCTGAACCACGACGTTTGTAGGAGAAATCGTGATGTCATCAACCACAGGCGCGATTTGTATTGTGATTGTTTGTGCGGTTGTTTTGGTGTCACCATCACACGGCGCAGTTTCCGTTACTTCAATGGTAAAATTGATACAACCACTAAAGTCTTCGTCTACGCCCGTGATACGGATAGAATCTAATCCTGTGCCTGTCACTGAATAGCCTAGCAAGTTACCAGAGATATCATAAGCAGGCGTTACTCCCTCACCCTCTATTTCAACACCATCCGGTAATGAATCACTTGGAATAAAGAAAGAAACCAAATTGTCAGGTGAACTCTCGACATCAGAATTGAGATACTGGCCGACAGCAATATCTTCACCTTCTCGAGCGAGAATATCCTGCCCCTGAACGGAACCCGGTGTACCGGGGTCTGCACATCCGGTTCCATCTCCAGAGTTGCCCGTTATTTGTATCTGAAATTGATCAGTAATGTATTGTGAATCGCTGCCATCTTTAACATAAGCTTTAGCAGTGACATCTATCACTTCCGTATCAACAGAGCTCGATATTGTGGCACCCGCCAACAGATCCTGTGCCGTTTCCACAATGCTATCACTTGTAATATCCCCCATTGGAATTAACCAATTCCCATTCGCATCTTGTGATACGCCATTAGGATGCGAAACTACCAAATTGTAGTCGCCGGAGAATTGGAGAACGATATAGTCGATGTACTCAGACCCATCCAAATCCAGCTCGGTAAAAGTGACCCCACCGCTGATGTCTACGGGCGAACCGTCACTGCTAATAAACACATCTTCAGCACCATCGAGGCGGGTTTTGTCGACATCTTCACTACCGATATCAACCTTACCTTCAACTGTAACGGTTAAAGTTGCGGATAATTCTTTAACGTCAACGTCTCCCGTCGGTGACGTATCCGTAACCTGATAGCTGACTTCAACGTTAAATTCGCCACTTAAATCTTCACTAGCAATGACCGTTAATCTGCCGCTGTTTAATAACTCGTTAAGCGCCTGTGACGTGCCATCTAAAAGTGTGGAGAGGTCAAATGGCAACGAAGAAGCATTAATTTCTACATCGTCAAAATAAAGAGTTAGTTCATCGGGAAGTGAGACAATTGTATACCCTGTCAATGATTCACTACCGTCATTATCCTGATCGACAACAGGTTCAAGCTTCAATTTAATCCCATTGTCTTCGACTCCTTGGCTATGAATTACCAATCCGTCTTGCTGGTCCACAACAGGTGACACGTTCATTTCTACAGTCAGTGAGAATTCGCCTGAATCACCATCGGGTTCAGTCGAAACAACAGTTACTTTAAGCGTCAATTCACCACTAAAATCTGTCGCAGGTTTAAGGTAAGTATTGGCCAATTGAGAGTTAGATATCTGATAGGTTGGACCGTTTGTTGCATCGATATACGCCACAGCCAGCGAGACAGGAGCGCCATTGGAATCGACCAGTGAAGTCCCTTCAGGAATACCTGAAAGCAGAATGTTTATCTCTTCGGATTGGTCATCGTCGGAGGTATTAATAATGAAGTCGAGCTGTATCAAGTTGTCTTCATTAAGCGGTGAAGCGTTACTGATAATCTGCGTGCTGTTATCATACTGCCAATGTCCTTGCCCACCATCGACGACTTCAGGGACATCCACAACACCTTTCAAATGAATCTCAATAACTTGTGGGGCACTTTCCGCTGTTTCATTAATTGGGTCTAAACCATCTATCATTGATTCCGTTGAAATGGCCGTTACAGTAATCGACAAAGATTCTGTATACGAACTGATATCTTCTTTCGGTTGTAGGAGGGCTTGTGAATTTGCTAACGCCTGCGCGGTTACAAGATAAGTATTTGTCGCAACCAGTGTTATTCCGTTCCCAACAGGGAGTGTCCATCCATCCTGAACTTCAACTCTAAAACACAAGGTTTCAGAGCCATCAATATCGGTTAAACTCCCGACAATATAGCCATTAAGATCAATTACTTGATCTTCTAACCCCTTAATATTGCTTACAGATAGAGTTGGTGTGTCAGCATCCGGACTTACGTTAACAACAACCTGATGAGTGATGTCAGCCGTCTGGTCTGTCTCACTGTCGAAGACCGTTCCTGATTCAGTCGATACCGCTCTAATATCAAATGTAAATTGCCCCGCTACATTCTGCTCCGATGTTATTTCCATCTGGTTAAGCTGGGCTTGTGTATAACTTTTTCCTTCAATGATGGCACTACCATTCAATGTGATGATCAAGCCATCGGGAATATTGGATAATTCATAGTGAAGTGTTTCAGAGCCATCGATATCAAACAAATCCGCTACAATATTAAGTAAAGTAGCATCTCCCGAATCTTCTACAGTCTCATACGAAAACTCTGATTGGTCACTCCACTCTGGCGCATCAGCCACAGGGAGAATGTCTATGTCTACCGTGCTACCAGTATCTAAAATGACACCTTGAGGATTGGTGTCTGACGAAATTACCGCAGAAATTGCCAGAGAAACTGAAATTGTGTTGTTAGAAGCATTCACAAGTGGCTGATAAGTTAGTATGCCGTTGGCAACCGAAAAATTGCTTACACCTTTTAACTGTCCATCTGAATCTCTCAAGTTAATATAACCATCGTCATCATCATCGGTCAGAAGAACACCATCCAGATACAGTGAGCCACCTTGTAAAGAATCAACAGAAATACGGATTTCTTCTACGTGTTCGTTATCATCACTGTCACCAGCAAAGACACGGATCGGCAATTCCAGAGGATTAGGCAAACCACCATTATTTTCACCGTTATCCTCTAAGGTGCTTACGCCGACCGTGCGAATAAAACCTTCAAAATCCTTAAGTGTAAGCTCAACAGTACTGTTTGACTGGTCACCATCAGCATCAACAATGGTGACGACTAATTCGTCAAGTAACCCTCCAATAGGTGTGTTCACTATCAATTCGGTATTAAGAATGAAACTGCCGTCTTGGGACATCTCTAACGTTGCATATTGAGCGTTTCCATCACTGGTGTTAACCAGTGTAATAGTCCAAGTGCCGCCAGAAAATTCAGCGCTGCCAGTATCATATACCGTACCTTGATATTCCAGCTGAGTAATCACAGCGCCGTCTGCGCCATCAATATTTTTATGAACGCTAAACCAATTCCCTGAATATTCATCCCCCTCAGTTAACTCAATGGTTTGTTCGACAGAGCCTGGGACATCATCAATAACGGTAACCGTATAAGTTTGGGAGGATGAGCTGTCTCCATCTGCGTCAACAGCTGTAATAGAAAAATCAAGATGTAACTCATTCTCGTCAGACAAAACACCGCTTGGAGCCTGATGCATCAAAGCCTGATAGAGTTCAAACTCTACCGTGCCATCCAAATTGAAGCGAATGCGAAATACGTTTTGGTCGCTGTCATCCGTAGCGTAGTACCAACCTTGTGCATCTGCCGAGCCTATTGTTACTAAACTACCGCTGCTGGTCCTATAGTTCTGGGAGTTAAATTGCGAAACATCAACAGTAATATTCGCAACATCATCTGAACCTTTAACGATGCTTAGAGATGGAGAACTTTGTTCAGTTCCTCTATCTAGGTCATCATCCACTAAACCGTTCTCATTAACGGTAAGTCCATCATTGACGCTTAACTGCGGATTGGTTCCATCATAAACATTAATGTAAGAAACAGATGAAACTTCAGTACCATCGGAATCACGCGTCAATACAGGGACAGGAATTAGAATTTCATTTCCATCGCCATCTAGATGATCAATCGGCTGATACAACTCAATCGTTACAGCAACTTGTGCTGACTGCTCAGAACCAAGATAAAAGTCGCTTGGCAGCGTTATCTCAAAGACTTTAACACCACTATTTAGCACTGCATCATAGGTTCCATCACCGTTATCACGCCAGATTAGATTTTCACCATTATGAGTAACATCATTACCATTGCTGTCGACTACCGTTTCGCCATCACTGACAAGCAAACCTAAGTAAATAATAGGATCAAATGAAGCAGTCACAGTCACAGAGACATTTGCTGTGGAACTCACTCCAGCGGGAGTAATTGCGGTATCAATAGGAGCTTCAGATAATTCCACCGTGCCATTGGTAATAGCGGCATCACCGTTGTCATTATCGTTTACGGTAATATCCAGTTCTATTTGTGTCTTATCCAAGTCTGAATCTTCAGCGATGACCACAAGTGGAATAGAGACTGCACTACTATCACTTTGATCCAGAGCCCTATAGAGCTCAAAAGTGTATGTAACATCACTATCGTTCGTGATTGGCAAACTTGATGATAAGGAAGCCTGAAACACGTTGATGTGAGTGATACCATCACTATCGAGGATATATCCGATGATTGAAGCTCCATCTAACGAGACTGAATACAAAATCTCACTACCACCACTTGTTAACTGCGGCTGATTTGCATCACTAAAATAAAGTCCATCAACATAGTCACTTCCGATAGTGACATTGAAGCTACCATCATGACTAACGCTACCAGACGTCAAATCGGATTCATCAGCCTCTACAACGATCGCGTTTACTAAAGCCTGATTGGCACCATCTTGAATGACATAAGTGAACTGGTTACTGATTAAAGTAGAGTTATCGATGTCGCGAGCATTAATAGTTAAAGGTAACTCAACCAGATCACCACTTTGAAATTGATCGATTGGGTATTGAAGGTTCAGCTCTACCGAAGCAATAACATTGTTACCAGAAACAGCACCACTCAATGACAAACTGAAAACTGTCATACCATTAACTGAAGCTATGATTTCAGTGCCCGTTTCGTTCAGTTCATAACTCAAAGCTTCATTGGATAAAGAACTCGTCAAACCTAGCGCCTGAAGGCGAACTAAGGATACTTGATTAAACTGCAGTGATTCTGGATCTGGATTGTCTGAGCCACCAACAATATTCGTTGTTCCTATAGCCGATAAGTGGGTATCAGATAAGTTGACTTCGACAGCACTGACCGTGCTTTTTTCCACGTACCCTGGTTGGCCATCAACAATAGTAATCGTTGCTGTCGCTGTACCATAATCGATAGAGGTATCTGCGGCTACATAGTCAAAAGTAACGACTTGTTCAATAGAATTATCTAAATTTCGAGATGCTTCAAAAACCCAATCGCCATTTGAGTAAACGGTTAGTTCACCTTTACTTAATGAGAAAGTGACTGAACCTCCGTGAGGCACCGTTTTTTGTTCTCCGCCAGCCTCAACAATTCGAACATATAACGCGCCATCAAAATCGATATCATTTACCAGCACATTGCCTGACGATGTTTGATCTTCAATTACCGAATAAGTCTCATCATGAATGATGGGGTCTGAATCATAAATGGTAATTGGTAGCCGTGCTAAAACTGTTTCTTCTGTACCATCTAAATCTGATTGTACACTTTTAATAATGATAGCCGTGACCAAATCATCATCGTTTATGTCGTGATCAACGGCTTGGTAAAACGTAATAGTGACCGTGCCGTCGCCGTTAATTTTCGCATCAAACACTGTCCGGCCATCTGATGAGATTCCTACCAGAGTTTGTCCATCGGGCGATACCACAGGGTCTATCGTCTGTCCGAGCGACGTCATCAATCCAATGACCGACTGATCTTCATTAAAGCTAAGTTCACCATTCTCGATATTGATATTTGAAGTACTGGATTGTTGGCCGTAAAAACCAATGATATTTTCGGAAAACGATTCGGAATCAGGCAGAATGATTGTAGGCATCGTGTCAAGAACCGTATTACCAGCGACATCCTGAACTTCCGCTTCAATAAACCATGTCGCGGTTTGATTCAGTTGTTGAATATCGATATCGTTTATTACCCAGTTTCCTGAGGCATCAACATTTCCGGAAAAAGTTAAGATATTGGTACCATCAGAAACCCGTAAGGTAACAGACAGACCTTCAGCTACCCCACTTGTCGTCCCTCTCATTTCCGTAATCAAACCTTGACGGAAATTGGCAATACCCAAACCACTTTCTATATAGATGTCTGTATTTATATCGATCGTTGGTAAGGTAGCATCAATGGTTGTCGCACTATCGGATGCTGACGCAGGGTTACCCGCTATATCACCTGAAGAAACACTGACTGTAATAGGTCCGTCGTCCAACGACGTGAGGTCTTTATTTTCAATTCTCCAATTACCACTGTTGACTACAGCGGAGTAAGTAACAAATGCACCGTTAATATCAGTGATAGTAATGGTTACAGATTGACCATCCTCAATATTCGCAACAGAGCCAAAGAAAGTAGCGGCAGCTCTTTCTTCTATATTGAGATACCCGTCACCACCATCATCAACATCCGCATTGATAGCCGCAACGGTGTCTTTCACTATTGTTCCAGTTGCAACAGCTGGGTTACCACTTATATCGACAGTTTCTACCGTAACTGTAAGAATACCTTCTGAAAAATCATCAAGGTTAATGTTCTCAATTTCCCAGCGCCCACCAGAGACAATGGAATTAAACCTCAAAATATTACCGTCATCATCCTTAACGGATATCGCTATTGGCTGCCCATCTTCGACTTGAACAATAAAACCCCTTATAGTCGTGGCATCAATCTCAAACTGATTGAGATACTCATCACCATTACCATCAAAACCCGCGCTAATCGCAGCCAAAGTGTCTTTAACAGTGGTATCAGTTGCAGATAGGTTAGTTTCGAACACATCACTCACTCGGGCTCGAACCTCTAATGGACCTTCTGCAAGTGAAGAAAGATCCACTCCAGATACTTGGTATCGTTCATTTTGTACTTTTGCTGTCGCTGTAACAAAATTACCCTTTTGGTCTAGGACTTGAATATTAACAATCCAGTTATCTCGGATATCTATGGCGTCGCCACGAATCGTTACGCTGGGAACTTCGAACCGATTCTCATACCCATCCCCACCATCGAGGATAGTTACCGTCAATGTCGCAGATTCGTTTAGACGCTCAGGAGGAGAAGGACGCTGAGTAAAAGAGGCATTCACGTCATTTTCAAAAGGACGTGTTTCGTAACCCGAAAACACCAATGTTTCAGGCAGAATTGCTTCAAGAAATATGGAAAAACTTGCGCTATCTGATGAATCATCGCCACTATTGTTTTGAGTGGAATCAGTTGTTACTGGGAGTTGGGAAGAGCTAGAAAGTCGAGACAAAATTTCTTGAACGTCAACTTCAATAGTATCGCTAGTAATTTGAGCGACATTCCCTTCTCCTATTTCTTGTGAGGTAATGACCACTGTTTCTATGTTAGGATTCAAAAACTCAGTGGTCGAGACTTCCTTCCAAGAACCATCGCTGAGCACTTGCCAAAGTACGTTTCCTACTTGGATATACAATATCGGTTCCATCTGACATTCCTAAATCATCCAAAAAACAAGACATTAAAATACAAAACACTTACAAAAATAATGAGAATAATATTAAACCAATATTTCAATATTAAAATAACCACAATTAAAATAATGACATTTGATAGACAAGGTTTTCAAGTAACTATATTTTTAGAAGATTACACCACTATAAAACAATAGTAGAAAAAATACGGATAGGCAAAAAAATCATACTTACCATAAGCTTAACCAATTTAACTACAATTCTATAGATATAAACCTTTGTTTAGTTTTTAGTTTAATTAAATCATGATTTAGTTAAGACTTCTCTAATAAACAATTAAAAACAATAATAAACACCCTCTATGGAATCAAGTTAAAAATATTCACCAAATATTTTTAAAATTAAAATTATCGTTCTACACTAAAATAGCTATACGTTTGATCTATAGATAATTACTAAGGATATATCCATGAAGTCAGTTACTGCGTTAATTATAGCAACGTTAGTTTCTACTGGTGTGAATGCAACGGATTCAAAGCCCGCGACAAAAGCAACCATAGAAGCAAACAAAGCTGTTAAACAATCACTTCCTTTCAGCGACACCAAAGATTTTGATGAGGCTCAACGTGGTCTTATCGCTAAACAAGATACGGTCACCATCAAAAACGAAAACGGTGATGTTGTTTGGGATCTGGAGCAATATAAAAAGTATATTGCATTGGGTAAAGACGCCCCAGACAGTGTAAACCCAAGCTTATGGCGCAATGCTCAATTAAACATGATAAACGGACTGTTTGAAGTTGCAGACGGTATCTACCAAATCCGTGGTTATGACTTAAGTAACATCACTTTTATAAAAGGCAATACTGGCTGGATTGTCTTTGACCCTCTAATCTCTCAAGAAACCGCAGCCGCAGCTCTCAAATTCATAAATAGCGAGCTAGGCGAGCGTCCAGTGGTTGCCGTTGTATATAGCCACAGTCATCTCGACCATTTCGGTGGTGTGCGCGGAATCGTTAACGAGGAAGACGTTAAAGCTGGCAAGGTGAAAATTATCGCATCGCACGGCTTCACTGAGCATGCTGTATCTGAAAACGTCATTGCAGGTAATGCAATGGGCCGACGTGCTATCTACATGTATGGAGCTTTGTTACCACGAAACGAAATGGGTGGTGTTAATGGCGGTTTAGGTCAAACCACATCTACTGGTGTCGCGACCTTGATAAAACCAACCGACTATATTGAGAAAACTGGTGACGAGTTGACCATAGACGGCATCAGAATGGTGTTCCAGTATACACCCGGTACAGAAGCACCAACCGAAATGAACACTTGGTTTCCGGACAAAAAAGCACTTTGGATGGCTGAAAACACCACGAATACCATGCATAACATTTTAACTTTGCGTGGTGCGCAAGTTCGTGATGCATTGAAATGGTCCAGCTACTTACAAGAAACCATTGAAATGTGGGGAGATGATGTTCAAGTCAAGTTCCAAAGCCACCACTGGCCTAAATGGGGTAATGAAGAGATTGTCGACTACTTCAAAACTCAACGCGATATGTACAAATATACCCACGATCAATCAGTTCGCTTAATGAACCAAGGGTACACTGGCGAAGAAATCTCTGAAATTATCAAATTCCCAGATGAAATAGAAAACACATGGAGTTCACGCGGATACTATGGAACCTTACGTCATAACAGCCGAGCCGTCTACCAACGCTACATGGGCTGGTATAACGGTAACCCTTCTGACCTAAATAACCTTCCTCCAACCAATGCAGCTGTGGAATATGTAGAGTACATGGGAGGTGAAAAAGCAATCATTGAAAAGGCTCAGAAAGATTTCGATGCGGGTAAATATCGCTGGGTTGCTGAAGTTCTAAAACATGTTGTTTTTGCTAATCCTCAAAGTATAAAAGGTAAAGAGCTATTAGCGGATGCCTATGAGCAACTTGGCTATCAAGCTGAATCTGGTCCATGGCGTTCTGTTTACCTTCAAGGGGCCTACGAGCTAAGAAATGGCACACCATCAGCAGGTGGTACAAATACAGCGTCACCAGATATCATCAGAAATATGCCTCCAGAAATGCTATTCGATTACTTAGCAGTACGAATTTTGCCGGATAAAGCCGCTGGTAAAAAATTCGCAATTAATCTGGATTTCACTGATTTAGATGAAAAATACACATTGTATGTTGAGCACTCTGTTCTCAACCACACGCGTAAGCAATCTGGTTCTCCTGACGTTTCCTTGAAGCTAACCAAATCGGTCTTGGACGATGTCCAGTTGGGTAATGTGACTTTGGAAAAGGCTATTGCCGATGGTGACATTGAATTGTCGGGAGACAAAGAAGTGTTTAAACAATTTGTTGGTATGCTGGATACATTCAACTTTTGGTTTAATATCGTAACACCTTAGTTCGAGGTTAATATGCAGCAGAAAACGACTGTTCTGCTAGCTGCCAGTCTAATATTTACAAGCCCATTAAGTTGGGCTTGTTCATACGATGGACAGTTTAGCAATCCCTTTACCGAAAGCTACCCTGGGGCATTAGATGTTGCAATTGCAACACAGCAAGCATTAAAAAGTAATCTCATTACTTCTCCCCCTTCTTTGTCTGGAGGACAAGGATTAAGAAGAGTTACGTGGTGGTTACAACTTATGGCCAAAATGCCTATCGATATCCCTAATGGAACTTACATTTATCTTGTCGATAGCCAACTTTGGTCTCAATATAAGTCTACTAACAGTATAGATATCCATGTTATGCCACCGTCCGATGAAGCTATTGTTGTACAAATGACCGAAACGACCTTGCATAACTTAGTCAATAAGAAAATTACTTTTCTACAGGCAAAAGATTTAGGCTTAGCTTTACAGGCCTAAATGGCTATGAGACAGAAGCGATAGCTTGTAGCAAAAATGCTAATTCCTTTGTTACAAGTTATCATTTGAATCTTCAATATCCAATATCCAATATCCACTGAGAAATAAATGAGTTAGACAATAGTTCCTCAGCGGAAATCATGATTTGAATAAATCTATATTTTTTACCAAACAACTCAACACCGTCAAATTGAGACAACTCGCTCTTATGAATAACGTCATGTTCGATATGTCTATAGAAGAATTCATACATAGGTTCATTTTGCATCGTCAAAACAACGTGAGTAATGTTTGGATTTTCAACTATGATTTTTATTAACTCAAGGATAACTAATATTCTCGTTAAAGGATGTGTACTGAATATAGTTATAACATTTAACAGCTTCTTACTATTAGTCAACTCACTCTTTGGATAGAAATCCATGTTGTAGATATTGTTCATGGAGTATTCTTCATTACTTAGCCCACAATCATTCAACCCATAGAGTATATGCCCCATCAAATAGTCGCTTTGATCGACTACAAGACTTAAATTCAGCTTAAATTTTATAAACAAGTCCTGGATATCAAACCACTCTAATCCTAAAAATAGTTGATGAAACGCATTAAGACTTGCATAGTATTGATTGTCACTATCAAAACTCTCATATTGTTCAATATGATAATGCCCTTCATGATGAGAATAGGGATTTAAAATCCTATTTGTCATTTTATTCAAAGAGTTAAATGAATTATCTTTTGACATTGAATCTAGTTGTATTAATGGAATTATTGATTGTCCTAAGGCTCTACAAACTAGAATCTGTTTAGAGGTTTTTGGTTTCGTCACACCTCTTTCCCACCGGCTCAACGTCGTCAAATCCAACTTCTCAAAGCTAGAGCTATAATTTTGTAATAAATCAAGTAACTCGGACTGGGTACAACCGATATCTTCGCGTATTAAACTTATGTATTCTGAAAAATCCAATGTTATATATCTCCCGAGAGTAATATATAACGATAGTTGATAACAATTAATTTTCCAGTTGTAATGTTAACATTCTTACTTAGTTAATATTATGAATTCGTTTATTTACTTCATTAGGTCTCATAGGCTTACCGGTGAAATAACCTTGGCAGACATCAACACCAATATCTCTCAGTGTTGACCATGTATCACTATCTTCAACACCTTCTGCCACCACAATCATTTTTAATTTTGAGCCCAACTCAACAGCATTATTCACAATGCAATTTGCTCTATAATCGCTAACACATCGACTAATGAAACTGCGATCTATTTTCAGCTCTGAAAATGGGATTACAAGCAACTTCCACAAAGAAGAATACCCTATACCGAAGTCATCAATTGAAAACTTCACGCCCAAATCAATCAATTCATTTATATTGCTGACAATTGTGTTTGATAAATTACTATCTTCTACTTCTGTAATTTCTAAAACCAGATTACCCATCGTAAAATCGTACTTTTTGCATACTTGTGCGACATCTAAATGAAAGCCCTCTCGTTGAAGACAGTAATAATCAACATTAACAGACATAGTCCCAGAAAATTCATATGTCACATAATCACTAATAGAATTTTCTAGAGATATAAAAAATAATTTTTCCTGGAGACTGTACCAATATATTTGGCTTAAGAAATGTGCTGGACTAACTATACCGTGTTCAGGATGATGCCATCGGATTAGTGACTCGTATCCAATAATAGAGCCATTTGAGAAACAACGTTTAGGTTGATAATGACTGATAAATTGGTTGTGATAGATTGCTCTGCTTAGAATGCCTTTGCTCACGTTTACATCGTTATTCACGTTGGAACCTCATATTCAAAATCAAACACCTAGCTATTAATATTGCTAGCCATTTTTAGCGACCGTAGGCAACTGCTCTGGTCAGTGACAATAGCGTAAGATTTGAACATGTTTTTCTGAATGGCATTTTCAATAACAGATAGACAACAATGCCTAATATCTAATCAAAAACACCTAAAGCATTGAATTAAAAGGCGACATATCTTCTCATTATCTTTTGACACAACGATGAATAGACTGTTTCAAGCACATTTCTATACGGGAATGGCTTTGTTGCTTAATCTGCGAGGTCTACCACGCTTGCCTTGTCTTTTTTACTTCCACTCGGCTATCGCTTCCTCATCAATCCAAAAGGTCAGAGAACCACGGTTAATTAAGGCTTGTACTGTTAGTTGTTTTATAACGAGGTTTAGGCATGAGGCTACGACGTTTGATGGGTGTAGCCGATCAGATCGTCGCTTCTTGATTTAGTTCCATCGATTTAAGCAACAAAGCCACAAATAATAATGAACCTACCAATAAACCACAATTATTTTGTGGAATAATATTTTCACTTAAAATATTTAATTGATATTTTAGACGTAACATCTCATTAGTAACACTAGTCTATATACTTGTT
Source organism: Vibrio diazotrophicus (assembly GCF_038452265.1). Taxonomy (NCBI): domain Bacteria; kingdom Pseudomonadati; phylum Pseudomonadota; class Gammaproteobacteria; order Vibrionales; family Vibrionaceae; genus Vibrio; species Vibrio diazotrophicus. Next base: position 1,012,693 of record NZ_CP151843.1, read on the forward strand.
GAGGAAAAATCCTAGCTTAAAATATCACAAATAAAAACTGAAGAAAGACAAAAACCCAATAAAAACATAAATATAAATCAAATCTCACTACTTAATAACCATTAATCACAAATAAAACCCTTATTCAAAACGTGATTCTCGTTCAAAATGCAATTCAAAAAAACACACAAAAATCGACACCAAAATAACAACTTACCATTTAAAAACAATTGGTTATAAAAAACACCAAAGCAAATAAACAATAAATATTTAACCTCCATATAAATCGTCATATTTATTTCATGTAATTCTCAAAAACTATACACAATCTACACCATAAATAAGCCATGTTATTAGTTAATAAAAATAAAAAATTGCATTTGTCATTCAGTCAACTAACCTAAAAATGCTAGGTTGTTCGATAGATATAGACTATACAATACTGTTCCATAACTATTCTTGATTAGCAATTCGTTTATATATTAATTAAATTTCAAATTTCGCGGAGGGACTCATGCGAAACCATTTAATTAAAATATTAGTATTAGCTAGTATACTAATATTTTCAAAGACATACGCGGCAGATAAACCAAATATTTTAGTGTTTTGGGGAGATGATGTAGGTGTTTATAATATAAGCGCATATCACAACGGATTGATGGGAGGAAGAACACCTAATATCGATAAAATTGCTAACGAAGGAGCGATTTTTACAGATGCCTACGCACAACAAAGCTGTACCGCAGGACGGGCATCTTTTATTTTGGGTCAACATCCATTCCGAACGGGGCTTCTCACCATCGGTATGCCAGGAGCAAAAGAAGGGATTCAATCTAAAGATCCTACTATTGCAGAACTATTGAAAAATTATGGCTACATGTCAGGCCAGTTTGGTAAAAACCACTTGGGCGATCGAGACGAACATCTTCCCACAAATCATGGTTTCGATGAGTTCTTTGGTAACCTTTATCACCTAAACGCTGAAGAAGAGCCTGAAACTGAGTTTTATCCAGATGATCCAGAGTTCCGCAAGAAATTTGGACCAAGAGGTGTATTAAAATCAACTGCTGACGGGAAAATAGAAGACACAGGTTCTCTGACTCGCAAACGTATGGAGAATGTCGACGAAGAGTTTATGGATGCAAGTCTGGCATTCATGGAAAAAGCCGTGAAAGAAGACAAGCCGTTTTTCATTTGGCATAACTCGACACGTATGCATATTTGGACTCACTTAAGCGAAAAATATAAAGGTAAGTCCGGCTACGGCATATACGCAGATGGCATGATGGACTTAGACGATCAGGTGGGCACCATGCTTGATAAGCTGGATGAACTCGGTATCGCTGACAATACCATTGTCATCTTTAGTACTGATAATGGTGCAGAGAAAATCACTTGGCCTGACGGCGGAACAACACCATTCAAAGGTGAAAAAGGCACCACCTGGGAAGGCGGCTTTCGAGTGCCTATGATGGTTCGCTGGCCTGGTCAAATCAAACCGGGAACAGTTATTAATGATATTTTCTCTCAGGAAGATTGGATGCCAACTTTACTTGCCGCAGTTGGCGAACCTGAAGTTAAAGAGAAACTACTGACTGGCTATAAAGCAGGGAATAAAACATTCAAAGCTCACTTGGATGGCTATAACCAACTCGACCTTTTAACCGGAAAAGCAGACAAAGGGGCGAGAAAAGAAATATTTTACTTCGATGCAGGGGGCAACCTTAATGCAGTCCGCTATAACGATTGGAAAATACACTTTAGCATTATGGAAGGTGCAATAAATGAAGCTTACCGAAAAACACCAAGCTGGCCTTTAGTCATCAATCTTAGAATGGATCCGTTTGAAGTTAGCCCCGAGTCAGGAATGTACATCAAAGATTTTTATGCAGATCAAATGTGGATGTTTGTACCAGCTCAGGCGTTAGTAGGAAAGTTCCTAGATACATTTAAAGAGTTCCCGGCAACTCGAGGAAGTTCTTTGAGTATTGAAAAAGTGGTTCAGTCAATGTCACAACCTCCTCGAAACTAACCTTAAAGGTTATCAATACGACAGGGCACTAACTTACTTGGTGCCCTTTCGTTTGGTTGTTACAAAACCGATTATAGGAATACAAATATGGCTAGAAAATCGAAAGCTCTTATTTTGCTGATAAGCTATGCTATTTCTTTTTACGCAATCTCCGCAGAACAAGCAGACCCGCTCCCTTCTTGGAATGATACCGACACTAAAAAATCTATCATTGAATTCGTATCAAATACAACAATGTCTGGGTCTAAAACCTTTGTCCCAATAGAGCAAAGAATCGCGACATTCGATAATGATGGAACTTTATGGGCAGAAAAACCCATCTACTTACAACTATTTTTTGCTATAGATAAAGTAAAAGATATGTCGTCAGAACACCCAGAGTGGCGTACAGAAGAGCCATACGCTTCCGCTATAAAAGGAGACTTAGAAACCTTAGGTAAGCAAGGTCTTGAAGGGCTGATGAAACTCGTCATGCAAACCCATTCTGGAATGTCTGCGGAGGAATTTCATCAAGAGGTGAAAGACTGGTTGAAAACGGCTAGGCACCCTATTACCAACAAACCTTATACACAAATGGTTTATCAGCCAATGCTCGAATTATTAGATTACCTGAGAGACAACCAATACCAAATCTTTATTGTTTCTGGAGGAGGTGTGGAGTTCATGCGAGTCTGGGCTCCTGAAGTTTACGGTATTCCGACGCAAAATATTATTGGTACAACTCTTAAAGCGGAATATAAAGTTGAAGGCAATGAAATAACAATTCAACGCCTACCCGAAATTGACTTTGTTAATGACAAAACAGTAAAGCCAATCTCAATTCAGAACTTCATCGGTAAGCGCCCTACCTTGGCGTTTGGAAACTCTGATGGTGACTTACAGATGCTGGAATGGACTACTGCGGGAACTGGCCCAAGGTTTGGTGGAATCATTCATCACACGGATAAGATCAGAGAGTGGGCTTATGACCGGAAGTCACCTGTAGGCAAACTTGATAAAGCTATTGAAGTTGGAAAAAGCAAAGGATGGCTTTTCGTCGATATGGAAAAAGACTGGAATCAAGTTTTCCAGCAATTAGGTAACTAACCTTGCGCCTTGTTTAATCATCATTTTTCTAATCAAGCTAACAGTGAGCGTCAGCATATTTTTTACTGTTAGCTGTTGAGCTTATCGTTAAGCACAATAACTAAGCAATAATCAAAGAGACTAATTATTTGTATAATATAGAATTTATCGTCTACATTGATTAGGTTTAACAAAAATAATAAAGGACTATATATGTGCCAGTGGGCGAATTTGACACGTTTTATCTTTATTATCATTTCCGTATTACTCAACAGCTGTCCAACATTCGCCCAATCGTCATCGACTGACACAGAGATTAAACCGATCTCGGTTGCAAGCTATGTAGGTACAGATGCCTGTATCGACTGCCATATTCAGGAAACGAACGCATGGAAAGGTTCTCATCATGACATGGCAATGAAACATGCTAATGATAAATCTGTTCGAGGGAATTTTGACGATCAGATTTACCATCACAATGGAAAACAAAATCGCTTTTTTCGTAAAGGAGAAGAGTACTGGGTTAACATCCAGGGCCCCGATCATCAATGGCACGACTTTAAGATCAGTTACACATTTGGCTGGGAGCCACTTCAACAGTATATGGTCGAGTTTAATGATGGCCGAATACAATTAATACCATTCGCTTGGGATACGAGATCTAAACTCGAGGGCGGGCAGCGTTGGTTTCATCTCTATCCAGATACTACAAACAGCGACGAATTTTATTGGACAAATACTGGCCAAAATTGGAACTACATGTGCGCCGACTGCCATTCCACCGATCTTAAAAAAAATTATAACCCAATAACAAACACCTATATGACGACCTGGGCGGAAATAAATGTAGGTTGTGAAGCGTGCCATGGACCTGCGAGCAAGCATATTGCTCTTATTGAGAACGCCAACAGCGATTTAAACCTACGAACTCAACTTCACGGGTTTGAGCGTGACCTGTCTAATGCCGTATCAGAATGGGTGACCCAGCAAGGCCACTCCACCTTGCAACCTAAAGAAATTTCGAAAACAGATCAAATTAAAACTTGTGCGCAATGCCACAGTCGTCGAACTCAACTCAATGAAACTGGCGATCATGTTAAAGGGTCATTTTTTAATAAATATCGATTAAGTTTAATTACACCAGAACTTTATTACCCAGACGGTCAAATATATGATGAAGACTATGTGTATGGCTCTTTCCTGCAATCAGAAATGGCGGAGAAAGGGGTAACTTGTACTAATTGTCATGACCCTCACAGTGCCGACTTGAAAATGCCTAAGGAGACAGTCTGTCTACAATGCCATATTTCCTCTCAATACACTTCAGACAATCACACTTTTCATGCTGAAAGCTCAGAAGCTTCGCAATGTACAACTTGTCATATGCCAGAGACAATCTATATGCAAGTCGATTCGCGCAGAGATCATGGCTGGCATGTGCCCCGCCCCGATTTAAGTGAGCATATTGAAACACCTAATGCGTGTACATCGTGTCATGAGGATAAAAACAACCTATGGGCAGATCAGCAAATAGCAAAATGGTTTCCAAACTCAAAATATCGAAATCGTCAGCATTTTTCTGTGGCATTTTATGCCGACATGATAGGGCATCAAGGAGCAGATAAAGCTCTTGCATACTTAGCACAAGATACAACGCTAAAGGACATTATTCGTGGCTCAGCACTAGAGCGTATGGCTGGAAGCACAGGACAAAATACCACTCTTGCTCTAGTCCGATCGGTGAAAAGCGACAATGAAATGATACGTTTGGGAACAATAGCAGGCTCATCTGGATACCCATTTAGAGACAGATGGAGAATACTATCGCCTTTACTCGTTGATTCAGTGCTTTCTATTCGTGCTGAAGCCGCAGCCGCTCTAGTGCATGACTACAGTGAAATGGACTCTCAACAACGTAGCAAGCTAAACAAACCGCTAGAAGAATACATGAAAATTCAAGAATATAACTTGGACAGAGGGTTTGGACGAACAAATTTGGCAAACATATACCGCAGCTTAGGTGAAAATGAACGTGCAATAAAACTGTATAACGAAGCGATTGAAATAGAGCCATACTACGAAAATAGCTATGTTAATTTAGCTGATCTTTATCGTAGTACTCAAAATGAAAGTCGAGCGTTTGCGATATTAGAACAAGGACTGAAAGCCCAACCTAAATCCAGCATGATACCATATAGTGCTGGCTTGTCTTTATTGCGCCAAGGTAATGAAAAATCAGCGCTAGAATACTTAAAAAAAGCAACCGAAAACGCTCCCAATAACCCAAACTATTGGTATGTTTATGGTCTTTCACTAGAGAAGACTGATGTATTAAAAGCTAGTAAAGCGTTAGATACTGCATTCAAAATTAGTAGAAACCCAGATCACCTATATGTGCAGTGTGAACTTCTAGCAAGAAACTACCAAGCTGGAGCCATCGCTTTTTCATTTGAAAGATGTAAACAACAGCTAAGAAGCTTTGTACCTGAACGTGTAATAGATTTGCTCAATTCAATTGTCCAACAAAATTAAACCGTCCTTAATACGTCAAAACCGAGATTGATAAATAATTGAACAAATAGGCTTATTTACATGTTGGTGGTATTCGCTCAATTAGGGCATCATTCGTTTACTAAGAGTGATAGCCCTAATAAGAACAGGGATACTTTGTGTCAGCAAACACTCTTAATACGCCTAATGCAACCATAAGTTGATATTTTTGTGATGTGTTGTATTAAGACTAAAATTTTTGTAGGAAAGTACCTTACAGAAAAATGGTTCTCCCCCCCATATGCGCATTCAATCGGTAGTAAACAGATGACAAAGTCGCTTGGTAATTAAGGTACGACAGAATCGCTTGGTGATCACACGTGCAAGCCTATCCGCTGAACAAACTTCTGGACAGAACTGAGTCAGTGACTTTACTAAATTAGCTTTTTAGGGATTACCTGGAGTATTGCAAAATCTCCAGTCAGTTGGACGAATTCACTATGCCATTACACTTTAAGCTTTATCTATGGGGCAAAGACCCAGACAGGTATCTATCACCGAATGGAGTTTGATGTAGTGTGCGTACTCAAAGAAGCCCTAGCTCATGTCGTAAGTTAGGACTTTCTTTCAAATTGAACATATTTAAACGGGGTTTATGCATGGCATACTAATAGTCATCGATAAGGTTAATCATTTTTTAGGCTATATGGAATTTGAGAAATATTTCAATCTAGGTGCTCTAGGGGAAGATACGTTAGCAAAATGGTGTCGCGAGGTAGGGATTGTCATAACTTCTTCTGCACATGAAGATGTAAATGGATGGGATAGCTTTCTTGAATTCCCCTACCTGAAGACTGATTTACCGAGAGATCTACAAAGCACTCCTATGGAATGTAAAGTACAAGTAAAGTCCACACAGGGGAAAAGAGGCAAGTGTGATATCAAGTTATCAGCACTCAAGCGACTCGTTAATTACAACTCTCCGGCCTTCATCCTTTTCCTAGAGTTCAGTGAAGATTCCCTACCGCATCTAGAATCAGCCTATCTCGTTCATATTGATGAGTCACTGATCCATCGGGTGCTTAAAAAAGTCAGAAAAAATGATATATCAAAGGCTCCCAAAGAACTAAACAAGCTAGTGATAACTGTCAATTATGATGAAAACGTAAAGTTGAAAAGCCCCCATGCCAGTGAATTTGTGGACAAAGTTCTGACACATATCCCGTCTGGTATGGACAAATATCAAGAAAATAAAAAAGCCATTATTAAAACGACAGGTTACGGTGAATCCGGATTCTCCTTTTCTTTTAAGGCTGAGCCATCAGAAATTCAGAACCATCTAAAAGATAGTTACCTTGGGTACCAACCTGTCCCAATAAATGTCAGTGAAAGCATAACTAAAGATAACCGATTTGATTTATCAGAGGGGGCTGTAGTCATTGAAGAAAGTCAGAATGCACAAGTAACGATCACTCCCAACGTATCAGGCCAGTGCAACCTAAAAGTCCGAACTACACCATACTCACCGGCCATCACTTTCTTAACCGATATAGTACATAAGGTTTGCATCACTCCGCACGATACTGGTTTGTTCCTTCGTTCAGATCTGTTCTCAATAGAAATAAGCGTTAAAGAAGGCGAATTTCATGTAACCCCTCACCTGACTACTGATAAGACAACTTCAATCCAAGGTGCTATTAATTTTTTAAGAGTATTTCACGCATCTCAGAGAGACAATGAGCAACTGTGGGAAATGCACTTTCTTGAAGATGATAGAAAACTCAATGCAACTTGTACTGTTAGCCATCAAGACAATAAAGATGACTTAATTGAATCATTGATACTGATATACCAAAGCTACAATTTAGAACCTAGCAAATTAATATCGCTAGATCAGTTAGCACAAGACGAAGAGCGCATTAACGTATTAGCTAAATTTTTGAGAAATGAGCCAGACGGAGTTTGTCTCGAACCGCATCCAGACGACGTGATTGACGTATCTGACGACATACAAAATGTAATGCCTTTCGTTGTGCAAGTTGGTGAGTATGTATTGGGCTCAGTGTTCCTAATGCACGCAAACGTTGAAAACTCAAAGTATGTAGTCCACACAATTGAAACTTTAGAACCATTTGTGTTTGAAAACCGCTCCCCCACTAACGACGAATTAGAAGAAATAACCCAAATACACATCAATAGATTAGAACAGTCAACTTCTAAGTCTTAATTAAACTCAACGAGTTAAGAAATGAGAGCCCTTACTAAACCTTCGGCCCTCACAAGGTGTAATCTTAGTCTGACTTGCAAAGAGCTAGTCTACAACGATGGGGGCAAGTCTTGTCTTTTGCCTATCCATTAGATCATGTACGGCAAAACAATGAGTTAAATATTGCTCTTTTATGAGAGCTAACAAGAAAAGGGGTACGAAACGTTTTAGGGTGATTACACTAAGGCGCTACTACCCCAAATCGGGCACGCAGCAAGCATTTGAACAAAATCAATTCAGCCATAAGAGGATGAGTTTGAATCTTGAAAATCTGAATCAGGAAAATCTCTTTCGAAACTCTCGTGGAGTTAATCCGACAATATTGATAAAGACCTTTCGACATGCACTGATATCTTCGTAACCGACTTGGTTAGCTATCCATTCAAATGAACGTTTTGTACTTTCCAGGTAGTCACATGCATTCTGTACTCTGAGACGCTGCAAATACTGATTTGGGTTGTAACCTGTGGCCTTTAGGAATCGCCTTTGCATAGTACGTTCAGTAAGGTTTGCCAGCTTTGCTAATTGCTGTATCGACAACTGTTCCGTATAACTCTGATGCATTATTTGTTGAACAGAAACTATCACCAAATCACCATGAGCGAACGATGGTTTGAACTGTTGATAATAGCTCTGTTCTCTCTGCGCGGTGTCGACAACAAGTGTTTTACCAAGTTGGCGTACAACCCTAGGAGACGCATATTTAGAGACCAGCTCAAACCCGAGATCCAGCCACGACATCATCCCGCCTGCCGTAATTATGTCACCGTGATCGACCAATATCTTATTGCTGTTAAGAGGAATCTCCGTAAACATTCGGGTAAATGTTTCTGCTAGCGCCCAATGAGTTGTCACTTCTCTTTTACCAAGTAAGTTAGTTGCGGCCAAAATAAATCCCCCCGCGCAAGCAGATGATAGAACTGCACCTTGGGAATACTGCTTTCTAAGCCATTCAATAAGTTTGGCTTCAGGGACTAAGTAATAATCATCTATTGAAGCTGGCGGTAGCAAAACAACTGTAAAACTATCCTCTATAAGCTCATCATGCGGAATAATGACTGGTTCAAATAAAACCTCCATCCCTTGTTCCCTACAAACTCGGTTCGCAAGTAAAAACATTTCTTCAAGACCATAAACCGCAGACTTCAACGCTGAAGGATACTCGCAAATTCCAACGGATATTTTTGTCATAACTGCCTCCGAACTTGTCGTTTTTAACCTTTTTTATGTCATTTTAGCCTCTAAAAAGAGTACAGCAAATCGCTCATAATTTTCTTCAACCAAAAGTTAAAGAAACAGGAGATCAAAAATGAACAAAACTGCATTACTTGTAATTGACATACAAAATGATTACTTCCCAGGAGGTAAGTTTCCATTATGGAAGACAGATAAAATACTGATAAATATTAAAGAATTAATTGCTAAAGCTAACCAAAAGCATGTTCCCGTCTTTCTTATCCAACACTTATCTTCCGCCCCTAAAGGAATGGCACCTTTCTTTGAAAAAGGTAGTGAAGGAGCGAATATCCACCCAGAAATAATGGCGATGTGCCCTAATGCAGAAGTCATACAGAAACAGCATGCAGATAGCTTTTATCAAACTCATTTAGATAAATTACTGGAAAAGTTTGATATTGAAGACTTACTGATATGCGGGATGATGACACAAAATTGCGTTACGCATACCGCTATATCAAAGAAAGCAGAAAAATATAAAGTTTCAATTATTGAAGATTGTTGCACAACGACAGATGCGATGATTCATAAAATGGCTTTGAATGCAGCATCACCTCGCGTACATCTAGTAACGTTTTCCGAAGCGTTATAGAAATTGTCTTAAGAAAATATATAAAACCTCACTGGTATCAATTTCTAATGAGGTTTCGCTTTAATGAACAATGGGGCAATTTCGTGACAACCAAGATCTTGCTGGTACATTGAAGGACATAAACATCCTACTGTGTGTTCTGTGTGATTAAGCACTAGGGAAAGTCTCAAACGATGGAATGTCTGAAAGGTCTTTAGACCAACTTGCACAACTGCCTACAAATATTTTTGCTGTCGGCAATATGGACGGTGCCTCGTCTAAACTGCCAGCGGGAACGACGACACTCTTTATGCTGTCCGCTACCATAGGTAATGCTGAACCGCAGTGTCGGCAGAAACTTTTGGCGTGTCTGCTGTTGGGATGAAGATACGTTTTCACATCGTTTTCTCCCTGCGTCCAAACCAACTTAGCTGAAGGCGCGAACAAGTTTGCAGCATGTGCGGATCCTGTATCTTTTTGGCAGCGTGAACAATGACAGAGGAAAAACGACTGAAACTCTCCGATGAGTTCAAATTTCACCGCCGAACATAAGCATGAACCTTTGTACGTTTTTGTCTTCGCTTCAGTCATAAAACCTCCTGATAGTTCTCAATAACTGGTTACACTAAACACTTGGCATAACTGTCTCTGTCTATATCAACGATCTCTACCGTCAAAGATGCCTCAGAAAGAGATAAAGACTTTAACTGCTCTAACACAGAATGCGAGAGCTTCATCTTACTCTCATCACTTCGTCCAGAGAGAATACGTATTGTCACGTGAATAAAATCTTCACGCTTTGAACCCGTTTGATAATGCTCATACGCAATACTGCGGACTTTAATATCACTGCCATCGGGAGCAAAAAGATTCGATGCCATCGCACCAGCAAATACTCTTTGATTCAGTTCGTCGTTTGGAATAGTTGCAGCATGCTCAATAATACAATGAGGCAAATTATGTTCCTTTTTAATAATGTTGATCGTAGCTATGCGTCGATGGCTAGTTAATTCATTTCAGCTCGATCTCTCACAAAGTTTAGGATGTTTTCAAAAGCGAGACGGAAGTAGAGCTCATAGCTGTTTTTCTCGACATAGCCTAAATGCGGAGTTGCGGTGACATTAGGCAGAGTCAACAGAGGTTCATTGTCAGGAAGTGCAGGCTCGATATTAAACACATCGACTGCAGCTCGCTTGGTCGGAACGGCTAGTAACTCGTTATACAAAGCTGAATCTACTACTAATTCGGCACGGCTGATGTTCACAAACAACGAATCAGGCTTCATCCGTTTAAGATCGTCCTCGGTAACACAAAATCGGGTGACATCATTAAGTCGTAAGTGAAGAGAAACGATATCCGAATCAGCAAAAAATGCTTGTTTCGTTTCTGCCGCTTCGAAGCCATGCTCAATGGCAAGTAGGCGCGACTTCTCGCTTCCCCATACCAGTACAGACATTTCAAACGCCTTGGCATACTGAGCAATGCGCTGCCCAATATTGCCATACCCCCAGATACCCAGTTTCAAACCTTTTAAAGTTCGACCTAAACCCAGACCGTCTGAACTTTGCCACACGTTATTGTGCAAGTTGCGTGTATAGGTCGGTATGTGCCTTGATGCGGCCATTATGAGCGCCCAGCAAAGCTCAGAGGGTGCGATAGGAGAACCTCTCCCTTCTAAGACTTCAACACCGAACTTGGTGCACATATTAGGGTCAATATGATTGCTGACCTTTCCCGTCTGGCTAATCAGCTTCAAATTGGGTAGCTGACTGAGCAGAGACGCTGTGATTACGGTGCGTTCACGAATAAGAACAATCGCCTCGACATCGATCAACTTCGCGGCAAGCTCCGACTCTGAATACGTCTGCGTAAAAACCGTCACTTCGTGATGAGCGAGCAACGTAAAGCAATTCAGAGCTTTAACCACATTTTGGTAATCATCCAGTATGGCTATTTTCACTACTCTTTCCTTAATATTTATTCAGACGAGATACTTAGCCCATATCCAAGATCGGTGGTGACTCCCCCCTGATAAGCTTAAGGATAGACCACCTTAAAACGCTCCAAGACCAGAAGCATGTCTTCAGTTGGCTCAATGCCTAACTCTTCACATTCCAATGAGAAGAAATGCCAGTGAGCTTCACGCCACCAAGCCAAAGTTTTATCCCCTTCACCTTCTGCTGCTGCGAATTCTTGAGTAACATCTTTATATCGACATTTTTCAACTGAAGTTATTTCAACAATACATTTGGGCTCACCTTCCCAGTCTGTCACCACCAGAAGATGTCCTGTTTCAGGCTTGGTTTCACCTTTGTGGCTATACCAATAATCCATACTGCACGATGCGGTCTTCTCTCCCTTTAAAATCAAATCTGCACAGACATTCGCGTTGTACTCATCCGCGCAAAAATAATCACAACTAAAAGAGGTATATTGCTGTGCTAATTCGACAGGCAAGGAGTTTAGGTACTGCTCCAGAAACAACTGGCTTCTGCTTTCCATAATTCACTGTACTCAACTAAAAAGAGGGTGAAATAACTAAGATTAATTCTTAATCGATGTTTTTAATCATTAGGAAGTTCTTGAGTTTTTGACCGCGCACTTCCATCAGTTGCTCTTTCGCAACGGAAAATCCCATACGTTCGTAAAATGGGCGAGCGGTAATACTGACGTGAGAATAGAAGCGTTTGATATCTTTCTGTTTTCCCACGTTAAAGACATGATTCATCAGAGCCTTGCCAACCCCTCTGCCCTGAAACTCATGATGGCAGAAAAAATGGTCAATTAATCCATCCAGTTGCAAGTCTGTATAACCCACGATGACACCATCTATCGTCGCAATAAACGGGTTCAAAGCATCCACACGCTTCTGCCACACATGTAGGTCAAAATTATCTGGAGCCCATGCTTCAATTTGCGCCTGAGAATAGTCACGGACGTTAATGTTTCGGATCGTGTAGTGATGGATAGCCCAAAGCGTCGGAGCATCTTCTTCTCGGTAGTCTCGAATGGTAATCACACATTTCTCCATAGTGTTAGTTTGTGTGAGCCAAATGCATCACAGAGTCAATATGAGTCATTCTTTACGCTGTTTTGGCGGGGGTATATTGCATCAAGTACTCGAAATCCGTTTCCCCTACTCGCTCAAATCCAAGTCTCGAATAGAGTCGCTGTGCCGGATTCGTTTTAATGACACTTAGACCAACCGTTGAGCCTGATGAGTCGGCTTTATTTATCAGCGTTGAAATAAGACGATGTGCAATCCCTTTGCCTTGGTAATCGGGATGAAGTTGGATCTGAACCAGATACCACTCGTTAATTTCTGGGTTGAATTGGGCTTTAAACAAGCCAGCAGGAGCATCATTGATAACGATAATTTCAGCTTGGTCAAAAGCGTAATGAACTCTTTCAAGATAAGCTTCTCTGCCGGCAGGCATACCAACTTCTCTTAAGTACTGGCCCATAGTGGTTTCACGTAGCTCGAGCAGGAATTCGACATCCGTTTCAACTGCTTTTCTCAATGAAAATTCCATTATTCTTCCTCATCGACATTTTTATAAAGGTACTAGCAACCCATACCTAGTATTTAACATACTAATAACACGACAAAAATTTTATACAAGCACAAATTTCAGGCATAAAAAAAGGAGAGCTAATGCTCTCCTTTTTCAAAACTTGACTGCTAATTAAAGAGCAGCTTTCGCTTTTTCAACTAAAACAGTAAATGCTGCTTTGTCGAATACTGCGATGTCCGCAAGGATCTTACGATCGATCTCGATAGATGCTTTCTTAAGACCGTTGATGAAACGGCTGTAAGATAGACCATTTTGACGAGATGCCGCATTGATACGTGCAATCCATAGTTGACGGAATTGACGTTTCTTAGTACGACGGTCACGGTATGCGTATTGACCAGCTTTTGTAACAGCTTGGAAAGCTACGCGGTAAACACGTGAACGTGCTCCGTAGTAACCTTTAGCTTGTTTTAGAACTTTCTTATGACGTGCACGAGCTTGTACACCACGTTTTACGCGAGGCATTATGCTTCTCCTAAACTAAACGATAAATAAACTAAAAAGAATTAAGCGTATGGCAACATACGTAGTACTGCAGCCACTTCACATTTAGGAAGGATTGCATTTGGACGTAGTTGACGCTTGTTCTTAGTAGTACGCTTAGTCAGAATGTGACGTTTAGTCGCGTGCTTGTATTTAATACCACCAGCAGTTTTCTTGAAACGCTTAGCAGCACCTTTGTTGTTTTTCATCTTAGGCATGATGAATAACTCCGCATTGTAGTAGTTTAATAAACAACGTAATTAGGGCGAATAAAACCCAGCCATGTGCCTTTACTTGAAAGGGACGCGGCTAAGTTCATTACTTGTAAGCCGTTAATTACTTCTTCTTAGGGGCAAGCACCATGATCATTTGGCGACCTTCAATTCTCGTTGGGAAAGATTCAACCACAGCAATTTCTGCAGTGTCTTCTTTCAAACGATTTAGAACGTCAACACCGATCTCTTGGTGAGCCATTTCTCGGCCACGGAAGCGAATTGTTACCTTCACTTTGTTGCCTTCTTCAAGGAAACCGGTCAGGTTGCGTAGTTTTACCTGATAGTCTCCGATATCAGTCCCAGGACGGAATTTTACTTCCTTAATCTGGATCTGTTTTTGCTTCTTCTTCTGCTCTTTCGCAGCTTTACTCTTCTCGAAGAGGAACTTGCCATAGTCCATCACACGACAAACTGGTGGCTCGGCGTTAGGGCTGATCTCTACGAGATCCATACCAGCTTCTTCGGCAGCAGCTAGTGCTTCTTGGATTGACACAACGCCAACTGATTCACCATCAGCGCCTGTTAAACGAACTTCACGAACGCCACGAATTTCACCGTTTAAACGGTGCTGGTTCTGCTTGGCCGGAACTTGGCCACGTCTTCCGCCTTTAATAGTTTATTCCTCCAGATTAAGCTTACGGCTTTCAACTTCGGCGTGGATGTATGAAATAAAGTCATCCAACTTAAATTTGCCTAGGTCTTTGCCCTTACGAGTACGTACTGCAATTTCGCCAGCTTCCATTTCCTGGTCGCCACAAACAAGCATATACGGTACACGCTTCAAAGTATGTTCGCGGATTTTAAAGCCTATCTTCTCATTTCTCAAGTCCGCTTTTGCTCTAATGCCACTTTTTTGTAGCTTTTGTGCTACTTCTTGAGCGTAATCAGCTTGTTTGTCAGTAATATTCATGACAACAGCCTGTTCTGGCGCCAACCAAGTTGGGAAGAAACCAGCATACTCTTCAATCAGAATACCGATGAAGCGCTCAAGAGAGCCTAAAATAGCGCGGTGAATCATTACTGGTACTAAACGCTCATTATTTTCACCTACATATGTCGCACCAAGGCGAGAAGGTAGGTTGAAATCAAGCTGAACAGTACCACACTGCCACGCGCGATCTAGACAGTCGTGTAGCGTGAACTCAATTTTCGGACCGTAGAATGCGCCTTCACCTTCTTGAATCTCATAAGCAATGCCCATAGCTTCAAGTGAAAGTTTTAGTGCTTCTTCAGAGCGATCCCAGATTTCATCGCTACCTACACGCTGTTCAGGACGTGTAGAAAGTTTTACTGCAATGTTATCGAAGCCAAAAGTGGTGTATGTGTCATATACCATCTTAATGCACGATGTTACTTCTTGCTGAATTTGGTCTTCAGTACAGAAGATGTGAGCATCATCCTGAGTGAAGCCACGAACACGCATGATGCCGTGTAGAGAACCTGATGGTTCGTTACGGTGACATGAACCGAACTCAGCCATACGTAATGGCAAATCACGGTACGATTTCAAACCTTGGTTAAAGATTTGAACGTGACCAGGACAGTTCATTGGTTTAATAGCGTATTCACGGTTCTCAGAAGACGTTGTGAACATTGCATCTGCATATTTGTCCCAGTGACCAGAACGTTCCCATAGAACGCGATCCATCATTAGTGGACCTTTCACTTCTTGATAGCCGTATTCAGTCAGTTTTTGACGAATGAATACTTCTAAATCACGGAATACTGACCAACCATTGTGGTGCCAGAACACCATACCCGGTGCTTCTTGCTGCATGTGGAACAGGTCAAGCTGCTTACCCAATTTACGGTGGTCACGCTTCGCTGCTTCTTCAAGGCGAGTTAGGTGAGCCTTAAGTGCTTTCTTATCGTGGAAAGCAGTACCGTAGATACGTTGTAGCATCTTGTTGTCGCTGTTACCGCGCCAGTATGCGCCTGCAACGTTCAACAGTTTGAAGTGTTGACAGAAGCCCATGTGCGGTACGTGTGGACCACGACACATGTCGATGTATTCTTCATGGTGATAAAGACCTGGACGATCATCGCGAGATACGTTCTCATCTAAGATTTCCATCTTGTATGGTTCTTGACGAGATTCAAATGTATCGCGAGCTTCCTGCCAGCTAACGTTCTTTTTCACAACTTGATATTTGGTTTTCGCCAAATCTTGCATACGAGCTTCGATCTTCTCTAAATCTTCTTGAGATAGAGGTTGTTCTACATCGATGTCGTAATAGAAGCCGCTGTCGATCGTAGGACCAATGGCCATTTTTGCTTCTGGGTATAGCTGCTTAAGAGCATGACCAAGCAAGTGCGCACAAGAGTGACGAACAATTTCTAAGCCATCAACTTCGTCTTTAACCGTGATGATTTCAAGACTTGCATCGTTTTCGATCAAATCACAAGCATCAACACGAACGCCATCAACGCGACCTGCAATCGTTGCTTTAGCAAGACCAGGACCGATAGATAGAGCGACATCCATTGTAGAAATTGGGTTATCAAATTGACGTTGGCTACCGTCAGGAAGAGTAATAATAGGCATGAATTGTCCTTACAGTGGTGTTGCACACCAAGCAACACTTGTTTAAATATTGTGCTTAAAAATCAGAATGATAGAAAACAAGCACTCGATAAATTTTTTCTTACTGTATTAACTCAAAGCGCAAATACGGATGCACTATCGTTAACACGAGCTGAGCATTCTAACGGATATGGGTGAAATCTCAAGCAATCATTGCGTTCAAGCCTGATTAGACTGTGTTTTTTAACTCAATCCAAAAAAAGAAACCCATGGCGTTCACCATGGGTTTACTCAATCAAGCTTTAGCAGCAGTCAATTAAGCTTCTTGGCTACGACGGCTGTGGCCACGTTCACCACGGAAGTTTCCACGGTTGTCGCCACCACGGTTGCGGTCAAAACGACGCTCACCGCCTTCACGACTACCACCTTCGCGGTTACCACGGAAACCACCACCTTCACGGCGAGGTGCGCCATCACGATTGCCACGGAAGCCATCACGGTTACCACCTTCACGACGGCCACGAGATTCGCGGAAATCATCGAAATCACACACTACAGCGCCCACTTCTTTTTGACGGATACGCAGTTTACGTAGTTTGCCAGTTACTTCAGAAGACATAGTCTTAGGAAGCTGAACAAATGTATGACCTTGAGCCAGTTTAATCGCACCGATAGAACCTTTAGTTAGGCCTAATTCGTTTGCAAGAGCACCAACGATGTCTTTAACTTGTACGCCTTGGTCACGACCAACCTGAAGTTGGTAAGTTTCCCAATCAGCTTTGTCACGGCTACCGAATTCACGACGACCACCTTCGCTACGCTCACCGCGCTCACCGCGATCATCACGACGGTCACGACGACGTTGCTTATCACGCTCTACTGCTGCGATCATTGGATCTTCACCAGTGTAGAACAGTGGACGCTTACCTTGTTGACGCTTCAACAAGATTGCACATAGTGTTGCCGCGTCGATTTCAAGAGAAGTTTGTAGCTTTTCAACTAGCTCTGAAAACTTATCCAGTACCGTGCTTTCTTTCTCTGCTTCTAGTTCTGTAGCAAGTAGAGATAGACGAGCTTCAGCTACTTTGTCACGGTGTGGAAGTTGAATTTCTTCCATCGATGAACGAGTAACGCGCTCAATAGTGCGAAGCATACGAAGTTGGTTAGTACGTACTAACAGGATTGCTTTACCTTTACGGCCAGCACGACCTGTACGACCGATACGGTGAATGTACGACTCAACATCGAATGGAATATCGTAGTTAAATACGTGAGTGATTCGTGGCACATCAAGACCACGTGCAACCACGTCAGTAGCAACAAGGATGTCAATTACACCTTGTTTGATATGGTCTACAGTACGCTCACGTAGAGACTGAGGAATATCACCGTGCAGTGCAGCTGCCTTGAAGCCACGAGAGCTTAACCAGTCTGCAAGACGCTCAGTATCTTGACGAGTACGAACGAACACTATTGAAGCATCAGTTTCTTCAGTTTCTAGAAGACGAGCCATTGCTTCGTCTTTTTCTACGCCTTTCACAACCCAGAATTGTTGTTCTACTTTTGCAACAGTTTGGTTTGAACCAGCAACGTCTACACGAGCAGGATCACGTAGGAAGCGGTCAACAATGGTTTTAACCATTGGAGGCATAGTTGCAGAGAACAGTACGCGTTGCGCTGACTCAGGAGCTTGCTCCATGATCCAGGTAACGTCGTCAACGAAGCCCATCTTCAACATTTCGTCAGCTTCATCAAGAACGAAAGTATGACATTCGTCTAGGTGTAGGCGCTCACGAGTGATCAAATCTTTCACACGACCAGGAGTACCAACAACAACGTGAGCACCTGAACGTAGAGAACGCATTTGATCAACGATAGATGCACCACCGTAGATCTCTAGAACTTTAAGGCCAGTGATATTTTGACCTAAGTTTTTAATTTCAGCAGCAACCTGAATCGCCAGCTCACGAGTTGGAGCCATGATGATTGCTTGAGGTTTATGCTGAGATAAATCGATTTTGTTTAATAGCGGTAACGAGAATGCAGCAGTTTTACCTGTACCCGTTTGCGCTTTACCTAGTGCGTCACGACCTTCCAAAAGGAAAGGAATAGCAGCAGCTTGGATTGGAGTTGGAGAAACGAAGCCCATTGAGTTAAGGGCAGAAAGAACAGCACTATTAAGTGCTAAGTCACTGAATTGAATCACAGTTTCAGACATGGGGATCCCACTAAAATAATAAATAACCAAGGTCCCATGTGCTCCACCATTTCCAACCAATCCTGCGATTGTCTGATTCCGTTCAGATACGGATAAGTTTTGTAACGCATCAAGCCACTAGGGACATATAAGGGAGGCGGATTATTCCTTAAAAGCATAAAAAAAGCCAGAAAAAATTGAAATTCATCACAATTTATTCTCTTAAAGGATAAAAAATCATCAAAACCCGATTCCAACCCTTTTATTCGTAAGCAATTTGCACCTACAAACGCTCAAATAGCATTCATCAAATTGCTTGAGAAAGGTCTTCGCTGGGTAGTAATAATTGCCTGTAATGATTATAGTGTGCGCAATTCACTAAGCTAGAAATAGAAGACATGTTCCAAGATAACCCGTTACTTGCTCAACTAAAGCAACAAATTCAAGAAAACCTGCCAAAGAAAGAAGGGGTAATTAAAGCCACCGATAAAGGTTTTGGATTCTTAGAAGTCGATAGTAAAAACAGTTTCTTTATTCCGCCTCCGTACATGAAGAAATGTATGCACGGAGACAAAGTGATTGCCATTATCCGCACCGAAAAAGAGCGGGAAGTTGCAGAACCACAAGAACTTGTTGAACAATCTCTGACACGCTTTATTGGCCGAGTGAAGTTATTCAAAGGCAAACTCAACGTTGCACCTGATCATCCACAACTGAAAAAACTGCCGCTAAAAGCAAAAGTTAAGAAAGGTTTGAATCCGGAACACTTCCAAGAAGGTGATTGGGTTGTTGCACATCTCGTTCGCCATCCTTTAAAAGGCGAAGACAACTTCCTCGCAGAAATCTCAGAAAAAATTACAGATTCTAACGATAAAATCGCACCTTGGTGGGTCACGTTGGCAGAGAATGATCTGCCTAACAGTGAACCTGAAGGTATCGAGAACTGGCAACTTAAAGACGATGCTGAACTTGAGCGTTGTGACTTAACCCATATCCCGTTTGTGACCATCGATGGCGCATCAACCAAAGATATGGACGATGCGCTACACGCAAGAAAACTGGATAACGGTAACTTTGAGCTAACGATTGCGATTGCCGACCCTACCGCCTATATAACTCCAGATGATGAGATGGATAAAGTGGCACGTGAGCGTGGTTTCACTATTTACCTGCCAGGTCGCAACATTCCAATGTTGCCACGAGATTTAGCTGACGATTTATGCTCTCTGATTGAGAATCAAGTGCGCCCTGCCCTTTGCTGTACTGTAACAGTCAGTGAAGATGGCGTTATTGCTGACGACATTCGTTTCTTTGCTGCGAACATCCAGTCTCATGCTCGCCTCGTTTACGATCACGTATCCGACTGGTTGGAAAACGGCTCATCACAAGATTGGCAACCAACGGATGTTATCGCCGACGTTGTGCGTACTCTGTATGAATTCTCTCAAGCACGCGCAAACTGGCGCGAAAATAATGCGGTAGTATTTCCAGATCGCCCAGATTACCGTTTCGAACTGAGCGAAGACAACGACGTTATAGCTATTCATGCTGATATGCGCCGCACAGCAAACCGCCTTGTTGAAGAAGCCATGATTACTGCCAACATCTGTGCAGGTAAAATTCTTCAGTCGACCTTTAATACTGGCGTATTTAACACCCACGCAGGCTTTAAAGCCGACAAGATGGCGGATGTAGTTGAACTGATGACTTCGAACGGTGCTCAGTGCGATGCAGAGAGCCTAGCAACACTTGAAGGCTTTGCTGCGCTTCGTCGTTGGTTGTGCGATCAGGAAACATCTTACTTGGATAACCGCATCCGTAAATGTCAAAGCTACAGTGAAATTGGTAACCAGCCACTTCCTCATTACGCTATGGGCTTAGAGGTTTACGCGACTTGGACTTCTCCAATTCGTAAGTACGGCGACATGATTAACCACCGTATGTTGAAGGCTCATATCTTAAACAAAGAGCCTGTACAGCAGCCGGATGAAACTGTGGGTGAAGAACTTGCACTGCACCGCAAACATCACAAGATTGCTGAACGCAACGTTGCTGATTGGCTGTACGCAAGAACACTAGCAGAAGAGCCAAGTAAGCAAACCCTGTTTAACGCTGAGATCTTTGACATTAACCGCGCAGGTGCTCGCGTTCGTTTACTTGAAAACGGTGCTGCGGCGTTTATTCCCGCTTCATTGATCCTTGCAAACAAAGAACGTTTAGAATGCAACGCCGAACAAGGCATTATCACTATCGATAAAGAAATGGTATACCGTCTTGGTGATGTGCTTGAAGTGGTATTGGCAGAAGTCAGTCAGGAAAACCGCAGTATTGTAGCCAAACCGACTCAAGTATTTGCAGATGAACCGAAACAAGAAGCTGAAGCGCAAACTGAAAACACTCAACAGGCTGAAATAAGCCAGGAAGAGAAAGCAGAATAATCAGTTTCGACAACGCATTCGTTTCAAACAGAAAAGGCATTCCATTGGAATGCCTTTTTCATTTATAAAATTTGCTCGACTCACGACCAGAAGTAGGATTTCGGATCTTTCTCAATTTCACGCATCACTGCCGTTAAATCAGAGCTTTTGGAGAGAAACGGGTAAGGAACCCACATTTCACTATTATCCTCGCGGGTTGGAATATAAAGTTCCCAGTGGCGTGCATCCGCATCCCAAACGATACGAGCAACCGGACTTGAATACTCACTATGTACAGAGTCCAGCTTGTAGTGCTGCTGTATGAATTGCACACCATTATCTATCGGTTCAAAACTCGACTTTCCTAAATCCACAGGAAGACTGCGATTGCGGCTATGGCACACAAGTTCTGCCCTGCGTTCAATTTGACGCTGTAACAAGTTTACGACCGTCATGACCTTGGATACCCCATTATCTTGTGACCGAATACAGCATTAAGAGCAAATCAATCCAAGTCTCTTAAAGTTAACTCAGTATAACTCAATAGAGTCTGTTTATCCTTTTGCGACTTTTTGCTGTGAAGAGAACATTTATAATGCGAACACAACTAAACTTAAAAAGATAAACAGACTCAACAACACACTAAAGCTATTCCCCCCACATTTCTATGCGTACTATCAAACACTTTCATAAAACTGTCATTTATTCGCAATATGATATTCCACAGTTCTGTCCTTATTTTTGCTTGGAGTTCCATTATGTTTCGAGTTGCGCTAGCCACTCTTTGCTCGCTTTTTTTAGTGACACCTTTCGCGCACGCTAGCGAAATCAACGTGTCTGGATCGACTTCTGTTGCACGCATCATGGATGTGATTGCAGAAGAATATAATGCTAGCCATAAAGATACCTATATTGCGGTTCAAGGAGTGGGTTCTACCGCTGGTATTACTTTGCTAAAGAAAGGTGTTGCTGACGTAGCAATGAGCTCTCGCTACTTGACGAACGATGAAGTAGAAGAGTCATTGCAGACATTCATCATCGCATTTGATGGTCTCGCAGTTGTCGTCAACCAGTCAAACCCAGTAGGTAACTTAACTCGAGAACAACTTTACGACATCTACAAAGGTAAAATCACTAACTGGAAACAAGTGGGTGGTCACGATCAAAAAATCGCAGTAGTAACGCGCGAAGCATCTTCTGGTTCACGCTTTAGTTTCGAAAGTCTACTTGGGTTAACTAAAGTGATTAAAGACAGATTGGTTTCAGACATCAGTCCAAACAACCTAGTGGTCAATAGCAACAGTATGGTGAAAACACTGGTAAACCATAATTCACAAGCAATTGGTTTTATTTCAACAGGCTCGGTTGATCGCTCTATAAAAGCAATTAAGTTTGAAGGTGTAGAAGCAACCGCAGAAAACATCGCTAACCATGAATACCAGTTATCACGTCCATTCTTGCTACTTCACTACCCAGAGAAAGATAAGCAAGAAACTAAAGAACTATTCAAATTTATTCAGTCAAACAAAGTGAAAAAACTGATTGAAGAGTATGGTTATATTCCGACAGCCAAATACAAATAAGCATGACAAAAAAGGAGAGCCGTAGCTCTCCTTTTTTATATCAATCAATACGTTAAAAGTGGAGTTGAATAACAGATGTAACGACACACCCCGGGCGGCGAACACCTTCAATTTCAACTTTTATTTCACGTTCAATTTCCAAACCTTTCTTAATTGGCGTCACTTTTGACAGTGTGCTTACCGCTCTTACACGGCTATCCACTTTAATGGGATAAGGGAAACGCACTGAGTTTAGGCCAATGTTCACCATCATTTTCGCGGTCGGAAATAACAACTTGTCTTCATCAACGCTATCGGTCAATTTAGGCAATAGTGCTAATGTAAGAAAACCGTGTGCGATCGTGGTTTTAAATGGTGACTCTGCTTCAGCTCTTTCAGGATCCGTATGAATCCACTGCATATCTTCCGTAATTGCGCCAAACTGGTTGATTCTGTTCTGATCAACCAATAACCAATCCCCTGTATGAATAACTTCACCTAACTTTGACTCAAGTTGGTTATATACCGCCTGAGCTTCTGGCTTTAATACGATAGGTTCAACAACAGGAACATCTTCATTTGCTGGCTGGTGAAAATCCTTCACCCATGAAAAAAGCTGGCGGCTATTGGTTTTATCCAATAACTCTCCCCAGTACTCACGCACTGTAGGAGGCATCAATTGTTTAAACTCATTATGCTTAACTAAGTTCTCAGCATGATGTTTAAAAATATCCGCAACTTTCATCAAAACCTCATTCTTAACTAAGAAGAAATACTAATTCGTTAATTTTGAAGCACTTCACAATAATCCGCAATAACTTTCGAGCGTACATGCGTATTCTGAATGGAGTATATTACTTAAAATACAACGCGTTACCTAATAAAACATTATTTTATTAGGGTTTGTATCATTAGAACAATTACTCCAGTTAACAAAAATATCAGAAACTCAAATCCTTTATTTTTCAATCAGTAATATTACTTTAGATAACCGTACATATATTAACCAAGTATGATCGGAATTCTGTATAGCAGCTCACACATTACGTGCCTCTTCTAGAGAGTATGACTATCCACTCTGTAAAGCCCCCCTAAAACCATAAACTCCTGCTCCCCTTGCAGGCTGCAAGGCAGGACGGAATCGAAGTAAACAATTTTGTAGAGAGGAACAGACACAGCAAACACTTTTGAACCGAAACGCAAGGCACTTTCAGGGTCCGTAGTGAACGAACTCAGGTTATTAAACAGTTTCACATTTTCGCCATTAATTCTGTACTCTGCCTGTTCGCGACAACCTCGGAACAAAGTTAAGTGTTCAGTTCCTAGATAACGTAAGCGCAGTTCTTGCTGGCAAAAGAAATACAACAGATCGAGCTGGGCATAGAGCTCATTGGTGTTATAAGTGGCGCGAGAACACGCCTTCCTGAAATCTAAATACTCAGATGTATCAGGTCCGTGTAATGAAACTTTATGAAAACAGGTGAGCAAGCCAAATCTGGACTCTACCCAACTTCGCCAAGCTGCTCCCTGTTCATTGTCAGAGTCAAACAACCAGCCTAAAACTAGCCGGCGATAGTTGAGTTTTGGCCTTGGTGGAGGGGCTGTCTTTTCGTTCACACTTTCATCCACACATGAGAGATGAAAGTGTTGAGACATGAAGTTTATGAAGTTCTTGGCTCTTTGTTCATAATTACCAGCCTTTTGAAGCAACTCATGCAGTGCGGGGTACCAGAGATGTAAACCATCAATTTCCAACAAAATAGGATTTTGCTGATAGCCTAAACTCGCCAATAACTTAGACGGAACATTGCAATGGTTCAGAGGCAATGATATCTGTTCAAGAATCTCCTCCTCTCCTGCGCTATAACCATATTGATTCGGTTTGAGCAGATGTAATTCAGTCATAAACCATCGCCACTAATAGATAAGACTCGAAGCAGCCTCTATATAACTGACACGACTGCTTCGAAGTCAGGCATATATTCATGAGAATTAAATACACGCCCATTTGCCTGCTATGAAACGTACTCCGCTCTTACTTGGAAGGAAGACATTAGAGTACGCAAGGCATTAGCCTGTACGGCTAATCCTTCGCTAGCCATTGCCGTTTCTTCAGTGCTTTCTAGTACCCTATCGCCGGAATCTTTAATTCCAATCAGATTCTGACTTAT
Source organism: Vibrio diazotrophicus (assembly GCF_038452265.1). NCBI lineage: Bacteria > Pseudomonadati > Pseudomonadota > Gammaproteobacteria > Vibrionales > Vibrionaceae > Vibrio > Vibrio diazotrophicus. Next base: position 1,037,536 of record NZ_CP151843.1, read on the forward strand.
TTCATCCGCAGTAACAGCTTGTTCTTCACTCGCAGCAGCGACTTGAGTATTGGATTCAGCAAGTTCAGCCAAAGCCGTGGCAATATGATTCAGTTGATCCCTTGCTTCTTGAATACAGTCGGAAGTTTGATGCACTTTCTCATTACTTTGATTCATCGCATTGTGGGCGTGTTCTGAGCTCTTAACTAACATGTCGATCAAGTTGCCTATTTCATTCGTGGCTTGTTGACTGCGAGATGCAAGTGCTCGAACTTCATCAGCGACAACGGCAAACCCACGTCCTTGCTCCCCTGCTCGCGCAGATTCGATGGCGGCATTCAAAGCTAATAGGTTAGTCTGCTCCGATATTCCGTCTACGACTTTCACAAATTCTTGTATCTTTTGCGTGCTGTTTTTTAAATCAAGAATCATGTTCTGCGATTGGCTTGCTTGCTCCACCAGCATTACGGACAGCTCTTGTGTCATATCAATAGTTGAACAGCCTTCTTTCACATTAGTTTCAGCACGAGAAGTAGCAAATGCAGCACTGTCAGCGTTACTCGCCACCTCAGTGATGGTTGCGGCCATTTCAGTCATGGCCGAAGCGACTTGTTCGGTGTTTTCTTGCTGAACTTGCATTGCCTGCCGATTACTCTCTGCCACAGCAGATAGCTGTGTCACGGTAGCGGCAATTGCATCGGTTCGGCTCATTACTTCCCCAATCATTTTGCTTAATGAATTGGCCATCACATTCATACTCGACATCAGTTGACCAATTTCATCATTCGATTTCACTTCGATTACTTGATCAAAGTTACCTTGCGCCATACTCGCTGCAACATTTCGCGCCCGACTCATGGAACTGACAATTCTGCGACTAAATAGTATGCCGACAGTTAAGCCAAAAATAATCGAAGCGACAGAAAGCGTCGCCATACCAATCAACGCTTCGTGTTCTTCTTCTTCCGTTATTAATACAGCGTTCTCTGTCGCATTTTCTAAACCGACTAAAAAATCGGCCAATTCTTTGTTGAGTAATTGTTGAGTCTGCTCAAATTGATGGACGGTAGAAGCCATTGCCGCATCGTCTTGTTTCTCTAACAATGCATCCAAAATAGAAAATAAGGTTTTCTCATAGCTTTTATGATGTTCTTCGAGCTGGGCCAAATCACTCGTTAATTGAGTAAGATGGTTTAACTGCTTGGGGGTAATGGCGTGGTTTTTTGCTTCCATAAGCAGTGACTTAGCACCGACGATTTCCTCGTCAAAATACAATGATGATTGCCTGACTTGGGAGATAAACTTAGCCATCGATTGCTGGTTTTCTCCCGAAGGGATCTCCGCTAAGCGAAAGGCTTTTTCTAACAACACGGCTCCTTCCAACTGTTTAATGGTGATATTACTTGCCAGCTTTACCAAAGGTAAATTTTCATGGGCAATACCATTTATCTCTTTGGCAACACGCTCCATCTTTATTACTGCATAAGAAGAAACAATTAAGGTCAAAGTAAGTAAAGTGACGATTAACCCGATCAGTTTTTTTGTAATTGTTAGGTTTCTAAGCCAACTCATAGACGCCTCTTCATTGTTAGCAAACAAATTAAGAATAGCTGATACAAAAATTTGCGATAAAAATTCTAACGATATGAGATCTAACCGACCTTTGGCGCATGGTTAATACGAGCGAATTTATTCTTAAGCATTCCTTAAGAAATCTTCTCCAAACTTAGTTTTGATCGTTAACCGAGATTCTCAAGGAGAGAACATGACTACTAACACAATGATCCGTTCTGGCTTACTCGCAACATTGATGGCAGTGTCTTCATTGGCAATGGCTTCTGACCCAGTATGTACCAAAGAACCTGAGTCCAAATGGATGTCGTTTGACCAAGCTAAACAACAAGTTCAAGACATGGGCTACAAGATTAAGAAGTTCAAAAAAACCAGTACTGGCTGTTACGAGCTTTATGGATATAACGCTGAAGGCAAAAAAACTGAAATCTATTTCAACCCAGTGGATATGAGTAAAGTGAAAGAGGAACAAGATGACTAAACCTTACGTTTGGGACATTGTCGTTCGTCTCACACACTGGACGGTAGCCGCGATGTTTCTCGCCAACTACTTTGTCACAGAAGAGGGCAGTGAAACTCACGAATGGGTGGGATACATCGTTCTGGCAGCGGTAGCAGTTCGGCTCTTATGGGGTTTTCTCACTCGCTCTCCTGCACGTTTATCTGCATTCAAACCTTCAGTGTCTCAAGCTGTAGCACATTTACAACAGGTTTTACACACCAAGTCCGATGATCATCAAGGGCACAATCCTGCTGGCGCAGTGATGATATGGACAATGTGGATACTTCTCATCATTACAGGCTTATCTGGGTGGTCAACTCAACTGGATATGTTTTGGGGAGAAGAATGGGTGGAAGAAGTTCACGAGCTATTTGCCAATCTCACCATGTTCGCTGTAGCGATTCATATTAGTGCGGTCATATTTATGACTCACTGGACGAAACGCGCCTACGTGAAAAGCATGTTATTTTCTCGACACTCTCGCTAACCAATTTATTTAGTTAGATATTTAAAGCAGCCTGCTAGTTAAACTGTCAGGCTGCTTTCTGTTTGTTTAGCATAGCTCACACCTATAATTGTAATTTAATTACACCAAAACTAAGACAAATCCTAGATACGCCAAAAATGACTAAAAATAACCACAAACAATATTGATCTATGTCATATTGAAGAGTAAAGTGTGACCAATATCTCGTTAACTTGACAATTTAAAAGGTGAGATCATGTTTGATAGCAAAAAAACGTTACTAAGCAACATTCGCGAACTAGGCGGCATCCTTGCACTATTCTCAGTATCATCACTGACCGTGCTACTGCTAAGCCAAACTTGGGTAAATTTTTAATTCTGAATTAATCCCAGCGACACAGAGAAAAATCGAGAGAACGAACCTTCGCTGATATACAAATGCTGGTTCTAATGGAGAGTTTTGATGGTTTGCTTGAGTTCAGATAACCCAAACAAGGTGTCATTTCACCGCTAGTGTTTCACGATGAGTGAAATGACACACTTACACAACAGACAATCATTTCATCACTTCAATAACTGTCTGTTCCTTTTCTTAAGATTGTTTCGTGTTCTTTTCTACGCTGTCCCACACACCAAGAATATACATAATACCTAGCGCACGGTCGTAAAGCCCGTATCCCGGACGCGCCCATTTTTCTTCGCCCCAAATATGACGACCATGATCCGGACGCACGTAGCCATCGTAACCGTATTTATGCAAAGTCTGCACGACTTTTACGGTATCCACAGAACCATCACAAGCACGGTGCGACGCTTCAATAAAGTCACCATTGTCATAACGTTTAACGTTACGAATGTGCATAAAATGAATGCGATCGTGGTAGGCATCAATAATGTCTGGAATATCGTTATTTGCAGAACCTAATGAACCAGTACACAAGCTCAAACCGTTGTAAGGGCTATCGACTAGGTTAAGGAAACGGCCAATGTTTTCTTTATTGATGATCAGGCGAGGCAGACCAAAAATTGGGAATGCAGGATCGTCAGGGTGAATACCCATCTTAATCCCCACTTCTTCACACACTGGTATCACTTGTTCAAGGAAGTATTGTAGGTTGCGCCACAAATCTTCAGCCGTGAAGTTCTCGTACAGCTTAAAGGTTTCCTTCAAACGAGCTAAGCGCTCTGGCTCCCAACCCGGCATAGTCACGTCAACGTTGGTCGACAGTTTTTCAATCAACTCGATTGGATCGATATTTTCGATTTTGCTCTTCTCGAAGAAAAGTGCATTCGAACCGTCTTCCATCTCTTTGTAGAGCTCAGTACGAGTCCAGTCAAACACTGGCATAAAGTTGTAACACACCACTTTTACGCCCACTTTCGCAAGGCGACGCAGTGTTTCTTTATAGTTCTCAATGTATTTGTCACGAGTTGGCAAACCAAGTTTGATATCTTCGTGAACGTTGACACTCTCAACGACATCAATATGAAAACCCGCAGCTTCGATGATCGCTTTTTCTTTCGCGATACGCTCTTCGCTCCATAGCTCACCCGCCGCCATATCATGCAGTGACCAGACGATACCTTCTACACCAGGGATCTGTTTAATGTTGCCGAGAGTAACTTTATCGTTACCTTCTCCGTACCAACGGAATGTCATTTTCATCTATTATTTCCTCTGTGCTACGAAGCTGGCTACCGATGCTTTAGCACCGTTTGCAAACAGTGTTTCTAACGCGGATTGCAGCTCTACTCTAAATGTTTGATTAGTCGCTAGATCTTGTTCAAAGACACTGCGAAGAGATAAGAAGCCATCTAAGGCTTTTTCTAAATCTGAGCCAGCTTGCTGCCAAACTTGAGCAAGCTGCTGTTTGAGCGGATCTTGAACATCAATCTCCTGCCCTTGTTCATTCACACCGCTGACATAACGAATCCAGCCCGCCAACGCTAGACATAAGCCTTTGATTGAAATGCCGTTGTTTAGTGAATAGCGAATGGTTTGTAAGAAACGTTGTGGGATCTTCTGCGTTCCGTCCATTGCAATCTGCCATGTTCGGTGTTGCAGCCCTTTGTTCTCGTAACGCTCAATCAATTGGTCTTTGTACTTATCGAGGTCAATGCCTTCAATGCTTAGCGATGGCGTAATTTCTTCGTCCATCAGATAGCGAACAAAGGTTTTAAAATTCGGGTCTTGAATGGTTTCCGCAATGGTTTCATAACCAGACAAATAACCAAGATAAGCCATCGTTGAATGGGTACCGTTAAGCAGACGCAGTTTCATTTCTTCAAACGGCACAACGTTGTCCGTTACCTGAACATTGGCGATCGACGTCTTTTCCCACGCAGGGCGTTCATTGACAAATTTATCTTCAATTACCCACTGTAAAAAAGGTTCGGTAATCACGCTGGCTTTGTCTTCTAAACCTAAAACTTTCTCAACACGAGCAATATCGTTTTCTGTGGTACGAGGAACAATGCGGTCGACCATGGTACAAGGGAAAGTAATGTGCTCTTTAATCCATTGGTGCAGCTCTGCATCCAGCTGCTTAGCAAACTGCAACACCACTTTTTCTAATACATGACCGTTTTCTGGCAAGTTGTCACAGGTCAACGGTGTAAACGGTTGAACACCTTTTAGGTAACGGCAACGCATAGCTGAGACCAAAAATCCGATCGCAGATTTTGGTGTATCAATATTTTCTAAATCATGCTGAATCAGAGGATGTGAAAGGTCTAAATCACCCGTCGCTGGGTTGTGGCAATAGCCCTTTTCTGTGACAGTCAGCGAGACAATTTTCACCTCTGGGTCACACATATAACTTAATACTTGCTCTGTCTGAGCTGACATCAACACAGTTTCAATAGAGCCAACAATATTGATATCTAATTGATCGTTATATCCGACACCGACCGAATAGAGGCTGTCTTGTGCGATCAACTCTTTCTGTAAACCAGCGTCGCTCCAAGTAACACCAACAATTTTCCAGTTACCGCCAATTTCTTTTATCACAGCATCTGTAATGAGTGCCTGATGAGCGCGGTGAAAAGCGCCAAAGCCCAAATGTACAATCCCAACTTTTGCATTCTTGTTATTTTCGTTGGGCTGAACTAGGGCATTAGCCGCAGATAAGTGAGCTTGACTTAATCTCATAATTATTCGAACCAAATGATGTTAGTAGACGCAAAACGAACTCGTTGCGTAGGAAATTTTGCGTGAGAAAGTGACTCATAGCGCAGGGAGAATTCCCCGCGCTATAGAGACATCTCTAATTACATAGATTGAATCTTGTCTAGAAGAGGTACTAGGTCTGGGTTTTCCTTACGGAATTTTTCATACACAGGCTTAACCGCTTCTTGGAACTTAGGAATATCACTTTCAACAAACGTTACGTTTTGATTAACCAGTTCCGCTTTCGCTTTTTCTACGTAGTTTGCCCAGTTAGTGTCTTGCTGCTTAACTGTCTCTTTCGCGATTTCACGAATTTTCGCTTGGTCTTCTGCAGATAGGCTATCCCATACGCCTGTTGACACTACTAGTACGTCAGGAACCATAGTGTGCTTGTCGTAAGAGAATGTTTTCTTCACTTCGTAGTGACGAGAAGAGTAGTAAGACGGAATGTTGTTCTCCGCACCATCAACAACACCTTGTTGCAATGCAGAATAAAGCTCACCGTATGGTAGTGGAACCGGAGTACCGCCTAGCGCTTTGATAGTATCAATAGAAAGTGCTGAGTTTTGTACACGGATTTTCAGACCTTTCAAATCTTCTGGAGTACGAATTGGTTTGTCGGTGTAGAAGCTACGCGCACCTGCATCTAGGAATGCAAGACCGATAAAGCCAGAGTCTTTAGAAGACATCAGGATTTGCTCACCAATTGGACCTTGAAGTACAGCATCATATTGTGCGCGATCACGATATAGGTAAGGTAGAGAAAGTAGTTTGTAATCTGACGCGAATGCAGTCAGTGGCGCCGCACTCACTTTAGTGAAGCCGATCGTGCCACCTTGTACCATTTGCAGTAGTTCAGTTTCATTACCTAAAGTACCGTTTGGATACACTTTTACACGCATCTTAGTTTCTTTTGTCACTTTAGCTGCAAACCAATCCAAGGATGCGTGAACTGGGTGCTCTGTTGGTAACGCATGAGCTAGCTTAACAGTAGCTGCATAAACGTTGCCTGCCATCAGTGTAGAAAGAGTACAAGCAAGTAAAAGTTTATTTGTTGTTTTCATTTTATAGTCCTATCAATTATTGAGGTTTATAACCAGCTAGTTCCGGTAGCCATAATGAAAGTGAAGGGAACAAGGTCACTATCGTCAACGTGATAACCATGAGGACGAATAGCGGTGCCAATTTAGGAACAACAGCACCCAACTTCGAGCCTGTAACACTACAACCAACAAACAAGGCAGTGCCGACTGGTGGTGTACAGATACCGATACATAAGTTGAATACTAAGATGATCCCAAAGTGAATAGGGTCAATACCAAGCGTGATAGCAATAGGTAAGAAAATAGGGGTAAAAATCAGTACTGCTGGCGTCATGTCCATGAAGGTGCCTACCACCAACAGAATCAAGTTCATCAAAAGAATAACCATGATTGGATTGGTTGAGGTTTCAAGTACAAACTCAGCAATGTAAGTAGGAATATCGGCGTTCGCCATTGCCCATGACATTGCAGAAGAAGTCGCTACCATCAGCAATACGATTGAAGTGGTGATCACACTGTCCACAAGCACTGGGAACATATCGCTCATTTTCAGTTCGCGGTAAGCAAAACCAAGGATTAGAGCGTAGACAACTGCAATTGCAGATGCTTCAGTTGCCGTGAAGATACCGCCCAAGATACCACCCATGATGATGATAACCAGCGTTAAGCTTGGGATAGCGTCCCAGATAACTTTGCGTTTCTTCTCTGTTGAAATAATTTTCTCGCGAGGAATGTTGTAACGTTTTCCAAGTAAGAAGATACCCAACATCACGCTTAGGCCCATTAAGATGCCCGGGATATAACCAGCAATAAAAAGGTACTGAACTGAAGTGCTACTTACCAACGCAAACAGTATAAGAATGTTTGACGGCGGAATAAGTAGGCCAGACGGACAAGATGCCACGTTAACCGCAGTTGAGAAATCCATTGGGTATTTGTGTTTCTCTTGTAGCGGTTTCATGATGCCGCCAACCGCAGCAGCAGACGCAGCCGCAGAGCCTGACAATGAACCGAACAACATGTTCGCCATAACGTTTACATGCGATAACGAACCCGGCAAGCGGCCACCGAAGATCATTGCAAAGTTAATCAAACGAGAAGCAAGACCACCTCGGTTCATTAAGTTACCAGCCACTATGAAGAATGGCAGTGCTAACAGACCGAAGTTGTCTAACCCGTTGGCTAACTTCTGCGAAACAAGAATGGTCACCTGTTCAATTGGGAAATCGATGAAAACGGTCAGTAGTGCTGCAATACCGATAGCAAAGGCAATAGGCACACCAATAATCAGTAAAACGCCTAATACGCCGAACAACACAACCGCAGGAAAGAAATCGTAAAATGCATCAGGAGCATTCGCTAGAAAGTCTTGTGAAAACAGTAAATCAATCAGAGTCATTTTGAATATCCTTCTGCTGCCACTCGATCTTCTTTATTAACAAGCGAAAGAACTGAAGAAATAACGTCGACAGTACCGAAGTAAGAAATAATGTAGCCCGCAAGTGGTACAACAACATAAACATAACCAATCAACAGGTGGTGACCACCAATCACGATCCCAGGAGAAATCTGACCATGTTTAAGTGTGTTTGTGACTAGCGCTGTTCCGCCATAAATAAAGGTGACAGCAGCGAAAGCAATGATGATTAGGTTAATGATGATACCTAACACCAATTGCCCGTTGTGGCTCAATCTTGGCGCTAAAAGTTCCAACGCTAAATGACGTTTGATTGCGAAGGTGTAAGCTCCACCTAACACACCAATCCAAATTAATAAGTAGCGTGAAAGTTCATCTGTAAAGGCAGAAGGATCTTGTAAGACAAAGCGAGTAAATACTTGCCACACAACCGCAACAATCATTACGGTCATAAACATGCTCAAAACAACACGCAATAAGCTATTAATATATGAGTTGATAGACTTAATTATCATAGTAATTAATCTCTAATTAGTTTTTTGTGCCACCAGACAGAACAAATAATCCATTACATTCCCATTCCGTTGGTGACGTTTCCCTGAACAACGTGTGTCGCTTGCAATCATCACAGTTCGTTATTCGTAAACTTAATCATCGGTTGTTCCGATAACGAAGTAATCCTACATTTGGTATAACAATAAAAAATTGGTCTAGATCATAAAACGAAACGGGCTTTCATTTTTTTACTTAAAGTATGATCACCTTTAAACTTTTGACAAAAATCACTCTAATTCAGCTCAAAAATCAATCAAAACTCTACTTAAATCGTGTTTATTTGGCTTTTATGAGTTTAATATCACACACAAATGGTAGAACACATAAGGACAACTTGTATGACATCTTTTCTTTCGGAGGATTTCTTACTCCGTAGCGATTTCGCTAAACGCCTATATCACGAAGTAGCAGCCGATTTACCTATCATCGACTACCACTGCCACCTGCTGCCACATCAGGTTTCTGAGGATTACAAATTTCAAAATTTAACCGATATCTGGCTTCGCGGTGACCACTATAAATGGCGTGCTATGCGTATTAACGGTGTGGATGAGCGCTTCTGTACGGGTGATGCAACAGATAAAGAGAAGTTCTTGGCATTCGCACGTACAGTTCCCTATACAATTGGTAACCCAATTTATCACTGGGCTCATCTAGAGTTACGCCGTCCGTTTGGTATCTCAGACATCGTATTAAATGAAGACACCGCTGAGCGTGTGTGGAACGAAACCAATGAGATGCTAGCAACACCTGAGTTTTCTGCTCGTTCGATCATGCAGAAGATGAATGTAGAAATGGTGGGTACAACCGATGACCCAATCGATGACCTCGCCGCACATAAAAAAGTGGCAGACGACAAAGACTTCCCAGTACAAATGCTTCCAAGCTGGCGTCCAGATAAAGCATTCAACATTCATCAGGACACCTTCCCTGCTTATATAGAGGCATTATCAAAAGCTGCGGATGTTGAAATCTCTCGCTTTACAGATTTGTGCTGCGCTTTAGATAAACGTTTACAACACTTTGCAGACCACGGCTGTTGTATATCAGACCACGCTCTAGATACGGTCTGCTATGAAGATTCAACCGAGCAAGAACTTGATGCGATCCTCAGCAAACGTTTAAGCGGCGGAACAGTTTCCGAATTTGAAACTGCACAGTTCAAAACGGCAGTATTGGTATACCTAGGTGAACAGTACGCGAAACGCGGCTGGGTTCAGCAATACCATATTGGCGCTCTGCGTAATAACAATCAGCGTATGTTCAAGCTTCTTGGTCCAGACGTAGGTTTTGACTCTATCCATGATGGTTTAGTTGCCTTGCCTTTATCACGTCTGCTTGATGCGCTTGACCGTGACAATGCATTACCGAAAACCATTCTTTACGGTCTAAACCCACGTGACAACGAAGTTCTGGCAACCATGTGTGGCAACTTCCAGGACGGCAGTATCGCCGGCAAAATCCAATTTGGTTCTGGTTGGTGGTTCAACGACCAAAAAGACGGTATGGAACGTCAGATGACCCAGCTTGCACAATTAGGTCTTCTAAGCCGCTTCGTGGGTATGTTAACCGATAGCCGCAGCTTCTTGTCATATACCCGACACGAGTACTTCCGCCGCATCCTTTGCCAAATGATTGGCAAATGGGTTGAAGATGGTGAAGCACCTGCGGACTTCGAACTACTTAGCCGTATGGTTCGCGATATCTGTTATTACAACGCGAAAAACTATTTCGGTATCACAGCTAAATAATCTGACGCTCTGCGGCCGTTGCTTATTGGTGAAGATCTACTGACAAAGATGTTCTTCACCGAGTTTCAGCCGCAGCCTATCGATAGGTAACTTTTATGAAACAGCTAAACCGAGATACCTTTCCCGGCCCTTCTTACCCAACCAAGATCATTCAATTTGGCGAAGGTAATTTTTTACGCGCATTTTTAGACTGGCAAATTGACCAACTCAACGAACACACGGATCTCAATGCTGGTGTTAGCATTATTCGTCCAATCGATACCGATTTTCCGCCAAGTCTCAACACTCAACAGGGTGTGTATACCACTTTGATTCGTGGTCTGGATGAAACAGGCCAAGCGATCTCACAATCCCGTGTTATCTACTCTGTGAACGAAGAGCTGTCTGCTTACCAAGATTTTCAAACCATTCTTGAACTTGCTCGTAACCCAGACATTCAGTTTGTGTTCTCAAACACAACGGAAGCGGGGATTGCATTTGTGGAAAGCGATCAGCTTGATGATTTGCCACCAAGCAGCTACCCAGCCAAGCTGACGCGTATGCTATGGGAACGCTACAACCACTTTGAAGCCGATGAAGACAAAGGTTGGATCATTGTTCCTTGTGAACTCATCGATTACAACGGCGAATGCTTGAAAGAGATTATCGGGCGCTACATTGAGGCTTGGGCTCTTCCTGTTGAATTTAAACATTGGGTAGAAGCCGCAAATACATTCTGCTCAACCTTGGTAGACCGTATCGTTACTGGCTATCCAAAAGATGAAGTGAGCACGCTGGAAGCGGAGCTAGGCTACAAAGATACCTTTATGGTCAGTGCCGAGAACTTCTATCTGTTTGTTATTCAAGGCCCACAGTGGTTAAACCAAGCACTGTGTCTGGATCAGCTCAGTACAGAACACTCGCTCAACATTAAGATTGTTGATGACATCAAGCCATATAAAGAGCGTAAAGTCGCGATTCTTAACGGTGCACATACCGCGCTAGTACCAGTGGCATTCCAATCTGGTATTGATACGGTTGGCGAAAGCATGGCTGACGAGCAGATGGCAGCTTATCTCAAAGAACTGATGTTCTCTGAGATCATCCCTACTCTTTCATTGCCAAAAGATGAACTGCAAACTTTTGCTCAAGATGTGGAGTATCGCTTTAAGAACCCTTACATCAAGCACCTGCTGTTATCTATTTCGCTTAATGGTATGACAAAATTCAAAACCCGAATTTTGCCGCAGTTACTCGCGTATCAACAAAAGACCGAGCATTTACCTCGTCACATGAGCTTTGCACTCGCAGCGTTAATTACCTTCTATCGCGGCGAACGTGAGGACGGAAATTACCCTCTTAATGACGACCAACCATGGCTAGATTTCTTTGCTTCCGAGTGGCCTAAGGTGTCATCAGGTGAGCAAAGCTATGGCGCGTTAGTTGAAGCCGTGTTGGGTAACACTGCGCACTGGGGACAAGACCTCAATCAAGTGCCGGGACTGACTGAATGCGTAACCGCGTACGTCGAACAAATTTGCCTAGTGGGCATGCGACGAGCGTTAAATCGCTGCTAAGGAAATAGCATGAACTCTCTTATCAAAATACATCCAGCCGACAATGTTGCCGTTGCACTAAAAGACTTAAGTGCTGGCACAACATTAGTTGTGGATGAGCAGGAAATAACGTTGCAAGAGGATATTCCTCAAGCACACAAAGTGGCGCTGCAAACTTTTGCTCAAAATGACCAGATAATTAAATATGGTTGCCCTATCGGACATGCGTTGCAAACCATAGAGCTAGGCCACCGTGTTTATCAGGATAACATTCGCACCAACTTGAGCGATTTAAACGAATACCAATACCAACCTGAATTCCAAAACGTACATAGCGCATTGGAAAATAAGCCAGTAAATATCTACCGTCGCTCAAACGGTGATGTCGGAATTCGTAACGAGCTTTGGATCATCCCAACCGTTGGCTGTGTAAACGCTATGGCTAACATGATGAAAAAGCAGTTTGAGTCTGAAGTCGACATGTCAGCTATCGATGGCGTGCAAGTGTTCACTCACCAATATGGCTGCTCACAACTTGGGGACGACCACAACAACACTAAGATTCTGCTGCAGAACTTGGTGAAACACTCTAACTCTGGCGGTGTTTTAGTGGTGGGATTAGGGTGTGAAAACAACCAAGTGAACGCGTTTAAAGATACACTCGGTGAATACGACGAACAACGTGTTCAATTTATGATCTGCCAAAAGCAAGATGATGAAGTGGAATACGGCGTTGAGCTGATGAAAAAGCTGTATGAAGTGATGTCTAAAGACCAGCGAGTTGCCGGCAACCTGAGCGAAGTTCGTTTTGGTTTAGAGTGTGGCGGATCTGATGGCTTCTCTGGCATCACTGCTAACCCTCTGCTTGGCCGTTTCTCGGATTACCTTGTCACCCATGGCGGCACCACAGTACTGACCGAAGTACCAGAGATGTTTGGTGCAGAGCATATTCTGATGAGCCGCTGCGCCGACGAGAGTGTGTTCGACGAGACGGTATCCATGATCAATAACTTCAAGCAGTATTTTATCGATCACAAACAGCCTATTTATGAAAATCCATCTCCGGGTAACAAGGCCGGTGGCATTTCAACTTTAGAAGAGAAATCTTTGGGTTGTACGCAAAAGGCTGGCTCAAGTCAGGTAATGGATGTCTTGAAATACGGTGAACGCTTGACCAAACCAGGTCTAAACCTACTGAGTGCGCCGGGTAACGATGCTATCGCGACCTCGGCTCTTGCGATGGCTGGTTGTCATATGGTGCTGTTCAGTACTGGTCGTGGTACACCTTATGGTGGCCCTGTACCTACATTGAAATTAGCCACCAATAGTGACTTAGCACGCCGCAAGCCACACTGGATTGACTTTAATGCCGGTACGCTAGTAGAAGGCACATCAATGGATACCTTGCTTGAAGAGTTTGTCAATAAGGTCACCAGCTTCGTAAATGGTGAGCCGACGCGCAATGAAATCAATGAGTTCCGAGAAATCGCCGTATTCAAAAGCGGCGTAACGCTTTAATAAGATGTGTTGAAAAACAAAGGCTACCTTCGGGTAGCCTTTGTTTTTCAGTTCTTTTATTGCGTTTACAGTCGAATAACGCGACTTCTATGACGTCGTAATCGGGCTTTCTGAGAACAAGAAACGATCATAATCATCATTGGAAGCATCAAACAGCATAATCTTAGTATTTTCAATGTGCTGCCAAGCTGCCTGACGTGCAGCTACCGCATCTCGCTTGATTAACGCTTTTACAATTTCATCGTGATCGCTGCACCAGCTGCGAATCTTATTGTCTTCAATGTGCTCGTGAAGCTTCTTCCAATATGGGTTGTTTTCACGATGTTTCGACAACATCTCCGCAATATGTACCACGACTGAGTTTTGTGTACAGCGGGCCATCTGAATATGAAATTCAATATCCCAGTAGGAATCACGCGAGTAATCGTCTTGCTTCGCTTGTTCTTGAATCTTCATCAGAGCAACCAGATCTTGTTTGGTCGCTTGAGTCGCGGCAAATTCAGCGATATTGCTTTCAAATAACTGACGAGCCTGTAGCAGTTCAAACGGACCACAAGTGAGCATGAAACCGAAATCGCCCACCGCCTGCGCGATGTCCGGTACTACGTTGTCAACCTGCGTGTTAATTACTCGGATACCCGAGCCTTTACGCACCTCAACGTAGCCTTCAACTTCAAGCATTATCATTGCTTCACGAATCACAGTTCTACTCACTTCCATCTGCTCAGCGATCACTCGTTCAGCAGGAAGCATATCCCCAACTTTGTAAACGCCATTAAAGATTTCCGTTTTAAAGTGATTGGCGATTTTTTGATAAAGCTTAATATTCGGTTCCATATTAATCTCTTAAACCACTTGTTATACCAATTTAGCGCCAGCTTACCATAGATAGTATTCCAATCGATAGTCAAAACTATGGTCTGATTTCAAAATTTTAAAAATGACTCGCAACACGTCCAATCCTTCTTTCGCGTGCCGAACGGTTATCCCTTTGCTAGTATTTATTTCTAAAACTAAACAAGAGTCTTCAAACATGACAATCGAGAAATTTTCATCCATTTATCAACGAGCGGTCGATCGTAAAGGTGGCGAAGACCAATTAGAAAAACTGCTTAGTACGCCATTAAGTAAAACAGAACTTGCAGCAGTACCTGAAGACCGTTGGTTATCTGCGTTCAGCATGAAAGTGTTTCAATCTGGCATCTCTTGGGATGTAGTGAGAAAGAAATGGCCAAACTTCGAAGAGCTTTTCTTCGGCTTCAAAATTGAGCCTTTGCTGATGCTATCTGACGAAGTGTGGGAAGAAAAAGCGCAAGATCCGCGCATCATCCGACATTTAATCAAAGTCATGTCGATTCCGCGCAATGCCCGTATGATTTATGAAGCTAGAGCCGAACACGGTTCTTTCAGTGAGATGGTGGCAAACTGGCCGCTAGACAACATTACCGGTCTTTGGGAGCACATGAAAAAACACGGTGACCGCTTAGGTGGCAATACAGGGCCATACACACTGCGTACGATGGGAGCCGATACTTTTATCTTGTCTACCGATGTTGAAGCGTACCTTCGTAACACCGGCATCATTGATAGCGCTAAGACAACTAAACGTGCAATGACCGCTTCCAATCAAGCATTCTGTCAATGGAGTGAAGAGTCAGGACGTAGCCTAAGCGAGATAAGTCAGATCATTGCATACAGTACAGGCGATAATCGCGTTTAGAACTCAGCTTCCAGTGGTTAGCCTAAGACGAGCCATTTTTTCATGGCTCGTCTTAGGTTGCTCACATCATAAAAATTAAGGTGTTGAGCCACCTCTTTCTCACTCATGTTTTTGTTGTTGAGTAAGAAGTATGTTGTCTTAGATCTGCAATCATCGACGATACTCTGATAGCTGGTGTTATGCTGCTTTAAGTTACGTTTTAATGTTGCTGTACTGATACTCATGCTACGAGCAATGTCTTCCATACTGGGTATATTCTGAATCGAGTCGTTTACTTTGACTCGAACAATTTCAACAATACCTGTGGAGTTGGATTTTTCGTGCAATACCTTTTTCTGAGTAGCGTGGTAGATAGAACTGCATGACTGATTTAGTGGTGTTGCTAACAACATTTCAGAGATTGAGAACGCGGAATAAGGTTGATTAAACAAAGCAAGTTCACCCAACGAAGAAAAGGCCTCCCATTGCAGTTTTTCTCCACTGCCTTCAAACGTATACTGCCAGTGAGCACAAACATTTTTCCCCGCCAACCATTCGCAACTTTGACGAACAGCCTCAAATGTAGACAACATAACAAACTGTTTAAGCAGAGGATCATCTAGAAGTCCGTACGCATCGTATACCAAGTAATGCGCTTTCCCATTCTCAATGCGCCGCTGTATATCAATAAGCGGCGACCAACGATAGGTTGTCGATATAAGAAAATCGAGCGCTCGACCCAAATCCGGTGCGTGAATAAGGCCGCTTGCCCAAGGTCCGAGCGCACTGGGTAACACTTGTCGACCAAGCTTTATCGCTAACTCAGCACAACCACTGCTTAAGGTTGCATTAAAGCACAATTGGGCATACTGCTTGGGAGAAATCTGTTTATCCAACTTCAGAAGATCGGAATGAAACAGCTTAGTTTTTCGCAACACTATGTCTGTATGTTCTCCATTGGCACACTGTAAGTCGTGTAATTGTGCAGCCCCAGAACAAGGAGAAACAAAGGGTGAGTTCAGAGTCTTCCATTTGGGAGCATCCATATCCATCAACCCAGTGGTAATTCTTGATTTTGAGTCTTCAATTCAGCAGCACGCTCTGTCCTTTGATGAGCATTGAATAGATCACGTATGTAGCTAGAGAGATTATTGCTGTTACAGCTTTTACAAAGCTCGCGTCGCGTCAAAGTCACACCGAATGTTATGGGTAACAGACCCGAATCAGAATAAATTTGAGCGCTGCGCAGATGTTGCATGAGCAAGCGTTCACATTTGATTGAGAAGCTATCACGGTGAGGCATGAATAAAACATAATGCTCACCGGACAAATGATAAAGCTGGGTAGATTCAGGCAAATTGAGCATCATTAAATCGGCAAAACGTCGGCGCAGTACTTTAAGCTGAGCGGCATCCTTCACTTCACTCTCATCGAGAATAAAACCCATAATCTCACCTGACAAAAATTCGTCCGGCTGTGAGTTCATAAATGCTTGTAATTGATCAAATCGGGGAAGAAAACTATCCATATGCAGCTTGGAACTGTTCTGAAACTGGTGTCTGCGTTGCAGTAGGTATTGTCTTAATTGGCTCTGCTCACGATACCAGCCCATCCAACCGATAGTTAAAAAGATAACCCCGATAGGAAGAGATTCAACCAAGCTATCCCAATAATACGCTGCATCGCCAAGCTCATAAAACTCGTCTAACAAATCCTGCAAACAAGATATGTACACGCCAAGAAGACCTAATGCCAAAAACTGTGTCACTCTACCAGCCTCTCGACAAGCCAAAATGACCACCAGCCAGATGCTGATAAACAACGTCATTGAACCTTCACCGAGAATGTCGAGCCACATCCACTGTTGTGAACCCTTAATCTCACCCTGGCTAAAGTTAAAATACCATAAGCTGATAGTTGCAATAGCCCATAAATATAACCAGTGACGATGAGGAATAAGACAATAAGTAAATTGACCAATTTTCCACAGTTGTTGTTGGAACCAACGATTCATAGTTTCTCCCTAGTTTACCTCGTCAGTTTTACCCAGCATGTATGACGAATTTGTGACATTAAAAGTCCAATTAGCTCACCTATTCTCTTGTTTTCAGCCCAAAATTCGTGAAATAACAAAACTCAACTGCTTTCATGCCTTGATAAAGCTTAAATTCCGTCTCAGCCAATGAGCTCACAGCCACTCAAACCAAAAGGTAACTTATTGATTTTCAATTTGATTAAAGTTTCCCGTCACAAAATCTTTATATTTCGCGCTTAACTTCGCTGACGTTCATTCATATTGAGGATTAGTAATGTCTGTTTTTAAATATTCGGTTATCGCAACAGCGCTGACACTAGCAACCAGCAGCTATGCTGCTAACTCAACACAAACGAGTTACGAGGATATTGCTGACAGCGCAGTATGGCAGTCGAAGTCAGCTTCGCTGCTTATTGCGAGCTTAGAAGATGATGGTGTGGCCGTTTATAATGACAAAGGAATGGAAATTCAGCGTATTGATTCTGAACCCGCATTAGGGGTAGATGTTCGTTACGAGTTGCAATCAGATTCAGGCAAAAGTATTGATATCGCTGCTATTGGCCTTCCTGATAGTGATGCTATTGCGCTTTACGCTATCGATGCTAATAGCGCACAACCTCTTAAAGAAGTCGGTCGAATTCCACTTAGCTTTAAACCGGAAGGTGTGTGTTTAATTAAGAATGTAACCACGGGCACGGTGAGCGTGATTGGTTACTCAGAAAGTGGATTAGTGGCTCAGTTTAAACTGATGTACGACGATAATCGGGTGACTAGCCTATTTAATATCGAAGGCAAAGCTTCTCCAGTCCGTGAACTGCAAATTGGTGGAGAATTAAGTGGCTGTGTATCTGATGATGTTAATGGCAAGCTATACGTTTTGGAGCAGGATCTAGGTATCTGGTCTTATGGCAACGACCCTGAAAACGTTACAGAGCGTCAGTTGGTCAATGTTGTTGAACCGCTAGGTTCTTTAAAAGAGATCGAAAACATAGACATCATCAATCACGCTGGTGGCAAAGCTACTCTGGTTGTTGCGGATGAAGGTAATGGTTTCTTCCTCTTCGATTCACAAACTCATAAGCAGTTAGCTTCATTCAATATCGAAGGTGTTGAGGAAGCGAAGTTGGTCAGTGTAGGTAAAAACGAGCTTTGGATTGGCAACACTGAAGCCGATGAGCCTGTGTATCAATCTGTAAACTTTGATGAACTCTCAAAAATTGTAGGTTACAAAGTTGCAAACACAGTCCCACCCAAAGAAATGAAGGTTGAGGGGATCCGAATTGTTAAAGCGAGCGCTGAAACTCAACCTGTCAACAAAAGTGGTGATGCGGCAGACGATCCAGCGTTTTGGCTCAACGTGAACAACCCCGATCAGAGCCTCATTATTGCAACCAACAAGAAAAAAGGCTTAATGGCTTATCGTCTCAACGGCGAAGAAGTACAGTTCTTGAAAGCTGGTAAACCAAACAACATCGATATTCGTCAGAATCTGATTGATAGCAAAGGCAATAACGTAGATTTAGCCGCTGCATCGAACCGAGAACTCAATACCATCGCGCTATACACGATCACTGAGGGTGACGAACCAATTAAAGTACTTCCAGCTAAAGGTAAAAACGTACATCAGGAAGAACCAGAACTGGTTTCTCAAGTCGATGAGGTTTATGGCCTATGTATGGGGCAAAGCACAGAAGGCACACCTTATGTTTACGTTAACGGTAAGAATGGCATCGTAGAACAGTGGAAAATCACTCTGAACAACGGTTATGCGACTGGAGAAATGGTTCGTAGGGTATCAGTACCAACGCAGCCCGAAGGTTGTGTGGTTGATGATAAAACTCAAACCCTTTATGTCGGTGAAGAAGACAACGCGATATGGCAGTTTGATGCACGAGAAAACGGTTCAACAGAAGCGAAGCTTCTCGCAAAAATAGACGGTAAGCAAATCACAGATGATGTAGAAGGGTTAAGCCTGTACCAAAACGGTCAAGACAACCTTTTGATTGCGTCAAGCCAAGGCAGTCACTCTTATGCGGTCTTTGACCTCAATCAAAATGGTAAATTTGCGTATTCCTTTGCTGTGATCGGTGATGACAGTATCGGTGTTGATGGTGCTAGCGAAACAGATGGTATTCATGCTGTCGCGACGCCACTCGGTAGCCAATACCCGAACGGCATTTTTATCGCGCAAGACGGCTTCAACGTTGATAAGGAATATCACTCTGTGAATCAGAACTTCAAAATCGTCGACTGGCGTAGTATTGCCAAATAAGTCCCTCGATACCCGTTCTCGTACCACTAATATCCTCCGGCATAGCCGGAGGTTTTTCATATGCGCCTATAAGGCTTTCTTACCAGCAGCGCCCTAACAGGCGCATCGTGATCTGACATTCACAGATATAAAAAAACCTGAGCAGAGCTCAGGTCATGGTTACAAAAACCGTTAGTCATTTACAGTAAGGAATTGAGCTAACAGCCAGCTATGCGTAACGCCAGAAGTTATGTATCTAACTTAACTGATCAGCGGCCAAACCAAGTTGTTAAGCAGACACAAAATGGGCGACCTTACAGTCGCCCTTATCGTTGTTATCCTTTCACACCGCCGGCCGTTAGTCCTCCGACTAGCCAACGCTGCGCAAGCAAGAATACGATAGTAATTGGTAAAGCAGATAAAACTGCCGCTGCCGCAAAGTCTCCCCATAAGTAGTTTTGAGGGTACAAATACTGCTGCATACCAACCGCAAGTGTGTATGAGTTTACATCAGAAAGTAGCAAAGATGCCACTGGAACCTCACCCACAACACCGATAAATGAGAGAATAAACACAACTGCCAGAATCGGTACGGAAAGCGGTAAAAGTACTAGGCGGAATGCTTGCCATGGTGTTGCGCCGTCAAGTGCTGCCGCTTCTTCCAATGAAAGGTCAATCGTTTCAAAGTAGCCTTTGATAGTCCAAACATGCAGCGCGATACCGCCCAAGTAAGAGAAAATCAAACCGCCGTGAGTGTTCAAACCAAGGAATGGAATGTATTGACCCAACTTATCAAACAATGCGTATAGAGCCACCAGCGCCAATACTGCAGGGAACATCTGGAAAATCATCATTGCTTTCAAGATAGTGCTCTTACCTTTGAACTTCATACGAGCAAATGCATAAGCAGAAGTTGTAGATAGCGCGACGATCAACACTGAACTGATTGCTGCAACTTTAACTGAGTTCCATAACCACGTTAGAACAGGGAATGGAGGCGGTGTTACTGTTCCATCCGCATTTTCTACCGCGATACCGAGCGCCAGTTTCCAGTGCTCAAGAGACGGATTCTCAGGAATTAAACTACCTGTTGCAAAGTTACCCTCACGGAAAGAAATCGCCACGATCATCAGCAGTGGGAAAATGATTAACGCTAAGAATGTACACAGCGCAATATGCGTCGCCAACACTCTGTATTTTAAGGTTTTACCTTGAACCATAGCCATTGTGCGACTCCTTAATCTTGCTCAAGCTTAGTGAAACGAAGGTTGAGTAGTGCTAAACCACCTACTAACAAGAAGATCAATGTTGCGATTGCACTCGCCAGACCGAAATCTTGACCGCCGCCACCTTCAAACGCGATACGGTAGGTATAACTTACCAATAGGTCGGTATAACCCGCAGGCTCAGAAGTACCAATCATATTCGGACCACCTTGCGTTAACAGTTGAATCATCACAAAGTTATTGAAGTTGAATGCAAAACTCGCAATTAGAAGCGGCGTCATTGGCTTTATCATCAAAGGCAATGTGATACGAGTAAAGTTGCTCATAAAGTTTGAACCATCAATTGCCGATGCTTCGTATAAATCATCTGGTATTGCTTTTAGAAGCCCCATACATAAGATCATCATGTAAGGGAAACCTAGCCA
This sequence comes from Vibrio diazotrophicus, assembly GCF_038452265.1. Classification (NCBI taxonomy): domain Bacteria; kingdom Pseudomonadati; phylum Pseudomonadota; class Gammaproteobacteria; order Vibrionales; family Vibrionaceae; genus Vibrio; species Vibrio diazotrophicus. The sequence goes on from NZ_CP151843.1 coordinate 1,058,679, forward strand.
TGTGTTAACAATCAACACCATGGTTTTAGCAAGTAACGGCTCAGAGAACCAAGACGGGCTGATACCAAACATCGCTTCGAGTACCATATTGATTTCACCGAAGCTTTGGTTAAACAAACCTTTAAAAATCAGAATCGAAATGAAAGCAGGTACCGCGTATGGAAGAATTAATAGAACTCGGTAAATCGCTCGACCTTTCAACGCTTCCCACTGTACAACGCTCGCAAGCACTAGGCCGATAAGCAGAGTGAACACGACAGTCAATAGAGAGAAAATCACCGTCCAAATAAAGATGCTGATAAAGGGTTCTTTAATACCGTCATCTTTCCATACACGTTCAAAGTTATGAGTACCGATAGAGACAACAAAACCTGGTGATACCGTTGAGCCAACAAACTGGCCACTCTCATCTACAGGTTGGTAGAAACCGACATCCATGTTTGGACGCAGTACTTCACCAGTTTCTTGGTTAGTCAGAGTAACGCCGTCTTCGTGCATTTTGTAAAGCGGTAATACCGCAGCGAACTTACGTAAGCCGCTCATGCGAATGTCATTACCATCAGGGAAATGGAGGTCGAATTCACTCAAAGTAGAGCGATTGCTAATAATGGTTTTAATTGGTGCTTTTTTACCTGATACAGGCTGTTCAGCAGGCGTAAGGTTTAACTCTCGACTTGCAGCATTCAACGAAAATGCTTCCGTCACATATTGAGTATCACCATCTTGAATCGTAATTTGAAAACCTGAGCCGGTCTCATATAGGTCAAATGAGTAGCTTTGACCGCTCTGGAACGTTCTATCCATCAATACAGATTGAGCACGTTCTAAAGAGAGTTGGTTCTTAGCGCTATAGTTGGTGAAAGCCAAGTTAACGGTGTACGCCAAAGGGAAAAGGATGAACAGAATCATCCCCGCGACACCTGGGTAGATATAGCGATGGGCGTAAGTTTTCTTACTGCCAAAAATATAGAGTGCTAATGCGGTAAGAAAGAGAGTAAGTAACGCAAAGGCAGACTCACCGCGCGAATACATAAGAATGGATGCATAACCATTGACCACACCAACAGTCCCTAACGCAGCCCACTTAAGTAGTGCACGCTTATTAGAAGATGACGGTGTTGATGGTGTTGGCATCGCTTCTGAACCTTGAACTGACTGCATAGTACAACCTGCTAGCGAAATAAACTGAGAAAGTAGGGAGGAGTTACCCCCTCCCCAAAAGTAGAGCTAAAAAATTACTTAACCATTTGCTTTTCTGCATCTGCAAGTGCTGCATCTACAGTTTGACGACCATCAACGATGTTGACGATTGCGTTCTTAGCTGCGCCCCAGAAAGCATTCATCTGAGGGATGTTTGGCATAATTTCACCGTTCATTGCGTTATCCATTGTTGCCGCAATGCGAGGGTCATTACCCAATTCTTGTTGGAAAGAGTTCAAAGCAACCGCACCTAGTGGCTTGTCATCATTCATCTTACGTAGACCGTCGTTGGTTAGTAGGTAGTTCTCTAGGAATTCTACTGCTAGGTCTTTGTTAGGAGATGCAGTGCTGATACCTGCAGTTAGTACACCAACGAACGGTTTAGATGAGTGACCATTAAATTTAGGCAGAGTAGTCACACCGTAGTTGATTCCTGATTTCTCAATGTTGCCCCATGACCAAGGACCATTGATTGTCATTGCTGTATTGCCTTTGTTGAATTCAGCTTCAGAAACTGAGTAATCCATATCAGAAGAAATAACGCCTTTATCAACAAGACCTTTCACAAAGTTCATCGCATCCGAAACGCCTTTGTTTGCGATACCAGCATCTTTAACATCGTAACCTTGAGCTGTGTATTTAAACGCGTAACCACCGTCAGCTGCCATTAGAGGCCAAGTGAAGTACGGTTCTTTTAGGTTCCACATGATTGCAGATTTGCCTTGTTTCTTAAGCTCAGCATTTAGCTCTGCAACTTCTTCCCAAGATTTTGGTGGATTTGGAACAAGATCTTTGTTGTAGATAAGAGATAGTGATTCAACTGCGATTGGGTAACCAATAAGCTTGCCGTTGTAGTTAACCGCATCCCAAGCGAAATCGATAATGCCTTCTTTAACTTGTTGAGATGGTTTCACTTCTGCTAGCAAACCTGCTTCAGCATAGCCACCAAAACGGTCGTGCGCCCAAAATACAATATCAGGACCGTCACCAGTTGAAGCGGTTTGAGGGAACTTATCTTGAAGCGCATCTGGGTGTGCAACAGTTACTTTAATACCCGTGTCTTCTTCAAACTTCTTACCAACTTCAGCCAATCCATTGTAGCCTTTGTCTCCGTTGATCCAGATAGTCAATTGGCCTTCTTCGATTGCAGCGTGAGCTCCAAATGAACCAAGAGCTACTAATGTGCTAAGCGCTACGGTACTTAGGGCGTTTTTCATGTTCATATCCTTTTAATATTTATGTTGTAGAGCTAACCAAGAGGTTTTGCCGTATTTCGTCACATATCATCAGAAAAAACAGACTACGACTCATCCTCCTGCGCACTACGCCCTAGCTATTATGGACTATTTTCGTGATCTGCATCGTCACAAGTGGTAGACGAAAGTCACAAAAAGGTATTTTGTTGTGAGCGAGCTCAACTTCAAAAGCATCAATTATTTGAGCTTGATCTAACTACGCCCTATTCCCCCTCCTCCTACTCATCCCTGTCTACTACCCCCACAAAAAAATGGATTAGGAGGATGTCATCTTGGTTCACATCTTAGAGACTAACTACGTCCAAAGTGGATGGTAAGAGTCTTTTATTAGCACCGAACATTAGGTGTTTACATTGCCGGTTAGATTGCTTAAGCAAATGTGCATACGACGCAAGTTCGTCGTTCCGGGGGGAACACATATTTGCATTAATAAGTATCTAATTTTGGCTATGAGGGGTGATGTATGATTTCGAGCAGCGTTTACCCAAATATTACTAAAATACATCACCCTTTCTTTTCTTACCGATAAAGGCTAAAAGCGAATTGGGATTACACCAAATTATTAGCCACTTAAATGATTCTTCTCAAAGTCGAGAAATCATAAACTTAAATGTATTCCTACTATTATTGCTAGTAGTTCATTGCACAAAACAATGTCGTACAATGATGAGCAATAGTAATTAAAAAGTGTTGATCGAGGACGAGCTAGATGTCGAATGTCACGTTAAAAAATGTTTGTAAAGCTTATGGCGATGTAGTGATTTCTAAGAATGTTGATTTGGACATTCAAGAAGGCGAATTCGTTGTATTCGTAGGTCCATCTGGTTGTGGTAAATCGACGTTACTTCGCTGCATTGCAGGCTTAGAAGACATCACATCCGGTGACTTGTACATCGGCGACCAACGCATGAACGATGTTGAACCTTCTAAACGTGGGGTGGGTATGGTGTTCCAGTCATACGCTCTTTACCCTCACCTAAACCTTTATGACAACATGTCTTTTGGTTTGAAACTGGCAAAAGCTGATAAAGAAGAAATTCATAAGCGTGTCGATCATGCTGCAGACATTCTACAGTTGACGCATTTGCTTGACCGCCAACCAAAAGCATTGTCAGGTGGTCAACGTCAGCGTGTTGCCATCGGTCGTACTTTGGTGTCTCAACCTAACGTATTCCTGCTTGATGAACCTTTATCAAACCTAGATGCGGCACTTCGAGTGCAAATGCGTTCAGAAATCACTAAGCTGCAACGCAAACTGGGTTGCACCATGATTTATGTTACCCATGACCAAGTAGAAGCAATGACAATGGCTGACAAAATTGTTGTGCTTGATGCGGGATATGTATCGCAAGTCGGTCAACCTCTTGAGCTCTACCACTACCCTAGAAACCGTTTTGTCGCAGGCTTCATCGGCTCACCAAAAATGAACTTTATGAGCGTATTTATTGAAGCGGTAGAGAAAGACCGAGTAATGGTGCAACTTTCTAATGGCACGACATTCTGGATTCCTGTCGATGGAACAACCGTAAACCGTGGTGAGCGCATGTCTTTAGGTGTTCGCCCAGAACATTTGCTCACTGCAAGTGAAGGTGACGCTATCATTGAAGGTAAAGTGATGATGGTTGAGAAACTGGGTAATGAAACTCAGGTTTACATGAACCTCAAAGGCTCTGACTCAGATGTGATCTATCGTCAGCCAGATACGCTAGATGTTGAAACAGATGATGTGCTGTCGATTGGTATTCCAGCGCACCGTTGTCACCTGTTCCACAGTGATGGCCGCGCATGCCGCCGTCTGTTTAAAGAAAAAGGCGTTGAGCTTCCAGAAGCATAAAATGCATTGAAGACATACTTATTAAGCGTCCTCTTAATTACTCATTAAGAGGACGCTTTTATTTGGCATGTAGAGTGAATTGGTTAACGAATATTTAAAACAACAAGCCTATTAATAGACAAAGCTTAACGCGTAATCTTCCCCATCATCAGTCTTATCATCAGCCGACAATTATCTAGTAAGGTTAGATGCAACGATTACAGTACTGACTTTATTAGTTCGACTAATTGCAAAGCATGAGCTGACACGTTGAATTCAAGAAACACTGAAAGTGTTATCAAGCCAGCCCCAACACCCTGTAATGTTTGTTCGAGTGTGTTCATCTCGACTCTCCAATGTAATAGTGCTATTTGGATATCCACAAATGAAGATCTGAACAACTTGGTCACAACGCATGTCGAGTGAGCAAACTCAATTATGCCGATTAGATCTTAAGAGGACGTATTTGATTTCAGTTGGCATCCAGCTTCAAGCGTAAAAGATTCAGTTCCTTCACTTTCACTAATCACTTCAAAACGAATGGGTAAATCATTAACGCCAAAGCCTAAATTCAAGGAACTGCGATTAGAGAATCCATAACTCATTTTGTTGCCCGAAGCCGCACTCGCTACAATTTTTGCAGCAAACTGCTTGCCCGTTTTCGCGGTAAGTTTGACTCGTTGCGCGTCCTGAGTACATTCGAACTGAAGCGCTCCACCATAAAGACTCAATGATGAACTATCCATTGCTATTGCACTTAATGAGACTAGAAAAGCGGCGCAAAGCGCCGCTAAATAACGTACTAACATAACCAACGATTAGTATTGAATAACGGTAACAGTGTTATTTGTGCTAGCACCTACATTAACATTCGCAACATCGCCATATGTTTGAGTAATGTTGATAGTGTTTTCTGAGCTACCCCAGTAAACAGATACATTAGCGGCTGCATGTGCGTTTTGTTGGTCGATAGTAATATCGTTGCCATGGCTCCAACCTGTAACATCAACGTCGATAGTGTTGTAGTCACCTGTCTGTGTGAAATCGACACTGTTGCCGAAACTATTTTCAACATATACGTCAGCCATGTTGCCTGTTCCATCAACAGTACCTGTAACAGAACTTCCGTCACCTCTGTTCAGAACAACACTAGTTTCGTTTAGTGTACCTTCGACGCTAAGTTCAACATTTGAGTCATCTGTACCACCCTGAAGCAATACTTGAGATTTGTTACTATCACCGTTTTGAACGATAGAAACGTTGTCGTTATCATAAGAATAATGATCCCATGGACTGTTATCAGTCATAATACGAGCTTTGTTGCTGTTGCCAGTTTGGTCGATGCTAAAATTACCTGAATCTACACCTACAGCTAAAATTCTCGCTTTGTTTTCACCACCAACTTGAGAGATAGACAGAGTAGAATCATCTACAAAGTAAGATTTAATGTCTGCCTTGTTACCCTCATTAGGAGACTCTTGGAATACAGTGACTTCAGAATCTGAAGTCATAAATAAATCTAAGTCTGCTGTGTTGTTTGCAAGAACACTACCTGAAGCCAACGTTGCTGCAATTATTAATGCCAATTTAGTTTTCATGACAATTTCCTTTATATCATATTGTTACATTTGAATAGACAAGTATCTAAATGTGTTGTCGATTAATTTTGAGTAACATACACATTGATACCATAGCCCCCAACTATGGCCACATAGTCATTACCATTTTGACTAATGCCATAATCAGAACCTCCGTTGTCGACAATAATGGCTTTGTTATTACTACCCGTTTGATTAATACTCAAAGAACTTCCATATCCATATTGGATAATTGCTGCAGTATTATTATTTCCAGCTTGATTAATCAAAGCTTTATTTCCATAACCATACTGAGCAATGTAAGCTTTATTAAACTTACCCGTTTGAGTTATTAAAGCAGTATTATCCCCACCATATTGCCAAATCCCAGCCTCACTCCCTACGCTGTCTGACTGGACTACTTTCGCTTTATTACCTGCAATAGAACTACCCTGCTCGATATAGACATTTCCTAATATCGAGTCTTCCAAGACGACTTCAGCATAATTATCGTCAGTTGGCATAGAATCTAACTCGTTGAAATTACTTAAGTCCAAGCCGTAGCCGAACTTACCTACTTGAGTATGTCTTCTATTGTTAAAGTTCTCATGGTGACGATCATCGCCTCCATGATTACTCTCTGACTGATAATAAGCTTGACCACCAAGATCCTTGTTCGCCCAAGCTAGGTTCGACATTGCCAAATACAAAGCGATACCCATCACTAGCATACTGAAGCAGGCATTATTCCGGATGGACATAACTCCTCCTTCATTAGAGAACACCGTGTTCTCGTTAATTAGGTTAGAGCTGCCTATGATTTTAAACCATCAACTTTAAATTAAAATTGATATTTATTTTTTAATTTTTTGGTTGTTATATTTATGTAAAACCAAATACAAAAATACTAATTTATTTGTGCAATTCTAATACTTTGGTTTATACAATTACTGACAATTAACTCTTATTATTAATTCGTCTTAATCACTTTTATAAGAGTCATCTATGACGCTTAAAATTAATACGTTTCTGATTATTTTTTTTGTGTATTTCTCATTGCATGCTTCCTATTTGCATGCAAAGGAAAGTGCTGGCGACCAATCTCCGATAGAAGACTCGCAACAATTAGAAGATGGAGATCATGACTCTTTAGATGAAGTCAATGGCCTCATCATAGACAGAACAATGACTCGCATTGGAAGCATGTTTTATTCAGAGTTCGCACAACAGCTCAACGAGAGTGAAGAAAACCTAAAAGAGAATTTAACCATAACCGAAAAAACGACAGCCAAGTTCGGCACCATCATGACAATTTGGCATTCGCAAAAGGTTGTTTTTCGCACCAGTCTTTCGCCAAAAATGAAGGAGTCGAAAGAGCAGGCAGCAAAAGCGGTAAGAACCGTACAGGATTATTTAACCAAGTGGAGAATACAACGGATGTATTCCGACACATTCGATCTCGCACATGACGAAATATAATAAATGCTTACAAGGGAAAATTATGAAAACTCTGGTTGTTTCTAAGCAACGCTCTCAGCCTGAACATTCAAATTTCAGGTTGAAAAAAGCACTCATAATAAGTCTTAGCTTAATCAGTTGCAGTTTAGTGGCTGCACCTGTATTTGCATCCAAACTGACTTATAAGCCGATAAACCCAACATTTGGTGGCAACCCACTCAACACTTCACATTTGTTTGCCAGAGCAGAAGCAATCAATGATTACGAAGATCCTGATAGGACAAGCAACGGAACGTCATCGGTCTCTTCCCTCCTTTCCTCATTACAATCACGGCTGTTAAGTGAATTAATTTCCAGTGGAGAACCGGGAAGTCTAGAAACGGACGATTACACACTAACCATCACCGACAATGACGGTTTTTTAACCATCACCGTTATAGATAAATCGACGGGTGAATCCACCACAATCGAAGTTACAGGTTTGTAGTTCAGGAAGATAAAAAATGAAAAAAGGACTTTACCTAGCAGTGACTCTAGCGCTCTTACTTACAGGGTGCTCAAACTTTATGGATACTCCCGATGCAGAGGAATATCCGACACTAGCGCCTAGAGGGGCTATATACAAAGACCTTATTAATCTCCCTCTCCCTAAAGGGAAGATTATGGTCTCCGTGTATGATTTTCGCGACCAAACAGGTCAATACAAAGACTACCCTTCAAGTACCTTTGCAACTGCGGTACCACAGGGAGGCACATCAATGCTGACCTCTTCATTGTTGGACTCCAAGTGGTTTTTGCCGTTAGAGCGAGAGGGATTACAGAACTTACTTACAGAACGGAAAATCATTCGAGCCGCGCAAAAGAAAGATGAAGCCCCGGTTAATATTGGAGACGACTTACCTGCGTTAAAATCGGCAAACTTAGTCATTGAGGGTGGCATTATTGGATACGAGTCCGACTTGAAAAGTGGTGGTCACGGTATCGGCTATTTCGGACTTGCTACTTATGGCGAGTATCGCATGGATCAAGTGACCGTTAACTTACGTGCAGTCGATGTTCGAACGGGACAAATCTTACTTAGTGTCACTACCAGCAAAACCATTTTTTCTCACGCTTTAAGTGGTAGTGTTTTCCGTTACATCGCTTACCAAGACTTACTCGAAATGGAATCGGGTTATACCAATAACGAACCCGTCAATATCGCCGTAATGTCAGCCATCGACTCCGCTGTAATACATATGATTATTGACGGCATACAGAAAGGTCTGTGGGAACCAGCCGATAAAAAACAGATGGAGAGCCCAGTAATGAAGCGCTATATGCAAGAGAGCACAACGATTCTCTAAACCAGCCAGATCTATGCCCGCCTTTGTTAGTCTGGGCGGGCAACTTCTCTACCAATAGACCAATAAGTGAATCCCCTCGCCGACATCCTTCTCGGTTCGAACAGATTTCGCCCATCAAATATTACAGGCTCACTCAACTCTGAATAAATTAAATTGAAGTCGGGCGCTTTAAAATTCTGCCACTCTGTACAAATAATCAAAGCATCTGCACCTTTTAATGTCGCTTCTTTGGTTCCCATCAATAGAAGGTCGTTACGTAAAGAATAAAGCCTCTGAGTTTCCTCCATCGCTTTGGGGTCATAGGCTTGTACAGTCGCTCCAGCAGACCACAAAGCTTCCATTAGTACACGGCTAGGCGCTTCTCGCATATCATCGGTTTTAGGCTTAAAAGCCAGTCCCCATAGTGCAAACGTTTTGCCCTTTAGGTTGGCCTCCCCTTCCCAATGGGCACAGATTTTCTCAAAGAGTTTTCTTTTTTGATGATAGTTGGTGTTTTCAACTGCCTTGAGAATTTCACTTTCATAACCTATTTTCTCAGACGAGCGGATCAGGGCTTGAACATCTTTGGGAAAGCAAGAACCACCATAACCGCAACCGGGATAAATGAAGTGATAACCAATTCTTTCATCGCTGCCTATTCCTTTGCGTATCTGTTCAATGTCCGCACCAAGCTTATCAGCAATGTTGGCAATTTCATTCATGAAACTGATTTTGGTCGCTAACATACAGTTAGCTGCATACTTGGTGAGCTCCGCCGATTTCACGGTCATAAACAGAATTTTCTCGTGGTTACGATTGAAAGGTGCATACAGCTCTCGCATCAGATCTTTCACTTCTGCGAAATGTCTGTCCGTTTCATCGAGCCCAATCACAATCCTATCTGGACGCATACAGTCAGTTACGGCGCTTCCCTCTTTGAGGAATTCAGGATTGGATACGACTGAGAAATGTATTGGCGGTAAACTTAAATTCCCTCGAGTCACCCTCAATACTTCGCTCACTTGTTGTGCTGTACCAACGGGGACAGTGGATTTGTTGATGACGATTTTCCTATGGCAAGAAAATGTCGCGATTGTTTTCGCCACGTCCAATACATAGCTTAGATCTGCTGAACCATCTTCGTCTTGCGGCGTTCCAACAGCGATAAATATTACATCCGCAAACTCAACGCCTTCTTTTGCAGAAGAGGTAAAACATAGATGTCCACCAGCAATGTTGTTGTTAACGAGTTGCTCTAGGCCTGGTTCATAGATGGTGATTTCACCTCTTTGCAGTTTGTCTATTTTTTCAGCGTCAACATCCACACAACACACATTATGTCCAGCACCACTCAGTACTGCGGCCTGAACCAACCCCACGTATCCAGTGCCAAATATGGTTACTTTCATTCAACTGCCCGCTATTGCTATTCATTTACAACAGTATTTAATGTGCATATGTCAGACCCGTTACGTTTTCAGGGCAGAACAATGACAAAAGTTACGCAATTTCCTAGTGTTGTATAAAATCCCCGTGGACAAACGCTAGGCAAAGCGTACAGTTAATTAAAACAGAAGGAGTTTGAATGAAGAATTTTAGCTTCAATATGGAAGATGCCAGTCAAGTGTGTGTGGGAGCTTTCGCATTGGCCGTTCCCATTTCCTTCTCAGAAGAAGCCTGGCAACTGGGTACGACATTGCCAACGACCAATTTGCTGTTTCTAATGAGCCTTTCTTTGTGTTTTCTGGGCGTATTCGCATATCAAAGCGTGTTTCAACGAGATATTAAACATCGAATCTCTGTATTTATTTTTCGCATTGCTATCGCTTATTTGCTTGCTGCTTTAGTGGTCGGTTTGGTGTTATTTGCCTTGAACAAATTGCCCATCATCGATAACCCCATATTAGCGTTCAAGCGCATCATCGTTATCACTATGCCCGCCTCCATGGGCGCGATTGTGGTAGATAGTTTTGACAAAGAGTAGAAGATTAAACTGTAATAAAACAATGATATAAATCCGTATCACCTGTACGAGACATCAACATGAAACAGAATTTATCACTTCGAGCGCTAGAACGTGGCGATCTTAGATTTATCCATAATTTAAATAACAACAGAAACATCATGTCTTATTGGTTCGAAGAGCCATATGAGTCTTTTGATGAGCTAGAAGAACTTTACAACAAGCACATTCACGATAACGCGGAAAGACGCTTTGTCGTTGAAGATGAGAATAAATCCCTGATTGGTTTGGTTGAAATTATTGAAATTGACTACATTCACCGTAGTGCTGAATTTCAGATCATTATTACACCTGAACACCAAGGAAAAGGGTACGCAAATACGCTAATTAACAAAGCGTTAGATTACTCATTCACTATCCTTAATCTTCACAAAATTTACTTGCATGTGGCGATTGAGAATGAAAAAGCGCTTCACCTCTATCAACAGTGCGGCTTTATTGAAGAAGGACACTTGGTCGAAGAATTTTTTATCAACGGACAATACCGAGATGTAAAACGCATGTATATACTGCAACCTCAGTACCTAAAACAAACTCGAAGTTAATTGGCGCTTGTATAAAACAATCACCACCGCTAAGGCGGTGATTTAGGGATGACAATAAAAAACAGGCAAATGCCTGTTTTTTATTTAGGAGAGAATATCAAACCGACTTTCGCTGACACCATTAGTTCGAAACCAGCCTGCAATACTGTAACGTTTCGCATGAGCAGGAAGTACTTCATGTGGGAATTGCTCTGAAAGAAACACAACTAACCGACCAGCGATTGGAGCAATGGTTTGAATTGGTTGATCGTTCAGGTCATAAACTTTCAGTTCACCACCGTTGGTATCACGCCAATCTTCGTTCATATAGAAAACAGTTGTCAGCTTACGACTTTCATTTCCCCGGAAAGCATCCAAATGCTTCTTGTAAAAATCGCCAACTTCATACTGTGCAAAATGAGCCTCATATTCAAACAGCCCTAGGAATAGAGACCGATTAACCTCTCGACGAATAAACTCCATTCGCTCTAGGTAATCCTGTACGGGTTGTCCCATGTCGGAATCTAGCCACTGAATTTTGTCGCGACGAATGTCACTGGCTCTTTGAGTATCTTCATTTCTACCAATACGCGCACGCTGCCAATCATCTGAAGCACAGTTCTTGAGCAACTTAACTTGTTCAAGGGGTAGAAAATCATCCCAGACGTACCAACCTTTTTCGGCAATGGAGTCTAACAACTGTTCTAGCGCCATAAGTTTTTCACTACGAGGAAAAAGAAAGCGTTATAACCAGCCTTTGCCACAACAGCAAATCAACATCTTAATCTTAAGGAACAAAATTAATTATTAAACTTATTACTTATAAATCAAGTTATTAAGTGATAAATCCAAATAGTTAAGCATTAATACGTTGAAGGTGGTATAACAAAAACAGATCACAAGATTATTCATTGGGAGCTTCCTATGATCGTAACTACTACGCCTAATGTAGAAGGCAAGCGTATCGTTCGTTATTGCGGCGTTATTGCTGGTGAAGCCATTCTTGGTGCTAACATATTTAAAGACCTGTTCGCTGGCATTCGAGATATCGTTGGTGGGCGCTCTGCGACCTACGAACACGAATTGCAAAAAGCACGAACTATAGCGTTAGCCGAACTTGAAGCTCGCGCAAAAGAGCTTGGTGCAAACGCTGTTGTCGGAATTGACTTAGATTATGAAACCTTTGGTAAAACTAACGGAATGTTAATGGTTTCCGTGAGCGGAACGGCAGTGTTTGTAGAATAAGATATCTGTAGTGTAAAAATCCATTTTCATAGATGGTGGTTTAAGAAATGGAAGGCAGCTTAGCTGCCTTCTAAAATATAAACTTTTTTATTAGATTATTTTTAATTCATTAAACGTTTTTATTATTGACTAACTTCTTCAATTCCAATGTTGTTTTTTGCCCAAATTAACGCTTGAAGACGATTCTTGGCATTAATTTTCTTAAATACGTTGTGAAGGTGTGTTTTTACTGTATTTTCACTAACAAATAACTGTTCCGCTATCTCAATATTTGATGCTCCACTACCAAGTAACTTAATTATTTGCTGTTCACGCTTGGTTAATTTTGAAAACATTTGTGAAGTAACAACTGAGTTTCCAGAACGATAGTGCAGAATATATTCTTGTGCTAAACGACGAGTTAACCACATTTCGCCTTTTATAATTTTCCCCATTCCCTTAACTAATACATCAATGTCGTCATCAGCGTAGAACACCCCCGCCAAACACTGCCACTTAAATAAATCTTTGGCTTCAATCTCACTAGGACAATTTAGTACAACTTCTCGAGCTTCCGTACAACATAAGTGCTTGAAAGAAGCATAGTCAGAAAGAGCGTGATCATCGAGTCGAGCATAATCGATAAGGACTAACTGAGTATCTTGACATGAAGGATTGTTTTCCTGCATCCACATATCGCAAAAAGGAGAAATTTCTATCTTTATTGGAAGCTTGGATTCCAGCGCATCTTTAAGTAAACGTGATTGCATGCAGACATCAGAAAGTAATCGTACGTTTAGTTTTTTGCTTTCTGTCATTATAAAAACTCCTAACCATAGCCCTGACTTATGTAAAACTAACGTTGATAGAGAATAAGTCAATGGGACAAAATCCGCCTAAATTAATAATCATAAGAATCTGACAATTAATTTAATAAATTCATAAGGTTAATTATCTGTCTTATTTTTAAGAATGCATTTGAGTAGTTTAAAGAGCGATGTACGCTTAAATATAAAAAGGTATTCCAAATTGGAAAATTCAAAATATCATTTAATAGAAAGTTACTTCTTTAGTCTTTCCGATTAGGAAAGAGCAACTTTCCCAACATCCCTAATCTAATACTCCCACGTTTAAGCTAATATATAAAACATGATGTTCTAATAAATCCAATCCAACCTATAAGCGAGTTGTTATATCTTTATACAAAAACAATGCTTACTAGTTATCTGAAAACCAATTTATCGAGTACATTAACTATGAACAAAGCGCTACCTCTTTCTCTTCTCAGTTTAGTTGTCACCATGACCTCATTCAGCTCTATCGCAGAAGAGCAAGCTAGTGAAGTCCAAGATATGTCAGACCCACTCGCGGTGTTTACCCAAGGTGGTGTTGGTATTACTGATAAAGGTTTAAACCTTAAAGTGGGTCAAACCTACGATTCTGGTAAAGAAAACGTTGCCGCAATGAATGTGTTTGAGCTTAAAGGCATCGGGGACGAGATGTTAGGTTTCGAGATAACAACAAACCTATGTATGGTGCTGTTGACGACAGCATTGACTCTTTCCGCCTACGCAACTTCCAAGCAAACATCAAAAATGGTCAAGGTCGTCAGTTAGACATGACATATGACGTTGATAGTGAAACGTTAAATGCCTCATACAGTATTCTTCAAGCACTTCCTCAAATTGGTGGTTTTTTGAACCTATACCCTCTTGCAGGTGCGGGTGTGACGGTTCAAAACACCGAAGATGACGGTTATGAAATCCCTGGGACTTTTACTGTCGTCGGTATGTACTCTAAAGTGGCATTAACCGATAAAATTTGGATCAACTACAACCCAATGTATATGCACACACTGTCGGGTTCGGATACCTACAAGAATGGTAACTTTGCTGGAGACAACAATATCCTGACCCACGAATTTGCCATTTCTTATCAGCTAACACCTCGTTCTAATATTCGCTACTTTGCAAACTGGAATGAGAAGGTTAACTTTGGCGATGGCGATCATCGTATTGAATATAACTACCAGTTTTAATCCAAGCCGTTAGTTATTAATAAAATTTTCCAACATGGATTAAGCGTGCAAACAGGTTAGCTTTAGAAGCGGCAACTGAAAAAAACGAGCCCAGAATATCACACAAAATATTCTGGGCTCGTTCACTCGATAATGCATGGCATATGCTTGTTTAAGTACGATATAGCACCTTTAAGACATGCCAACCGAACTTCGTTTTTACTAGCTGAGGGGTGAGAATTTCACCTTGAAAGCAAGCTTTATCAAACTGTGGCACCATTTGCCCCTGACGAAACTCACCTAGGTCTCCACCTTTTTTACCTGATGGGCATAACGAGTGCTTCTTTGCCAGCACCTGAAATTTGGCGCCCTTTTTAAGCTGCTGAATGATATCTTCCGCTTGCTCTTTATGCTTAACCAAAATGTGAAGGGCTGCTGCGGTTCTTGCCATTTCATTCTCTCCTCATTTCTAAAGCGCGAAGTCTACCCTAAGCTAATAGGACACGCACCCCACTTTTTGAAAACTAAAATAGAAAATAAGCGTCTAAATCAATGCCAGCCGTTGATGATATGGCAATATGCGTTAGTATAGTTACCAGTAAAGTTATTGAAGTAGTACCACTATGGCTAAGACAATAAGTAAGGCAAATCAGTCACAAGGGATGTTAATGTTCACTTTGAACCTGCAAAAGCAGCTGTTCGCTATTGGAACATTAAAAGTTCGCGAAATTGTGCCCTATATGCCGATGACTCAGATCCCTTATTCACATCACCATGTGATAGGTACGGTCACGTTTCGTAATTTAACGATACCAGTGATCGACATGGCTGCTGCGATTGGTTTTCGACCTATTGCCCCAAACGAGTACGAAAAAAGTTATTTAATCGTTACTGATTGTTTGCGTACCGTCGTGGCGTTTATGGTTCGCAGCATTGAAAAAATCATTGACTGTAACTGGCGCGCTATTGAGTCAGCGCCAAGCACCGCTGGTAAAAATGTTTTTGTTACTGGGATTACACGTTACGAAGACAAAATTGTTCAGTTGCTCGATGTCGAATTACTGCTTTCAAAAATTTACCCGCAATATGAATCGACCAAGGTACCAATGCTGACAGACGTAGAACGTGAACGTCTTAAAGCACTAAATATTTTACTTGTAGACGATTCATCGATTGCCCGCAAACAGTTATCGGATGCGTTAGACCGAATTAACATCCCATACTACGTGTGCAAAAACGGAAATGAAGCGGCTGAGTTTATGAAGAAGATGGCGAACGAAAACAACGCTATCGACCTACTCGTCAGTGATATTGAAATGCCAGGCCTTGATGGCTATGAGCTTGCGTTTGAAGTACAAAATGATAAATCACTAAGCCATGCCTACATCATTCTGCACACTTCACTATCAAGTGAAATTTGTGTCGACAGAGCTCATCAGGTTGGCGCACATGAAGCACTTGAGAAGTTTAATGCAACAGAACTGATTGAGGCGATGTTGCGAGGCGCAAAGCGGTTAGAATCTCAAATGGCTTAATACGCCGATATGCTGCTTAATACGCCGATATGCTAAAGACAGATAAAAAATGCAACCTGTGAGTTGCATTTTTTATCTGTCAAAGAGAAAGCGGGAAACATTAAGGCATCAATAATTGAAGCGCTTCCCTATCTGATTTTTTCAGCTTACTCACGACCAATCGGAATGATCTCAAACACAGATCTTCTATCATTTCAGGTTCAACATCTCCGTCCAAAATGACAGAAATCCAGTGTCGTTTATTCATGTGATAACCCGGTTTAATCGCATCAAACTGGTCGGTAAGAAACGCACCGTCTTGAGGTTCGCATTTTAAGGTAACGAACGGTTTTTCAGTATCGAAGGCAAGATACGCAAACATTTTATCGCGTATCTTAAAAACTAAAGGATCCGGCCCGAAAGGATTACTCGCTTCAGCCTGCGGTAGGTTGTTTAAATACTCTTCTAAACGCTGCACATCCATCGGTTTCGCCTTCCTTCTTAATCTTCGAATATTTTAAGCCACAGCTTCAAACATTGACCTATTTGTTGTTGCTCTGCCTTTGATAGACCAACAACAAGTTCTTCCTGAGCCTTTACATGTTCTGTGACCAACGCTTCAACCAAAGCCAAACCATCTTCCGTCAGCTCAACTTCGATGCTACGTCGATCGGCTTGGCTGTGCTGGCGAAGTATAAGGTTTTTACTTTCCAACTTATCCAATCGGTTTGTCATAGCTCCCGATGTTAAAAGCATAGAACTAAGCAACTCAGAAGGTGTTAGCCGATAAGGAGCACCAGCTCTGCGTAAAGTTGCAAGAACATCAAACTCACCCATTTTCAGATCATATTTCTTGTGAACTTCCGCTATCCGGCCTTCAAGAATCTTAGACAGGCGCATCAGGCGTCCTATCATAGCCATTGGCGTCGTGTTGAGATCCGGCCTCTCTTTACCCCACTGGGATACGGCTCTATCAATTGCATCCATTGTTTATAACTCTCTCTTTTTCATTACCTTAAAATACTTCAATGTAAAGATACTTTACAATAACTAATTTTTGTTTTAGATTTCCTCCCACTGATATCTTGATATAAAGATACTTAATATGAACATTTTATTTGCCATGATTCCCGCTTTCTTTTGGGGAACCACATACGCTGTCACACAATACACCCTAGCAGGTTGGCCTCCGCTGCTGCTCGGTGCTCTGCGAGCTTTGCCTGCAGGGCTAATTTTGCTTGCCTTAAACCCAACTTTTCCAGCTAAAACAAGCTGGAAGCCTTTGATTACCATCGGCCTTGTAAATATCGCGGCTTTCTTTAGCCTGATATTTGTTATGGCATTGACGCTACCTTCTGCTATTGCTGGTGTCGGAATGATCTCAGTACCGGTATTTGCTATGGCATTTCATTGGATGTTTAACCGCAGTGCGCCATCGAAAATTCAGTTAACTAGCGGCGCATTGTTGGTGTTTCTCGCATGGCTGCTGTTTGACCCGAAATCCATTACATTAAGCCCCATTGGTTTGATCGCCATGTTGGCGGCTATCTCATGTATTATTTACGGTTCCTCTCTGACAAAAACCTTGGGCGGGAAAATTGACTGGTGGACAGTACTGACATGGCAACTCGTCATAGGCGGCATAGCACTCTCGATTGTGGCCTTGATTCACGCGAGCGTGCATCCACAGCCATATGTTGATGCAATACAGTCCTTCTCCACAACCAATCTTGGTGGGTTAGTCTGGATAACGTTACTTAACACCGCATTTAGTTATAGTTTGTACGTGTGGCTGTTGCAGCGTATGTCGATTGTCGATTTTACCTTTGGTGGTATTGCTAACCCAATTGCAGGGATTGTCTGTGGTGGATTGCTGATGAATGAACTGTATTCAATTCATCAATACGGTCTTATGGGCGGAATGATTATCGTATCTTTGCTGCCTCAACTCGTGGTGTTACTGAAAAAACGTCACGCCACACAACTCGCGTTACAAAAATAAATCGTTAAGAAACATTCACAGAGCCTTGCATCTTGTTTGATAACTATTTGATGAACAATCACACAAGTGCATTGCCTCAGTAATAAATACTTAAAGTATTCTATGCGGAAAGGCTCAAATAGGCGTTATT
This sequence comes from Vibrio diazotrophicus, assembly GCF_038452265.1. NCBI lineage: Bacteria > Pseudomonadati > Pseudomonadota > Gammaproteobacteria > Vibrionales > Vibrionaceae > Vibrio > Vibrio diazotrophicus. The sequence continues at coordinate 1,076,742 of NZ_CP151843.1, forward strand.
TTTGGAGCGCAAAGCGTTGAATTCCGCTACTCTTAGCGTATTACTTTCGACACATTTATTTATATTAAGAAATGAACGAAGACGAGTTTAAAAGAGCCACTTCTAATCTTAAAAAGGCAGTACCACTTATGATGAAGCATCGCATCGCTGCGACGCCATCGAACTACGCCTTGTGGTATACCTACGCGGATAATACGATTCCAGAGTTGAACCAAGAAATGGATTATATTCTGGAGAGTTTTGGGTTTTGCCCAGCCGCCACAGGTGATCAGCTGTATAAAGATTATATCGCTTCAAAAGCAGAAACGAGTATCCACGAGCTAAGACAAAACGTCGAATTGCTGGTACATGAAATTTCTAGCTCAATGGATGATACCTTGTCCGATGCGAGCGCTTTTTCGCAAGTCATCGATAAAAGTTTTTCTAACTTAGAAAAAATGCAAAACGAGAACCTTTCCATTGATGAAGTCATGGGCGTTATTCGTCAATTGGTCAATGAATCAGAAGATATTCGTCATTCGACACGCTTCCTCAATAAACAGCTAAACAGCGCTAGCCAAGAGATTTCTCGTTTGAAATCACAGTTGGCTCAAGTACACAAAGCGGCTTTGTTTGATAGCCTTTCCGGTTTATATAACCGCCGAGCATTCGATGATGATTTGGCGTCATTGATGCAGTCTGAGCAGGCACTCAGTCTTATCTTTTTGGATATTGATCATTTCAAAGTATTCAACGATGAATATGGTCATCTATTCGGCGATACTGTGATTCGCGCAATTGCAAAACGGCTGCAAACCAGTTGTCAGGGTGGTATTACGGCCTATCGTTACGGTGGCGAAGAGTTCGCGTTACTGGTTCCACACAAATCTTTGCGCGTAGCGCGTCAGTTCGCTGAAATGCTTCGAACATCGATTGAAAGGCTCAACGTGAAAGATCGCCGCACAAGCGAGCAAGTAAGTAGTATTACCGCCTCTTTTGGTGTTGCAGAAAAAATGCCCAAGGACACGCCTGAAACACTGGTTGAGCGTGCAGACAGAAAGCTTTATGAAGCGAAAAAAATGGGTAGAAACCGAGTCATGCCTTTCTAAAAAGGCAACCATTCATTAAGTCAAAAAAAAACCTCCCGAGTTACAGCGGGAGGTGCTCGCAGAGCTTAAGACAGGTTGGATAGAGTACAGTGAGATTGGGTGAGTTAAAGACTGAAGCTATAACTCAATACGTACTCTTCACCACACTTCGAAACGTATTCTTTATCCTCACTGCACGCTTGAGGTTTACCACGCTCATCACCTTTTACCAAACTAATCCAGTGGCGCATCGCTACAGTTGGAATAGAAGTCTCGTCGGTTTGCATAAACGTTGTACATGTTTCTAATTGGATATCTTCAATCTCCACAAGCTCAATACAACCCGTACCTCGATGACAACCTAGCGTCACTTCTACATGGCTACCGCTGCCATCACGGAACAATATTGAGCACGGTTTTTCTTTGTTGCCGATATAAGCAACAAAATGTTTAGGGTGCTTCAAGCCACTATGGCGGCCATCTTTAAAGTACGCGAGTACATGGTTGTAATCGATCATGTAGCTGGTCACGTCTTGGTGAGAACCACTTTCCAGAGGGAATAAACGGTCAAGCAACTGTTTCGCTTTCACTTGTTTCTCTCGTGATTGGTGCGCACTGACGGTTTCGACGGCGAACACTGCTTCAGCGATAAATGGTTTATGTTGTTTTTGAATTTCAGTTTTATCAAATGTCAGCATATTCATCGTCTTTTCCTTATTGGATTAAGCCCTTCCTGTTTGGCAACGCTATTACCTATTTTCGCTAGCGATAACCAATCGACTGGGTGTCTTTGTTCAAAAATAGTCCCAGTTCATATTTCTCAAACTTGTGTTTAATTTTTATTCAAGTTTGTGACTGGGTTAATTTGTAGACTAGCGCAATTTTACATACAATTTCACAACAAAAATTTTACAATGTGAATTTTACAAAATGGCCGTGTCAAAAAGCTTAGTTAGACAATCTCACTTTTTGGGTACCAAGGTGAGAAACCTGAGAAAACGCAACCACTTAACCATGGAAGATCTTTCTGCACGCTGTATTCGCATCAATTCAGAATACGCGCCTTCGGTTTCCTACCTTTCAATGATTGAAAGGGGAAAGCGTGTTCCGAGTGTAGAAATGTTGAAAGTCATCGCGGAAGTTTTCCAAAAAGATCCCGCTTGGTTTCTTGATGATGAGCCCGAGCAAACCGACATCACCCCAGAAAAAGGCAATCGAGGTGGAATCAGTGGTATGGCTCTGGAGCCCAGCTTCTTGTTTTCCAACGATATTTTACAAATTGCGATTCCAGAGATGCTTTCTCAAACCGGGATAACTGGCAAACAGTTCGCCCATTTGCTTATTCGAGCTCATCAGGAAAGTCTACAAAACCACTTCCCTGATTTAGAAAGAGCCGCAGAAGAGATAGGCCAGAAACGTCTTAATCTAGCGGTTGAAGACCTGTTTGACATCGCCAAAAGTTTAGGACTCAACATTCGCTGGGTGAAGAGAACACCTCATGACGTTGTTGATGAACTTGGAGTGAGCGCAAAGCAACTCGTTACCTCTTTTTTTGAGCCACCAGATACCATTTACCTCAACGAAGTCTTGCGACAATACCCGACTCGCCTCAAATACGACTTAGCGGTGTATATCGGTCATAACGTGCTGCACAGCAAAGATGGGCTGAAAAACGTCTTGTCGGTCGGACATTCAAACCGTTGGGAAGAGCAGCCTAATTCTCAGTCCAGCTCTGAACTTAACTCTCAAGATATCCTTCAGGCATGGCGTGATTTTGAATCCAGCTTTTTCGCTGGCGCACTGCTTTGCCCGAAAGTCCCTTTTCGTCAGCTACTGGATAGAAATGGTTATGAAATCGATGTGCACAAGAAAGCGGGAGTGTCGCCTTCTGTAGCGATGCGCCGCATGACGGTGGTTTCTCCCTACCCACACTGGCATTACTTTGATGCTTATGGTCCGGGTAAACTCAAAGCGGTTTATCGCGGTAATGGTATTCCACTGCCTTGGGGAAACATGCGTAAGGTTCACGACCCTTGTCAGCACTGGGCAGTATTCAGACGTCTAGCCGAGCCTCAAGAAGGGAGTTCCGCGCAGATCTCTATCCTCAATGTGGGTGACGAACCAAGAATCTACTGCTGTGAGTCAATCAACGTGTTAGACGCCGCAGGAAATACACGCGTGCTCTGTGCCGGAGTAGATTTAAACCCAGCAATCGCGGCACAGGGCGGTGACGCAAACTCCATTGCTGAAGAGTTGAAGTCTTCTTGTGTCAGCCAAGGCGGTACAACCATTATTCCAACACATATTAAAAAGGATTTAAGAACTATCGCTCGTATCCTCAATATAAACTGGATTGAGAGAGGTATTGAAGGAGATGCGAGGCTAATCTGTTCACGAGGTGCTGTGTGTCCTAGAAAACCCAGCTGTTATGCCAAATGCGCTGATTCAGACGAAGACTTGATATGAAATCTCTTCTTCCGACATGAAAAAACAGATAAAAAAAAGCCAATCACAATGCCCGTGATTGGCTATAGATATGTGTGAACAAAATAAATTCACTAACAACGTCAGTTGGCTAGGTGATCCTTGGCTTAAAAGGATCACACTACATAATGCAGATAGTGTGCCAACTTTATTTTGACCAAAAATAACCCATTTAGTACATAAAACACGCCGTTTCATTACAACCAATATCATAACGAAATTGCATAATGCGAATATTTGCAATTTGCAATGTAAGTCGTTACGCAAATTGATGTAAGAATCGAATGATTAAACCAATCTATTCTTGACAACATACATAGCTTCATCGGCCGCTTTGAGCATGTCATCAATATCAACAAATTTGGATTGATAGAGGGTATAGCCAACGCTGGCATGAATGTTTAGAAGCGTTTTATCGTAAATAACTGGAGAATCAGATATCGCCTTTTCTATGCTCTTGCTGATGTGCTCCAAATCTGAAACCCGATTAATGCGCGGTAGGAGTATTAAGAACTCATCTCCCCCCATTCTCGATACAATATCCGAAGCGCGAAGCGCCGATAGTATTCGCTCAGAACAAGCAATAAGCACTTTATCTCCCGCATCGTGGCCGTATTTATCATTGATGGATTTAAATTTATCCAAATCAATGTTCAAAATGGCAAAGCTGTTCTTCCCTTTCGATTTTTCTGCCAACTCAAAAAAGTGTTGTAGTGTGAACATAAAATAACGGCGGTTTGGTAACTTGGTCAGCTCGTCAAACATGGCGCGTTCATTTGCAATTGTGTAAAGGCGATAAATGATGAATGCCAGAATGATCAATATCAGCAAGAAAGGGTAACCTTGTAAACGAATGATATTGCTTTGATACCAAGGGAGCTGATCAAGGAAATCTCTCTTTTCTGAAGCTGCGATCACCCAACTTCCGTAGGGAAAGTTCACGACTTCTGTTGCAAACGCATTATCAAAAGTACTCAATTCACCAAAGAATACGTCACCTTGATCTCCAGAACTATCAATGCCACGAATAGCAAAATTGTAGGAATAGCCGAAAGTCTCAACACCTGATTCAGAAAAAAGTGAATCCCAGTTAATAACAATGCTGCATACCCCCCAATATTCGCTATTGATTGGCGGGTCGGTAAAGATTGGAACGCGAGCTACGATGGCTTTGCCACCTTGTACTAGATTCACCGGTCCGGAAATAAAGATATCTTGGATTTCTCTGGCTTTATTTATGGATTCCCACTGTTGCGGTACCGTTCTGTAATCCAAGCCAAGAGCCGCTTGATTGCCTTCTAACGGATAAATGTACTTAATGACATCGTTGGGCGCCAAACCCACAACTTGAACGTGTTTCCCTTTACGCAGCACACTCGCAGCGACCTGAGGCCAATCAACAATATCAGCATCTGGACGCAATGTGACCAATGCCTGTAGGCCATTGGTAGCGTATATGTCGGACAAAATAGAAGCCTCGAGACGAAATCGAATCGACAACAGCTCTTCTTTAGCTCGAGTGTACAGCCCTTCTCTCATGAAATTTCGTTGGCTAACATTGAAAGATTCAATCAAACCAGCAAAAATCAAAAGAAAAGTCAGTAGTAGCGTTCTAACTATCCATAGCTTGCCTGAGATAGCTCCCATGCAACGTTCCCTCAACTGTGCAGTGATTAAAACTACAGTATTATTATGTCGCACGTAGATACGACGACGAGCTTTTTAAATGTAATACTGTTTGACCAATCCCAAGCCAAATAATCGTACATCTTAATAATAATATTATGGATATAACTTATGGAATTTGCGTTGTTTCCCTTAAACGAAAGTGACAACAATTGGATAGAGCCGCAAAATGCGCGCCTATTTTATGCACCCAATTTTCTATCGGAACAACAGGCAGACCAAAGTTTTCTCAACCTCAGAAATGAACTGGATTGGCAGCAGGAGAAGATCCAATTGTTCGGTAAACACGTTCTGCAACCTAGATTACAGGCTTGGCACGGAGACAAATCCTACACCTACTCTGGATTATCTATGCAGCCTCAACCATGGACACCTACCCTGCTGGAACTGAAATCTCGTTGTGAAGCCGTCGCTAAACATACCTTCAACTCTGTGCTGGCCAATTTATATCGCGATGGACAAGACTCTATGGGTTGGCATCAGGATAATGAAACTGAGTTGGGCACCAATCCAGTTATTGCCTCACTTACCCTGGGTGAATCTCGCCGATTTGTTTTGCGTCACCTCTCCACCAAAGAGAAATACGAAGTCGAACTTGGACACGGTTCTTTATTGATTATGGCAGGTGAAACTCAACACTACTGGCAGCACAGCGTTCCTAAAACAGCAAAGCCCAAAGAAGAACGTATTAATCTCACTTTTCGTCATATCCGTTAAACTGCGTTAGGAATTCACATACAACTGACTCATTGCTCACACAAATTGGTTAGCCACCATTGATACTAGCGACAATCATTTTTTCAACTTCATAATCATCATGTTATTACGGAAGAAATACATAGCGTTTAGTATCGGTGCTTCACTACTTCTACTTTCTGCTCTGTCCAATTGCACAGAAACCAAACAGCTTCAAACTCAGCAAGAAGAAAAAAGCTATCAGTATTTCGCCGACGTTATTCGAGATACTTACGAAACTCAGCTTTATACATTGCCCGCTTTTAAGGAAGGTCACTATGCACTGCGAATGTATCGCCAAACTTCCAACGAAAAATACCAAGCGGCGATATGGAGTGATCTGGCTAGAGTGGCAAGTCGGTTAAACCGCTATGCGGAAGAAATTCACACTCCGGAACAGATCTATATGCATAGTCAAAAGAAGCTTACCGGCTACTTAGACGAAACAGATGAACGCTCAAAACTGCGCTATACCGTCACCAAGCACAATCCTGAATACCTCTATTTAGGTGTCGGTCTTCTAGGCTCTATGGCTCGCGCTGATGAGTATGGCTTAAAACACAAACAAGATGCGAAACTGCGTGAAATTATTCGTCGTTACGACTTTACCAAGTATGCGACAGACCAAGGCATGATCAAAGCATGGGCAGCGCAACTCGCCAATCAGGTGTACTGGCTGAAGCAACTGGGTGAGCAGGATGTTGTAGCGCCGTTTATTGAAGCTTTCCGCAATACCTACCCGGACAGTGAAGATGAACACCTCACCAATCAACAGTTCGGCAATAAGCTTTACGGCATGACACACATTATTTTTGCTGATTCACAGTACTATCAGCATGCTGTCCCCGAAGCAGAGTATCAATGGATCTACGATTATTTTCGCAACAACATCGATACGATTTTGTTGAAAGCCAAAGAAGATATCATCGCGGAAGTTGGGATATCTTTTCTTCTCGCAGGGCTAAACAATGACCCAGTGGTAGAAAAAACTAGGCAGCACATCAGAGATGCCATCAATCGCGATCAAGGCATGATTCCTTCCACTTCCGGTGATTTCGATTTGAGTTACGGAGAACACCGCAATGTGCTGGCTATTATGTTACTTGACTGGCAACAGGTGAACGCCATTCCAACAATCGAAAAACAGCCGCAAATATTTGCCAGCCTACCATACGGGTTGGTATCAAAATAAAAATCACCACCGCCCAAGGCAGTGGTTTAGAGCTGGCAACCCAAGGCGCAAGTTATTGCGCCTTTTTTCACATACTCAGCCGCTCAACAAAGCACTTTTTATTGTCCATTTCATGTATGTATAAAACAGATTTGGACAGCGAGTAGCGACCTTCCCAAACTTTAGGATGAGCTAAAACAACCAAGTTTAGCTAGAAAAGTGAAAGCCATCACAAGATTTTTCACTCTTTTGGCCTTGCTTCCATTTATTTCTCCTAGACTTTAACCGAGTTGGTTTGCATCTAGGACGATTCTAATAATGAATAAACTGATGGGAAATCAGTTAAAGGAGATGGCGGAGATAAGTTCAGTCAGAAAACACAAAGTAATATTATTAAGTTCGCTCTTATCAATGATTGTTTTTACTCTTTACGGTTATCACCATCTAACGAACAATAACTTTATCTTTGGTTTTCTGTGTGTAGCTAGTCTATTGGTCACAACAACTAATCTGATTTATCTGCTAATTGCAAAGGACGCTAAATATACCGACGTTATCCTCACTTCAGTGTTGTTGACGCAGGCATTTATGGTTTTTGTCTATGGGGCAGAACTAGAAAATCGTCTACTGTGGGTATATCCGATACTTGCGGCGATTATCTTCATCAATACCTTTGTAGTGGGATTGATCATTAGTTGTACCTGCTGCACATTGGCAGGCATCGCCATTTACGGCCATCTTGTCTTAGTAAGCAGTGACATGCTAGCTGCTGAACGTTTTTTCATCAGCCTTATTGCCATGTGCGCAGTATGTAACACTTCATCCTACTTCTATTCCAAAGCCATAAACTACATCACCTCACTCTACTTAGAAGGGATTGAAAAACTCGCCTATCGAGATCATTTAACAGGTCTAGCTAATCGCTGGAGCTTTGAAAATTGGGCAACAATGAAGCTATCAGAAATCCCCAAAGACGGGAGAGTTACAGCATTAGTTTTTCTGGATATTGATAATTTCAAACACATCAATGACAGTTATGGACATGAAATGGGAGACAAAATTCTTAAGAACTTTGCACACCGAATCAAGAATAACGTCCGTACACGTGACAGGGAAACCCACAAAGTCGATTACTCCATAGCGAGGTTTGCTGGCGATGAGTTTGTATTACTGCTTTATGATGTGAAATCGCTAAAAGATCTCGATAACATTCTGTATCGGATATGCCATCTTTTTGATAGCAAATACAAAGATAAACAATTACTTAGTAATGTAACCATTAGCGTGGGTGCCGCACTCTACCCTCAAGACGCAGACAACCTTTCAGAATTAACCCGCTGTGCTGACAAAGCAATGTATGCCGCCAAACACAATGGCAAAAACCAATATTGCTACTACCAAAATGTCGGTAACTATCAAACACAGCTGTTGAACTACCCAGATGGAAAAGTCACTCCGATACACAGAGCTACTGAGTTAAATACATAACCCCCAGCGCCAATAGCGCAACAAGAACCATAAACATCGCATATTGATGCGAGCTTCTTTTACCCGTTTTCGGTTTGGCTTCTTTTCTCTGTTCAGCAAAACGCGCTCTGCGAGCGACTTCAATTACAGAAGGCGCTTCGCTTTCCTCTATAGCCTCTCGCTTTTTCTGTGCTTTATTTGCTGCACGAGTGTATCTGTGTAACTGATCGACGGTAAGGTCGTCATCAGGGTCGTAGCGAGGGTTCTGGTCGTTATGTTTAGGAAGAACTGCCATTGCAACCTCCTCGTTCATTTCACTTACAATCAAAGTATAGACCAAACGTGAAACCGACTAGAAAAGTGCGAGGCCATATAACACTCATTCGAAATTATTGAATGACATCCTCGACTAACACCTCTCATCCTTTGTTTAATCCTCTACTACAATTCGTGCATAGAAACAAAAGGTCGACCGACCTCATCTACCCTATAAAGTTACGGTATAAAAATTATGAGTACACAACGTGAAATCCGCCAAATCATTCCAGCGCAACCAACTTCAGACGGTGATGGCGTAAAAATCAAACGCGTAGCTGGTTTCAACAACGCCTCTTTTTCTCCGTTTTTAATGGTGGATGAGCTTAAATCAGACCAACGTAAAGATTATGTCGGAGGCTTTCCTCCACACCCACATCGCGGAATTGAAACACTTACCTATATGCTAAAAGGCCATTTTGAGCATAAAGATCATATGGGTAATGTAGGTTCGCTTCGCTCGGGTGGCGCTCAATGGATGGCAGCAGGACAAGGTGTGATCCATAGTGAAATGCCTATTATGCAAGATGGCGATTTACACGGTTTCCAAATTTGGATTAATCAGCCAGCGCGCGACAAAATGAAACCAGCGCAATACCATGATTTCCAACCTGAAACCATTACAGAATTCAGAGATGAAGAATTAGGTTTATTGCGAGTATTAGCAGGTGATATCACCGCTAATGGTACCGATTTGCAAGGCCCACTGACCAGAACGGGTGTACCAGCTACGGTTGCTGATTGGCAAACAAATGCTGGCAGTGCAGTTACACTGCAAACACCTAAGCATCACAATGTTATGCTTTACGCCTACAAAGGCAGTATTAAAGTCGGTGAACGAGTTCTAATGCAAGGCGAGTTTGCGTTACTGTCTAGCGGGGAATCATTTTCTATGACGGCGAACGATACGAGTGGTGTGTTGATTTTCAGCGGCGAACCAATCAATGAACCTGTGGTTCACTATGGCCCATTTGTAATGAACTCAATTCAAGAAATTGAACAAGCGATTAATGATTACAACTCAGGCTTATTCCAAACCTATTAATGATTCAATTTGAAAGACTGCTTTGGTTTTTCGATGGCTCGTTGGTTACCGCAATTTGTGTTGTAAGCAACGAGCGCCCAAACAAAAAGAGAATAATCCACTGCCCATTCCTTTTTGCTTTGCCACACTAGTGATTTAACTAGTGTGGCTTTTTCTGATTATAAGTATTCGCACAGATAAGCAGTATCAGTGTCAACTTTGACTTCAAATGAAGCATTGCCCGCCACTTCAAATGCGTCACCACTTTCAAAAGTGGTCCAGTCTTTGTCACCAATTCGCTTAATTGTGAGAGCGCCTTTTACCACTGTCATACATTCTGGGTTACCCGTACTAAACGTGTAACTTCCCGGCAACATAACTCCGACAGTGACATCTTTATCTGCGTGCGTAAAACCTAAAGACTTAACAGAGCCTTCAAAATAAGTGTTTTCCTTAATCATCGTTCTTCCTTGTAAATTATCAATTGATGCTTGATCCAGCGACAGCGTATTGTTTTAACGCATTACCTGTTTTGATTCAAGACGCAAAATACCCAGATTATTTTTATTGAATTATAAATAAGCGCGTCACCCAGCTCGCATTCACGTGTCACACTTGGTCACCCACGTTGTGACTTTTGGTTATTGTCTGTGCTGTAATACACGCCAACCACAATAGTGAAAAAGCGAAATCCGTTCACACACTTTCAAACTCATGCTATTTGATGGTACTTTTAGCAAGCCGTAAGAATGAACTTACAAAATGAACAAGCAGTCGGAGTCGTAAGGATCGGTTGATCCTAAGAATCATATGTCAAAAGAAGCATTATTTAAGTCAGTATTTGCCACTACCTTAGGCGTCGCAGCTTTGCTGTGTGGGGCACTCATTTACTTTGGCTACCAAGCTTATACCAATCCATCCCAAGTATATGGCTCTTGGATTGAAATTAACGCACCAGGCTATCGTACTGAAGTACTCACATTGAGTGACCAAGGTGTGTTCCGCAATCACCGCTTAATCAGCACAAGTTTTGAATATGATGGTAAAAACATCAAGATAGAAACGGGGAAAGGCCGTTCTGTTTATGCGTTGGCCGGAACAGAGAACTCGCCGCAATTAAAGCGAATTCAGCCGGCATCTCCAATCCAACGTTTTATTAAACAAGGCTTTGAAGATACCGTTGATTCAGAAAGTGCAGCGGAAACGCGACGCAGCGCAATCACCAGTCACTTCGATCAGAACTAACCAGTCAACACTGTATCTTCCGGATATTTCAAGAGCGTTGGCTGTGGTGTCGCAAGCATATACGCCAATGTTAGCGGCCCGATACGACCAATGATCATCACTACCACCATAATGTATTTACCTGCTTCAGAAAGTTCAGCCGTTAACCCTGTTGAAAGCCCAACGGTGGCAAAAGCTGAAATCGTTTCAAACAAGATATGATCAAAGCTGACATTTTTTTCAGTAATCATTAATAGAAACATAGCAATGGTCAGTAGTGCACCACTGACAACAATAATCGCTAATGCCTTAGTTACCGTTGGCCAATTAACTGTACGTCGGAACATCACTACATGTCTCTTCTGACGTAAAAACGACCACGTAGCGACAAACGCTACAGCAAAAGTCGAGACTTTAATCCCGCCTCCCGTTGATGTGGAACCCGCACCAATAAGCATCAAAATGATCATCACCAGCAAAGCCGGGCGCGTATACTGAGCTAAATCGACACTGTTAAAACCTGCGGTTCGAGCGGTTGCAGACTGGAAAAAAGCCGCTAACCATTGCGATTCTAAATCCAGATTTTGCATGGTGTTTGGATTGTGCCGTTCTAACAACCAGAACAACACGGTGCCTATAAACAACAAGGTCGGCGTTGCGGTGAGCATTATTTTGGTATGCAAACTCAGTCTATGTAAGCCTTTGCGCCAATTCGTCCAGACATCACCAACAACGGTGAATCCCAACCCGCCAAATATAAATAAACTGGCAAGAGTAATAATCACTAAAGGATCGCCCACATAACCCATCATGCTGTCCGAAAACAATGAGAAACCGGCGTTATTAAACGCTGAGATAGCATGAAAAAGCGCGTAAAACAGCCCCGTTGACCACCCTAACTCGGGAACCCAGCGAAACGATAGAATCACAAACCCGATAAATTCTGCGATTAAAGCAAATGTGATGATTCTGGTCACAAGTCTGCGTAGGTTGATAGCTCGGTCTTGTCCTAGCGCATCTTTCGCAAGCGCTTGTTGATACAAGCTCAGGCGCACACCGAATAGATACAGAAGTACCGCAGACAGAGTCATCTGCCCCAGCCCACCAACTTGCATTAACGCCATCAACAGAATTTTGCCCGCTAAGCTAAAGTGTTGCCCTGTATCAACCACGCCAAGCCCGGTCACACTGATCGCCGAAGTTGCAGTGAACAGCGCATCGGCAAAGCTTAAACCGGAAACAGAAAAAACAGGGAGAGTCAGCAAAATAGCAGAAGGTATCAGAACCCAAAGGAAGCTGAGCAAGATAATCTTTGGCTCAGAACTTTTCTTTTCATTATGTTTTTTATCTAGAGGATAGAAAACACCGCTGCGAAATAGACTCATAAAGATTTCAACTTAGCCATTAATACATCTTTAGGGCCAGCGACAATTAGCATGTCCCCTATTTCCATCACTTTATCAAGGTCGGGATTTTTGATGATTTCTGGGCCACGTTTAAAGCCTAGAACCTGAATCTCATCATTCTGACATAAACTCAGTTGCCCAAGAGTTTTGCCCATCAAGCGAGAACCAATCACCACTTCGGTCATGGCAAGATTGCTGCCTAACTCCTGAAATTCCAAGACTCGCTTATCCAGCATCTTACGAGCTACACGAACACCCATATCGCGCTCGGGCATGATGATGTGGTCAGCGCCAATTTTTTGCAGAATCTTGGCGTGAAACTTGTCGTTCGCTTTTACCCAAACAGACTTCACACCCGACTCTTTCATCACAAGCGTGGTAAGAATCGATGCATTCACATCCTCACCTATTGAAATCATCACCATGTCGTAGTCACTGAGCTTTAACTCTTCCGCGGTATCTTCAAGCGTACAGTTAGCGACAACCGCTTGAGTGACAAACTGCGTTGCAGCTTTGACTTTGTCTTCATTTACATCAACAGCCAGCACTTGTGCACCAGCGTCTGCCAACTCTTGGCAAACCGATAAACCAAAACGCCCTAAGCCGATGACGGCAAATTGCTTATCACGAATTTTCATTTTATGGCCTTACTGACTCAAAGGGTTACTCTGCGCTATTGGCGCTAACCAAACAAATTAAACCGTTACCAAACTTGTTGAATACTATTGGACGACATTTTAGATAGCATAGAATGCCTTTAATAATTCGCCACTTAACTCACATAATCTAGAGAACAAACCCACTTTCTGTTAATTTAGATGAGAAAAATGACATCAAATTTGGATGGTTATGAACGATTTATTAACACAGCTTCAAACTTCACAATACCTCAAAGGCTGGGATAACAGCGTAATTTTCATCACGTTAGCAAGTTTAATTGCTTGGGTGATTTGGCGATTCGTTTATAACCATCTATCCAATATCAGTGAAAAAACCAAGTTTCACTGGGACGACTTAATACTACATGCCTTAAAAACCCCAATCAGTACTTTGATTTGGTGCTGGCCTGCAACCATATCTCTCGGATTGCTGCTGGATGATAACATTCAAAGTAAATTCAGTTGGTTAGCCACAAGTAAAAAGCTCATGCTGGCAGCTGTTTTCATTTGGGTTCTGATTCGCTTAGCCATCAATATCGAGCAATACCTCCTTCAAGACAAGAGTCGTGATGAAACAACCATACAAGCCGCGAGTAAAGTGGCTCGTCTCATCATCTTGACGATAGGTTTACTCACGGTGATGCAAACGCTGGGTGTGAGCTTACGAGGCTTGCTGACCTTTGGTGGTGTCGGTGGTTTGATCGTCGGTCTTGCGGCCAAAGATCTGCTTTCGAATTTCTTTGGCGGGTTGATGATTTACTTCGATCGCCCTTTCAAAGTAGGAGAATGGATTCGCTCTCCAGACCGCGAAATTGAAGGCACTGTTGAGCGTATTGGTTGGCGTATGACCATCATACGCACATTCGACAAACGACCACTGTATGTACCGAACTCTGTATTCAGCAACATCATTGTTGAAAACCCGTCACGCATGAAGAACCGCCGCATCTATGAAACCATAGGTTTGCGTTATCAAGATGCCGATAAGATGGCAACGATTGTGGCTCAAGTTCGTGAAATGTTAGAAAACCACGAAGATATCGATGCGCAACAAACCTTGATTGTTAATTTCAACGCATTTGGTGCTTCATCCCTCGATTTCTTTATCTATACCTTCACAGAAACCATTAACTGGGTTCGCTATCACGAAGTGAAACAGGACGTGATGCTGAAAGTGATGGATATCATTCATCAAAATGGTGCGGATATCGCTTACCCGACTCGCACACTCATGATTGAGCCAAAAGAAGCACCTCTGTTCGACGAATGATCATTAACCAATAAGATGGATTGTAACGGTTCCCCAACTTACTCAAATAAATAAGGGGAACCATGATATTAAGGACGATTTATGAATAGTACGGCGATGCCGCACCACACTGTAGACTCCAAACCACGGCTTTTTTGGCAAGGCACAGTTGCCATGCTGCCTCTTAGTGTCGCGGTTCTGCCTTGGGGCTTACTCGCAGGTTCCTTTGCAATTGAAGCTGGGCTTAACCCCTTTGAAAGCCAAGCTTTGTCGGCAATCTTATTTGCGGGTTCCGCTCAATTAGTCGCAACAGGGATGATAAAAGCGGGCGCAGGCTTAATGACCATGCTGATCACCACCTTCTTCATCACTTCGCGGCACTTTCTTTATAGCGTCTCGATGAGAGGGAAAATCAGCCCACTACCTACCCGTTGGCGTGTGATTCTCGGATTTCTGCTTACTGATGAACTCTTTGCATTATGCGGTCAACAAAGTGAAAAACAGTTTAACCGCTGGTATGCATTGGGGGCTGGTTTTAGTTTCTATTTAATCTGGAACTTAGCCACTTTGGTCGGCATTGTAGCGGGAAGTTACATTCCGTCGCTCAATTCTATTGGTTTAGAGTTTGCAGTTGCAGCGACTTTTATTGCAATTGTTATCCCAAACGTTAAGAGCATTCCGATTCTTATTTCCGTGATTACCGCGTTAATACTGTCTGTTAGTCTGACAATCTTTAATGTAAACGGCAGCTTAATGTATGCCAGCGTTGGCGCTATGTTAGCGGGATATTTCAGCGAACTAGCCTTAACGAAAAAGACGCCAAGTAACAAAGAAAAGGGAGATAAAGCATGATTATTCTCTCCATCTTAGCCATGACCTGTTTGGTGTTTCTCAGTCGATATTTGTTTCTTGAACCCAGACTGCCACTAAGACTTAGCCCGGGCGTACAGAAACTGCTCAGCTATTCCAGCCCTGCGGTATTAACGGCAATTTGGGCACCGATCGTTTTTACGCACGACAGTCAGCTTAATATCTCCGTCAGCAACCCCTATCTTTGGGCTGCGGTTCTAGCTGGCATTATTGCTTGGAAAACGAACAACGTACTGCTCACTACAGTGGTGAGTATGGCGGTATTTCTGGTGCTTAACTTGGTTGTTTGGGGATAAACAAGAAATGGGAAAACGAAATCTGTTTTCCCTTCTCACATCGCCAATATGGATAAGAGGTAAGAAGGGAATAAATTGCCTATTATTCAGCTGGCCATTCAATCTCGATAAGTGTGGTATCACCGCTTTTTAGACGACCTAGGAAAACATCGCCGCGATGAACTTCTCCCACACCTTGTGGAGTGCCTGTCATGATGATGTCACCATCAAATAAAGTGGTGTAAGACTTTAATTCCTGCAAAATGACATCGGGTTTGAACATCATTTGTTCAACACCACCCGCCTGTACTCGAACGCAGTTAATCAGCAACTCCAGATGCAGAGAAGCGATATCAATCCCTTCTAGCGGTATAAAACGGCTGAACACTGCTGATCCATCAAAAGCCTTTGCTCGTTCCCAAGGTAGACCTTGTTTTTTCAATACAGATTGCTGTTCACGCTTGGTGAGGTCCAAACCCAAACCAACCGCGGCATACTGACCATCTTTAATCATGAAACAGATCTCTGTTTCGTAATGCAGAGTCTCCTGATGGAAAGAATTCAGTATCGAAGTTACGCTGCTGTTGGGCTTGTTAAACACCACCATTTGATCAGGAATGGTATTATTTAACTCTTTAATATGCTCAACATAATTACGTCCAACGCACACCACTTTTGACGGGTAAATCAGTTGCTCATCTAATCGAACCGAGTTCATTTTTCTTCCTTGAACATTGAATGAGCACAAATTTTATCTTATCCATACAATTCAACAACTAAATTGATGGATCTGTTACTAGAAGTAAGATCTTTGACCCGATTTTCCAAGTTCAGGACAACTTCGCAATGACCTTTTCGCAAAGTGTTTTTAACGAAATCAGATCATCCAATTCAAGGTCAAACTTACATAGCATAGCGTTGGGTACTGATAATGCTTTTTGCTTTAGTGCAAAACCTTCATCCGTTAGGAAAAGCTCTCGCACACGTTCGTCAGACTGACCACGTTTGCGCAGCACAATACCTTTGTTTTCGAGACGCTTTAACAGCGGAGTCAATGTGCCTGAATCGAGGTGCAATCGCTCGCCAAGAATTTTTACGTTAATACCGTTTGTCTCCCACAGTACCATCATCACTAAGTATTGCGCATAGGTAAGATCGAGAGCATCAAGCAATGGTCGATACGCACGAATCACGGCGTTGGCTGCGCTATACAAAGGAAAACACACCTGTTTATCAAGCAGTAGTAGCTCTTCTGTAGCAAGTGAATCCGTATTCTTGCCTGTTCCACAATGACTCATGTTTCTCTCTCTCAAAAATAAATTGTGCACAATATACTTGCATTCTACCTAAAGATCGATTTAATATTGCAAACAATTAGATTGCACACAACATATATTAAGGTGATAAACATGGCGACTATCTACACAACTAAAGCAACAGCACTAGCAGGCCGTAACGGTAAAGTTTCAACAGATGACGGTTTACTGTCTGTAGACTTGAGCTACCCAAAAGAAATGGGCGGTAACGGTACAGCGACAAACCCAGAGCAACTATTTGCAGCAGGCTACTCAGCATGTTTCTCAAACGCGATTCTTCATGTTGCTCGCGAAGCAAAAGTAGCGCTTAAATCCGCTCCTGTAACCGCTGAAGTGGGTATTGGTCCTAACGAAACGGGTGGTTTCGCTCTAACTGTTAGCCTAGATGTTCAGTTAGATCTTGAAGAAGCGCAAGCGGTTGAACTAGTGAAAACGGCTCACCAAGTATGTCCTTACTCAAACGCAACTCGTGGCAATATCGCAGTTGGTCTGACAGCGAATGGCGTAAAAATCGCTTAATTTTTTGCATGTGTATTCAACAAGCTCGCCAAGTGCGAGCTTTTTTTTGCAAGTCACAATAATGACAACAAGTTGAAATCAAACCGTCACGTAATCCGTCTACCTTTAGACGCAGCAAAGAAATTGGGTCAGATACTCTATGTATTTGTCACTCACAATGTTTGCTTGGTTTAAATACTCCCAAGATAAATCCTTTTGACCAAACATTCGTTTGGTCTTTTTTTTTTTGCACCACATCACAGCGTTGTGCGCCATGAAGATGCACATGACGTTATTGTACAAACACGCAACATTTTCATAACTTGCTGTAAATAAAGAAAAATAATTATTGGCACAGTAAATGCTATATAGAAAATACAAATGCAGGCAGCGTTTGTGCTTCTTTTCAGTGATAAGGCAGAAATCACTGGTCACTTCATGTTCTTTCGACCTCCTTCTGGGAGGTCTTTTTTTATCTGTAACTTACCTCAAAGATTCTGAACAGCTTCAACAGATAATCGACATTGGTTTCACTGTAAATAGAACGTATGATTCACCCTATTATCTACTTTGTATAAGCATTTCAAATGAACGGAAAACACCAGCCGATCCATGGCGCTTTTTGGATGTTAACAGCGGGGTTAGCTTTTGCTGTTGTGAACAGCGTGACGCAAATTGCGACCATCAAGTTCGGACTTACTTCAACTACGGTGGCTTTGATTCAATACGCAGTCGCTATTGTGGTTATCCTTCCCTATCTCAAAACGCTGGGCATTCGCCGATCTTTACGTACCCAACATTTTGGTTGGCACGTATTTCGTGTTTTCCTAGCCGTAATCGGTATTCAATTATGGTTATGGGCACTCGCCTACCCTGTGCCTATCTGGCAAGGCATTGCTTTGCTGATGACATCTCCACTATTTGCCACCGTCGGCTCTGGCTTAATTCTGAAAGAAAAAGTAGGAATCGCTCGCTGGGGTGCAACGCTGACTGGCTTTATCGGCGCAATGATCATTCTTGAACCGTGGGCTGAAGACTTTAGCTGGGCAACACTGCTTCCTGTTGGCGCGGCGTTTTTCTGGGCATGTTATTCACTGATGGTAAAGAAACTTTCTTCCGTCGATAACCCGTCCACTATGGTTGTTTACCTGTTGCTGCTGATTACACCGTTTAACCTGCTTTTGGCTATTCCTGAATGGCAAACACCTGTCGGCGGTACGTTATGGGTATTACTTATTGCTGCTGGCGCGATGACAGCCTTAGCTCAGTGGTCGATAGTTAAAGCATACTCTGTATCGGATGCGTCCTTCGTACAGCCTTTCGACCATGCAAAACTGCCGTTGAATGTTCTTGCTGGTTGGATGGTTTTCGGTTGGGTTCCACCAGGTAGACTATGGCTTGGGGCAATCATTATCATCTTGTCTGTCGCCTTCATTACTCAGTGGGAAGCAAAAAAGAGCCACGTTGAAATAAAAACCGCCTGAGTTCGTTCTTATGTTGTAAGTGATCAAGCGAAAGTTAACTGGGTATCTATCAGCCATGACAAAGCCAATTAAAATAACTTTATATCGATGGGCAGGCAGCTTCGGCCCATTTAAAGTGAACATTCCGTGCGGTGAATGCACACTGACAAAAGACATACTTCTCGATACGTTTAAAAACGAACTCGCAGACGTTCCTGTTGAATTAGAAGTGAAAGACTGGCTATCGCATTGGTGGGAACCTTTGAAGCACGGAGCTTGGCATGCGCCAATTGTTATCCTTGAAGGACAAGTCGTGAGCCAAGGAGAAGCCCTAAACCGAGGTCTGCTGGTACAAGCTGCGATTAAAGAATGGACAAAGCGTGACTCGTTGAAGGGCAATATCGTGTTTGGTAAAGAAACCTGCCCTTACTGCGCCAAAGCAAAACAGTTGCTGGACAAATCTGGCATCAATTACCAGTACCATGATGTGGTAAAAGACAGTGCGGCGCTGTACAGAATGATTCCCGAGGTGAAAGCCATTATCGGAGAAAAAACGCCCGTGACGGTTCCGCAAATTTGGATTGAAGGCAACTACATTGGTGGATGCAGCGATTTAGAAACATGGTTAGCGCAACGAGATTTGAATCAAGAAAGCCTATCGAACGGAGAAAATGTTCATCCGATTCATCGCAAAGAGATTGGCTAAAACCATCTCCAATCGATTAAGCAAAAGCCCTGAGACTATTAACCTCAGGGCTTTTTAATTACTGACAGATTTTCTTAACAAACATCTTTATACGTGATGACTTCTTCGCTTTAGCTTTTCCGTAAAGCGTGTCTTTCATCACTTGCTTTACAACCATTTCACCCGTCACCATATAGGCTGAAGCTAATTGGAAATTCATAGCTGTCTCCGAAAACTCAGTTAGCTTCTTTTCGGCTGCTGATAGGTTTTGCCTGCTGCTTGGTAAGTATCTTTATGTTTAACATCAAAATGGATATCAAAGAACCAAGCGACAAACTTAATCACATCGTCACCTTCATTCATAATATGCTCGACAAACTCTTGCTCTTCGCCTTGTTCATCCTGCTGCAAAAAGACGTGATAGATGCGTTGTTCACCATCAACTTCTGCTAATGCAAACTGACCTGTTAACGACTGAGCCGCTTCCGCAACCTCTTTATCTTCGCTCGCTTTTAGCAGCTCCAGAGCCTGAGGCAGGTTCTCTTTCTCACATAAGCTTTTTACTAAAGCTTCAAATTCGTTTTGCTGCATAAAATCTCTCCTCAATAAAGTACGCGGCGGATTATATACGTAAAGCGGCAGACAAAGCATCTTCACGTACATCTTTAAAACATAGATAGTTAAAACATAAAAAAGCCCCATCAAACGATAGGGCTCTTGAAACATTAATGAACCAACGACTAACCTTCTTGAGGAACGTCTTTGGTATTTGAAGCAAGCATGCTCTCTTTCGAGTCGAGAATTTTATCGAGCTGATCACGTCGAGCAAGGAATACGGACATCTCTTTTTTCGGCACCGAAGTTGCCATTGGGATATTCGCTTTCATTGCATCAACCGGACGACCACGAACGATCAATTCATAGTGCAAATGCGGACCAGTTACACGCCCTGATTTACCCGACAAACCAATGCGTTGACCGCGAGTAACTTTTTGCCCTTTACGCACCAGTATCTTGCTTAAATGCAAGTAACGAGTGCTATAGGTGTTGTCATGCTTAATCACAACATAGTTACCCGCATACGGGTGGTTACGAGTCATGATCACTTCACCGTCACCGGTTGACAAGATTGGTGTACCTATCGGAGTCGCGAAATCCGTACCATTGTGCGGAGCATACTGTCCAGTAACAGGGTGATGACGATTAGGATCGAAGCCCGATGACATTCTCCAATGTGTTTTTGTCGGATAACGTTGAAAAGCACGTTGAAGACTGTTGCCATCTTTATCGTAATACTGACCATCTTTGTATAAATACGCAGACACTTCGCTATTACGGCTGTAAATTTTAATCGCTTGAATTTCTCGGTTGCCTGTCAGTTTTTCACCGACATACTGACGAGATTGCACCACTTCAAACTGGTCACCGGCTCGTAAATCTCGGCCAAAATTCACTTTATCCTTCAACAAAGCAACAATTTGGTCGATCTCAGCGCTGCCTAAACCAATCTTGTTCGCAGATTGTGAAAAACTACCCTGAATTTCACCGACAAGAGCAAACTCTTTCCATCGGCTAGGTAAAGTTACGTCCTTATATTCAAAACTTCCATCTTCAACACGCGAATAAACCGCTCGCTCAACCAAACTAAACTCTAACTCCATCTTAGCCAGAGTTCGTTTGTTATCGCCTGACCAGAAACGCAGTATGTTGCCAGGCTTCAATGTATCCAGTGCCAGATAGTTTAAGTCGGTTTCCATTATCTTCATCAGTTCTTGGTAGGAAAAACCAAGCTGATTAAAGATGCTACTTAAATTATCACCGGATTTGATTACATATTCGTAATCAGGAAGTGGCAAACTCTCTTGCTTTGACTCGCCAAAAATCGATTCTACTACGTCTGATTCTTGGATAGATAAAGCAATACGTCGCTGATTTGACTCAGGATTTGACGATAACAAGATGGCTGCAGCAGCTACAATAGGTAACCCTAATGCAAAGGCTTTCTTTCTTTTTGAAAGCTCTGAAAATCGCAAAATAACAGATTTTGAAAGCACAACCTTACCTGTGTAAATCATTTAAAAAGAGGCACAGATTACGGCTTTCTTAACAAAAAGTCATTATTGAGCGAGTAAAGAATAGTAAAAAGGCACAAAAGTGCCTTTTTAGAAGTACTGTTTATAGCGCAAGTTTAGCCTTCAGTAGCCAATCAACATTACTTTTAACTATATGGTATCTAAACGAATTTATTGGTGTGTGGATACCATGCAGTTATCTTCGCCATAGCCATTGGGAATATATTGATCAGCCTGTGGATCATTCACCCAAAGTTCTTCGTCTAAAAGATAACGGAACTGGTAATTAGAATCTTTTGGTAGGCGGGTTTTAAACTTAAACACACTGGATTTTGCAACTTTCTTCATCGGCTGTGGCTGCCAATCAAGAAAATCAGCAACAATAGCGACATTCGATGCGACATCAGGTGCATCCAGCTCAAATGTCACTTCTACTTCATCTTTTGTCTTAAAGAAACGCTTATTAATCATGTCAAACTCCATTTTTTGCTCAAAAAGTGTTCTGCTAGGCAAATGATAGAAACTCAAAAATAAACTTTCAACTTCAGCCAAGAAGTTTCCTCAAACAACTGAGTATCACTAAGCCATTATCCTACTATGCACCTACCCTGCTGAAACTGCGTTCCTAATTGGATAGAGATAGCTGATATTTCTCCGATATCGAAAACAGTATAGACACAGATTCCGTTGCTGCCTCAGAAAAAGCCACATTATTTGCATGGCTTAAAAGTGTCACGGTTACGTTGCCACCATTTTGTACCAACGATTGTACATCGACACGATCCCCTAAAAGCTGGCTGCTGACCATCACCATTCGAGATCTGAGTGAGTCATATTTAAATAAGGCTAAATAGTTGAATACGCCTGAGCCCTGATTCGAAACACGAATCACCGAAAGATAACCATGTTGCTCTTCAAAGCCTTCCAACTTAAGCATTAGTTGAGTATCCAATGCGACAGAGCCACGCTCACTTCCTGAATCATAAGTGCCAACCACCCAGCGCTGCTGCTCATCCCAAGACTCTATAAATGCAAAGCTTGGGGTTTCAGGAACCGGGACGGTGATTGGGTTGGGTACGTCCAATCCAAAAACAGCTTGAGCGATCGGGTCTTGCTTTATTGTTGTGGTGGGAAATTTCGCCATGATCTCTTGATCAGAAAGTGAGAAGCGATAGACCCCCGCCACCACAACGATAACGAGTAAAACAATAGGAGTGAGCAAAATCAGAGGAATAGGTAAAAGACGTTTTTTCATAATGTTTATAGTTTGATGTTTTATAAGGCGCGGACACTATAACTCAAGCCTTCCGACTTTGAGAGTACTAAGCCAACAGACAATTAGTAAAAATTCATTACGATCGCTTTGCTATAGTGTCATTTTTACCCGCGAGGGACTGTAATCTAGGGAAACTTTGCAGCTAAAAATCTATCTGAATCCTACCTTTACAGGATAGGAAATGAGCGTAGAATCAGACGCCGTTCGATTACCACACCATATTTAAGGCTATTGATATGTTTGCCATCTATGAATCCCATAAAGCAGGTCTGTTCAAAAGTAAGCATTGGTTAAACAATTTAAGTGCGGGATTGATTGTCGGGGTGGTTGCTCTTCCTTTAGCGATGGCATTCGCGATTGCATCAGGGGTGAAACCTGAACAAGGTATTTATACCGCAATTATTGCTGGCTTAATTGTTTCTATATTTGGCGGCTCGCGAGTTCAAATCGCAGGTCCTACTGGCGCATTTATCGTTATTTTGGCGGGGATTGTTGCTCAGCATGGCGTTGGTGGATTACAAATCGCGACCATGATGGCGGGTGTCATTCTGCTTGTTCTTGGTGTAACCAAACTCGGCAGTATCATTCGCTATATCCCAGATCCTGTTATCGTCGGCTTTACCAGTGGTATTGGCGTCATCATTTGGGTCGGTCAATGGCAAGATTTCTTTGGTCTGCCTCAGATCAGCGGTGCGCATTTTCATCAAAAACTGATTT
Organism: Vibrio diazotrophicus; assembly: GCF_038452265.1. NCBI lineage: Bacteria > Pseudomonadati > Pseudomonadota > Gammaproteobacteria > Vibrionales > Vibrionaceae > Vibrio > Vibrio diazotrophicus. Next base: position 1,100,401 of record NZ_CP151843.1, read on the forward strand.
CTATTTTCCACGCGTTCCCACAATTTCACTTAACAACCACCTTATTAGCCTTATTATCTTTGGTATTGGTCATTGCAGCGCCTAAAATTCCAAAGTTGTCACGCATTCCGGGACCTTTACTGGCACTGGTAGTGGTGACCACATTGCAGTATGTCATCGGCTTTGATGGCGTGCGTACCATAGGCTCAGCTTTTGGCGGTATTCCTCAAGGTTTACCAGAGCTTTCTGTCCCAGATATCTCTTTTTCTCAGATTATTCAGTTGATCGGTCCTGCCTTTGCTATCGCTATGCTTGGCGCGATTGAATCTTTGCTTTCTGCGGTTGTTGCCGATGGTATGGCGGGCACTAAACACAATTCAAACCAAGAGTTAGTGGGCCAAGGCATTGCCAATATCATCGCACCTATTTTTGGTGGTATTGCAGCAACAGGCGCTATTGCCCGTACCGCAACCAATATTCGCAATGGGGGTAATAGCCCACTAGCCGGCATTATTCACGCCTTAACACTTGTTGTCATCTTACTCGTTTTAGCGCCACTGGCAGTTAACATTCCATTGGCAACACTTAGCGCGATTTTATTCGTCGTTGCTTGGAATATGAGTGAAATTCCACACTTCGTTAAACTGGTTAAACGCGCTCCCAAGGCGGATGTGGTTATTCTGCTTATTACCTTTAGCTTGACTGTTTTTGCAGACCTTGTAGTGGCTGTAAACATAGGTGTGATTATTGCTATTCTTCACTTTGTTAAACGCATGGCTTCAAGCGTTGAAGTGAAAGCATCAACACCTGAAGAATTAACCCCTGATTTACAGCGTCATGGAAAGAGCGCATTACCACGAGAATTGGCTATTTATGCACTCGATGGACCGTTCTTTTTTGCCGCAGCGGAAACGTTTGAACGTGTGATGACCAGCATTCAGGAAACTCCGAAGATTCTTATCATCCGTTTAAGATGGGTACCGTTTATGGACATTACCGGACTGCAAGCTCTCGAAGAAATCATCGAAAACTTCCATCATAAAAATGTCACGGTACTCATATCAGGTGCAAATCCGCGTGTCACCCAAAAGCTCGACAGGGCGGGAATTATTCAACTTGTGGGTGAAGAGAATGTGTATAAAGAATTCGATGACGCGTTACGTATCAGCTTAAATACCATCGATAAAAATTCATTAACAAATTCAGACCCAACCTAACGCGAAAAAGCAAACATCTCCCCTTGTCAATCCTTAGATTCTAGCTCTTGGTCGAATAACCAAGAGCTTTTCTTTATAATTCTGTAACTTATAGAAAGCAAACCTCTTTCGACCCGCATTTCGATCTACAAGTCTGTGCCCAACTTCACATTAAGCACACAAATGATTTTATACAAATCCTTCACCAGTGTAACAATAACGAAACAAATCACCATGATTTGCCATTCTCAGAGTGCAAAGGAATGAATATTTACTCTTTTTTGATGAATAGTATTGCTTAGGCTTCAAAAAATAGATATTCTCGCGCCAATGAGTAAATACGGATGTTTAGTGAATTAATATACCAAGGACATGGTGTTAATTGACTAGTAGTAACACGAGAAAAATAATGCAAGATAACGCTCAAACACTAGATACTCCAGTAGAACAGAAATCTTCTGGAAGTTTATGGATGTTCCTGATCCCTTCTCTGATCGGGGTGTTCCTATTTATGGCACCGATCAGTTATGACGGTTCATTCACCATTCCTGTCGCTGTATTAGCAAAATCAGTACAAGCTTTGTTTGGTGACTCTTTAGTTGCAATTATTACCACTATTATTGCATTTATGTCGGTTGCTTCTTTTGCGACGAAACTTTTCAAACCGGCATTCATTGTTGAGAAGCCATTCTTAAACAACCTATTTAACCCTTCTTGGTTATGGTTAGCTGTACGAGTCATTGGCGGTGCAGCGGTAATCATGACTTTCTTCAAAGTTGGTCCTGAAGCTATCTGGGAAGGAGACACAGGTGGTTTAGTTCTGGAAAGCTTATTACCAACGCTATTCTCTGTGTTCATTTTTGCCGGTCTGCTACTGCCACTACTGCTTAACTTTGGTTTGTTAGAACTGATGGGCGCGCTACTAAGCAAAATCATGCGTCCTCTGTTTAACCTACCGGGCCGCAGTGCAATTGACTGTGTGGCTTCTTGGTTAGGTGACGGCAGCGTAGGTATCCTACTGACAAGTAAGCAATATGAAGACAAATTCTACACTCAACGTGAAGCCGCTGTTGTCGGTACAACCTTCTCAGCAGTATCTATCACGTTCAGTCTAGTGGTTATTGCTCAGGTAGAATTGGAACATTTATTCCTGCCATTTTACGGCGCTATCTGTTTAGCTGGTTTTGTTGCGGCGATCATTATTCCTCGCCTGCCACCATTAAGCTTGAAGAAGAACACTTTCATTGATGGTTCAAAACCTGATGCGGATGCAGATGCGATTCCAGCAGGTCACTCGTCTTTTTCTTGGGGTATGGAGCTTGCACTAACGAAAGCTGGCCAAGTGAAATCATTCAAGTCGGTGTTTGGCGAAGGTATTCGTAACGCTATCGACATGGTATTCGGTGTACTTCCAGTTGTTATGGGTCTAGGTACTGTTGCTCTTGTTATTGCTGAATACACCTCTGTGTTCTCGATTCTGGGTCAACCATTTATTCCTTACCTAGAGCTATTAGGCGTACCAGAAGCGGTTCAAGCATCTCAAACAATTGTGGTTGGCTTTGCAGACATGTTCATTCCTGCAATCCTTGCAGCTTCAATTGATAATGAGATGACTCGCTTTGTTATCGCAGCAATGTCTGTTACTCAGCTTATTTACATGTCTGAAGTCGGTGCGCTAATGCTAGGCAGCCGTATTCCGGTTAACTTCGTAGAACTGTTTGTTATCTTCATTCTACGTACATTAATCACACTACCGGTTATCGCTGGTGTTGCACATTTGATTTTCTAATTTCAGACTCGCAAACAAAAGGCTTCACTCGTTGAAGCCTTTTTTATTCCCTTGTGCTGAAATGATATAAAACTCCCTCCATATCTATCCCCAGAATTTCATTCACCTCATTGCATAAAACCCCAGTTATTAGTCCTAAACAACCTAGCTTAAGCACTATAAGTCTTAATAAAAAATAGAACTGGCTAGATATGCACCGTATAATTTCGTAGGAAAATTCTGAATAGATCGTTTTGCAGACGATTTATGTACAAATAGCGCTCAACATATAAAAGTGAATGAATGGAATGAAACGGATTTTAGCTGCTTCTCTACTCTTTATTAGTACTTTCGCGTCTGCGTATGACTTAACTGTAAGACTGCCAGATCAAGCACCAGTTGTACTGTCGATGCATCAGCTAAAAAGCGAGTTACCTGTTGTGAGTTTTACCACTAGCACTCCTTGGGGAAACAACCCTGACGCCGCAGTCTTTACTGGTTTCACCATGATCGATTTGTTGAGTTATTTAAAAACCAAAGATGTAGCCAGTGTTTCCTTTATCGCTTTGAACGACTACTCCTCAACCACTTCTATTGATGATTTGAAGCGCTACACTCCAATTGTGGCTTACGCTATTAATGGCGAACCCATGCGAGTACGCGACAAAGGCCCATTCTGGTTTATTTACGATATGTCGAAATATCCGCAGACAGATACCCCGGAGTACCACACTCAAATGGTATGGCAACTTAAAGAGATATCGATTAAATACAAATGATTGCAGCCTCTCAAAGTAAGCAGTTACATCCATTAATTCAACGTACAAAGACGCTGCTACTGATCGTCTCTGTTGTTTTAATGATCGCTAATCTCTATACGCTAACTTCAACCAAGGAGTTAGCTCGTTCCTACACCTATAAGCAGCATAAAGCGACTTGGTTTTTGTTCTACCTAACCAAAGAATTTACAGAGCTGGTATCTATCATGCCTCATGCTCTCGATACCCCAGAAGATCTCGTAAATGTGAAGCTAAAATATGAGCTTACTTGGAGCCGTTTTGATCTAATTTTGCATAACAGCGAAGCGGATGAATTCTTAGAAATAGACGGCACGCTGCACTACTTCAAAAATACATTTGACCATTTCAAGCTACTTGAATCCTTATTGGTGAGCGTCAACGACGAGCAGTCACTCGCTAACTTCACAACGAGAACCGAAGCTCTTTATCAGGACGTGATTCAATACATTAACGATAACTTCAAAATTCAAAGCCCTATGTATTTAGAGCAGAAGGCGCAAGCTGAGTATGTGACTAATATTCAATATGCACTCATTCTGCTATTGTTTTTCTCTATCGGGTTGGTGAGTTTCATTTGGTACAAAGAGGCTCAATACCATCGTTTGTTAGCGTTAACGGACCCGCTGACCGATATCGGCAACCGATTGTCGATGTTTCGCTCCATTTCACATCGACCTAATAGTAGTCATTACTCGCTGTTCCTGTTGGATCTCAACGGTTTTAAAGCCATCAATGATGACTTTGGGCATTTGGCTGGTGATTCTGTTTTACAACAAGTAACCAAACGTTTGTCTCATATTCCGACCTTCGATTATGAACTTTTCCGTATGGGTGGTGATGAGTTTGCACTCATTATTAACAGTGTAGAGCCGCTGGAACTAGAAGGGATGAAAAGTCTTATTGAGCAGTGTTTTGAACACAAATTTGTTGTCGGTGACAATCAATATCGCGCTTTAAATACCAGTATTGGCATCAGCTCCTATCCAAATGATGCTACCGACATCAACCAATTAATTCACATTGCCGACCAAAAAATGTATGTAATGAAGCATCAAAAAAAAGGCCCCTCATTATGAGGGGCAAGGTTACCATCGCTTTATAGTTATATAGTGTTAGCCAGTAAGTATTGTCAGTGAAGACATCTCTTTGGTGAATGCGTTGCGATTAGCCGAAATCACCGTTCACGTAGCCTTTTGTTCTGTCATCTTTTGGTTGACTGAAAATCACCTGCGTGTCGTCATGCTCAACTAACTCCCCCATCAGGAAGAATGCGGTGCGATCAGAAATACGACGCGCTTGCTGCATTGAGTGAGTAACGATAACGATGGTGTAGTTTTTCTTCAACTCTTCCATCAACTCTTCAATTTTGTGTGTTGCAATTGGGTCAAGAGCTGACGTCGGTTCGTCCATTAGGATCACATCCGGTTCCATTGCGATAGTACGAGCAATACATAGACGTTGCTGCTGACCACCCGATAAACCAAACGCGTGTGACTTCAAACGATCTTTCACTTCATCCCAAAGCGCTGCACCACGCAGTGAACGTTCTACCACTTCATCAATATGTTTCTTATCTTTCACACCTTGAGCACGTAGACCGTACGCCACGTTTTCGTAGATGCTCATAGGGAATGGGTTCGGCTTTTGGAAAACCATACCTACACGAATACGGATATCTGCAACATCAACGTTGCCATAAATATCCTGACCATCCATCTCAAGCTTGCCTTTGATGGTGACGCCTTCGATAAGATCGTTCATGCGGTTCAAGCAGCGTAATAGCGTTGATTTACCACAACCAGATGGACCAATCAGCGCCGTCACTTGACGAGTAGGAATTGGCAGGTTGATAGATTTCAGTGCTTGGTTTTCGCCGTAGAATAAATCCAGATTTTCAATATTAAATTTGTTCATTGTCGTGTCTCTTAAATTCTGTCAGTCGTATCGGATTAGTAAGTTGCCGTGTTGAATCGCTTAGCGATTAACTTGGTAACCATGTTGATGAGCAACACAACAACAATCAGCACAGTGGCTGTTCCGTACGCTTGATTCCACTCTTCAATCGTGAATAGTTCAGTTGTCAGTTTGTAAAGGTGAACCGTCAATGTTCGACCTGAATCCAAAAGAGAATCAGGAACACGAGCTACCATACCTGCGGTTAAAAACACCGGTGCTGACTCACCGATAACGCGGCCAATACTCAAAATGACAGAAGTTAGAATACCTGGGATCGCACTTGGCAAAATGAGACGCCAGATGGTGTAAATTTTTGAAGCGCCAAGACCATAAGAGCCTTCGCGATACGTTTGTGGTACCGCCATTAATGCTTCTTCTGTGGTACGAATGATCACTGGCAGAATCAGGATACTTAGGGTTAATGCGCCCGAAAGAATCGAGAATCCTAAACCAAGAATCACAACAAAGAACGTCATACCAAACAGACCAAAGATGATCGATGGAATACCCGCTAATGATTCGGTACAGAAACGGATTATCTTCACCAGCTTACTGCCGACTTTGGCATATTCGGTAAGATAGATCGCCGTCATGATACCCATCGGTGCCGCAACCGCGATTGAAGCTACCACCATATAAATGGTTGAGATGATCATCGGGAAAATACCGTGTTCATCACCAGTACGAGTGTAGTCGTCCGTGACGAATGTCCAATCCACGTGTTTTAAACCGTTAGATAGGATGTACCAGATAATCCAGAATAGAAAACCAACCGTTAAAGCCGCCGCAAGCCAGATAAACGCTCTTAAAACGTTGTCTTTAAATTCACGTGCTTGTTTTAGTTTTGCGCGATCCGCTCTTTTTTGATTTGCGAAACTCATAGTCGTTACCTCGCTTTCTCACGGTTTAGGTACAGAAGAGCCGCGTTAAGCATCATGATAAACACAAGTAACACAACACCTGTTGCATACAACGCGTTGGCGTGAACACCACTGGCATAAGACATCTCAATAGCAATGTTTGCCGTCAAAGTACGCGCTGAGTCAAGAATACCTTCAGGCATTGCTGGCGCGTTCCCCATCACCATGATGATCGCCATGGTTTCACCAAGCGCGCGGCCAATGCCCAGAATCACACCAGTCATAATGCCTGAACGTGCCGCCGGAACGAGAAGTTTGAAAATGGTGTAGATGTTTGAAGCGCCAAGAGCCAGAGAACCTTCTTTATAAGCACGAGGGACAGCTCGGATCGACGTTTCAGATACAGTGATTACAGTTGGCAGAATCATCACACCAAGAACAATAATCCCAGCTAGGATTGTGTTACCCGCCGGTACTTGGAAAATATTCTGGATTAGTGGAACGATAATGACTAGGCCGAAGAAGCCATAAACAACCGAAGGGATACCCGCCAATAATTCAACCGCTGGGCGAATGATGTCCGCAACACTTTTAGGAGCAATCTCTGCGATAAAAATTGCCGTCAGCACACCGATAGGAACACCAACAATTACCGCTCCGAAAGTAGAAACAACCGATGCCACAATCATGGTAGCCACACCGTATAACGCCGGTGGTAACCAGTCTTGGCCAAGAACGATTCCAGAAACGCCAACTTCTTGGAATGCAGGAATACTCTCTCTAACGATGAAGTAGGCAATAACAGCTAGAGAAACGATACCGATAACGGCACTCGTCAAAAACAAACCGTGGAAGAAACGCTCTTTCCAATCTACGCGCTTTTGTGCACGCAATTTACGCTTTGCTTGCGTCTTTTCGATATCCATAAGCTTGTCACTATTTGCGATGGTCATAGATGTTCTCAATCTCACCTACCGAGCTAGCTAACATTCATTAGTTCGCCGATATGTAATACAAAAGCCCAGCCCAAGGCGGGCTGAGCAAAGCTTAAATATTTAAATCTTAGTTCACTGAGATGTAGTGGTGTGAAGCAACGATTTTTTGAGCTTCATCCGATAGCATCCAGTCTAGGAACTTTTGTGTTGATGCAGATGGAGCACCTTTCTTGTAAAGCACTAGGAAAGGACGAGCAACTTTGTAGCTACCAGCTTTAACGTTCTCAACTGTTGCTGGAGTACCGTCGATTGCTAGAGCATGAACAGAACCGTCTACTGTACCTAGAGAGATGTAGCCGATTGAGTATGGGTTAGAAGCAACCATAGTTTTCAGACCACCGTTACCGTTCGCAACTTGCGCACGCTGAGAAATAGCTGAAACTTCTTTACCAGAAACTTTTTTCTTAAGTTCCATGATTTCTTCAAACGCGCCACGAGTACCAGAAGCTGTATCACGAGTGATCGCTACGATTGGCTTGTCTTCACCACCAACTTGTTTCCAGTTAGTGATTTCGCCTTTGTAGATTTCAGAAACTTGCTCTGCTGTTAGGCCTTTCACTTTGTTACTTGGGTGAACAACTACCGCGATACCATCGCGAGCAATCACTTCTTCTACTAGGTTTGATTCTTTTTCAGAGTCTTTCAGTCCACGAGAAGACATACCAATATCTGCACTGCCATTCTTCGCTGCTTTGATACCAGCAGAAGAGCCTGGGCCTTGTACTTCAATAAAAACGTCCGAGTTTGTTTTCATGTATGTTTCTGAGAAAACTTCCATCAGTGGTGTTACGCTGCTAGAACCCACTGCTGAGATAGTTTCTTTTGCTGAAACAGGGCTAATTGCTAGGGCGCCTAGAAGAGCGATTGCACCGATTACTGTCTTTTTCATCACATTCTTTCCTTAAGTGGCTAATTTATTTGCCGTTGATTTACTGGAACGGGATTCACTTTAGAATCCAAATGTGACAGTTGTGTTTCAGTTCGTTGAAAACTGCATGACAAATTGAAATAAAGCCCTCAAAACATATGTACCCAGTTTCTCATTTCAAATAAAATTTCAATTGGGAACGTTATCACCTGAGTAAAAAATCAGACAATCTTCAAAAAGGCAGCACAAATGCTCAAATACTAGGCAAAACTTGACTATTTTGAAGTTAGAGATAATTGAATTATTACTCTAAATCGATAAACTCCCTAAGTTACAAAAATATCAAATAATAATTACTACTATTTACATAAGGATAAATCATGCGAAAGCTGATCTCCGGGTTGTCTATCAAGTTACAGGTTGTCGTGCCTGTACTTGTTACTATGCTTCTTCTGACTGTTGGTATTACATATAGCTCATCAAGTCTTAAAACTGCGTTCAAAAATGTTACTCAATCCACCGAGCAGCTTGTTGAGCACAAAGATGATGTCACTAATATTGTTAACAACACCTATAGTATGCGCATCAGTGCTATCTATAGCTTGTTCACTCCTGACGAAGTCGCACGTCTTCAATCCGTACTAAAAGAGAACGAAGCAAAGAACCTTCAGCTTCTTCAATCTCTAAACACAGTTCAAGGTCTACAGCCAGAAGTCACCTCGCTGCAAAAAGCGATGAAGTACTATGTAGATTACTCTCTTAACACCATGATCCCATTGCTTAAAACTAAGCATAACCAAACCAATCTTGATTCAAGCTTTGACAGTAAATATCAGCAGGCCTCTGCCGCGTACAGAGATGCTGGCGCGCAAATGGTCAAAGCGATTGAAGCACTTTCAAGCAGGCTCAACGTCCTTGCGCTGGAAAGTGTCAGAGCTTCCGAAAATCATCACGGTACAGTAATGCAAAACTCCATGATTGGATTTGTTACCGTGTTGATTCTTGCGGCACTTTGCAGTTGGCTTTTAGCGGGTATCATCGTTAAGCCGATTCAGAGTCTACAAACGATTATGCGTGAAGTTGCGAAAGGTAACTTGCTAGTTGAAGCTGAAGTTGAAGGCAACAACGAAGTGAGTGCGCTAACTCGAGACATCAACGCCACAACCAAACAGCTGCGCCAAACAGTTGAAACATTAATCCGCATTAGTGTCGAAGTCGCTTCAGCTTCAACAGAACTTGCGGCAGTGATGACACAATCAAGTGTTAACTCTGACCAAGAAAAGCAAGAAGTGGAACAAGTGGCTTCAGCGGTAAACCAGCTTGAAAGTGCCGCTCAGAGTGTGACCGACAATGCTTCTCAAGCAGAACAAGCTGCGCAACAAGCAAATCAGCAAGCAAAAGAGAGCTTGGCGATATTCGAACAAAGCCACAAAGCAAGTATCGATATGGCTCGCCAGCTTAATGAAGCAGCATTGGTTGTGAATGGTTTGAAAGAACAGTCTGAGCAAATTGGTCAGGTCATCGAAGTGATTGAAGGCATTTCTGAACAAACCAACTTGCTGGCTTTGAACGCGGCAATTGAAGCGGCGCGTGCCGGAGAAAGCGGTCGTGGCTTTGCTGTCGTTGCCGACGAAGTCCGTATGCTCGCGGCACGTACTCAGCAATCTACTCAGGAAATTCAGCTCATCATTGAAGAGCTGCAAAGCAAATCTGGCATTGCAAATGACAGTATGAATATGAGCTTGAAGATGATTGAAACCAATCAAGCATTGGGCGATCAGGTAAGTGAATATCTCAACAATATTAGTCTGGCGATTTCGGAACTGAATGGCATCAACACGCAAGTTGCCTCAGCTTCTGAAGAACAAAACCATGTGACTTCGGATATTAACCGCAACTTGGCAACTATCTATGAATTGGTAAGCCAGAACGTTGCTGGTATTACCCAGTCAGCGGCAGCAAGCCAAGAACTGTCTGCACTTGCAGAGCAGCAGAAAGAACAACTTAGCCACTTCCGCGTTTAAACCGTTTGTAGCTCTAACATAAACACAAAGGCGATGGTTAAATTCCGTCGCCTTTTTTGTATTGTACGTTTTCGAATCTCTATTGCCGCTCATCTTTCGGCGAATCCATCACCACCATGGTCGAGATGGATTTCACTTGTGGACTTTCACCCAAGACATTTGAGTGAAAGCGCTTATACGAATTTAGATCCTTAGTTTCCACGCGCAGCAGATACTCATTCATGCCTGTAATGTTATGGCATTCCACCACTTCCTTGGCATAACGAACATGATCTTCAAATGCGAGTTGCGACTGCTTAGTGTGGCTATTTAAACCTATAGAGACATAGGCAATAAAACCGACTTCAAGCTGATTTTTGTCCAATACAGCGCGATAACCTTTGATCACTTTGGTTCTCTCCAGTTCCTGCACTCGCCTTAACGTAGCCGAAGGCGATAATCCCACCCTTTCCGCCAGCTCGACATTTGAGATTCTTCCGTCGCCCTGAAGCTCAAACAATATTCTTTCGTCAAATCTATCCATAGCTAAATTTTATTGCTTTTAAATTGCAGTAGACACAAATATAAGCACAAAATTGCGTTCGCATCCAATTACAATTTTTCCATCATTTGATAACAATTGCAGGAGAGAAAATGGATTTATATCAATGGTGGCCTTTAGTGATGTTTGCGTTTGTATCCACGTTTTCCCCTGGTCCCAACAACATTATGTTGATGACGTCTGGAGCGAATGTTGGCTTCAAAAAAACCATCCCTCATATGGCTGGTGTCACTTTTGGCTTTAGCATCATGATCATTTTGGTTGGTATAGGTTTGATTGGCGTGTTCCAACAATACCCTATCATTCAACAGGTACTGCACTGGCTGTGTTTAGGCTATTTAGTTTATCTGGCTGTCAAAATTGTGCTTAGTAAGCCAAGTCAAAGCAGTACGACCTATAAACCAATGACTTTTCTCTCAGCAGCCATGTTTCAGTGGGTGAATCCGAAAGGCTGGTCAATGGCTTTGACCGCAGTGAGTGTTTACAACTACACCACCAGCTGGGTTGGTTTAGCCATTATTGCAATTGTATTTGCGATGGTGAATGTTCCTTCAGTCAGTGTCTGGACGGCGGCAGGTAAACAGCTTAGTCAATGGATGCATCATCCGAAATATGTGCGCTGGTTTAACGGAGCGATGGGAGGACTACTCTTGCTTTCCGTAGTCCCAATGCTTTAGAGCGGGAAGTTAGAGAGAGTTAGAACTCTTGATTGATTAGCGTCAGCATTTGAGCCAGATTCTTTTGCTGCTCAGCACTAAAACGACGAGTGAGCTCTTCAGTGAGCGACATGTGCAAAGCGTTGTGTTGTTGAAACACCTCTTTCCCTTCTTCAGTCAAAGTAACCTGAATAGAACGTCGATCCCCTTCGATGGATTGACGTTCTATTAGCCCCGCCTGAACCAATTTTTCCACTTGAACGGTTAGTGTTCCCGTTGTAATGCTCAGTCGATTCGCTAACTCTTTCATTCGCATTGCACCGTGAGAGCCTAACACCTCAAGAGTATGAATTTGAGCCAATGAGTACCCTGTTTCTTTAACAACGGACATCTCCCAAGAGGACATCTTGTCGTAGAACTCAGTAATCAGGTTGTTAAGCTCGGTCAACTGGTGCATATGTCATAGCCTTTAAAGCGGGTTTACTTCTAGCGTAAGGTGGTGGAGTCTATCAAACTCTTTCAACACCTGTCTAAAGTACAGTGCATCTTTATTCGACTCAGCAGACATTCGTATCGCCGCAGAATAATGATTCGCACTCACTTTCCAAACGTGAATATCAATTACTTTTGCGCCTGCTTCAGTAAGTTTGGCGAGCACTTTCGTTTCATAGTCATGGCTGATATGAGCATCAAGCAAAATAGGCGCTGTTTGCTTCATTAAACCTACTGCCCACTTAGTAATCACAAGAGCACCAACAATACCCATGATTGGGTCTAACCACACCCAACCTAAATATTTACCTACTATCAAAGCCGCGATAGCCAATAACGAAGTTAACGCATCAGCCAGCACATGCATGTAAGCCGCCGTAAGGTTGTGATCATGATGATGCTCATGAGCATGGTCGTGATGGTCGTGATGGTCGTGATGGTCGTGATGGTCGTGATGGTCGTGATGGTCGTGATGGTCGTGATGGTCGTGATGGTCGTGATGGTCGTGCAATAAAAACATACTGGCGACGTTTACCACAAGACCTACGACAGCAACAATAATCGCTTCATTAAACTGAATACTTAGCGGGTTAAACAAGCGATGAATGGATTCTCCAGCCATTACTAACGCCACCAAACCTAAGCCGATTGCACTTGTGTATCCACCCAAAACACCAACTTTACCAGTACCAAAGGTGTACGCTCGGGTTTTCTCATGTTTACGGGCATAGCGATAAGTGAACAACGTGATACAAAATGCAGCGGCGTGTGTACCCATATGCCAGCCGTCAGCAAGCAAGGCCATAGATCCATAAAAACTACCCGCAACAATCTCGACAGCCATGGTGACAACGGTAAGTAGCAGAACATAAAGGGTACGTTTTTCACCTTTTTCGTTGGTGTATGAAAACGTCTGCGTTTGAGGACAACTTGGAGTTTGCATAATAAATACTTTGATAATCAAATTTTCTAAAGTGTAGTTAGTTTGATTATCAAAGTAAATTAAAGTTTGTTGTATACATGTGTTTAACCTTAAATTATCCAGAACATAACAAGAAGGTTAATCATAGTGTCACCTGTTTTCTTAACTGTCGTTACCATGTTTGCTTTCGCAGCAAACTCCATTTTGTGTCGCCTAGCGTTGCAAGACCAAACAATTGATGCCACCACCTTTACTTACCTTCGTCTGGTTTCAGGGGCCATTACTTTGATTGTTTTACACAGTGTGATGGTGAAAAAGACAGAGAGGCGCTACCAGCCGATGTTCGCCATCAAAGCTGGATTGGCTCTGTTTACTTATGCATTGTGTTTTTCTATTGCCTACTTGGAGCTATCAACCGGAACAGGCGCTCTGCTTCTGTTTGGTACGGTGCAACTTAGCTTACTTGCGGCGCACTTTTTCCAAGGGAACAGAATCAACGCATTAGAACTTGTGGGTTTAGTTGTTTCTATATCCGGTTTTGTTTATCTCATGGCACCCAGCGTCACCAGACCCGATATTCTCTCCGCTCTGTTGATGATTCTTTCGGGGTTAGCATGGGCTGTCTTTACTCTGGTCGGCCGCAACAGCGGCAACCCTATTTCAGCCATTTCTCAAGGATTTTGGGTCGCTGGGCTACTTTGCGTATTACTGACACCGTGGATGGTGAACCTAGATTCAAGCTCCTCCAAAGGTATCGTTCTCGCTTTGATTTCCGGCAGTATTGCTTCTGCTGCTGGCTACATTTTGTGGTATCGAGTGATTAGTCATCTGTCCATGTTGCAGGCTTCCGTCGCTCAATTGTCTGTACCTGTGATTGCCATAGCAGGCGGAACTCTACTGGTGGGAGAAGCATTTACCCTGCACCTGACCCCTGTCAGCGCACTGATTCTCGGTGGCATCGTTCTGGTGATTATGGGTAAACAAACAAAATGATGGATTTTCCCTCTGCGCCCAGTAAAATTCCGCGCTTATATCTATCTAGGTTTTGTTGACCTAAAAGAGGTTCCAGCGTTATGAAGCACTCCGATCATTGTTTTACCCCATTTCAGACTGACATTTCTGAATACACATTACCGGAGCGTTTTACTTTTCCGTTTTGCTATGAACCTCATCCGCTAAGCGAAATCGCCGCCAAAGAGCTCCAGCAACATATTGAAACTCAGACCGATTGGACACACCCTTTCGGGCTCACTGAAAATGAACCCGATTCTCACGGCAAAATGTTTGGCGTGTTAGTGGTACAAAATCAAAAAGGCGAACTAGGTTACCTCTCCGCTTTTTCTGGTCTGCTGGCGGAAAAGTTACAACAGCCTCACTTCGTGCCGCCAGTATTTGATCGTTTTGAAGACGAGACATTCTTCCGCTTGGAAGCCAATCAAATTGCAGAGATTAACCGCCAAGTTCGAGAGCTGAATGAGTCGCCAATATCTGCGCAGTTAACTGAGGCGATTCAAGCTTGTCAAAAGCAAGCAGAGCAAGAAATTGAAGCCCATCGTCAAGTGATGATTGAAGGACGCAAGCAGCGCAAATTACTGCGTCAAACACCGCCTGAAAACATGTCGAACGATGAGATAACTGAGATTTTTGAACAACTTGCACAACAAAGCGTCACTGAAAAGAATCAGCTCAAGCATCTCAAACAAAAGTGGGATAACGAGTTAGCACAGCTTCAAGCGGAACTTGAACAACACCAAAATCAGCTCGATGAACTCAAAGAAAAGCGTAAGCAGCTTTCTGCTGCTTTGCAGAAAAAGCTGTTCTCGCAATATCAGTTTTTAAATCAGCAGGGTGATGAAAAATCGCTGGTCGACATCTTTGAAGGCACGGCGAACCCTATTCCACCAGCCGGTTCTGGCGAATGTGCTGCCCCTAAACTGTTGCAATATGCTTTTGCACACCAACTAAAGCCGATTGCATTGGCGGAATTCTGGTGGGGTCGTTCACCAAAATCCGAAATTCGCCAACATAAGAAATATTATCCGGCATGTAACAACAAGTGCCATCCGATATTAGGCCACATGCTTGAAGGTATTGAACTGGATGACAATCCGTTGCTTGAAAACCCCGCTGACGGCAAAGAGATCGAAATCCTCTATCAAGATGAAGCGATTGTCGTCGTCAACAAACCCGCTGAGTTTTTGTCTGTACCCGGAGTGAATATCAAAGATTCGGTTCTAACCCGCTTAGAGGCAATGTTTACCGACGTAGAAGGCCCTTTTGTACTGCATCGGTTAGATATGTCGACTTCCGGAATACTGGTGTTTGCACTCACTCGCCGCGCGAACAAGAGTTTGCAAAAGCAGTTCATTACTCGCGGCGTTGAAAAGCGCTACGTAGCAATATTAAGTGGCGAACTGACAGCGGATTCTGGTGAAATCACCCTTCCTCTGCGTGGTGATTTAGATGACCGACCTCGCCAAATGGTTTGCTACGAACACGGCAAACCAGCAGAAACCTTTTGGCAAAAAATCAGCAGCGATGAAGGCAAAAGCAGGGTTTATTTGTATCCGAAAACAGGGCGAACACACCAGCTTCGTGTGCATTGTGCTCACGCCGACGGCTTGAATATGGCGATTGTCGGCGATGACCTATACGGACGAAAAAATAAGCGCCTTCATCTGCACGCAGAAAGGCTGAGCTTTGATCATCCCTACACAAAAGAGCGTATGCACTTCCAAGTCGATCCTGATTTTTAAGTTCAATTTCATTGAGCAAGTAAGCCAAATTTGTACTTTAAGGTTCATTTAAAAAATCACTAGACGACTGGTCTAATTTAAATTATATTGCCGCCCATGAACGAAAAATCACACGACACCAAACAGCATATTTTAGACATTGGCTATGAACTGGTTGCCAGCAAAGGGTTTACCGGTGTTGGCCTGTCTGAGCTATTGAAAAATGCTGAAGTACCGAAAGGTTCTTTCTACCACTACTTCAAATCCAAAGAACAGTTTGGAGAAGCGCTGCTGCAAGATTACTTCAATCATTACCAGCAGAAGCTCGAAAACCTGTTCGCCAACAGTGATATGAGTGAGTATGAAAAGCTCATGCAATATTGGCGTTACTGGATGGAACAAAACAGCAGTGCGTGCCAAACTGGTAAATGCTTAGTGGTGAAACTCGCAGGTGAAGTCTCTGATTTATCTGAGCCGATGCGCTTGGCGCTGCATAAAGGCACAGACCGCGTGATTAGTACCGTGGCAGAATACATTGAAAAAGGTATTCAGTCCGGAGAAATAAACGTGAAAGATAGCCGCCAAACTTCAGAGTTGCTGTACAACCTTTGGATTGGTGCGAGCTTAATAAACAAAATTCGTCTCGATGACGCGAGCTTAGTTCAGGCACTAAAAGTAACCGAACAAGTTTTAAAAGGTGAACAGCTCAACTAAGCGATATCGACAACGGCTAACCTGTGCCGATTTAACAGATTCATCCGCTATTTCCGTAGCGGTTTTTTTGAAACGAACACTAGACGACTGGTCTAATTATTCTAGAAATATAAAAGGAAAGTTCAATGACTGACTCAACAAACCAACGTATCGTGTTGGCATCACGCCCTGTAGGCGCACCAACACCAGAAAACTTTCGCTTAGAAACCGTTGCTAAACCAGAACCAAAAGAAGGCGAAGTTCTACTGCGTACTATCTACTTATCACTCGATCCATACATGCGCGGCCGCATGAGTGATGCTGAATCTTATGCTGAACCTTTAGCAATCAATGACGTCATGATTGGTGGCACTGTGTGTCAGGTTGAAGCATCAAACAACCCAGATTTCCAGGTTGGTGAATGGGTTCTTTCATACACGACCGGTTGGCAGAAATACTCACTATCCAATGGCGCAGGCCTATTGAAACTAGGTGCGAACCCAACAAACCCTTCATGGGCGTTAGGTATTCTTGGTATGCCAGGCTTTACCGCCTACATGGGTCTTTTGGATATCGGTGCACCACAAGCGGGTGAAACCATTGTTGTTGCTTCAGCAACAGGTCCAGTAGGTTCAACAGTTGGTCAGATTGGTAAAATCAAAGGCTGCCGCGTTGTTGGTATTGCTGGTGGTGAAGAGAAATGTCGTTATGCAGTTGAAGTACTGGGTATGGACGCTTGTATCGACCATAAAGCGGAAGATTTTGCAGAGCAGCTTAAGGCAGCTTGTCCACAAGGTATCGATGTGTACTTCGAAAACGTGGGCGGTAAAGTATTCGACGCCGTTATGCCTCTGTTGAACACCAAAGCTCGTATGCCAGTGTGTGGTTTGATTGCTCAATACAACGCAACATCTCTACCTGAAGGTCCAGACCGTTTGTCTCAACTAACTGGTCTGATCCTGACTAAACGTCTAAAAGTTCAAGGCTTTATTATCTTTGATGATTACGGTCACCGTTACGGCGAGTTTGCTGCAGACATGAATAAATGGGTAGCAGAAGGTAAGATCAAATACCGTGAACAAGTTGAAGTTGGTTTGGAAAATGCTCCAGAACAGCTAATTGGCCTGCTAGAAGGTAAGAACTTCGGCAAGCTAGTGATTGAAGTTGCTAAACCGCTTTAATCTCAACATCCGGATACGAAAAGAGCCTGTAGATACAGGCTCTTTTTTTGGTTTGTACTTTAAGCAACTTCGGGAGTTGCATTGGTTGTATTCTCGTTTGGATCGTCTTCTTTCTGCACCGGTGGTACCTGACCTTCCTGAACCGCTTCTTGATAACAGCCGCTAAGCTTAATCGCTAAATAGAGATCGGCACGAAGCACTACCCCACCGTCACCAACAGGCACGCCTGTTAACTCACACCATTTACGTAGGCTACGTTTTCGCCCTGCGATCACTAAGCGAATGCCTCGTTTTTTCAGAATCGTCTGAACATCGCCCAGCATCGCCATCACGCTAAGATCTAAGTGAGTAAAGCTTGAGACCGCATCAACCACCACACACACAACGTCACTGCCACCAGCTTCTGAAAGTTCCAATAATCGGCGCTTAAAGTACGGCGCGTTAAAGTAGGTAAGCGGAGAGTTAAAACGATAAATGATCAAACCCGGAATCGCTGTCGCTTTGCCTGAAGGATCAATCGAACGTACCGTACCTTTTTTATCCAAACCTAATACTTGGTCTCTCGGACGCATGACCACGCGAAGGAACTGAAACAAGCCCAACAATACCGCCAAAGTGATACCGGGAATAACGCCAATAACCAGCACTGACACCAGCGTAATGGAAGCAAGATAAAACGCATCTTTATTGCGTTTGCGAAGTTGCCAAACCCCTTTTAAATCCAGTAAAGACATTGACGCAATAATCAGCACAACACCTAGTGCAGCAATCGGAATGTACTGTAATGGCTGATACGCGAATATCGCTATTGCGCCAATCACCGCCGCTGCAATCACTGAAACCAGTTGTGATTTGCCGCCGTTTGCATCATTCACTGCGGTGCGAGAATCTGCGCCACTAATCGCAAAACCTTGTGAAAATGCAGACGCGAGATTCGCAAGTCCCAATGCCTGAAATTCTTTGTCTGCATCAATGTCATAGCCGTTTTTCGCTGCAAAACTACGTGCGGTCAGCATCATACTCACGAAGCTTACTACCGCTAAGTTAAGTGCTGGAACCACGAGTTCACGGGAAACACCAATATCAAATGTTGGAGCCTGAAACGCTGGCAACCCACCTTGAATAACGCCCACC
This sequence comes from Vibrio diazotrophicus, assembly GCF_038452265.1. Classification (NCBI taxonomy): domain Bacteria; kingdom Pseudomonadati; phylum Pseudomonadota; class Gammaproteobacteria; order Vibrionales; family Vibrionaceae; genus Vibrio; species Vibrio diazotrophicus. Next base: position 1,119,201 of record NZ_CP151843.1, read on the forward strand.
ACTTGTACACCAACGGTGTCTAACTTCATCAACCAAACCATCACACCCGTAATGAAAATCGCAAACATTGCCGCTGGCCACTGAGGTCGAAAGCGTTTTGAAGCCAAGTACACAACCACAGTCGTGGTACTGATCATCAAGGTTTGCCAATGAGGACTCATCAACAGTGAAGGAGTTTCATACAATCGTTCCAACAGATAACGCTGCTCGAACTTCAAACCGAATATCTTCGCAAACTGACCGACAATAATGGTCAACGCCACACCGTTAAGCAGGCCAAGCAAAATAGGTCTTGATAGGAAATCCGCCAGAACACCCAGCTTGAAACGGCTGGCTAAAATACACCAGATACCAGTCATCGCCGTCATGGTCATAACAAGCTGCCAGTGTTTAGTCGGGTCGCCTGCGGCTAAAGGCGTAACCACCGCAGCAATAACCGCACAAGTTGCGGCATCAGGACCAATGATTAACTGCCGAGAGGTTCCGAACAAGGCATAAACCAGCATAGGAAGCACACACGAATACAGACCAACAATCGCAGACACTCCAGTTAACTGCGCATAAGCAATAGCAACTGGCAAGGCGACAGCTACCACAGATAATGCGGCTCGGAGGTCATCTTTAAACCATGAACGTTCATAGTGTTTCAGTTGATTAAAACCGGGCATCCATTGTTCGATCGAAACGTGTTTCAATTGCTGTGTTCCTTACATCACATACTTAATTTCTCCATTAAGCATAACCTAAGTTGTTCAAACCCTTCACATAAACATTGAAATAAAAATGCAATAAAAAAGCCTGTCATTGAGACAGGCTTAAAAAGTAATATTACTTTTGTATCGAAACTTGAACTCTCTTATAACGATCGCTGCAAACTGGTAATCATAGACAGCACAGAAGTAAGTCAGCGACCTCTATAGGCAAACCTTGTATTAATTAAATTGTATTAGTTCCGACTAGATCTGACACTTCAATTTGAAAAGAAGAGAGTTACCCACTTTGATTAAAGGTGCTTAATCACTAATCAAAGACAAAAAGAGGTAACTCTCATGCTTCATACTAGCAATCCAATTATCAAACACAAAGCGGGCCTTCTCAATCTTGCAGAAGAACTCGGTAATGTATCTAGAGCCTGTAAGGTTATGGGGGTATCAAGAGATACTTTCTACCGTTATCAAGAGTTGGTTGAGACGGGGGGTATTGATGCTCTGATTAACCGTAGCCGAAGAGCACCGAATTTGAAGAACCGTGTTGATAGTGAAACTGAGCAAGCCGTTATCAAATACGCCATCGACTTCCCAGCTCATGGACAAGTTAGAACGAGTAATGAATTACGTAAATTGGGAGTGTTTATCTCTCCAAGTGGCGTACGCTCAATCTGGCTTCGCAATGACCTAGAGAACTTCAAGAAACGTCTTATCGCACTGGAGAAACAGGTCGCAGAGAACGGTATTATCCTAACAGACGAGCAAGTTGCGGCTCTTGAGCGTAAGAAGCACGATGATGAGGCTTGTGGTGAGATAGAAACAGCGCATCCAGGTTATCTCGGCTCTCAAGACACATTCTATGTTGGCAACTTGAAAGGTGTTGGTCGCATCTATCAACAAACCTTCGTTGATACCTACAGTAAAGTCGCCTTTGCCAAGCTCTACACAACGAAAACACCAATCACCGCAGCGGATATATTGAATGATAAGGTTCTACCGTTCTTTGAGGCGCATGAACTGCCAATGCTGCGAATCTTGACTGACCGAGGCACTGAATACTGTGGTCGTGTTGAGCAGCACGATTACCAGCTCTACCTAGCCATTAATGATATCGACCACACGAAAACTAAAGCGATGTCACCACAAACAAATGGTATCTGCGAGCGCTTCCACAAGACCATATTGAATGAGTTCTACCAAGTGACATTCAGAAAGAAACTGTATGGTTCTATCGAAGAGTTGCAGAAAGATCTGGACGAATGGATGGACTACTACAACAATCACCGTACTCATCAAGGAAAAATGTGCTGTGGCAGAACGCCGATAGAAACATTAGAGGATGGGAAATCAATCTGGGCTGAAAAGAATCTAGCCCAGATATAATCTGACAGGCACCAAGTCGAAAAGTGGGTAACTGTCAGATCAGGTCTGAATTAGTACAATTAAATAGTAGCGATTCGAGATCAAAAACTTCCTTCACTTCAGGATCCTGAAATATTACTTTCTGCTTCTGTCCATTTTCATCATAGAGCGTCACTTTTGCGAGTTTACCATCACGATATTGGAACTGCTTCCCCACTATTAGGCCACTCACATAGTGCTCTACTTTCGTTAATGCACCACTACCATTGGGATCCATGTGGTAACGAATTCCATGTAATTGACCTTCATCATTATAGTTACTACGGCCAATTTCATATCCACTCTTAGTTGTTGAAACCCACAAACCTACTCGATTACCTTGCCGATATTCCCCTTTAGATACGTAATTATTACTGTACCCCGTGGTCTCTAGCTCTAACCATGCTCCATTTTTGACACCCAGTTTATATATACCCGATTCAAGCAGTGTTCGATCATCATCATACCGCTCATATAACCCATCTAACTGTCCGTGATGATAAGTTGCATGACTGATGACTGTACCATTCGAAGCCAGCTCTCGTTCTTCTCCGTGCTTCTTACCATATTCATCATAGATAACTGTGCGTTCACTATTGGGAGCTCTATAAAGCCAAGGTCCAATCTTTTCGCCCATAAAATATTGTCCCTGTTCCAAGGTACTTCCATCTTGAGCCTTACTTAGATACCTTCCATGCTGTAAACCATCGACATAGTAGCCAGTATTCGAAATTCGGTACTCAGAACGGTCGATCTTCTCATGCCAGATATGCTCCCCATATAACTTCCCATTACGAGTTTCTTTGCGAGCAATTAGCGTACCTTGGGGATCAAACTCTTCTTCGATTACTTGCCCTGCAAGAGTGTTTTCTCCCGTAAATATGCGTTCGTGCTGTATAAGTTGCTCATCTTGGTAGCGCCTCTTATCTTCAGTAACCCCTCTATCCGTATAACTCCATATCTGTTCGACTCTTTGAGCATTGTGATCATAAAAATAATTTCTTTCCATTCGGCGACCGTTTTCATCATAGCGTTCACGCTCTTTCAGTCTGCCGTCTGAATAGAATAATTCTCGATTTCCTATAAGGGTATCCTGTGAATAGAACTTGCTCTCTGCAAGCGTCCCGTCGGCGAAATAGCGTGTTTGTTGACCATGCTTTTTACCAGATTGGTAATGCTCCACTAAAACCAGAATGGCACTTTCTTCACCCCAGATTTTTTGTGGCCCATGTAATTGACCATCTTCATAGCTTCTTTGCTCAGATAGCACACCTTGTTGGGAATAAAACTTTTGTAAACCATGAAGCTTTCCGTTTCGATATTCGCTTTCTGTGGAAAGCCCGCCTTTACTATAAAAACTTAGTTCTGGGCCATGTTTCACACCATTTATAAAATATGCGATAGAGCATATTTTCTCAGGAGCATTCTCAAAATAACCAACGACCTTGCCATTCCCCTGTCCATTCTCATCAAGAGAACCTTTCGACTGAATATCCCCATTTTTAAAATAGTAATAGTGGTCACCTATTAGATTTGCCTCCGGATGAAAAATGGAATCTTGTGTAATCTTCGTTTTAAAACGCAGTTGATCATTTTCCTTGTAGTAAATCTCCGCGATCCAAGCCTTACCATCTCTCTCTAAGGGAACTTCAATATAAAATGAAGCCGTTTCTTTACTTGTTTCCTTCCATTGTTCATCAAGCCAGACAACCTTGCTGTAGGCAAAAGGACTAAAACTAAGAGCAATAATAATTAGAGTTATTAAACGCATAGCTTATTGCTCCGAAGGGAAAGCAGGGAAAGAGTGCTGCCACTGCCGCTGGTACTGAAATGGTTGCAGAGAAGTCAATTTTCCTGAAGTAACAACACCTGATACCACAAGGTATCCCTCATCGCTTAAAATACTGCTCAGTAACTCCTGACGAAATGGATTTACCCTATATCTATCTGGCGCACCACTGTTACTGAAGCTTTCAAAACCTGTAAGCTCCTTCTGAGCATTTAACACAACTAAAGAATTTTGGTCACGATTGTAGAACTTGAAACGTTGTACAAACGTTTCAATCGTCATAGAGAGAACATCGACGTTGGGGTCCAACTCATTTAAAGAATCAACGTTAATCAACCAAGGTTTGTTAGATACGGTTTGAGGAGTGAAATACGTTTCTTCTGGTCGAGAGTTGCAAATCAGTTCTGTAGTTACTTCTTTGTTATAGAAATTTCGGCGTATACCATCTTCTGTTGACAAGAAAAATTCGGATCTTTGACTGCCGTTGCGAAGCCACAAGACTGAATGATTATTAACTGAAAACCCTTTTGCGACCCTTAACTCACAGCTTTGTTGCCAGTCTTGAGGAAGGGTAAACTTTAACCCATATATATCCGACACGACTGGGAAGGCAGATTCAATAGAGAATGGCTCTTCGCTCTTAGGTAGTTCATTGGCATCGTTGATGGTTTCCACAAATGATGGATTGTTTGTATCTTCAAGATAAGAAAAATAATCCACAAATTGGACTAGCTGCGTGATGCTCTTGGTTGGGTCGGTATAGTCAATATAAAACTGTACGTTGTTGGGTTTCTGAGAAAATATCACTTCGAAGATAGAATAATCATGATTCCAATCTTCACTGAAATCTAAAGAGTCAAACTGTTCATTTGTACTAATTCAGACCTGATCTGACAGTTACCCACTTTTCGACTTGGTGCCTGTCAGATTATATCTGGGCTAGATTCTTTTCAGCCCAGATTGATTTCCCATCCTCTAATGTTTCTATCGGCGTTCTGCCACAGCACATTTTTCCTTGATGAGTACGGTGATTGTTGTAGTAGTCCATCCATTCGTCCAGATCTTTCTGCAACTCTTCGATAGAACCATACAGTTTCTTTCTGAATGTCACTTGGTAGAACTCATTCAATATGGTCTTGTGGAAGCGCTCGCAGATACCATTTGTTTGTGGTGACATCGCTTTAGTTTTCGTGTGGTCGATATCATTAATGGCTAGGTAGAGCTGGTAATCGTGCTGCTCAACACGACCACAGTATTCAGTGCCTCGGTCAGTCAAGATTCGCAGCATTGGCAGTTCATGCGCCTCAAAGAACGGTAGAACCTTATCATTCAATATATCCGCTGCGGTGATTGGTGTTTTCGTTGTGTAGAGCTTGGCAAAGGCGACTTTACTGTAGGTATCAACGAAGGTTTGTTGATAGATGCGACCAACACCTTTCAAGTTGCCAACATAGAATGTGTCTTGAGAGCCGAGATAACCTGGATGCGCTGTTTCTATCTCACCACAAGCCTCATCATCGTGCTTCTTACGCTCAAGAGCCGCAACTTGCTCGTCTGTTAGGATAATACCGTTCTCTGCGACCTGTTTCTCCAGTGCGATAAGACGTTTCTTGAAGTTCTCTAGGTCATTGCGAAGCCAGATTGAGCGTACGCCACTTGGAGAGATAAACACTCCCAATTTACGTAATTCATTACTCGTTCTAACTTGTCCATGAGCTGGGAAGTCGATGGCGTATTTGATAACGGCTTGCTCAGTTTCACTATCAACACGGTTCTTCAAATTCGGTGCTCTTCGGCTACGGTTAATCAGAGCATCAATACCCCCCGTCTCAACCAACTCTTGATAACGGTAGAAAGTATCTCTTGATACCCCCATAACCTTACAGGCTCTAGATACATTACCGAGTTCTTCTGCAAGATTGAGAAGGCCCGCTTTGTGTTTGATAATTGGATTGCTAGTATGAAGCATGAGAGTTACCTCTTTTTGTCTTTGATTAGTGATTAAGCACCTTTAATCAAAGTGGGTAACTCTCTTCTTTTCAAATTGAAGTGTCAGATCTAGTCGGAACTAATACAGTTCATTTGAGATTAATGAACGTACTCGATCTAATGAAGTCACATAAGCATTTTTCGTCGTCCCTCCAGTTTCAACAACATATGGAGCAAGCCAGCTGTCTCCGCTGTGTTTGGCGACTATCAAGTAGTGTTCAGAGGTATCTGACACAGGAAGAATCCGAACATCAATCCCCTGTACATTCAATACTCGGTTCTGACCAGAAACCCACTCCACCTCCTCTTTAACTCTTTGGTGGTGTTGAATAGATACTTCCCCTTCAAACGCATGAAAATCATCTAATTTTTTCTCTGCATCCCAACCTAAAGGCAAGGCGGGAAAATCCAGAGAAACAATTCCATCAGATTCCCAAGACTTCCACTCTCTGTAATAGCCCTCTAACCAAAACTTTTGCTTGTCTCGCTGGCCGTTTTTATCCAGCGCATAAAGTTTATCCAGACTATAACTGTAATAATTCTCACCACCTTCAACGACTGATGGGTAAACCAACCTCAACCTATCTTTATCAAAATAAAAGGCACCTTTGGTATTTCCCACCAACTTGCCCGTTGGCTCTATATCAAAAATTTCATAGTCGTAAAATTTAGGTTCCGACACCACATTCTGAGATGAGTCCTGAAAAACATCATCTGCATAAGGAATGTCCTGTAGAGATAATTCTGAAACCGCTATTTGCGCATGTGTTAAAACATAAGTTGGATTGTACAAGTCAGGCAGATGTGCAGGTTGCTTTGATATCATTGATAAGCTCCGAACCCAACCATTTTGGCGATCAATGGTGACCTTAGCCACCACACCCGTTTGTTTGTCGTCAGAAAAAGCGTCAATGGTTGCCGTTATCACGTGTTCATCAATCAGTTCTACTTTTAATGTCGCGGGCTGTCCCCAAAAATCGTTTAGCGGTACCTGAGCCCCTACTTTCGCAGGGATGCTTTTCGCTATCATGGGTACAAACTTCATCACATCTAACTCTTGTACTCGATCTTCCTTATCAGCATCTTTCAGCTTATTCCATAGATCTTGATTGTTTGCTGAATAAATAGGGCGTTCCGTAGATGACCTATCCAATGACAAATTAAAGCCTTCTAACAGCAGCTGGCGAATATCTTTATATCGATTCGAAGTGTCATCAATCACACTATTAAAAGAACCACCTATCCCTTCGAGAGAAAAATAATCGTAACGCTGCTCAAGACTTATAGCTTCAGGACGAATCCCGTCAACCTTAAACCGAGTTTGGTTAAGTTGTTCAAATAAAACAGGATTTTCCTCTAGATCGCGGCCTTCATAGACAAGGCGCTTTGTTAACTCTATTTGATACGTTTTTTCATCGCCCAGTTTCGGTTTATATGTGACGAAATCATCTTTCACACATCCCGATAAAAAGACTAATGAACAAAAAAACACTGCGAATTTAATTCGATTGATCATCCAATGATTACCTTAATTGAGTAGCGAAACTAACCAATAATCACTCATTGACTACGTTGTTTATTATTGGCTTTGCTATACGACAACCAAAGTCCGTACCAAGAATTTTGTTTAATACTTTCAATACATTAAAATTATCGCCAAAAAAATGGCCTTCATTCGAGTAACTTTTAACCTGTTCAGGCAAAAACTTACTCGAATGAAGACCATTAAAACTGAGAAACTAAAGTGGTAGGTTAGCTTTACTTGGAACTTCTTTAAGCAACACTCGGAGCAACACGAATATCTTCGACTGAGCTATCGGCTTCTTTCTGAATTTCAGGGATGTGCCCTTCCCCAACAGCATTGAAATAACAGCCACTGAGTTTGATCGCCACGAACATATCTGCGCGTAATACTAGGCCACCGTCGCCGACGGGAATACCACTTAACTCACACCACTTACGCATACTTGGTTTGCGCCCAGCGACAACCAATCGGATACCGCGGCCTTTTAGAATTTTGTGCACATCGGCAAGCGTCGCCATAACGCTTAAATCGAAGTGAGTAAAACAAGACACCGCGTCGATAATAAAACACTTCTCTTCTGGGGCTGCCGCTTCCGAATGATCCAGCACTCGACGCTTAAAGTAAGGCGAGTTGAAGTAAGTGAGTGGAGAGTTAAAACGATAGATCGTTAAACCCGGAATCGGCGAAGCTTTGTCTGAGCTATCTAAAGCACGCACGGTTCCTTCTTTATCCAAACCCAGCAGTTCATCGGTTGGACGCATGATCACTCGCAGGAACTGCACTAAACCCAGCAACACCGCCATGGTAATTCCCGGTATCACACCAATCACCAATACGCCGACGAAAGTAATCGTTGCTAAATAAAAGGCGTCTTTATTGCGGACCCTCATTTGCCAAATCCCCGATAAATCGACCAATGATGTGGCAGCAATGATTAACACCACACCCAACGCCGCAATTGGAATATAACGTAAAGGCTCGTAAACGAAGATAGCAATAACAGCCACTAACAGCGCAGCAATAATGGAAACCATTTGGCTTTTACCGCCGTTGGCATCATTCACTGCGGTACGAGAATCAGCACCACTGATCGCAAAGCCTTGCGAGAACGCAGAAGCCAAGTTCGCCAAACCCAATGCCTGAAACTCTTTATCCGCATCGATTTCGTAACCATTCTTGGCCGCAAAGCTACGGGCGGTGAGCATCATACTCACAAAACTCACCATAGCTAAGTTCAGCGCAGGCATCACCAGTTCACGTAACGTTGTCACTTCAATATTTGGAACGTGGAGCGTTGGCAATCCGCCTTGGATAGAACCAATCACCTTGACACCCTGTTCATCAAGTTGGAAAAACCACACCAATAAACTCGCAACACAAATTGAGATCATTGCGGCAGGAGAGCTAGGCTGAAACTTCTTAAAGCCAAAATAAATCACCGCCGTCACAACACTTATTGCAACGGTCTGCCAATGCACATCGAAGATAATCCAAGGCGTATCAATCACATTCTGAAGTAAGAATTCCTCAGAATTTTTAATCCCGATAAACTTCACCAACTGACCAAAGATAATGGTCAACGCCACACCATTTAATAGACCAATCAATATTGGACGAGATAAGAAATCCGCCAGAATGCCTAACTTGAAGCGGCTGGCTAAAATACACCATCCCCCTGTCATTAACGTCATCACCGTGACCAGTTCCATATGACGAATAGGATCACCACCAGCTAATGGCGTAACAACCGCAGCAACTACCGCACAAGTTGCAGCATCAGGCCCAACGATCAATTGGCGAGATGTGCCGAACAGAGCGTAAACGATCATTGGCAGGATGCAGGAATACAAGCCCACAATAGCTGACACACCCGTTAACTGGGCATAGGCAATCGCCACCGGTAACGCAACAGCAACAACAGAGACAGCCGCGCGAACATCATCCTTTAGCCACGAACGGTCATAATTTTTGAGCTGGTGCAACCCTGGCACCCATTGCTGAATTGATGCAGATTTCAACGATTTTACCTTCCAAGACGGCTTAAGCCGGTATGTTGTTTGAAGCTGATCCCAAAAACGGGGGCGTAAGGATAACCCAACGCAAAAAATCTCTCTCGGCCTAATGCGTTACGTAAGAAAAGATAAGCAGACACTTTCAAGGCGATAAAAAAAATCTCACTTCAAAGTCAGAATATGGGAGAATAACGAGCTTCCGCACACCAGCTCAAAGTTGTAATAATGAAATTCAAAGCTGCTATTTTTGATATGGACGGACTATTGCTGAATACCGAGCAAGTCTGTTTAGAAATCTTCGAACAAGCCTGCTACGCAGTAGGCGTACCTTTCCACCGAGAGATTTACCTGTCTGTGATTGGCAAAAACGCGGCGGGAATAGAACAAACCTTACGTGAAGGTTACGGCCCTGATTTAGACTACCCAGTACTGCATCAAGAATGGCGTAAGCGCTATGACGCAGTTGTGAAGCACCAAGCTATTCCTGTCAAAGAAGGGGTTGTTGAACTTTTGCAATGGCTGAAAGAAAACAATATTCCTACCGCTGTCGCTACCTCCACTCAACGCGACGTTGCAACTGTAAAACTGCGTTTGGCTGAGCTTGATCAGTACTTCGATACCTACGCGACAGGCTGTGAAGTGAAGAACGGTAAACCAGACCCAGAGATTTATCTGCTCGCGGCTGAGCGCTTAAATATCGCCCCAGAGCATTGTCTTGCCTTTGAAGATTCGAACAACGGTGTGAAATCTGCGATGGCTGCGAACATGATCACTTATCAAATTCCTGATTTAGTTAAACCTTGTGACGATGTACTGGCACTCGGCCCATATATTCGCAACTCAATGCACGATGTATTAAGCGAATTGAAAGCGGCAAGTTAAATATTTATTGGTGGAGAACCGATAAAGCGGCTAAGCCGTTATGTTGGCATTCTCCACTCACAACTCAAGTCGATATTTAAGCATCAACACCCAAGGCTGTTGACTACTACTGAATAGGACTCTTCAAGGCTACAGGCTTCTCCATATTCAACATAACAAGCGTCTCCAGTTTCGCTATTCGAGCCTGCGGTTCCCAACAAACCAAAGCCTGCTCTGCGACGAGTACATCCCCATTCCACGCCATCTTCCCCTGCTTCGTCGCCAATATGAAGCAAGCCTCCTTCTTCCAGACCTATCATATTAAAAATGTCGATACGGCTTCCGCTCTCATTATCATATTGGTGGGATTCAAGATAACCATTATATAAATTGATTTGCCCTAGATTAGTTTCAATCAAAATATTCCCAGACAGATCTCCAACATTTTCGATAATTGCTTTTGCATGAACCATTTCATTTAACGAGTGGATTCTACCTTCGGCATCCTGCAACACTTTTGTTTTAGCAGATGAACTTAGCCCAAAGTATTTAGGAGCGGCGGTAACTGCTAATAGTCCTAGAATGACAATAACGACGATAAGTTCTATTAAGGTAAAACCACTATGTACTCTTCTTTTTACAACGTCAGCCATGTGCTTTTACTTCATAACATTAGTAAGAATGATTTAATGCTAAACGTCGTTGAAACCCATTGAATTATTAGGCTTAGTCAACGCTAGCATCGAAAGAATGACACTCTAGCATTCTTCACAATCAGGTTAATGTTAAGCCATCAAAAATGAGTTTATTTCTGATAATTCTTACAAAGATATCTATTGCTAATCTGTAACAGAGCAACGAAATGAACACTTCAGCTTTTTTATTGTCGAACTTGGAAAATTGCGTTCATAATGAGTTCAGTAGGATATCCACCAAGGAGATGTAAGGTTATGTGGAAAAAGCTATTAAGTTTACTTTTAGGCGGCGCAATGGCGTTACCAGCAGGTTCAGCTTTGGCATCACAGCGAGCTGATGCCGCATGGGAACTGATTGAGAGTGGCGCACTGGTTGTCGATGTTAGAACCCCTGAAGAGTTCGCTCAAGGTCACCTCGACAACGCGATTAATATTCCACTCAACACGGTTGAAACTGGTTTTGCAGATATCGCCAAAGATCGTTCAATTGTCGTTTACTGCCGCAGTGGAAACCGCTCGGGCATGGCGATGGAATCTCTTGTGAAACAGGGCTTCATCAATGTTCACAACGGTGGTGGCTTATCAGAAATGCAGGAAGCACAATTGAACCAAGCACCATTGAACTGATTATCCCTCTAGCAAACTGAATCACTGCACCGTCAAAGAAGGCCATAAAACCTTATCGAGAAATGGCCATTTGTGTGTGCAGTGAAAACAAAGACAAACTGAACACACCAGCAACTAAGAATTCACTTTGTGGAACTGCGTTTGCTACGCATACATTGGTGAGTAAGCTAAACCAAATGGATATGTTTGCGTTTTCAGTTTTCCGTTCTGTTCTAACTAAATACTTCCCCGAAACGAGTCAATGTTGCAGTTAGCTCAAAATGGTATGAACATTATCGGATTAAAATATTCATCTGAAATAGAAGAGTAGATGTTCTAGCACTTAAAAGCTTGGAGGCTGGATATCAATTCCTAGCAGGAAACACAGCAATAGGACTACGACTAATCCTTTCTTCGAGGTAGGTACCAGTTGACCTATTTTTTGTAATGCGACAAAGTATATGAAACTGATAATCCGTAGTAGTTATAAACACAATAAGTTATTTTTCAGGTGCATTTCGATTGTCAGATAATGAGACCTGTATGTATCATTCTGCATGAATAAATCATTGAACAGCGACGGTTTTGATGTAGTCACTTGGTGTTAGTCCAAATTTGCCTTTAAAGCGTTGGCTAAATCGTCCTTCGGATTGATAGCCACATGAAAGAGCCAGCATTGCGACGTTATTGTGACCTTTTTGCATTAAGTTTAATGCATGATTTAATCGGACTTCTGCTAGCACTTCTCTATATTGCGTGTCTTCTTTCTTAAGTTTTCTAATCATTGTTGAACGGCTTATAGCAAAGTGCTGCGCAACCGAGTCTAAAGAGTGCTCCTCACTTGGATTTTTCGCCAGATAGCGGCTTAATTTCTGACTAAATTTAGTATTGTTATCAGTAAACAGACAATGTAATACGCCACGTTCTGCCAGCTGTTGATAAAGCCCCTGTACCCAATAATATTGGGTCTCCTGACTCATACTTTGTTGGTTGAATGAGAAAAGTGCGTTAAGGGTAACTTGTAATGCGTCACTAACTTCTAGTATGGGAGTCTGTTCTGTACCACCGTTACTTTTACTTAGTTGTACTAATTCAGACCTGATCTGACAGTTACCCACTTTTCGACTTGGTGCCTGTCAGATTATATCTGGGCTAGATTCTTTTCAGCCCAGATTGATTTCCCATCCTCTAATGTTTCTATCGGCGTTCTGCCACAGCACATTTTTCCTTGATGAGTACGGTGATTGTTGTAGTAGTCCATCCATTCGTCCAGATCTTTCTGCAACTCTTCGATAGAACCATACAGTTTCTTTCTGAATGTCACTTGGTAGAACTCATTCAATATGGTCTTGTGGAAGCGCTCGCAGATACCATTTGTTTGTGGTGACATCGCTTTAGTTTTCGTGTGGTCGATATCATTAATGGCTAGGTAGAGCTGGTAATCGTGCTGCTCAACACGACCACAGTATTCAGTGCCTCGGTCAGTCAAGATTCGCAGCATTGGCAGTTCATGCGCCTCAAAGAACGGTAGAACCTTATCATTCAATATATCCGCTGCGGTGATTGGTGTTTTCGTTGTGTAGAGCTTGGCAAAGGCGACTTTACTGTAGGTATCAACGAAGGTTTGTTGATAGATGCGACCAACACCTTTCAAGTTGCCAACATAGAATGTGTCTTGAGAGCCGAGATAACCTGGATGCGCTGTTTCTATCTCACCACAAGCCTCATCATCGTGCTTCTTACGCTCAAGAGCCGCAACTTGCTCGTCTGTTAGGATAATACCGTTCTCTGCGACCTGTTTCTCCAGTGCGATAAGACGTTTCTTGAAGTTCTCTAGGTCATTGCGAAGCCAGATTGAGCGTACGCCACTTGGAGAGATAAACACTCCCAATTTACGTAATTCATTACTCGTTCTAACTTGTCCATGAGCTGGGAAGTCGATGGCGTATTTGATAACGGCTTGCTCAGTTTCACTATCAACACGGTTCTTCAAATTCGGTGCTCTTCGGCTACGGTTAATCAGAGCATCAATACCCCCCGTCTCAACCAACTCTTGATAACGGTAGAAAGTATCTCTTGATACCCCCATAACCTTACAGGCTCTAGATACATTACCGAGTTCTTCTGCAAGATTGAGAAGGCCCGCTTTGTGTTTGATAATTGGATTGCTAGTATGAAGCATGAGAGTTACCTCTTTTTGTCTTTGATTAGTGATTAAGCACCTTTAATCAAAGTGGGTAACTCTCTTCTTTTCAAATTGAAGTGTCAGATCTAGTCGGAACTAATACAACTTAGTTCAATTATTGAGTCATTCGGTAAGCCATAGAAACTGAACACTCTGGAACGAAAATTTCCCTTTTGTGGTAGGTTCTCAAAACTCAATGACTCGGAAGCCTCGCATAACAACAATTCAGAATGGGAAACATCTATAGTAGATTCCCTCCAAAATAGACGTTTACTGCCAGTCATAATTTGAATAATGCTTGGGGAATGAAGCCGTACGTTCCTGAGCTTTTGAAGTTGCTCTGCTCGGAATATCGTAACTTGATATTGTTGGTTCATCATTCCCCTCATTGTTATCTTGGTTTAACGTGTATAAGTAGCGGTTAACTTGGCTTTGTCTAAAGCGATACTGTTCAACGTAAAGCCGACCACAGCCGCTGGAGTGTTTTCGTTAAGTTCTAGTTTTTCTGTAGGCAATGCCCACACAGTAAATTGGTAACGGTGCATACCATGCCCTTGAGGAGGACAGGCACCACCAAAGCCAGCGGTACCATAATCTATACGAGACTCGATGCCACCCAGATGTTTAATGTTTACGCCTCGTGGTAGTTCGTTGACTGAAGTTGGAATGTTGAATGCGACCCAGTGCCAAAATCCGCTGCCTGTGGGTGCATCGGGGTCATAAACTGTGATTGCAAAGCTCTTAGTACCTGATGGAGCGTCTTTCCAGGTTAGTTGAGGTGACTGGTTATTACCGCTACAACCCCAGCTATTATATTCAAAGGTCTTAGCCATAGGATAACCTTCTTGAATATCACTACTATTTAATTCAAAGGCTTGAGCTGAGCCCAAAGTTGTCAAACTTAGTGCCAATATAGACGTACTGATTACTTTCATTGAAGTGTTCCTTTTCTTGAGTTCGGGGCTAATTATATGCCTCTTACCAAGAGTCGGTTGTTCAATAAGTATCACGAGAAGCTTGGAATGATAATTTATTGACACTTATCGTTTCCAGTAAATAGTTTATAAGAATGCTCGTTTGATAGATATTGCAGCACTACATAGTACAAGGGTGTCCAGTAATGAATCAGTGCGTTCTGTCCTGACTCGTCTCTGCCCCTTTTCAATTTGGCATTGTTTCTCGTATCACTTTTCATGCTTCGTCATTGCCTAAATTTTTGTAATGCTATAAACCTAGAATATGCCACCGATTTAGTACGAGAACTGTATGCAAGAAAAAGAGAAAATCGCATTGTTTATAGATGCGGATAATGCACCCGCCCCCAAAATAGATAAGGTCCTATCAGAGTTAGCGCGATACGGTGTAGTTAATATAAGGAAAGCATACGGAAACTGGACGAATCCCACTCTAAAGTCTTGGCAAGAAGTTCTCCACGAATTTGCAATTCAGCCCATTCAGCAATTTGATCTTACAAAAGGAAAAAACGCAACAGATATGGCATTAGTCATAGACGTGATGGACATACTGTATACCAAAGATATTGATGTTATATGCTTAGTTTCGTCTGATTGTGATTTTACTCCATTAGTTACAAGAGCACTTGCGGATGGAAAATTTGTGATCGGTTTTGGTGAGCGTAAAGCCGCTTTACCATTTGTAAATAGTTGTTCACGTTTCTTATATCTAGACGATGAAAAGGAAGAACAACCAGTACAGAAACAAACTAGAAGTATCAA
Organism: Vibrio diazotrophicus; assembly: GCF_038452265.1. Classification (NCBI taxonomy): domain Bacteria; kingdom Pseudomonadati; phylum Pseudomonadota; class Gammaproteobacteria; order Vibrionales; family Vibrionaceae; genus Vibrio; species Vibrio diazotrophicus. Next base: position 1,134,707 of record NZ_CP151843.1, read on the forward strand.
AGGCGATACGCGCCTAATTAATCTCTTAAGACAAGCCATAGAAGCTGTGGGAGACGATGACGGGTGGGCGATGCTTGGGCCTATAGGTACGCATATATCTAATCACGCTTCATTTGATCAAAGAAACTACGGATTTAAAAAGCTAAGTGACCTTTTTCAAGCAATAGACCTTTTTGAAATGAAAAAGACGAATGGTTCTGTGCTGTGGGTTCGAGACAAAAAGAAGACAAAGACATTGGCAAATAAGGTGAATTAATCTTAAGAAGTATTTGCCTCTTTATCATTTCTAGCCCAAGGTGAACATTGCTTATTTGCGTGAGTCTGACTTACTAAAAATAATCCCAAAAGTAGTAGTGTAATCCAATGTATTAGAGAGTCTGTACTCGTTTATAGGTTTGCAGTGCGGTATTTTCTTGGTGTCTGATTAAACAGCTTTTTAAAAGCCTGTACATAGGATGAATCAGATGCATACCCCAACTCCATTGCAATTTCCTGTATGCTCATTTTCGAGCTTAATAATGGCAGAGATAAAACCAGCCTTATATTTTGTCGCCACAGAGAAAATGATTGAGAGAACTCTTTCGCACATAATCTGGATAATGTGCGCTCAGATGCTCCGACTTTTTTTGCCCATTCTTTTAACGTAAACGGTAAGTCAGGTTGCTGTTTAAGCTGTAGAAAAATAGATAAAAGGCGTTTGTCCGTTGGGATGAGAAGTGGTATTTCATAACTGTTTGCTGCCTCGATTTGATCTCGTAAGACCGTTAACAAATGTGCCAAATTGTATTCCGACTGTAAGAGCGTATCGCTTTCAAACAAAAACAGTATCAACTCTTTGAGGAAGGCGCTTACCTGACAGGATTTAGGCTCCCTTCCATACTGAACATGTTTGTTAGGGTTGAGGTAAATCGCTAAAAATTGTGTGTCGGTAATTGCAACAGATTTATGAATGGTATTGGCGGGGATAAAGAGCATACCATTGTGAGGGACTATTCCACTTTTATCACTAATATCTGATTGTAACAACCCTTGACGTGGAAAGATTATTTGGTGCCATGGATGTGAATGGAAATCATCAATATAACCAGAGGTCATGGTAGTTGTTTTGGTTATAAATTGTTTATCCGGAAAATCTCTGATTAAGTCGTTAGCTTGCATAATTGGCGGCTTATATATATTAATTGTCAGTTATTATAAATTACGCCACTTGGATTTGGTATAACATCGTAGGCCAATCTTTAGAAGAAGCAAAAAGGTAAAAGGCCAAAAGATGCGTATTCACTTTATCATCCATGAAAATTTTGAAGCTCCGGGCGCTTATGAGTCCTGGGCTAAAGCTCGCGGTTACACCACGACTTATTCTCGGGTTTATGATGGTGACTCTCTTCCGGAAAAAGTAGATGATATCGATTTTCTGATTGTCATGGGTGGCCCACAAGATCCCGTAACCACTATCGAGCAATGTGCTCACTTCGATGCTAAAGGTGAACAGGCGGTAATTACAAAAGCGATTGATGCAGGAAAAGTCGTACTTGGTATTTGTTTGGGATCTCAACTCATTGGTGAAGCATTAGGTGCTCAATATGAGCATAGCCCTGAACGGGAAATCGGTAAGTTCCCTATCACGCTAACTAAAGACGGTGTTACCCATCCACTGTTTGACCATTTTGGCACCGTTCTGGAAGTGGGCCATTGGCACAACGATATGCCGGGACTGACTCCAGACGCAAAAATCATTGCGTACAGTGAAGGCTGTCCTCGACAAATCGTTGCTTATAGCGATTTAGTGTTTGGTTTTCAGTGTCATATGGAATTGACTAAAGATGTTGTAGCGTTGCTCATCGAAAATGATGATCTCAGCGAGGCCGCAAACTATCGTTTTGTTGATGAACCTGAAGTACTAATGAATCATGACTATGACGAGATGAACCAAAAGCTACACGAATTTTTGGATAAACTAGCGAAATCGTATCAAGCATAAAGTTAAGTTTCTGGTTGTTTCTGATTTTATCAGCGGCTCATTGAACCAATTTTCTGGTTTATTTGATAGATAGTTATTGAGGAAACTCATGAATATTGATTTTCAAACATACATACCAATATTGGCAATTACTGGAGCGATTACTCTCGGCGCTATGAGTCCGGGTCCCAGCTTTATTTTTGTTGCCAGACGAGCAATTTCACTTTCAAGGCGGCATGGAATTTGTACCGCATTAGGTATGGGGACGGGAGCTTTAGTTCTATCGGTTGCTGCCTTACTTGGATTACAAACGATTTTTAGCCTGATGCCGGTAAGCTATTTAATATTTAAAATTGCAGGAGGATACTACCTCCTGTTTTTGGCATTTGGAATCGTGAGATCAGATCGAGTTCCGTTACAGACTATAGATGCCACAAGATGCCAAGACATCCCCTTATTTCGTTCGTACTTATTAGGTTTAGGAATCCAACTCAGCAACCCTAAAACAGCCATCGTATTTGCCAGCGTATTTACAACATTCCTTCCACAAAACATACCTACGTATTTCTATATTGCAGTACCAATCTGCACATTTTTGAGTAATGCAGGATGGTATCTAATCGTTGCATTAGTCTTATCTGCTTCACGTCCTCGTCAAGCGTACTTAAGATTTAAAAAATTTATTGATTATTTGTCTGGGTCAGTGATAGGAGGGTTAGGGTTGAAATTAATCATCAGTCGCTAACAAATGTCACTGATGAGCACTTTGCTATACTTTAAGTAATGCATGAAATACTAATTTCAGACAAAGTTGTGCCCATAAACTATACCTCCTCAAATGCCCTCCACCCCTTACCATTTAAGGTTCTACACGCCTTTGTAAACGTGCAGAATTTTGGCGTGGAGGAAAGGTGAGTGCGAACTAGATCTACGCGCCAGAACTTAGTTCTATAGGTTAAGTGGAAACGAAAGGTTCATTTGGGGATGTGGTCGGTTCGTCGTTGAGCTCATTAAGTGGGCATCAAATAACAAACACACTTAATTTACATAAGTTTAATTCAATAACGGCATCTTAATATGCCGTTATTGTTTAGGTTTAAGCTCTATTTAAACCATTAATCTGTTCGATAAGATCTGCAAATACCGCTTTACCAACTGGTATTAACTCATCTGGGAAATCGTAATCGGGGTTATGAAGTTGTGGGCTTTTACTGCCTGAGCCGAGCACAAACATCGCGCCCTCTTTTGCAACCGCTGTAAACTGTCCGAAATCTTCCGACCAGCGCATTGGTTCCTTAAGAATATGGCAAGGTGTCTGAGTGCTTTGACACGCTTTCACCACCAGCTCGGCACCAAGTTGCGAGTTCACACTGGCCTGAAAAACATCCTGCCATTCCAGCGACCACGTCAGCCCATGTTGCTGGGCCAGTTCCTGCGCTATTTCTGTTGCGGCATGAACCAAACTCTCCATTGCTTCGTTGGTTTCGCTGCGTAGGGTCGCCATAACCACGGCATCACCCGGTGATGTACCAAAAGCAATTTCGCCAAGAGATGCATGAATAACGGTCACCCAACTTCTTTGAGTAAGGGTTTCAGGTAAGGCAGCCAAGGATTCAATAATGCTGCACATCGCCAAAGCAGGGCTGACTCCATTCTCAGGATGAGCTGCATGAGAGGTTTTCCCTTTGAGGCGAATGAGCATCCCGCGAGAAGCGCAATTAAAAGAACCGGATTTTACCGCTACATGCCCTAACTCCAGACCCGGATAATTATGCAAAGCAAAAGCGAAGTCCGGTAGATAATTGGAAAACGAAGGGTCATTCACCATATTGATAGCCCCTTCTCCCGTCTCTTCTGCTGGTTGAAAAGCGAGAATAACGCGACCAGATTTCGGTTTGTTTTCGGAGAGCATTTCACCTAATGCCGTCACAATTGCCATATGTCCATCATGACCACACTTGTGCGACACGCCCTGATGAACCGAGCGATGAGCGAAGTCATTACACTCTTCGATAGGTAATGCATCCAACTCACAACGAATTAAGGTTGTGGGCCCTTTTTTGAAACCGTTAAAGACGAAAGCAACCCCATGGCCGCCAAGAGAAGAAACCGTTTCATCCGGCTGGAAACGCTTAAACACATCTTTGACACGATGAGCGGTTTGATGCTCATGGTTTGAGAGTTCAGGATACTGGTGCAGCGTGCGTCTAAAATCACTCCACGTTGTTTGAGACATAATTCACGACCTCCTTGTCGTTCTCATTATTTATTGTGCTTTTTGAGATTCCAGCGCTTGCTTCATTGCTTCGGTTACCAGCTCGTGATCTTCCAACGAAGCCAACCCAGATGCCTTTACCGCCCCCACTAAACCAGAACCTTTGATTCGGATTGGGAATGAGCCGCCGTGAGCACAGTATTCATTCGGGTCAATGTGTGGCTGAGTTTCAAATACTCGCTTCTTCCCCTCATTGTAGAGTGACAAGTAGTAAGTACTTTTGCCATAACACAGCACTGAATTACGCTTGCGACGAATCCAATCCAGCTGATCGGCACTCGAACCCATCATGCAATATTGAAATAAGGTTTGGCCGAAACCAAACACTTCTATCGATATTGATGCGCCTTTTTTCTCGGCAAGCGTTTTAATACAGGAGCCCAACTGCCAAGCAACATCTTGGTTGAAATATTCCAACTCAAGCTGCTGTTCCTGTTCAATCAAGCTGTCTAGGGTGTAACTCATAGGTTCACCGTTAGCGTTTGACCCGTTTCGCTGCTTTCCATCGCCATCTGAATTAAGGTGATATTTTTCAGTGCTTCCGTCGCTGGTACAGGGTTTTCTGTTCCAAGACGAATAGCCGATGCAACAGCCTTAAAGTACATTTCGTAGCAGCCGTGTTCGGTTGTAATCGTGTGAGATTCATTTTCCAGATACAGTTTGCCGTACGAAGATTCCTCTTCTTTCGCCCAGCCTGATGCGTTGGGTTCCACGCCATCTTTTAGGCACTGCTCTTGCGGGTCTAATCCATATTTTTCATATTTACCCAAGGTGCCTAATACCTTGTATCGTAAGTTCGGCTCTGGGCTATACATGTTACCGTGCAGGTGAACCAGACGTTCTGGATAATGCAAAATAAGATTAAAGTAGTCGTTAGTGGTCGAACCCGGGCGCATGTTTCTGCATTGTGCATTGATGGCTTGTGGCATCCCGAACAACATAAGCGCCTGATCCAGCAAATGAGGCGCTAGATCAAACAGAATACCGCCGCCGTCAGCGGACATTTCTCTCCAGCGTTGACGAACTTCCGGACGGTAGCGATCGAAGTGAGATTCAAACAGTTTCACTTCACCAAGGCGGCCCTCGTCAATGAGTTTTTTCACTGTAAGAAGATCACCATCCCAGCGGCGATTGTGGAACACACTCAGCACAAGTCCTTTCTCTTCAGCCAGAGCAATCAGCTCTTCACCCTCTTCCACTCGAGTAACAAACGGCTTTTCAACGATAACGTGTTTGCCATTTTCCAGAGCGCGTTTTGTCAGTGAGTAATGCACATCGTTTGGCGCGGTGATGATCACCAGCTCAGCATCACTGTTATCTAGTAATTCATTCGCATTAGCAAACCACTTCGCTTGCGGCCAGTCAGCTTCCACACTCGCTTGTTGACTGGAGCTGATAGCGGATAACTCTAATTCTGGTAACGCTTTGATAAATGGAAGATGGAAGGTTTTTGCGGAAAAGCCGTAACCAATAACGGCTGTTTTTACTGGAGTGAAATTCATATCAAAGCAATCCTTTTTAGAGGCGGAATGAAACCGGTATCGTGACATAAAAATAAAGCCCTCTCTAGTGAAAAAACCAGAGAAGGCTCATTTAATAGTATGACTGACGGATTAAGCAGCGACGATGTACTTATGCTTAGTCTGCTTTTGTTTCTTGAGCGATTTAATCAAGGCATCGATATCGACTTCAATATCGAATCTGCGCTTAAGGTTGGCGAGAAACAGCGGGTCTTCACACATGGCTTTTTCCGGCTCATCACTGATCTTCGCCACAGGTCTGCCATTGCACTCTGTCAACTTAATCACGATAGAAAGCGGCTTGTAGCTCTTGCCCTGTTCATTTTGCCAACCTGCGAGATCGTTAGTCAAAAACGTACCGATACCGAAGGAAATCTGAACTCGACCTGCAAAATATTCGCACAGATCCAACGCTTCATTGAAGTTCAATCCATTGGAGAAAATGAAGATCTTCGTTTTCGGGTCAATACCAAGGCTCTCATAGTGAGCAATCATTCGGTCGCCCCACTTAAACGGGCAACCGGAATCGTGTCTAACGCCACTGTAGGCTTTGGCTAGATGCATATTGAAGTCACTGATGAAAGCATCAATCGTGAGTGTATCTGTTGGTGCAATAGCGATCTGGCCTTCAAATGCGTTTAGCCATTGCTCAAGAGCCACGCGCTGAGAATCACGCACATTCACCAATGCTTGATGCCCCATGAACCACTCGTGGGCGATAGTGCCAATCGGTTTTAAATGAAACTCACGGGCAAAATGGCAGTTACTGGTACCCAATAACAATTCTGGTATTTCTTTTTTCAGATGTGCCATCACATCTCTTTGTACCTGACCGGAGAAGCGGCGACGCGTCCCCATTTCGGTTAGTGAGAAATTGGTAATGCCGCGTTTAGCGATTTCTGCTTTCAGCAACGCTATTTTCTCGGCAAACACTTGCATTGGCAGTTCAGCAGGCACATCCGCCCAACGGCGACGGTTGCGAACTTCAGACACAATCGCCATCACTATGGTTTCGTACAAGATGGTGTCACGCCAAGAACCTTGAATGCTGATTCGCAGCTGATGTTTACCGTCCTGTTTAACCACGTCTAACTCAACCTGACGTTCAGGCTGGAAGTGGAAATAGCGTAAAGACTGAATGAACGACGGTTTCAAATGCGGGAAATGAGCGCCTAAATACGCAATATCGGCATCCGAGAATCTTAAAGAAGACAGAAGAGCAATTTCTTCACCAACTTCTTCCAGTAAGTCACTGACATCTTCATCGCTACGAACAATCAGTTCATAACGCACTTGTGCATCAGGATAATTGGAATGAATCGCCTGCATCATATTGATTTTATAGGCATCTAAATCCAATAGGCTGCGGATGATTTGAGGAGAGAATAGGCGATTGCTCATGATGCCTTCCTTCTGTTTACTGCAAGGAGTGGTTCGCGTTAGTAACATTTTGTTCCTAACTTTGCCATGAACAATAATTCAACCCTTTTAGTTTGTCAAACTTTGTTACAAACCACACAAAAAGTAGCGTTTTATAGCTCTGGAACTCGTCTGCATTGATTCATTTTAATTACAGAGACTTATTGCAATTACCTCCGTCTTTTCTCAAATTTCTAATCTAGTTTGTCACGATATGTTATTTACATTGACCCTCAATATTCACTTGCCTAGAATGGTGCTACCAAATGTCAGGATTCTTATTATGATTGTTACCATTGATATGGTTTGCCTTCGTCTCGCACCATCGGGGATTCAGACCCTACTCGTAAAACGCTCTAACCCAAACCGCCCTGACTGCGGTAAATGGGCGCTGCCGGGCGGGTTTGTTTACGACGAAGATATGACTAATCAAGGTGGTGAGCCCGCAGATGAAGATTTCAATTCTGCACACCGAAGAATCTGTCGCCAAAAGATACACACCTATCCAAATTACATCAGCGATCCTCTGGTAGATGGCAACCCTAAACGAGATCCGGAAGGCTGGAGTATCAGCATTTCTCACTATGCGCTTCTCAATCCATCCAACGTTCAGCAAATCGAGAATGCAGGAACAGACAAAAGCCGCGCAGATTGGTTTGACTTGCCACCTTTGCTTGATGAAAAAATGGAACTGGCTTTTGACCACGTCGCACAAATTCAGCACGCATGGAAAAAGCTTAGAGCGGCGGTGGAATATACCTCTGTGGTTCTGTTCCTATTGGAAAAAGAATTCCTAGTAGCAGACATTATTGATGCCTACAGCAAGTTTGGTGTTGAAGTAAACCGTATGACCATCAAGCGACGCTTGATTGATACTGGCATCATTGTCAGTGCCAACAAAATTGCAGCGTCGAGCAAAGGTAAAGGCGGCAAACCTGCAAATGTGTACAAGTTAGCGACCAACGAAGTGAGCTATTTCCAAACTTGCCTGCGTGGTTAAACCGCCCATTTTTAGTGCGCCTAAATTTTATTCACAATCTCTATTGCACCCGCAACATTGATGAGTAATATGTAAACAATCATACCGTTACGGCTTGAAGCTTTTTGTTCAAGCGTTTTGTGTATAAACAAAAATAATTCCAACAAATATCGCCACTTCCCTACATTTCATTCACTTTTTGTTTGGCGTACTTAAAACTATGAAACCCTCTGTTGCTGCTACTGGCGGCTGGTTGTTAATGCTTAGCGTATTACTTTCGCTCGTCGCTCAGATCACAGGTCTATTCAGCGGCTACTGGGCGGGAATTCCTATCTGGCTAGTCGTCATGCTGTTCGTGCCCTACGTCAAACCAACACAGAGAAAACAAATTATCCTGCTCATCGCAGTAGGCTCAATTGGCTTGCTCTACGGAGTGTTCAAAGGGCTTGATGGACGTTATCTGTTAAAAGCCTTAGATGCCAACCAAAACGTGGTGGCGATGATCGTCGGTGTTGGGTTTCTTCGTATTTTCGCAGTCAATAGCGTCAAAACAGGAGAAACGCTTCCTCAAGGCAAAAGCGCTGTGATTCGGACTCTGCTTGGCGCTCATCTATTTGGCACTGTGCTCAACATCTCTTCCGTTATGATTATCGGCGATAAGCTGGCAACACAAAGCAAACTCAGCACAACTCAAGGTTTAGTGTTACTTCGAGGCTTCGCTGCCTGTGCGTTCTGGTCACCGTTTTTTGCTTCTATGGGTTTAGCGTTGACCAGTGCTCCCGGCTCAGAACTTGGTACCTTGGTAAGCTACGGTATTCCGGTATGCGCAGTGGCATTAGCCATAAGCGGCTGGCAACTTGTTCGCCGCGCAGATGCAAACTCTGTTTCGGGCTACCCAATTTCTATCTACTCTTTGTGGATGCCCGCTTTACTTGCATCCGTTGTGATCGCCGCTCATAAGTTCTATCCGCACATTAGCGTGCTCTCTCTGGTGACTTTAACCTCTTTGTGCTTTATCGCTTTGTGGCTTCTGATTAATAAGGGCTATCACGCAATTGTCGCGGCACGTAACCATATTGAGTCTGGGATTGCCAATTCCAGCGGCGAAGTGGTTTTGTTTGCTGCCGCTGCAATGCTCGCCTCCGGAGTTGCTGCCTCTTTAGATGCAAAGAACATTCAATTAGCACCGCAACATTTTGGCCCGATTGAAGCTAGTGTGACTGTCGCCGTACTGATTGCTTTGGCGATGACAGGAATGCACCCAGTGACCAGTGTGGTACTGGCGGGCAGTGTACTTGCGCCTTCTATGGCAGACCCTAATATGCTTGGGCTGACTCTGCTGATGGGCTGGTCATTAGGCATTACCGCCTCACCTTTTTCTGGTGTCCAACTCAGTATTCAGTCTCGCTATGATATCAGTGCGAAAGCCTTGCTTAAGGCCAACTGGCGCTACATCACCATCATGTATCTGGTTTGCTGCTCTGTGCTCTGGTGGTATTCGACTCAGATATAACGCACTAAACCTTACTGTGTACGTAATAATGCGAACAAAATTTGGTCAATAGTTTTACAGTGTTAGAAAAAACCGCAACTAAATCAGGATTGTCAGAAAGTTGAAGATAAGATTTCTATCGTTTGACATTGGTTGACGGACTCCTTACATGTCTGTTGTTAGGATAATTTCGTGCTCAACATGCACATGATACCCAAACAACAAGTTGTCACGGGCAGATGAATAGCATCAACACCGTGTCGCTTTTTGTCGGAAGGGCATAACAACGACAGTTAAAGGAGTATTCACATGAAAAAAGCGCTCGCATTAATCACTATGATGGTCGTAAGCGGTAGTGTATTGGCTGCTACCCAAACCAAACAATCAGAAACCACACTGCAAACAGAAGTGTTCAATTCTGAACAAAAAGCGCAGCAAGCAGGATTCAAAATTATTCACGATTTGAGAGAGTTATCTTCGGAAGAGCTCACTTTCAAGCTAGGTGTTGTTGAACCTCTGGTTGTTCCAGACAGCGTTAAAATCAACAACAGCGAACTGAAAGTTGAATCAATTATGGTTGAACCGGACAAAACGTCTTATCGCGGTTTAGTCAATGTTGATTACCAATACGACATCAAAGATCATAACAACTAGCCTCGACTTCTTACCCCTATATAAGTTAGTCACGCTAAATTGATGACAACGGAGTGTCATCAATTTGCTGCTTACCAAACTAACAGGTGATCTATCAGTTACGTTCAAACTGACTGATGAGTCTCTGCAACTCTTTAAGATTTGCTACCAACACTCTGGTACGGTTCACCGAGTCAGCCGAAGACTGAGCGGTTTTTTCCGTTAACGTCTTAATATTGACCGCATTCGCGGTGATCTCTTTGGTCGCAATCGCCTGCTGCTCTACTGCAACCGCTATCTGCTGACTTCGGTCAGATACCTGCTCCAGTTTTGACGTGATATCGTTGATCATCCCGCCAGTTTCGTCTGCGCTTACAATACACTGCTGAGACAAATCTGAACCACGCTGAATGGCGTTTACACCTTGAGCCGCAAGATCTTGCAGTTCTGTAATCATGCTATGAATTTCGGTTGTCGAGTCATTGGTTTTAATCGCTAAATGACGAACTTCGTCTGCCACCACAGCAAATCCCCGACCAGACTCTCCAGCTCGTGCAGCTTCAATCGCCGCGTTTAACGCAAGTAAATTGGTTTGCTCTGAAATCGCACAGATCACATCTAGGATCGATTCAACCTGCTTGGTATGGGCAGACAATGTTTTCAAAATAGTCTGGCTGTTGAGCAGCTCTTTATCCAACTCATTAACTTTGCTCACGGTTGCTTTAATGCTCTTTAAGCCAGTAATGGATTCAGAACGAGCTTCCTGAGTGAGTTGAGAAGTCAGCGAAGCCGCACTGGCGATATCGTGAATAGAGTATGTAAGTTCCTCTACTGCTGATGCGACTTGTTCCGTTTCAGCATGTTGCGCGGTTAAGCTTTGCTCTATCGATTTGGCCGTTTCAAACTCATGTTGGGCATCTTTCAAAATACGACCAGAAGTATCACCGCTTCGCGCTGTAACAGCTCTTAACTCAGCCTTGCGCATCATAAGAGCGAGTTCCACTTGGGAAAACTCGTCGCGACGGCCGGTATACACCTTTTCTAACAGAGGATTGGAATAGGCTTCGCTAGCCAATGCCTGCATATGACTTAATCGGCGCTGTACATGGGCGATTCCGATCATTAGCGCTAACAGAAATGCACTGGAAAGCGCACCCAATAGCCAAGTCTGCTGCTGCAACATCCAATATAGATTGGTTGCCAATCCGAGAACACTTATCAGCATCAGAAGTTTGGTTAAAGGAGAACGTGTGAGGGAGATTTTTTTGCCCGCGTTAATTGCTTTGTAAAGCGCATCAGCGCGCTTCACCTGTTCAGCCGTGGGTTTAGAGCGAACCGATTGATACTCAATGATCTCGCCCTTATCGTTTTTTATCGGTGTGACGAATGCAGAAACCCAGTAATGCTTAGAGCTTTTACATTTGTTTTTAACTATCCCCATCCAGCTTTTGCCTTCCTGGATGTAGCTCCATAGTTGTCCGAACGCCGCTTTGGGCATATCTCCATGACGAACTAGGTTATGAGGATTACCCAGCAACTCTTCCTGCGAGTACTCAGCAATGTCACAAAACACTTGGTTTGCATAAGTGATGTGACTAGAACGATCAGTTGTAGAAATAAAACTGACGTGATCTGGGTAATCTTTGTTTTCAGTAACTTCCATGCAAATAGCGCCCACTAACGTTCATGTTGAAATGTAATTTCAAAAATTACGATATATTTTGCAGCTTTTTTAACATGGGATAGCCGTCGCGACTTTGACCCTAATCAATTCAGAAACTTATCAATAAGATGCTTATCATAACTGAGACAAATGAACATTTTTGCATCGTATCGTTTTTAACTACATCAAGCCCAACGGAATAGACGTACTTCATTTCCTTCTTCTGGCTGTTTAGGAATATTCAGAGAGAGCAGCAGTGATACACACGCCATGCCTGCACCGATATAGAACACCGCCGCTGGCGATATGAGCCATAGCATACCGAAGCTTACTGGAATAATGACGGCTGCAATATGGTTGATGGTAAATGCCACACCGGCTGTCGACGCCATATCGGCTGGATCGGCGATTTTTTGAAAGTAGGTTTTCACAGCCAGAGCCAAGGCGAAGAAAAGATGGTCTATGACATAAAGTCCCGCAGCCCAGTGCGCATCTGTCACCACAGCATAGCCAACAAAGACACCAATCAACCCAACATACTCAACAATTAACGCTTTGCGTTCGCCAACCACACCGATAAAACGACCAATTTTTTTGGCAAATAAGAAGTTAAAACCGTAGTTGATCAAGAAAAGTAACGTGATGTCTGCTGCTGTATAACCGAACTTCTCAACCATTAAGAAGCCAGCAAACACAGTGAAGATCTGGCGGCGAGCCCCACTCATAAAGGTCAAAGCGTAGTAAAGCCAGTAACGCTTACGTAAAACCAATTTCTTGTTTTGCGGTGTAGCCGATTTGAACTCTGGAAATGCAACGGCAGCGACAATAACTAGGGCCAAAGCAAGTCCGCCAGTAATGCCATACACCCATTCATAACTTAAATGCAATTGCTCAAGCATGATCCACAATGCGCTGTAAGTCAGCAGCGACGCCAGTGCGCCTATAGAGATCATCTTACCGAGCATTTCTGGTGCTTCATCTTTACTGAGCCACTGCAGTGATAATGACTGCTTTAATGTTTCGAAATAATGGAAACCCGTAGACATCAACAAAGTGGTTAGCAACAAGCCGGTCAAAGAAGGAAACAACCCCGTGATTGCTGTACCTAACGTCAGCATCATAAGGGAGATCAACAGAAAGCGTTGCTCTCGGATAAAAAGCAGCACAAAAACAGCAGTGAAAGCGAGAAACCCCGGTACTTCACGAACACTTTGCAACAAACCGATATCGGCTCCATCAAAGTTCGCTTTTTCAATCACAAAGTTATTGAGCAGTGCCATCCAACTAGCAAACGCAATCGGAACAATCGCTGAAATAACCATTAAGAAGTTTTGTGGGGTACGCCAAGTTTTAGTGTTCATTAAAAGTATTATCATCCTTGTTATCATATTATCAGTCTAACCAATACCGCTTTAGCTGTAACCTAACTATTAATACTAGGGTCTCCAGATCCTGATAAAAATAGGAGCAATCGATGCAAATCCGTTTTGCTACCGCAAACTTATTCAACTATCTCGCTCCCCCTAACGCATTTTACGAGTTCAATAATATTTACGAGCTCAACCAATGGCATAAAAAACAACAGTGGTTAGAACGGAAATTATTAACCTTAGATGCGGATGTGATCGGGTTTCAGGAGATCTTCAGTGCAGAGGCGCTGGAGGCTCAGTTAAAGCCGCTAGGCTATTCATATTTCGCTGTTGTAGACCAGCCAAAGGTCTCTCAAGACTACATCTACACTCACCCAGTAGTCGGTATTGCTTCACGTTATGAGCTGACAGAAATAGAGGCCGTTGAGGCCAAGAAACCAAATTCTGATGATGCTTTTACCTTCTATCGTAAACCGCTTCGAGCTACGTTGAACCATCCTGTGCTAGGGAAAGTGGATGTCTATATCGTTCACTTTAAATCACAGCGCCCGACATTAGAAGACAAGGAAGAGGGTTCGAGCGTGTTTGAAACATGGCAACAAGAAAACTATGGCAACTGGCTTTCTACTGTGCAACGCGGATTCGAGGCAACACTATTGCATCACGCTATTATGGAGAGAAAACGAACCACTGGGCATCCGGTGGTGCTTATGGGGGACTTTAACCAACGACTTGATTGCCAAGAGTTCGCCTGTTTACGTTCGACTCACCGTTTTCGCCAGCCGGATTCTTACCTGCCGCTCCTTCCCTACCATCTTATCGATAGCTGGGAGCTGTATTGCCATACGGGAAAGGTTCAGCGTCAGCCAACTCATTACACCGGAGCTTCAGGGCAAGTTTTGGATTACATACTGATGTCGAGCGAATTCGGCTTAGAGACAGACCGCAATATCGCCCGAGTCATTGATTTTCATGTTGAGGATCAGCATTTGGTCAACCCAAGTTTCGAGCAGGATAAATTCGCCAGTGACCATGCATTTGTGAGCGTCACGCTAGAATTACGCTCGTAAATGTTGCCATTGCGGATGACGGTCTAAATAGTGTTTTACGTAACTGCAAACGGGCACAATCTTAAACCCTTGCGTTTCAATCAGTGGTAAAACGCTTTCCATCATAATTTTTCCGTAGCCTTTTCCCTGTAATTCTTGCGGGACTTTGGTTGACGTTATATGCATAGCCTTATCGAAGAACTGATAGCGCACAACCGCGTAATGGTCACCTTCAAGGTGGACACGAAAGCACTCGTTCTCTCTGTCGTAAATAACGGTATGTTCCATTTTTATATCCAAAATGATAATTAATTCTTAATTTATAAGCTTGGTGAATTGAAAGTCTGAATGCATCACCATAAAATCTCAACTCTTAAAAAAAATTATAAATTATCTTGTTGGAGATTATGGATGAGCTCGCCGCAAACAGCGACTAAAAGTACTAAAACAAATGTCGCGAAAGCGACTAAATCCGTTATCACCCTCAATAGTACCGATGCTCTTGCAATGGTCGAACACGGTAGCGAATTGAAGCTGAACATTACCACTCCCGTCGGCACAAAGTTTATCTGTAGAACACCATTTATCGGTACTCACTCTGATACTTATCTTCTCGCTGAAATTCCAAATATCTCAGCCAGTGATATGAGCTTTTATTTTCAAGAAGGTTTTTGGATCAATATCCGTGCAATATCTTCGCGTGGCGAAGGCGCAATGATCCACTTTCGCAGTCAGTTATTGCATGTCGTTCAAGAGCCAATCCCGCTGGCCATGCTGTCAATACCAAGCTCAATGCAAGTAACTCAACTGAGAAAAGAACCTCGCTTTGACGTCAATCTGCCAGGAAGAGTAATTTGTGGTGAACACAAAGCCAGTGGCGAAGTCCGTGATTTATCAAAGTGTGGCTGTCGATTTATCGCCCCACCAGTAGGCAAAACTTATCAAGTTGGCGAAATGGTCTCGATAGAAATATTTGCAGATCAGCGTGGCACCAAAGTTTTCGCGCCATTAACGGGTAAAGTTTGTAACCTACAACGTTCCACCCACTATGCACGTTACGGAATGGAGTTTGACGAAGCAGGGCAAAAGAACGCTAAGAATCTACTTAGTCAGTTAAAGTTCAACGGAACCAAGCTAACATTGAACATCGAGCGCATTGCATAACGCCTAAATTTATCAAGTTCTCACCAAAACCTAGGAGTATGGACGTTCCTTTTTCGTTATACTCCTCGTCACTATTCTCATTTAAAGGTTTGAAATGAACTACTTTAGTACTTTCATTAAAGGAATGGCGATGGGCGCAGCGGATGTTGTTCCCGGCGTTTCAGGTGGTACCATCGCATTCATTACCGGCATTTACGACACTTTGCTGGAAAGTATTCGACGCATAAATCCAAGCTTACTCGGCATTTGCAAGCGCGAAGGTTTTTCCGCTGCATTCCAGTATATTAATGGCTTTTTCCTCATTTCGCTGTTTGCAGGAATATTCACCAGTATTGCTACTTTTGCAAAACTCATCTCTTGGGCACTGGTCACTCACCCTATCCCAACTTGGTCTTTCTTCTTTGGTTTAATCCTTGTTTCGGTATACCACATGCTCAAACAAGTGGAGCACAAAACCGCATCGCGTTGGGTATGTTTGGCTCTAGGTGTCGCCTTTGCTTATAGCATTACGATTTTGAAACCACTTAGCCTCGAACTTAGCAACATCAACATCATCTTTGCAGGTGCAATCGCTATTTGCGCGATGATCTTGCCGGGTATTTCAGGCAGTTTCATTTTGCTGCTAATTGGCATGTATGCAACGGTATTGGGTGCGGTGAAAAACGCACAAATCGACGTCTTACTATTGTTTTTATCTGGCTGTGTGATTGGCTTACTGAGTTTCTCTCACGTGCTTTCTTGGCTGCTTAAACGATTCCGTGAAGTCACCTTAATGTTCCTCACGGGTTTAATGCTGGGCACTTTGCCGAAAATCTGGCCGTGGAAAGAGACGATTTCATGGCGCACTAACTCTCATGGTGAACAAGTGCCACTGGTTCAGCACAACTTGTCGCCATTTGAGTTTGAAGCGATCACCTCTCAGTCTTCGCAGCTAGTGATTGCTGTTGTCTTTATGTGCTGTGCAATCGCTTTAGTTTGGGGACTAGAAAAATACGCAGAGAAACACGACGTTTAATCGTTTCAGATTCCCTTAATAGGCGGCTTCAGTCGCCTATTCATCTCCTCAATGTTTGCTTGAACCCTTCCACATTTTGCCCTACTTTTCCTAAACTTAATCTCCGTTTATGCTAGGATGCGCACACCTTTCCTAACCATGTGTAAGAAAATGCGTTCAGCGTTAAAACTACTCTTCATTATTGCCGCACTTCTTGCTGGTTTCTTTGCAAGCGACATCATTAAGCTCTTCTCATCTGAAACAAAGAGCACTGATCTGTCTCAATACTGCGTATTGTCAACGACCCCTTGCTCGCAGCAGAATATCTCAATGACTCTTGCTCAGGACAAAGTACATCCTCTGGTGGCAAATCGTCTCTCGGTTTCATGGCCTAACAGCGATTCTGAGCAGCTTGAGCTGCGACTACAAGGTGTCGAAATGGACATGGGAACCGTAAAATACGTACTTAAGAAAACAGAGTCTGGCAAATTTGAATCTGACATCATATTGCCCGTATGTACCAGTGACTCAATGACATGGGTAGGACAACTCACTGACGGTAAAACAACGGTTCTACCAGCATTAAGGATGGAACGATGAGTAAAAATTGGTCTTTAGTTTTAATCATGGCATTCGTACTTGGTTTTGGTACCAAAAGCTATTTTGATTCTCAGAAAACGCTAGAACAAGAAGAGATGCAATCCGCGTCTGACGTAACACTGTACGGTGAAAAAAACCAAGCGGTGAATATCTTTGATACGTCGGACAAGCGTATCCGTATTGTCTATTTTGGCTTTACTCGTTGTCCGGACGTTTGCCCAACTTCGCTTGCCATGCTGGCAGGGGCATTAAATCAGATTGATGATGAAACAAAAAAACAGCTAAGACCCATGTTTGTTTCGTTAGATCCAGAGCGTGATGATGCAGAGTCTTCTGCGACCTATGCTCACTACTTCCATGCAATGATAGAGGGCCTATCTGGCTCTCTGGATATTACAGCATCGTTGGCGAATCGATACGGCGTGATTTTTCGTAAAACCGAATTACCTAACTCGGAGCTCAAGTACACGCTCGACCACAGCTCCTATTTTTATTTCTTAAAACCCGATGGCACTCTAATAACAAAAGTTCCACATACGCAGAACCCTGCGCCAATAGTGGAAGCGATAAAAGAAGTCACTCAACCAACAAAAGGATGAAACAATGAAAGGTAAAGCCCTGTTACTCATCAGCTTATTAGCAAGCCCTTTAGCCTACGCAAAAATGGACATCATGGTTCATAACCCCTACGCGAGAGCGACACCTCCTACCGCAGTAACCAGCGCAGTATTTGGTGACATTGTTAACCGAAGCGACACTGACCGATACATTGTTTCAGCAACCACACAAGCAGCCGGAAAAGTAGAATTGCATGACGTCATCAATGAAGGTGATGTGATGAAAATGCGTCAGGTTTCAGAGTTAAAAGTCCCGGCCAAAGGCAAACTGGAATTGAAGCCGGGTAGCTTCCACATCATGTTATTTAAACTGCCAAAACCATTGGCTGAAAATGAAGAAATCGATATTCAACTCACCTTCAAAAATGGTGAGCAACTCACTTTTAAAGCACCAGTTAAAAAGGTCATGAGTGGCATGAAAATGGAACATAATTAATACCAAAGCGACTGCAGCTGCGGTCCAACTTTTGTATTGATAAGACCATAAAAAAGAGGTGGGCATTCCCGCCTCTTCTGCTATTATTTGCATAGATTTAAACCAGAAATATTTAGGAGATTTTGATGATTGTACTTAAAACCCACCGCGCAACTTCAGAGAAGAAAGCTTAATCTTCAACTCTTTCTTTCCCTCGAATTGCCCGGTGTTCAACTAAACCGGGGTCACACCTTTATTCGGCCCTAGTCATATTTAATTGCGTTATAAGACAGCGTACCTACGCGTGTCTGGGGTAACCAAATGAGTTTAAACGAAACTTTATCACTTTCTTTGCCACAATTAGGATGGCGACCTGTTTACCAGCAACAATTAAGCTGGGATGAATTAGAAACGGCAATTCCCGCGCGTATTAGTGAACATCACCGGACTGGCTACATTTGTTGGACAGAGAACGGCGAAATTCACTTAGATATTCACGCAAAACTGCCTCCAATGACCGTTGGAGACTGGGTACTGCTCGACCGCGAAACGAACCAGTTTGTTAAGTTGCTAGACCGCCAGTCGCTTTTTAGTAGAAAAGCCGCAGGTATTAAGTCTTACGAACAACTTATCGCTTCTAATGTTGATACCGTGTTTATCGTCTCATCGCTCAATCAAGACTTTAATCTCAGTCGAATAGAACGCTATCTGGCTCTTGCGAAAGAAGCTCAAGTAGAGCCTGTTATTGTGCTGACTAAAGCCGATCTATGTGACGATGCGGATGACAAAAAACAGCAGGTTCAGGCACTGAATCCAATGCTGTACGTGGAATCTATCAACGCACTGTCCAGCGAAAGCTGTCAGAGTTTGAAAGCATGGTGCAAAGTTGGAAAAACGATAGCCGTTATGGGTTCTTCTGGTGTGGGTAAATCTACCTTAGTCAATACGCTGATGGGTAGTGACATACAAGAAACCAGTGGTATTCGTGAACACGATAGTAAAGGCCGCCACACAACCACATCACGTTCACTGCTTTCTATGCCTTCAGGTGCATTGTTACTTGATACGCCAGGAATGAGAGAGCTTCAAATCTCTGATTGTGAACAAGGCATCGAAGAAGTATTTGCAGACGTTGCCAATTTGGCGGACAAGTGCCGCTTTAGCGATTGCAAACACATTAGCGAGCCGGGTTGTGCCGTTCTAAAAGCGATAGAAAGTGAAGAGCTTGATGAAAGAAGACTGCGTAACTATCGCAAACTTCTTGCTGAGCAAGCACGCAATAGTGAATCGATTGCGGAAAGGCGTTCCAAAGAGAAAGATTTTCACAAACACGTCAAAAGCGTGATGAAGGAAAAACAATCTAGGGAAAAAGGATATTAATCCAGAATATTAGCAAAGGGTGATATTTCACCCTTTATTTTTGTAAAATATATGCGCTACAAATACGCAACATTTCATCAAAAATGTGTCGAAATTCAACATCTCTGTTAAATATTATTCTATCTATAAATAAATCCTAGACACATTGTCCTGCAACGTTAATATTACCCCCCTACAGCAAGTACTGCTGTAAACATTACAATTCAAACTATTTATTCATTGCAGGGATAATTATGCAAAGCAACAATATTTTTGCCCGCTTCGCTCGTGGCAATCTGGTGCTTCAGATCCTCGTTGGTATCGTTTTAGGTGCTATCGTGGCGACTGTTTCTCCAGATTCTGCGCAAAGTGTTGGCTTACTTGGTAACCTTTTTGTCGGTGCTCTAAAAGCCGTAGCGCCAGTACTTGTTTTCATCTTGGTAGCCGCGTCGATTGCAAATCAAAAGAAAAACCAACACACATACATGCGTCCTATCGTAGTTTTATACCTACTAGGCACATTTACCGCTGCTTTAACAGCCGTTGTACTTAGCTTCCTTTTCCCAACAACTTTGACACTTGTTGCGGGCGCTGAAGGTGCAAACCCTCCACAAGGTATTGCAGAAGTACTGAACACCCTTCTATTTAAACTGGTTGATAACCCTGTGAATGCGCTGATGACAGCGAACTACATCGGTATTTTGGCTTGGGGTGTTGGTTTAGGTTTAGCGTTGCATCATGCATCAGCAACAACAAAAGCAGTGTTTGAAGATCTGAGCCACGGTGTTTCTCAAATCGTTCGCTTCATCATTCGCCTAGCACCATTCGGTATCTTCGGCCTTGTGGCGTCTACATTTGCGACAACAGGTTTCGGCGCATTGGCGGGCTATGCTCAGCTTCTTGCGGTTCTACTAGGTGCAATGGCAATTATTGCTCTGATCGTTAACCCATTGATCGTATACGTTAAGACAGGCGAAAACCCATACCCACTAGTTCTACAATGTTTGCGTGAAAGTGGTGTAACTGCGTTCTTCACTCGTTCAAGCGCAGCAAACATCCCTGTTAACATGGCTCTTTGTGAGAAGTTAGATCTGGATGAAGATACTTACTCAGTATCGATTCCTCTAGGTGCAACCATCAACATGGCGGGAGCAGCGATCACGATTACTGTTCTTACACTTGCTGCTGTAAACACGCTAGGCATTGAAGTTGATCTATTGACTGCTGTACTGCTAAGTGTCGTTGCTGCGGTATCAGCTTGTGGTGCATCAGGCGTTGCTGGTGGTTCACTGCTTCTGATCCCTCTAGCATGTGGCCTGTTCGGAATTTCAAATGACGTTGCGATGCAAGTTGTTGCTGTTGGCTTCATTATCGGTGTGATTCAAGATTCTGCTGAAACTGCGCTAAACAGTTCAACGGACGTTGTGTTCACAGCTGCTGTATGTAAAGCAGAGCACAAGAAATCTCAAAAATAAGCAGTAACTATAGTTACTCGCCGTTGTAAAAAAAATCCGCCTCATTGGGCGGATTTTTTTATGACTTTAAATCATTACTTCTTCGCAGCGACTTTAGGTTCGTGATCTTTCATCTCTTGAACTTTAGTCTCTTGAGCTTTCACTTCTTTCACCTTGTCTGCAAGTTCAACCACTGATTTGTTATCAGTGTTGTTTTCTGCAGGATGAGTAACACCATTGAAGCGGCCACCCTGTTCGATACTTAAATCGTCACTGTAGATGGTACCTGTGACCTTACCGCGTCTAAGGATTTCTATTTTAGCTGCGTGGCAAGTTCCTTCAAACTCGCCGTTAATCACAAGGTGTTTAGCGAAAATTTCACCAACAGCACGACCTGATTCGCTAATGATTAAAGTTTTATCTACGTGAATTTCACCTTCAACCGTGCCATCCACTTGCATATTGCTTTCTACCCGGAATTTTCCGTTGATTGAACAGCCCTTTGCAATGAGAGTGGTAGCTGAGTGCTGACTCTTAGCTCGACTTGATTTACCAAAGATTCCCATCGAATACCTTTAACCTCACTAAATATCGTCTCAAAGTTATTTATCCCCCAATGAACAAAAGGCTTGGGATCTAATGAACGGCCGACGAATCGAATTTCATAATGTAAATGTGGTCCAGAAGAAAGACCGCTGTTGCCCGAATATGCTATCAAGTCACCCTTTTGTACAAAGTCGCCACTTTTAACTGCGAACTTTTGTAGATGTGAGAATGAACTGCTGAATCCGTGCATATGCAATAAGCGCAGAAAATTACCCGAGCCTTGATTACTCCTACGGGTGATTTCCACAACACCATCTGCTGGTGCATAAATTGGAGTCCCAGTATTTACCGCGAAATCTTGGCCTCTGTGGAATGCTGTTTTACCCGTAACTGGATGAACCCTTTTACCATAACTAGACGAAATTCGTCCTTTTTGTACAGGAGAACCGCTTGGAATTTGAGTCAACATCACCATCCTGACCGATGATGTAATTGCAGCCGTATCTAAACGAGACTCCAATTCGGAAGATGTCTCTCCCATTCCGAGCACTTTCTCAAGGTCACCTAGCTTATCTGAAACAAGCTGTATTTTTTCTTCGCGCTCCAGCAAGTCTCCCTCTAAACTGGCTTTCAAACTTTTAAGGGAAGAAACTTCCTCAGACAGTGTTAATGATTTATTTTCCAACTCAATCTGCTTTAAGCGCGCAAAATATGCATCGTTTACCAGCTTATAAATAAATGCTCCTGTGGCAAGCACACTGGCAATAAGCAAATAACCAACACCTTTCAAGCAGTACCGATAGAGCTTCCCGAGATGGAAATGCCGTGTTCCGTTAATAGACGAAACGGAAACTATTACGTTCTCTTTCATTCACAAATTCTAGTGTCCATATTGAAAGTGGCGGAATTCTAGCAAGGAAATGCAACTGGCTAAACCACTTGGTTGCCGTAGTTGCTTCCAATTCACACTTCTTAGCGACTTTTTCTTGTTATTAATCATTCATGAAATGCAAATAGATATGAAACTAAGTGACTGATTTACTTTAGTGTTTACTCATATTAGTGCACATTTATGCTAATAAGAGAAACCCAAGATTAAGATTCTACCCACAAACGAATCAGAGCATGGCGTTAAGTTACCCCTGCAAACCTACAACTGATTGCTTTCTATTTAAACAAAAACATGAGGGCACAAATATACAACAAAGCACATAAATACCGCATGAAACTTATCCGCTTCATTGCCAACTTGAGAATACCCAAAAACCAAATCTGGCTGCTTTTTGTACATCATAATTCCTGTATCTAAATTACAAATATCTCATTAATTATTTTTCCAATTTATTTCAAAGTGTGAAATAAATACACAAGCGTGACTAATATCACTCTAAAAATCTTACCAAGTCCTTAATTTGGCAAATATGTGATACAAGTCTACTTATTTAAAAATGATTTTTTACCCACAACGAGATGTTGATCATTTAATATTTATTGACATTTATTAAATGAACAATTTGTAGCAAAATTACATAGTAGAAAAATGAAGAAGATCACAAAGAATTTATTTGAAGGGCATCAATTATGATTGGTTGATCACAAAAAACCCGTTCTCAGAGCCAACTAGAAATTGTGTGGTAAATTTATTGAGTGTTATTCAATCAGCGGTTTTGGCGAACCGTTACTACAACAAAACTAATCAGAACATCGAACGGGGTAAACTTATGTTATCACCAGAAGCAAAGGTCAAGGTACAAAATTTTGGCCGATTCCTTTCTAATATGGTAATGCCGAACATCGGCGCATTTATCGCTTGGGGCTTTATTACAGCACTATTCATTCCTACTGGCTGGATTCCAAATGAAACACTATCCAGCATGGTCGGTCCTATGATCACTTACTTGCTACCGCTACTTATCGGTTATACCGGTGGTAAAATGGTTGCAGGCGATCGTGGTGCAGTTGTTGGTGCAGTAACCACTATGGGTGTCATCGTTGGTACTGACATTCCAATGTTCATGGGTGCAATGATTGCAGGTCCTCTGGGCGCTGTTGCTATCAAGAAATTCGACCAAGCTGTTCACGGTAAAGTGAAAAGCGGCTTCGAAATGCTAGTGAACAACTTCTCTGCTGGTATCATCGGTATGATCTGCGCAATCATTGCGTACTTGGTTATCGGTCCTGCAGTGAAAGTACTTTCTACTGGCCTTGCTGCTGGCGTAAACACTCTAGTTGAATCAGGTTTACTACCTCTTACTTCACTTTTTGTTGAGCCTGCTAAAATCCTATTCCTGAACAATGCGATTAACCACGGTATCTTCTCACCACTTGGTATTCAGCAGTCTGAGGAACTAGGTAAGTCAATCTTCTTCTTAATCGAAGCTAACCCAGGCCCAGGTCTTGGTCTACTTATCGCTTACATGGTATTCGGTAAAGGTAGTGCTAAACAATCAGCGGCTGGTGCTTCAATCATCCACTTCCTAGGTGGTATTCACGAGATCTACTTCCCATACGTACTTATGAACCCACGTCTAATCATCGCTGTAATTGCTGGTGGTATGACTGGTGTATTCACTAACGTATTGTTCGATTCTGGTCTTGTATCTCCAGCATCTCCTGGTTCTATCTTCGCAGTTCTACTGATGACACCAAAATCTGCATTCACTGGCGTTATCCTATCAGTAATCTGTTCAGCAGCTGTTTCATTCTTTGTTGCATCACTACTGATGAAAACTCAGAAGCAAACAACTGAAGATGACGATTCTCTAGAGCAAGCAACTAGCCAAATGCAAGGCATGAAAGCGTCTTCTAAAGGTCAAAACCCAGTTGCTGCAAACATCGACATGAGTGCAGTTCGTAAAATCATCGTAGCTTGTGACGCCGGTATGGGTTCAAGTGCGATGGGTGCGAGCCTGCTACGTAAGAAAGTTGATGCTGCAAAACTAGATATCGAAGTAACAAACCTAGCAATTAACAACCTTCCAAACGATGTAGATATCGTTGTCACTCACCGTGATCTTACAGACCGTGCACGTAAACATGCGGCTAATGCTAAGCACATTTCGCTATCAAACTTCCTTGATAACGCTTTGTACGACAACTTGGTTGCAGAACTTACCACGGCTAAAGAGGGCGCTCTAAAAAAGCCTGAAACACCAGCAAACACTAACTCTAGTGAAGACAAAACACTAAAGCTATCCAATGAAAACATCTTCTTGGGCTTAACTCCGAAGAGCAAAGAAGAAGTGATCAAGTTTGCTGGTGAACAACTTGTAAGACTGGGCAATGTAGCACCTGAGTATGTCGAAGGCATGCTAGCTCGAGAGCAACTGGTGTCTACATATCTGGGTGAGTCCATCGCCGTTCCTCACGGAACTATCGAAGCTAAGCAATACGTTAAGAAAACCGGCATCGTCTTTTGCCAATTCCCTGAAGGTATTCAGTGGGGTGAAGACGAAGATGATGTAGCGAAATTGGTTATCGGTATTGCTGCGCAAGGTGATGAACATATTCAAGTTATCACTGCTATCACCAACTCACTTGATGACGAAGAAGCCATCGAGTGTTTGAAGACCACAACTAACCCTGGTGATGTTCTTCGTATATTAAATGGCTAATTAGCGATTTGAGCCATGCTCCTACACGATGAACTTAAGGCCGGTCTCCCCCCGACTGGCCTTCTTTTAAATTTGAATTTTTGGAAGGTATGTTATGAAAGCGTTGCATTTTGGTGCCGGCAACATTGGCCGCGGTTTTATTGGTAAGTTACTCGCAGACGCAAACATTCACGTTACATTCACAGACGTCAATCAGGTGGTTGTAAATGCACTGATTGAACGAAAGGAATATCCTGTAAAAGTAGTAGGCGCTGATTGCGTTACAGAGATTGTAACCGGTGTCACTGCTATTAATTCTAATGACCCAGCGGTAGTCGACTGTATTGAAGAAGCAGATATTATTACTACTGCGGTTGGACCTACAGTTTTAAGAATCATTGCAAAAACATTAGCTCAGGGGCTTGAAAAAAGAGTCAAGAGCGGTAAGACTTCGCCTCTAAATATTATTGCCTGTGAAAACATGGTACGTGGCACCACTCAGCTAAAAGAAGCCGTATTTGAGCTTCTAGCAGATGATGTGAAGCCACAAGTAGAACAGTTTGTTGGTTTTGTTGACTCAGCTGTAGACCGTATCGTTCCGCCAGCAGAAGACGGAGAAACCGATCCTCTGGCAGTAACGGTAGAAACATTCAGCGAGTGGATTGTCGACGAGACTCAGTTTAAAGGCGACATCCCTAACATTCCTGGTATGGAATGCACAGACAACCTAATGGCATTTGTAGAGCGTAAGCTGTTTACCCTGAATACAGGTCACTGTGTGACGGCTTATTTAGGTAACATTGCCGGCCACAAAACCATCCGTGAAGCCATCGAAGATCCTGCTATTCGTAGCGAAGTGAAACAAGCGATGGAAGAGAGCGGTGAAGTACTGATTAATCGTTACGGGTTTGAAAGAGAAAAACACGCAGCCTATATCGAAAAGATTCTAGGACGTTTTGCGAATCCTTACCTTGTTGACGAAGTGGATCGCGTTGGTCGCCAACCAATCAGAAAATTGGGGCCAAATGATCGACTCATTAAACCTTTGCTCGGTACCATTGAGTACAACGTAGCAAATGGCACTCTACTAAAAGGCGTAGCGGCTGCACTGAAATACACTAATGACAGTGACCCGCAAGCAGTAGAACTGCAAGCATCTCTTCAAGACGTGGGCGTGAAAAAGACTCTAGCGCATTACACGGGTTTGAATGAGAACAGCAAAGAAATACAACAAATTGAAGCTTTATACGCTCAACTTTAAAAGAAAGAGTGAACGTTATATAAAGCGACAACTTTAGAGGGCTGGCGTTCAGCCCTCTAGCCCAAAATTCGATTAGAACATTATATGGTAAACACAATTAACGAAACTGAAATATTAGAACGATTGAATGATGCTCCTTCCGTTCGTGGTTATTTCATTGCTGCCGTAGAGATATTCAGTGATGCCATAAACGATCTGATGGAAAGGATTTTTCGTAAAGATAATTTCGCTGTTCAATCTGTAGTAGGCCCACTACTGCACGATACAGGTCCATTAGGAAATCGTTCTGTCAGACTCAAACTGCTTTATGGTTTGGGCGTTGTTGCGGATGATGTGTACCATGATATTGAGTGCTTTATCAAAATTCGTAACCAACTGAATAAAGACGGTTCAGAGTATACCTTTACCGATCCAAACATCGTTGCTCAAATCAAAGAACTGAACCTCGTGAAAAAGTCGGGCATGGTTCCTTTTGACGCAATGGATCCAGACCTAGACATCGACTTAGACTTTTACCATCTGCAGCTTCAACGCCAGCAACAGATGATTAAATCCGGCTTATCTCTAGCGATCATTGAAATATGCAATGACCTCAACAAAGAGAGCCCTTTTTAAACAACTGTCTACAGTTAATGCCCTCACATTCCCACTTTTAAATCATGACACTACCGTTTTTTCATCAGCATGTTAGCCTTCTGGCCATTATTCGTTAAATGAGAACGTGCAATGAAAATCGGTATTATTGGCCTAGGTGATATCGCGCAAAAGGCCTATCTCCCTGTAATCACATCCATTCCTGACATCGAACTCGTATTCTGTACTCGTAACGAACAGGCGCTTAAGACACTCGCAAATCAATACCGCGTTTCATCGTACTGTCGTGATTACAAAGAGCTACTTGGCTTTAATGTTGATGCCGTAATGATCCATGCTGCAACGGCCATTCATCCTGAAATCGCCAGTTTCTTTCTCAGCCACGGAATCCCGACATTTGTAGATAAACCATTGGCTGACAGCGCTCAAGCATGCGAAACACTTTACCAGTTAGCAGAAAAGCACAATCAGCCTCTGTATGTCGGTTTTAACCGCCGCCATATACCGCTGTTCAATCAACATTTGTCAGGCTTGCATCAGGGTACTCTCGACAACTTGCGCGCCCTTCGTTGGGAAAAACATCGCTACAACTTAACGGGCGATATTCGAACCTTTATTTTCGATGACTTTATCCACTCTCTAGACAGCGTAAACCTGTTCGCAAAAGCCGATCTGCAAGATGTGTATGTCACGCATCAAATGTCTGGTAATAAACTGGCCCGTATTGATGTGCAATGGCAGCATGGCGAAACACTATTGCATGCTTCAATGAATCGTCAGTATGGCATCACAGGAGAACGTATACAGGCTCATTTGGTCAATGAAGCGTATGAGTTTGACTCCTTCGTTTCAGGTACTCGCTGGGCGAACAACCAACAAACCTCACTGTCACTCAAAGACTGGACACCCATGTTAGAAAGCAAAGGCTTTGCACACATGATTAAAGACTGGATAAGCGTTGTGGAGAAAGGCTCAATTTCAACATCCGTCATCGAGCGTAATCTTGCCAGCCACCAGCTAGCAGAAGCTCTTTATAATAAAATTCACAGTTCGCTCTAAAAAGATCTGTATCGCCTATACTTAACTCGTTGCCACTCTATTCCTAGACTGCACAACGGGAGGGTATATGGAATTAAGAAATAAAGCTGGGCAAGTCACTCAACTGGCTGACAACCTCACTTTAAAAGAAGTTCAGGATATGGGATTCACCATCGACTTATGTGATGAAGCCTACGACCCAAACGAACACTGGCAGGTTCAGCAAGATAAACGCAACCAACGCCGAGATTATCCTGAAGAGTAACGAAAAACCGAGCTGCTAGGCTCGGTTTTCATCTTTATTGCTCAGAATTAAAACCACACACGCTAATCAATCTGATTGATAAACCACGGTTTAAACTCATCCAGCACTTCTGAGTATTGAGGCATTTGCAAAGCCAGTGTGGTAATGAACGGCTCAATGCTTGCTTTGTTATAGCTCAAATTCGCCAGTTTCTGCGCTAATAGCTCCATCGGCAGTGGGTCTAGCATATCGCTGAAGATCTTCGCTTCGAGAATAGTGCCCTTCTCTACATCTAAGTACACATCTACCCCACCCCATGTAAAACGTTCATCCAAGCGATGAGTAAACGGTGGCGTTTGTCCGAAGTTCCAATCCCAGCTTTGTTGTACCGCGAACTTATCACTGAATGTTGGTAAATCGTGGAAGTTTTCTGGCGTGATCCATTCAGCGGTGACTGACTCGTCATAATGTTCTAAATACGCTTCGATAATCGCTTCACACACTTGCTCATGATTGATATCTGGCTTAACCGTATTGAGGTTTATTACACGAGATTTTACTGAGGTAATGCCCTTCGCTTGCAGCTTTTTCTCATCTGGATTGAGGTAATCAGCAAGGCGATTTAAATCTGCACTGAGCAATAAAGTGCCGTGATGAAAACCTCTGTCTAAGGTTTCACGGTACGCCGACCCCGAGAACTTCTTAATTCCAGCTTCGTCTTCTATCACCAAATCGTTACGACCATTTGCCACACCGTTAATGCCCAGCTTCGCTAAAGCAGCCAGTACAATATTGGTCGAAATTTCTTTGTCATACTCAGGCTTTGCAGCCATAAAAGTAAAGTTGGTATTACCTAGGTCATGAAATACCGCACCTCCGCCTGTCTGACGACGAGCGAGCTTTACACCGTCTTGCTCCATTCTGTCTGTCTTACACTCCCTCCACGGGTTCTGTGCGCGGCCAATTACCACAGTATCGGCATTGCGCCATAGGAACAGCACCCTTTGGTCAGAAGGCATAGACCGAAAAATGGTATCTTCGACGGCTAAATTAAACCAAGGGTTAGTGGAGTCTGAGATTAGAATGCGGGTTTTGCTCATCAAGTTCTGTTCCTTCTAGGGGATAAGACTTCGCTATGATACTAACCAGATAGCATAAACACGAGCAGAGAATTTCGATTGCTCTGATTGGTAACTCATTACAATCATGAAGATTAAATAACAAAACAGCCTCGAATAGAGGCTGCTAAACATGACAATATTTCTCAGAAAACCTAGTAACTTGTTACTCGAAACAGACCTTCGCCCAACGAGCGAGACCAGCCGTAACCGAACCAAAGTAGTTACCGCTGACCACAGGTATATTCGGCAGCACTTGTTCTACTGCGCTACGTAGGATTGGTGAACGAGCTGAACCACCAGTCATAAAGATCACATCCGGCTTAGTCCCGCCAAGTGTTACCGCTTCAGACACCAGTTCCACCATTTTGCTTTTTGGCACTTCAATCGCTTCAATCATTTCTTCTAAGCGAATATCAACATCAATCAGTTCTGACAAGACCTTGAGCTGCGCCGTGAACACCTGTGAATCGGAAAGCGCGATTTTCGCTTCTTCTGCTTTCTTCACTAGGCTGTAGCCCAAAGTATCGTGGTAGACCGACAGTAACCGCGCCAGCTTTTCAGGTTCGGCCGCTTCTTTATGCAGATGCTTGAGATCTTTTAGATTCTCTTTGGCAAAGAACTTGGCTTGAGCGCTAACATCGTTAATCGCAATCGGATTCCAGAACTGGGTCAGTGGCATATCGAGCCCTGAAAGCGTTCTGCTGCCAAAACCGAAAGGATGCATCAGTTGCTTAAACGTCATATGAATATCAAGATCGTTACCACCAATACGCTGACCAGTATGTGCAATCAGGCTATCAGTACGATCAGCTTTGCCAGCCCAAGACGGTCCCATTTTAATCAGCGAACAGTCGGTAGTACCACCACCGATATCCACCACTAACACGGTTTTGTCTTCGGTTAGTGACGCTTCATATTCTAAGCCAGCTGCAACAGGCTCAAACTGAAATTCAATATTGCGGAAACCTGCTCGGGTAGCAGCGCGACGCAAAATAGTTTCCGCTTGTAAGTTAGAAGCCTCACCGCCTCTACCTTGGAAGTTTACAGGGCGACCAATTACCGCATCGGTAATCACTTGCTGTGCACTATTTTCTGCTTGTGATTTGATATTCGCCATCATGGCGCAGACTAAGTCTTCGAAGAAACCCAATTGAGCTTCACGCAACCCCATCGCGCCAAGGAAAGATTTTGGTGATTTAACATAATAGACTTCGTGTGGATCTGACAGATACAGATCAAGCGCAGCCTGGCCAAACATCACATCATCAAACTGAAGATCAATATCTTCTTCGCGGTTTGCCGCAATGGCACGACGAAGACGTTGCTCCCCTGCCGCATCTAAAGGCGCAAGATCACGATGACGAAACAGATGCTCTGCAACCGAATCACGCGTAGGAGCGGCTAATGTTGAAGGGATGTAGAAACTGTCTTTCTCTAATAGGTGCAACTTCGGGTCGTTGCCATCCATACTTGCCACAGAGCAGTTCGCGGTACCGTAGTCAAAACCGATATACATCTTAAGCCTCCAACTTGAAAAAGGCCGGAGATGCTACCGCAAACGGCGATGTAAAAACAGTCTCAACGATGAAAAGAGACAAAAAAGGGGACAGATAAGCCTCTGTCCCCTTTCGATAATGCTTGTGTCTGTCTAATTCTTAAGGAATTAGCCCGTTAAGCCTTGCTTCGCCAAGTACTCATCGTAAGTACCGTGGAAGTCGTTCACGCCATCTTTAGTAATTTCGATGATACGCGTAGCAATAGACGATACGAATTGACGGTCATGGGAAACGAACAGTAGCGTACCTTTGTAGTTCTCTAACGCTAAGTTCAAAGACTCGATCGATTCCATATCCATGTGGTTGGTCGGTTCGTCCATTAGCATGATGTTTGGTCTTTGCATGATTAACTTACCAAACAACATACGACCTTGCTCACCACCCGAAATCACTTTTACCGATTTCTTTATGTCATTTTGTGAGAACAGCATACGACCTAGGATACCGCGAACAGTTTGCTCATCGTCGCCATCTTTTTTCCATTGACCCATCCAGTCAAGCAGGCTCATATCCTGTTCAAAATCGTGCGCATGATCCTGAGCATAGAAACCGATGTTGTTGTTTTCAGACCACTTAATCACACCATCCATCGGAGCCATAGCGCCCGCTAGCGTGTTAAGCAGTGTCGACTTACCGATACCGTTCTCACCGATGATCGCAATGCGCTCACCCACTTCAACCATCAGGTTAACGCCGTTGAACAGGATGTTTTCGCCATAGCCTTGTTTTAGGTCAGTCACTTCTAACGCGTTACGGAACAGCTCTTTTTCCTGTTCAAAACGGATAAACGGGTTTTGACGGCTTGAAGGCTTCACATCTTCAAGTTGGATCTTGTCTAACTGCTTCTGACGAGAAGTCGCTTGTTTTGCTTTCGATGCGTTTGCAGAGAAGCGGCTTACGAAGGTTTGAAGTTCAGCCATTTGAGCTTTCTTCTTCGCGTTATCTGCATGCAGACGATCACGCGCTTGTTCAGCGGCGATCATGTATTCGTCGTAGTTACCGTGGAATAGACGCAGTTCACCGTAATCTAAGTCCGCCATGTGAGTACACACAGTATTCAGGAAGTGACGGTCGTGCGAAATGATGATCATTGTGCAGTTACGTGATAACAGAACCTGCTCCAACCATGCGATAGTGTGCATGTCCAAGTTGTTGGTTGGTTCGTCTAGTAGCATGATTTCTGGTTCAGCAAATAGAACCTGAGCCAATAACACACGAAGTTTTAAGCCCGGTGCAATCTCACTCATTAAACCGAAATGTTGCTCTTCTGGAATACCCAGACCTAACAGCAACTCACCTGCGCGAGCTTCTGCAGAGTAACCGTCCATCTCAGCAAATTCAGTTTCTAGGTCGCCTACACGCATACCGTCTTCATCAGTCATTTCAGGAAGTGCGTAAATGCGGTCACGCTCTTCTTTCACTGCCCAAAGCTCTTTGTGACCCATGATAACGGTATCAACAACGGTGTATTTTTCGAACGCGAACTGATCCTGACCCAGTTTCGCCATACGCTCGTTAGGATCGACAGAAACGTTGCCTGCAGATGGTTCAAGTTCACCACCTAAGATCTTCATGAATGTAGATTTACCACAACCATTCGCCCCAATAAGGCCGTAACGGTTGCCATTACCGAATTTGATCGAGATATTTTCAAATAATGGCTTATCGCCAAATTGCATGGTGATGTTTGCAGTTGTTAGCACGTAAAATTCCTAAGTAGTAAACAAGAAAAAAGTTGGCAATTAGCCAACTTTTCAAACTGGGGCAATAGTAGCAGCTTTTGTGATAGACATCACCCCCAATAAGGGGCATTTGTTTCTACTGACTCGCTTTATTACTTGGAACAATATTGCTAAGAACCGTATTGCTAAGAACAAAGCAACTACGCAAAGCACCTTTGAATGAACTGAGCTGCGAGTATTGCGCCTTCGGAAGAAATCGTATGCTCGGTCTCTGGCTCATAACTCTCTTCAACATTGAAGTTTGACTGGCTAAGCAGCTTTGCCGCGTTCTGACTTTCAGTCCAAGGAATGACAGGGTCACTCTGACCGTGAATCAATAACACTGGAGTGTCCGAATTCTTTGCATAAGGTTGTGGCGAAGAAAGCCGACCTGAAAAAGCCACCACTCCGGCTAACGGGTATCGCGCACTCACCAACGCATCTAACGACATAATTGAGCCTTGTGAAAAGCCAACAAACACCACTTTGTCTGTGGCGAAATCTACGTTATTTTCAGCAAGCAGAGCTTTAATAGTCTTATCAAATGCTCTTCTCGCCTCGACAATGCGCTGCGGGCGATTTTCCGCTGTCACGCCAATCAGACTGAACCATTGATAACCGACATTGGCTTGATCAAAAGCGAATGGCGCGTTAGGTGATAAGAACAAAGTATTTGGCAGCAATGGATGCCAAAAATCCCCTAATGTACTTAAGTCTTCACCATTACTTCCTACCCCGTGGAGCAGAATTACTACTTGTTTAGACATTTTTAACCCTTAAAGCTGAACTGACTTCTTCATCTTAACTTAGAATATTTTGAAGATTATGTAGCGATTAAATGAATGATTAACAACATACGGAAGATAAAAGTTTGATGCCATTCGTTTTAGCTTATATCAAAGCATGTTCACGCAAACTCTTTTACCATGACTCAACATTCACCTCTCGACTACACCTATGAGCCAGCCAGACATCCTTAAAACCATCGCGAGTTTTACCTCTATCGAGCAGGCTCTCGACCATTTTGAGATTGAGTTTGACAGCCGTTTTATCGATGAATACCGCTTACAGGTGACCAAGATATTTAATGGCTATTTGATCATGCAAAAGCCCGAAGACTGGTTTGCGGCAAGGCGTGCTTTGAAAAATGCTTACTGCAAAGTTCAGCGAGGAAGGTTAGATCCCCATACCCGCTCTGCATGCCGAGGCTGTACTTCTTGTCAGCGCCGTTAATCCTAGCCGCACTGTTCGCTCCCTTGCTAACTCGCTCATTTACATTGTAAATCACAGTTTCAACTAAGCAGCGAATAACGGTGTTGAGCATTTGCTTTGAAGCTGATTGAATGGGCATAAATTACTGAAAGGAATTGCTATGTCCGACAAACTCTCCACTTCTGCGTTAGCGAAACTGCGTAATGTCGATGCGAAACAGCTATTTTCTGACCTATCCAAGTCAGGCTATCTCAGTCGCCATGAAGGTCAATGGCTGCTTACCGATCTCGGCGCAAAATTTGGTGGAGAATACGTTGAACATCCAAAATTCGGTAAATTTGTCGTTTGGCCGGAAAACTTACTTATCGACCTAATGGCCACTGGCGGCAACACCTTAACGGCAACCCAAGTGGGTGAGTATTTCAAACTCAATCCTAAGAAGGTCAATCAATTATTCAGCGAACTGGGTTGGATAAAAAAAGAAGATGAAGGCTGGATCGCCACCCCATCAGGCATTCGTGTTGGCGCGAAACAGCGTGAAGATAAATCGTCTCAGCAAAAATTTGTGGTGTGGCATGACTCTATTCGTCACAACCCTCACCTGCGTCAGTCCGTGGTCGAGTTTCTGGGGCAAGATGCACAAACACATGCAACGGATAAATCCTATTCCAGTTTCCGCCAAAAATTCGAAGCTAAACACCGAACATTAGACGGTCATTACGTACGTTCTACCGGCGAACTGCTTATCGATAACTGGCTTTATCTGGCAGGCGTAATGCACGCATATCAACGTCCTCTGCCTATTGAAGAGCTTGTCATGAGTGACTTTTACCTGCCCTTAGGTAAGGTCTACATACAATACTGGGGAACTGATAGCGGAGAGATTTCTTTAAAACAGCAGGAAAAAACACGTCAGCTTTACGCTGCTCATGAATTCAATTTAATTGAAATTTCGGCAGATGAAGTCCATCAGTTGGATGATGTATTGCCTGAGAAATTGCGCCAGTTTGGTATCAAAGCGTATTAACTGACCGGATCGGATACCAAACTGACTATAACAAACTAGAACTGACTAACGGCGGCCGCCGTATCTTGCACCGTAAGCCACTTCTTTTGGCACAATCGTTTGGCCAATAGGAGCCAGTGAAATTACCGCCAGTTTCAGATGTTGCAACGCGAACGGAATCCCAATGATGGTGACAAAACACGCCACCGCTGACAGTACGTGACCGATAGCCAACCAGATACCTGCAAGAAAGAACCAAATAACATTACCTATCTTGCCTAAGATGCCAGTACCAACATCTTCTCGGAACGTCAGTTCGTTGCGATAAACCGCTTCTTTACCAAACGGGAAGAATGAGAAAGTGCCGATAACAAAACATGCGCGTCCCCATGGAATACCAATCAGACTGACAAACGCAATCAGGCCAACCAGCCACCACGCCAGTCCCATCACGACACCGCCACATAAAAACCAAATAATATTGCCGATCGTTCTCATTAAAACCTCTGACTTGAGACGCTACTCGCTAAGCTTCTGTGTCCAATAATGACTAAGGGCGATTTCACCACTCAGCTTGAAGAAGCAACACGTTAATAAGCGCCCCATATAAAAAAGAAACCTCAGACCTTAAAGGCTGACCGCTAATGCTACTAGAGCCAGCAAGAAAAGACTTGCGGTTGGCGCATGAATCAGCGTTTTCCCATAAGATTTACTGAAAAGAGTATTGTCGAACCTTTCTTAACAGGAGATGAATTCCCCTGAAAGATACAGAACTGCAAAAGCATTTACATGAAGCTGCGCCAAATTGCGGTAGTACCGCTGATCACACAAAGTGCTAATGCACCGATACGAATTTTCTCTTTAGGCAACGCATGGGTTGTCTTACGCGCCAGCGCATAACCTAGCCAAGCGGCAGGTAACAAAGGAATGCTTAACATGACATGATGCATGTTGAGGTATCCCGCCGGCACTTGAATAACCAATGAGATGATTGAACTAAATAAAAAGAAAGCCGAGAGGTTCCCGCGTAACTGATTCGCTTCTTGGTGTTGTAGCAGTAACGCCATTGGTGGACCGCCAATAGAGCTGCTGGTACCAAAGAAGCCAGAGAAGAAACCAGCAACAACCATTCGCCCCGGAGTTGGTTCAATACGGTACGGCAGCAAACTCACTAATACCGCAAACCACACCAATAGACCCAGCCACAAAGCCAGAACATCGCTTGATACCATCACCAGCAAAATACCACCAGCAATAGAACCCGGCACACGGCCAATCAGTGCCATTTTCAATCCACCAATCGAAATGTCCGAACGTAACTTAATGGCATTCAGCAATGAGATAAACAGCGCACAAATAACGATGGGTGCAGGCACGTAGTCAGGAGAAACCGAAAATAAAAGTGGCGCAGCCACGATGGCTAAACCAAATCCTATTGCCGTTTGAACATACGAACCAACAAATATCAAAAACATAGCAATAAGAGTGGTACTACTTAAATATTCCATCATGCTGCCTTAAAAGACCCTAATTGTGAGACGTTTTGCCAAGATCGGACGATCCTATCGATGGAGCATTCTTACACAATCCGTCGAATTTGTAGAGTCACTCTTTGATTTCATTGGTAAACAAAGCTGGCTAGCGAAAGTCAGTCCATTCCTACGCAAAAACCCTGTTTGTGTAAAAACAAAGTCAGACCCCGTCAGAAGGGTGTCAGGACTCCACTGGACTGATCTGTTTCTGTACTCTCATTGGCTTAAATCCAGCCTCCAATTTATCGAGGTATTACACCAATGAAAAAAACACCACTGATAACATCGCTATCTGCTCTTGCTTCTGCAGCTTGATCTCTGCTAGCGCTGGCGCAGCTGGATTCCAGATCAATGAACATTCAGCGACAGGTCTTGGCCGTGCTTTTGCTGGTGATGCCGTTATTGGTGATAACGCTTCGGTGCTCAGTCGTAACGCAGCTGCAATGACGCTGTTTAAACGCGACGCTATGTCTATGGGTTTGACCTATGTTCGTCCAGATTCAACCATCAAAGATGCGCAATACCATTCAGCGCAAGTTGGTGGAAATATACATGCCGTTAATAACGGCACTTTCCTCAATCCAAGTCTATCTCTTGAGGTCACACCTTACGCGACCTCAACCGTCACCGATGTCGATGATGTTGAAGGTATCGGTAAACAAGCTGCGGTACCTAATATTTATTACATTCATCGCCTGAGCGACGACTGGTATCTCGGCCTTTCGGCTTATTCAAACTTCGGTACAGATATCGAATTTGAACCGGATTACGCTGCGGCTGTGTTTGGTGGCACAACTAAGGTCACCAGCATGAATGCGGGTATCAGCTTGGCTTACAAAATGAATGACCACCTGAGTTTTGGTGGTGGTATCGATGTGATTTACGGTATCGGTACGCTGTATAGAGACATGGGTTTAGAGTTGTGTTTGAGCGCAACCGTGCCCGGCTCAGGCACCTCCGAACGATGCAGTGGCGTGCAAGGCAACGCATTAAGTGTTGAAGCATCAGGCGTGGGTGTGGGTGCGAACATCGGCATGATGTATGAAGTGAATGACAACAACCGTTTTGGTCTGAGCTACAAATACAGCCCTGAAATCCAAGCACAAGGCGACATTCACTACGTCGGCCAGACATTCGATAACCTCTATTTAGCGCTGCCTGATATTGCTGAATTTTCCGGCTATCACCGTGTACTGCCAGAAGTTGCCCTGCACTACTCGGTACAATGGATCAGTTGGTCTAAATTTGATTCACTCAAAGCAGATGATGTGGCACTAAAAGAGTTCCAATGGCAGGACTCTTATCACTACTCACTGGGTGCAACTTGGTATGCTACCGACAAATGGGCACTACGCACCGGATATATGTTCGACAAAACACCGGTCGACCAACTGGCATCGATTTCAATTCCCGATTCAAACCGTCAATGGTTATCAACAGGTGCGACTTATCATTGGTCAGCCAATACCAGCATTGATTTCGGTATGACTTATCTAATAGGTGAAGATGTAGCAATCACAGAATATTTGGAAGAACACGTTTCTGTTCCCCGCATCGAAGCAACCACGCGTTCTGATGCGCTGTTGCTTGCGATGCAATTCAGCCACAGCTTCTAATTTAAATAGTTTCAATAAGCCTATTTTCATCGTGTTGGATGGTTCGATTCAACACGATGAAGTTCTCTATCTTTCTCGTTCTAAAACAGCTTTTCAATTATCAAAATTACTCTACAATAGCGACACTTCCGAGCGCATTCCAAACCTAGGTCTAGTGGCCTTAAATAAGCAGGCAATTCTTTCATGTCGAATACCATTACGAGATCCATCATATTGTTGGTTCTCGCAAACTTGGTGGCATCGTTTTCCGATGTATCACTAAAAATACTTAACGGCGAAGTGCCTACTTTCCAATACGTATTTATTCGTCAATTCATTGGTACGATTATTCTACTACCGTTGTGGTGGAAGCTGCCCAAAGAACAACGCCAGCAAGGTCGCTGCAAAGTGGCCTTTACTCGTGCACAGCTCATCCTGCTCGGCAGTGCTTGTGCGATGATCACCATTACCTACATTCCGCTAGCCACTGCCAATGCGATTTTCTATGTCGGCCCAATACTGATGCTGCCGCTGTCTGTGTTTCTATTGGGTGAACAACCCGCACTAAAGCAGATCATCGCGACCATTATTGGGTTTATCGGCGTATTAGTGGTACTGCGTCCTGAGCAGTTTCACTGGGCAGGTATTGCGGGTTTGGGCTGTGCGTTATCAATGGGATTAGGCAACATCCTGATTCGTCGTCTGCCAGCGGATCAACCTTTGGTCAGCACTTTGTTCTGGACAAACGTTATGACGCTGCCACTGGCATTAATACTTGCGATTCCGGGTTGGTCGGCTATTTCTTGGACCCACTTAGGCTGGATAGTAATCATTAACCTATTGGTTCTGGCGTATCATGCCTTAGTTGTGATTGCTTATAGGAAGGTTGAAGCAAACCGTATTGCACTGGCGGAATATTCTGGCTTAGTGTTCGTCACTTGGTTTGGAATGATGTGGTTTGACGAAGTGCCAGACTGGCTGACTGCCGTTGGCATCTTACTGATTGTGGTTCCGATGATGCCAGTGAAGTGGTCAAAATTGTTCAGAGTGAAATCCAAACCGGCGTCTGTCGCGGCAGAAAATAGCTGATTCAAAAACCTTTTATTTTTCACACACCAAATCTTCCTCTATAGCCAGCCGTAGTTTACCGCTGGCTTTTTGTTTGGTCTTTCGTCACTGT
The DNA here is from genome assembly GCF_038452265.1 of Vibrio diazotrophicus. Taxonomy (NCBI): domain Bacteria; kingdom Pseudomonadati; phylum Pseudomonadota; class Gammaproteobacteria; order Vibrionales; family Vibrionaceae; genus Vibrio; species Vibrio diazotrophicus. Next base: position 1,173,869 of record NZ_CP151843.1, read on the forward strand.
CATACTGGTGATAGCTATCAAATGATGTCGCATTCCATCATGCCTTCATCGCAAATCGTCATGACGACAAAAATACCTTCAATTAACCTCTGCAACATAATTTTAAAGACTCCACAACAAACAATCAGCATATAACCATTATTTAAAGCTGACTCACCCTATCTACTCGGAGTCTGTCACGAGATTAGACGCGGTCTCCTGCAACTCCGAGTAGGGCGGGTATTTAAAGTTAACTCACGAGGAAGAGAAGAACATGAGCCAAATGAAGTCAATCGCTATGCTCAACGGCAAGCTCACTGTAAAAGAGATCGACATGCCTGTTCCTGGTCCTGGACAAGTGCTTGTAAAAAGCTTGGCATGCGGTATCTGTGGGTCAGATTTGCACATTGCACGCCACACTAAAGACGTGATGAATATTTATAAAAAACTGGGAATTCTAGATGAGCAGGCAAACGACGAATCTGAAGTATTGCTTGGTCACGAATTCGCAGCTGAAATCGTCGCTTTCGGCCCTGAAACCAACAAAACTCTTGAAGTAGGCACTCGTGTCACCAGTGTTCCTGTTCTATTAAGCCAAGGCGGTGTGGGCGTAGGTGTAACACCGGGGGTTCATGGTGCTTACTCTGAGTACTTCATTGTTGACGAAATGCTTCTGCTGCCAATTCCTGAGCAGCTACCTTCAGAAGCCGCCGCTATCAGCGAACCTTTAGCTGTTGGTCTTCATGCGGTAAACCGCGCAGACATAGGTGAAAACGATGTGGCTTTAGTTGCAGGCTGTGGTCCTATCGGTTTAGCCGCGATTGCTGCTTTAAAACTGAAGGGCGTGAAACACATCGTCGCTTCTGATCTGCAAGAGAGCAAGAAAGAGATCGCACTCAAATTTGGTGCTACCGTTTTTGCAAACCCAGCGAAAGAAGATGAAGTGGCAGTCGCTGCTGAACTGGCAGGTAACAACAAGGTCATCATCATTGAATGTGTTGGCGTACATAAGCTCATCAACAACTTCATTATGCGTGCTCCCGCAAAAGCGCAGCTCATCATCACAGGTATTCACACCACACCGACAGAAGTGAATTTTGCTTACGCTACCGTGAAAGAGATGGACATCAAGTGCTCTTACTACTACTCACCAGAAGAGTTTGCACAGTCTCTGCAAAACATTGTTGATGAGAAAATTGACTGGCGCTTAATGCTGACGGGCAAAGTCGGTTTAGACGGCACACCAGCGGCGTTTGATTCGTTACTCCAACCAAACGACCACATCAAAGTCGTTATTGAACCGTGGCGCAACGGTGAGCTGGAAGCTTGCTAGTAAGCGAACTTCTGAGTTGATAAACTCAAGTCCAAGAAACACAAAAGCGAGCTAACAAGCTCGCTTTTTCGTTTTTCATTTTTCATTTTTCGTCAACAAGATTACTGATCTTGGTTCTCTTGCTCTTCCTTCTGGCGCTTGTGCTTTGGCACATAGTTCAGAATAGAAATAGGGACAGGTTTACGAGGTTGGAATCCCTCCACTTCACGACGCTCAATCAAGTGACCTAAACGGCTCTCAATCATGCAAAGGTTCTTGAAGTTATCTTTCGATACAAAGGAAATCGCTTCACCACTTGCGTTTGCACGACCAGTACGACCAATGCGGTGAACGTACTCGTCTGCTGGGAATGGTAAGTCATAGTTCACCACGCGAGAAAGCTCTTCAATATCGATACCGCGCGCAGCCACACCCGTCGCTACGAGGTACTTAATCTTGCCGTTTTTGAAATCTTCCAGTAAGCGCGTACGCACTTCCTGACTACGACCACTGTGGAACGCTTCAGCGGCAATTTCACGCTTTTCTAGCTGTGATACTAGCTTCGCCGCACCGTGTTTTGTCTCGATGAAGATCAAAGCCTGATCCCACTGATTTTCTTTAATCAGATGGCTGAGTAGTGCTGATTTCATGTCTTTATCGACGGTAATCAACCACTGTTCAATGTTCGACTTCGAAGCCTGATTCGCCGCAATTGAAATTTCATACGGATCGTTAACCACCGTTTTCGCTAAATCACGAACCTTATGAGACAGCGTGGCCGAAAAGAGTAAACTTTGTGCATCTCTTGGCACACGGTCAATGATCTTGTTAATAGACTCGATAAAGCCCATGTCTAACATACGGTCAGCTTCATCCAGCACCAGCATTTCGATCTCTTCGAAATACACTGCGCGTTGACCATACATATCGAGCAGACGTCCCGGTGTCGCCACCAGCACATCTACGCCATCAATCAACGCCTGCTTTTGCGCCTTTTCGTCTACGCCTCCGTACATCGCAAGCGAAGTGAGCTCAGTAAACTGACCGTATTCTTTTACCTTGTCTGCAACCTGAATTGCCAACTCACGAGTCGGTACAAGAATCAGTGCACGAACACGTTTTTTCTTCTGTGTTTTTCCGCGTTGTAACTTTTCCAATATTGGCAGCACAAAACTGGCGGTTTTACCCGTACCCGTTTGTGCAGCGGCGATCAAATCCTGCCCTTGCAAAATCACTGGAATGGCTTTGGTTTGAATAGATGTAGGTTTCTGATAACCAAGATCCGTCACTGCTTTTGACAGTGCTTCACTCAATCCTAGTTTTGCAAATGACATGAATCGACTCTGAAAAGATTAATTTACGAAAAAGATAGAACAGCTTTTGAACCTCTGCTCTAAGCCACTCTAAATTGAGCCGCGGATTCTAACACGAAGAGACAATAAAAAAACTTAACGGTGGCTGCTTTCTTGTTTAAATGCTCAATCAAAGACTAAGAGCTAAACATCCTGACTGCCTGTAAGTCTGCGTAATGTGGGAACGCACCAGCCACCGTTAAGAAACTGGTATTACTTATTACATTTATCGTTGAATTAGAGATTTGACCGATATTGATAAACAAACCCTATTTGCCATGGAAGGCAAATTGGAGCCCCAAGGATGGGTTTATGCGTGTTTGTGTTCAATATCGGTCATTTTCATTGCTACCCAAAAGTATCAGAGGTTCATTTCGGCACTAATTTGCTCTACCCAGCCTGCGATACGCTGCTCTGTTAGGCTCGCTTGGTTGTCTTTGTCCAGCACCAAGCCCACAAAGTCATCACCATCCACAGCATTTGACGCATTGAACTCGTAACCTTCCGTTGGCCAGAATCCAACCATCTCTGCGCCGCAGTTCGCCACATAATCATAAAGCTCACCAAGAGCATCGACGAACTCATTGCTGTAGCTCACTTGATCACCTAAGCCATATAACGCAACTTTCTTGCCTGTTAGATCCATATCGGAAAAGTTAGGAAGAAATTCTTCCCAGCTCTCCTCTTGGCAATCCACTGACAAGCCAGGAAGCTGCCCCTGCCCTAATGTCGGCGTACCGAGAATCAAACATTCGTAGCTAGTGAACTCTTCCACATCGACTCGGTTGATGTTCTTTGGTTTATCCGCAATTTCATCACCCAGTTGCTTTTGAATCAGCTTCGCCATTTTGCGAGTGCTACCTGTATCGGTACCAAAAAAAATGCCTACTTTAGCCATACATCACTCCTTTGAAAAATATGTCCTGACCATTCCTACATCGTTTCAGTGACATCGATTGACCTTTATCTGTAGTGCAATCGCCGTTCCTAAGTTGGGTCTATTAAATTCAATAGGTTATAAACATCGTGAAACGTACAAACGACAAATTGTCACAAAGCCGACATCAATCGTCGTCGTCATCGTCGTCCTCGGGTTTCCATATCAGAGGACGATAAATTTCTACTCGATCACCATTTTTCAACGGTGCATCGAGAGTGGTGATCTTGCCAAATATGCCAACCTTCTGGCTGTCGAGTTCAATGGTCGGATACATTTCTAAAATCTTCGAACCATGAATGGCAGTTAAAACGGTCGCCTGTTCATCCACAGTCACGGGAAGCCACACTTGCTCGGTTGGCAAGGCATACACAACGCTTACTTTCATCCTTGCTCTCCTTGCATATCCAGTTTCTCAAGGCGATTGCTTTCTAAAACCGCAAGCAGTTTCTGCTTCAAAGCCAGAACCAAGCCCAGTGCGAGAAAGCCTCCGGGTGGCAGGATGACCAGCAACAAGCCGTGATAATCAGCAATCACAGTGGTTTCCAAAAACGAAAAACTCTTGCCGAGTAACAAGCTCGCATTACTAAACAAAGTGCCGCTACCAACTACTTCCCGAATACCGCCAAGTACGGTCAGCACCCAAGTAAAACCTAAACCCATGAACACGCCGTCAATAATGGAAGGCACTAAGGGAGAACGGCTGGCATAGGACTCAACCCGTCCTAAAATTGCGCAGTTGGTTACGATGAGTGGAATAAAAAGCCCCAGCACTTTATGCAGTGGATGCAGATAGGCGTTAAGTAAAGCATCGATAACAGTCACAAGAGTCGCGATGATGATAACGTTCACGGGGATCCGAACCGCTTTACTTATCACACCTTTTGCTAGGGAATTGAGAGCATTCGAGAGCACCATCACCACCATAGTCGCCAGCCCCAAACCTAAACCGTTGGTTGCACTGCTGGTAACCGCCAGCAGTGGACATAAAGCTAACGACTGACTGAGGATAATGTTGTTACTCCAAAGCCCTTGCTGAATGATATTTTTGTACTCACCATTTGACTTATTGCTTGAAGAACAATCACTCATGGTTTGCCTCCTGCTCTTGTGCTAACGCGAGTAGCGCTTTATGGACACCCTCCACTACACTGCGTGGAGTAATAGTCGCGCCACTGAACTGATCAAAGTCACCTCCATCTTTTTTCACGGCCCAAAGCGGAGTGCTTTCTAGTGAACGTTTTGCAAAACTCAAAATCCATGAGCTTTTCGCTAATTCGATTTTGTCACCCAACCCCGGCGTTTCACTGTGGCTGATAATCCGAACTCCGAGAATTTCGCCTTGTGGTGTAGTCCCTACCAAATAACTAATAGGACCGCTGTAACCATCTTGCACGCCACGAATAACCCAACTGATCACTTCGTGTTGGCTGTTCTCAACCGCAAATAAATCAAACTGTGAACCTTGATACTCAATGACTTTTCCGCTGGCAAACACATCGTTGCTATAATCCTGACCCGCCAGTACTTCGCTCAGAAGCGCATTCTGATCTTCTGCGATACGCTGTTCAATCAAAGGCTGGGTAATCCACTGAGTCAGCACCAAAAATATGGCAGCCAGACCGCATGTCACCGCAAGCAAACCTGCTTGGTAGCCAACCTGTTCTTTCCATTTTTCAATCTGCTCCATCATGACGATTTCTCCACCGCAGGACGACGACCAAACACATTCGGACGCATGTAGTAATCAATGAGCGGACTGGCAGCATTCATCATCAATACTGCAAACGCCACACCCTCGGGATAGCTACCAAATGTTCGAATTAACCAGACTAAGAATCCGCAACCCAATCCATACAGCATCTGACCTCGAACACTGGTTGGTGATGTAACGAGATCGGTCGCGATATAGAACGCGCCGAGCATAGCGCCACCACTGGTCCATTGAATCCAAAACGGAAGGTAGCTCTCTGGAGAGATAAAATGCGCCACCAGTGCAGGTGCGCCCAGCCCTAGCATAAAACTGGTTGGAATTGCCCAATGAATAATGCGGCGATAGAGCAGATACAAACCGCCAAGCAAGATAAACAGTGCGTTAGTTTCACCGAAGCTGCCTGATTGCTTACCCAGCAATAGATCAATAAATACAATCGGTTCGGTACGCTCGGTACTCAGAGCGGTCGCGGAAGTGACACCATCAAAATGAAACCAAGCATCGGGTACTGAAACCAAGTTATGGCTTAAATCAATGGGAGTTGGGTCTGCCCAAAGCGTCATTTCCACAGGGAAACAGACCAACAACATCACGCGGGCTAACATCGCTGGATTGAAAAGGTTTTGCCCTAATCCACCATAGATATGTTTACCCAAAGCGATAGCAAAAACAGCACCAAATACCCCAAGCATGACCGGAAAAGTGGGTGGCAAACTCATCGTCAATAACATGCCCGTAAGTAACGCCGACCCGTCCATACATGCAATTGGGTTCTTTTTCATCGCCATCAAGCATAGCCACTCAGCAACTACAGCAGCTAAACAAGTTGCCAGCATTAGCACTACGCTGTTTAAACCAAACTGAAAGAAGCCAAAAATGCAGGCTGGCAGCAAGGTCAAAATCACGGTGTACATGATGCGAGAGCTGGAGTTCGCATTGTGGGCAAATGGCCCTATCGCAGCGTCATACTTAATCATGCTTGCTCCTCCTTCGCTTGTCGTTGAGGTCTGGTTGGTCGTGCTGGGCGAACGGGCTTCTCTGAAGTTGTCTGTACAGTATCTTTAACCGTGTCAGCCACTTGATTACGAGCCACTCTGGTTGGTCTCACTGGTCTTGAGGGTTTATCAGCTTTTGCTGTGTTTGAGCTTTCACAAGATGCAACCGTGCGTGCTGGCCGTGACGGACGTGGTGCCGATTTCGCAGCAACAACAACGAGCGCCTCTTGCTCTAAGCGTTGCTTACGAGCTTCATTGAGCGCTTTCACTTGCGCTGATTTTCTCTCTTGCTGAGCGTTAGAATTAATCACTCCTTTGGCGTGCATAAAATACTGCACTAAAGGAATGGAAGATGGGCAAACATAGCTGCACGCACCACAAGACAAACAGTTTTGTACACCAAGTTCTTGAGTGCGTTTGAAATCAGAGACTCGTGTGTACGCGGCCATCTGAAACGGCATTAGATTCATCGGACATGCACGAACACATTGACCACAACGAATACACTCCTGATGTTTGTATTCATCGATCACTTCATCTTCTGTTAGAGCGAGAATGCCGCCGACTGTTTTATCTATTGCGGCCTGAAGTGACGGGATCACTTGCCCCATCATCGGTCCACCAAAGATCAAGCGTTCGGTACTGTCACTTAACCCGCCACAATAGTTGATCACATCATTGACGGGTGTGCCGATAGGTATATCTATGTTGCATGGCTGACCAATTCCTTTGCCCGAGACCGTCACGATGCGCGAAACCAAAGGTCGTTCAAAACGCACCGCATGATACACAGCACGAGCGGTCGCAATGTTGTTAACCAGAATGCCGATTTGAGTCGATAATCCACCCGCTGGCACTTCATGACCAGTAAGGGTTTTGATCATGTGCTTTTCTGAACCCATTGGGTAAACACTTGGCACCAGACGGATCTCGACATCCGGTTCGGCATTCGCCGCATGGAACATCTCATCAAAAGCATCGCGCTTGTTGTCTTCAATACCAACGATGGCTTTTTTCGCACCGCTTGCGGTCATCATTAACTTTATGCCAGCAATGATCTCAGCTGGATACGACTGCATAGTGAGATCATCACAAGTAAGATAGGGCTCGCACTCGCCACCGTTAATAATGAGCGTCTCCACATTCGCTTTGTGTGCAAACATCAATTTGGCGGCGGTTGGGAAACCTGCACCACCCAAACCAACAATCCCCGCTTCTTTTACTCGCTCGATAATTGTTTCGGGGTCGAGGTTAGTGATACTGCCACTGGATGCGGGTTTTCCCCATTGGCGATCTTCATTTGCACGAATGATGATGGTATCGCACTTCACTTTGGCAGGATGGGTAGTCAAATGCTCAGTAATCGCTGTCACAATACCATTCACTGGCGAATGAACCGGAGCCACCATATCGGTATGCCCGACTGCAATTTTCTGACCGCGATAGACGTGTTCACCCGCAGCCACCAGCGATTTTAAACGTGCGCCATTGCGTAATTGTAAAGGCAAGAAAACATTACGAGGCCAGAAGCCAGTATCAATTTTCTTATCACTGGTTAACTCTTTATAAGCTTTTGGATGAATCCCACCACGAAACGGATGGCCGCTTAAACTCAACATAATCTACTCCTACACCGCGACCGGTAATGTTGGTTTTGGCCAATACCAACTCGCTGCATCTGGCTGAACTTCAACCATAGATAAGCAGCCTTGAGAACAGGCTTTCTGACATAACTGACATCCGGTACACACATCCTTGATAACGGTATGCAGTTGCTTTGGAGCACCGACAATGGCATCAAATGGGCATGCTTTATAGCAGCGGTTACACCCAGTGCACTGGCTTTCTGCGATGTACGCCACTAGCGGCTTGTCTTGATCAGCGACATCAATAGATACACCCAACATTTCAGCAACTGACACTGCCAAATTCGATCCACCCGGAGGACACGCATTCGGATTGAGTTCACCTGCCACCATTTTTTCAGCCGCTTGTCGGCAACCCGCTTCACCACATTGCCCACATTGACCTCCGGGTAAAATAGCTTCAATTTGGTCAACCAGTGGATTGCTCTCTACTCGAAACAAAATGGCTGCATAACCGAGTGCGATACCCAGTAAAGCCCCCAGACAGACAAAAAACACTAAAGCTATGATTAACATCGACAGTCCTCCTTGACCGCTACCTTCTTTGACCTTTACCTCGCTCAACAGCTACTTAAGCTTGGGTCAGACCTAAGCCATTCCTGAAAAGCCCATAAAAGCCATCGATAGAAACCCTGCGGTAATAAATGCGATGGGTGTACCCTTGAATGCAGCGGGAACACGGCTGAGTACCAGTTGGCTACGTAACCCTGCGAACAAAGTAATCACAATTAAGAAACCCGCTGCCGAACCGACACTGAACATCAAGGTATCGATAAAAGAGAGATCATCCTGAACTGCGAGCAGCGCAACACCGAATACAGCGCAGTTAGTGGTGATTAGCGGAAGATAAACCCCCAAAGCCTGATACAGCGCGGGGAAACTTTTCTTTACGTACAACTCGGTAAACTGAACCACAGCAGCGATGACAAGAATGAACGCGATAATACGCATGAATTCGAGCCCTAGAGGGCGCAAAATATAGAACTCCAGCAGCCAAGTTGAGACAGTCGCGATGGTGAGTACGAATGTGGTCGCTACCCCCATTCCCACAGCGCTACTGATCTTGCTCGATACCCCCATGAACGGACACAGACCGAGAAACTTAGCCAATACCACGTTGTTCACGAACGCGGCACTGAGCAAAATAATCAATCCTTCAGACATAACTTCATTCCTTTTCTACTAGGGTCAATTGGCCTTTCCCTAGCTTGGTGCATACGTTATGCCAGCCGTCTTTTTTGCACTAAATTGATTCGCATAGCCCTGAAAATACAGATGTTAACGCGCGATTAAGCGCTCTTTTTAAGCCAATTTTTGCTTTGTCAGGAAGATGACAAAGTTCAAAATTTCTCTTTCGTTTGTCTTAAATCAAACAAGGAGATGTTAGCTGACCCCAACCATTCCCATGCTTTTTATATGGAATAAGAAATGCATTGTTGCCTATGACGAAGGACCAAACAGAGCAAAGGATGGCACTTATGGGACAAGTAGACACACTCTTAGAAGGCGCAACTCCGCCTATTTTCGATTATCAGGCATTTGAACAAATCGTCTCGCATGCGCCAGTCGCGATTAGCATCACCGACCACAAAGGCACTATTCTTTTTGTGAACCAAACATTCTCAGACATCACAGGCTACAGTTTTAGTGAGCTCATCGGCAGAAACTCTTCTCTTCTGTCTTACAAAGCCACACCAAGAAGCGTGTACGAAAACTTATGGAAAACCATATCGGAAGGGAATCACTGGCAAGGACAGTTGGTTAACCGTAAGAAAAGCGGTGAAGCGTATATAGCAGAAATCTCAATCTCGCGTCTGTCGCATCCCCAAGGTGAAGTCTGTTACTACGCGATTCATAAAGACATTACCGAACGTCACCAACTTATAACCGAGCAAAAAAACCAGTTTGCGATGTTTCAGGCAGTGCTTAACGCTGCACCTATCGCCATCGCACTTGTTGATAGCTCACACCGTGTTCTGTTTAGTAATCAGAAGTTCAGTAATATTGAAAAGAGCATTGGGCAGTCTCCGATTGATGCACTGCTCAACAGTTTGCTCAACGATTACGGGCATGACTCAGTCGCAGATTTCCTTGGTAAAAAAGACAACCGCTATAAAGGGGTTTATATCGAATCCAATGAACCAGTTCGTGAACGTTGGTTTGAGTACGCTTTGGTGAAAACACCAGTAGCAGCCAGCAGTGTGGATTCCTACTTCCTACCTGAAGATGACGACTATACCGTTATCGCAATTTCAGAAAGAACCCGTGAAAAACAACTGGTGGAAGAGCGCCGCATTAACGCCATGAAACTGATGGCGCGCGATAACAAATACGTGCATGCCATGCAAGAAGCTCTGATGGGTACGCTGCATCAATTGCAAGGTCCATTCAATATGATTGAATCTGCGGTGCGTATTCTTAAACGCACCAACCCCGCCTGCCCAGGCTTAGTGGCAATGGATGAGGCGATGGATACCGCATTAGATGCAATGCAAGACATCAAACTGGCGATTCCTGAACGAACCAGCGAAGCGTTTCAGCCGGTTAATCTCAATCAGGTAATTCGTGATGTCAGTGATATCAGCACCGATGAACTGCTCAAGTCATCGTCTAATTTGGAACTGATACTGGCGCCTCGTCTTTCAACCATTAACGGTATGTCACATCGCTTGATTCTGGCATTGAAACAGTTGATTGATAATTCAATTGATGCGATTCAGGCGGCGAAAACTAGCGACCGAACCATCATCATCTGCACTTACGAAAGTGACGGTGAAATTAAGGTGATTGTCGAAGACAGCGGTATTGGTATTGAAGAGTCGCAACGACTCAAAATTTTCCAACCGTTCTTCAGCACCAAACCAAAACACCAAACTGGCTGCCGAGGTATCGGGCTTTCCATTGTGCAGCAGGTTCTCAATGAACACTCAGCCACAATTAATGTCAGCAATAGTGAGCGCTTACGTGGCGCACACATCTGTCTTACTTTTCCCATCAGCCAATGGTGATCGACTATGACAGACGAAATGACTTTATTGAACTTGGAGCGTCAGTTACTGGCGGCCATGTACAAGATATCCAGTGTGCTGAATACCAGCCTCAACTATGTGGAATCTTCCGATAAAATCCTGCAAGTGCTTCACGATGAGTGCGCTTTGCAGTGCGGTATGCTGACCATTCTCGACAGTACACGAGACATACTGCTGATTAAATCGGTTCACTCTCCGCAACCGAATTCGGCAGCGCAGCACAAGCAGGTGTCTTATAAAATCGGCGAAGGATTGGTGGGCGAAGTTCTGCGCCAAGGCAGCTCTATCGTGCTGCATAATCTTGGTAGCGACCAACGCTTTGCGGACAAGCTGGCACTGTATGACTACGAAAAACCGTTTATCTGCGTCCCTTTGAAAGACGCCAATGGCAAAGTAATCGGTGCATTGTCAGCCCAACCGTTAAAGTTTATTGAAGGCGTGATTACCTTACAAACCAACTTCCTAAACATGATTGCCAACTTGATCGCCAAGAACGTTCAACTGGCATACAAGGTAGAAACTCACCAACAACAATTGGTGGATGAGCGCGACAACTTACGACGCAAGGTTCGCAACAACTACAGCTTCCGCAATCTGGTTGGGCACACCAAATCCATGCGTCAGATCTTTGAACAGATCAGGCTGGTCTCGCGCTGGGATTCTACCGTACTTATTCGTGGTGAATCCGGCACAGGTAAAGAGCTAGTTGCCAATGCCATTCACTACAACTCGCCAAGAGCCAACTTACCGTTTGTGAAACTGAACTGTGCAGCTTTGCCAGATAACTTGCTTGAATCTGAGCTGTTTGGACACGAAAAAGGCGCATTTACCGGCGCGGTGAAACAACGCAAAGGACGCTTTGAAATGGCGGACAGCGGCACCATTTTTCTTGATGAAATTGGCGAAACCAGTCCGGCTTTTCAGGCGAAATTGTTACGAGTGTTGCAGGAGAAAGAGTTTGAACGCGTAGGTGGAACATCAACCATTTCGGTTAACGTTCGAATCATAGCGGCAACCAACCGCTACCTTGAACAGGAGGTGGCGCAAGGCAATTTCCGTGAGGATCTCTACTATCGCCTTAACGTTATGCCTATGTATTTGCCACCACTACGAGAGCGTTTGCAAGACATCCCAGAATTGGCCGAGCACATGATGCAAAACCTGAGTAAAGCTCAGCAACGTAAGCTGACACTGAGCGATGAAGCGATTCGTCTGATGATGTCTCATCATTGGCCGGGTAACGTGCGTGAGCTGGAAAATACATTAGAGCGAGCGTCGGTGCTGTGTGAATCAGGGGTTATTGGCCCAGAATTGATTTCTCTCAACAAGTCTCAGCCAGTTTTCCAAGCGCCTGCTCAGCCAACGCTTCACCATCCCGTTCATAACCATAATCCATCCACTCATCATACGGCTGCACATTCCTCGCCGATGAACGGAGCATCCATGCCGGACTATCCTCATTCATCCCAAGAGGTGCCAACGGGAGATGAGAGAGACATGGTGATTGATGCACTTGAGCGCTCAGGATGGGTAAAAGCAAAGGCTGCAAGGCTGCTGAATATGACTCCGCGTCAAATCGCCTATCGCATTCAGATTATGAACATCGAAATGAAGCAAATTTAGCGAGCAGAGCAAACAACAACTGGGAAGGTTTGTCTGCTTTCAGACATTGTGGCAGACAAACCTTAACTAACAATCTTCTAACCTATTGAATAATTGAATTTTTACACCGGAACGAAGCTTGCAGAACAACCCTATCGTTTGATTTCAGCAGTAAACAAGAGGTAGACATGGAAAGTCATTCTCGCGCTGTCGGGCCGCAACATTCAACCCAAGATAAGGTGCACCATTTCTTCACCAAACAGGTACAAGAAAAAATTCAGCAGCACCCTTGTTACTCCAAAGAAGCGCACCAGTATGCTCGGATGCATCTGCCTGTCGCGCCTGCCTGCAATATTCAATGTAACTACTGCAACCGCAAATACGACTGTAGCAACGAGTCCCGTCCCGGAGTCGTTTCAAGAGTGATGGACAGCAGTAGTGCGCTACGACAATTCAACGCAATTAAAAAGCGTGCGCCAAATTTAACCGTGGCGGGAATTGCGGGGCCGGGTGATGCATTAGCCAACCCCAAAGCGACCTTCGCTACGCTTCGTTTATTGAAACAAGCTCAGCCTGATGTTCAGTTGTGTATTTCAACCAATGGTTTGGCATTGGCCGATCATGTTGAGCAACTGGCAGAAGTGGGCGTTCACCATCTCACTATCACCATAAACACCGTCGACCCTGAAGTGGGTGAGAAAATCTACCCTTGGATCTATTTCAATCATCAACGCTTACGCGGCAAAGAAGCAGCGCAAACCTTAATCGAAAGGCAGCTGCTTGGTCTTGAGATGGCTGCTCTAGCGGGCATGTTAGTGAAAGTGAATACGGTACTGATACCCGGTATCAATGACCAACATGTGGCGGAGGTCTCTGAAGAAGTCAAAAAACGTGGCGCGCTGCTGCACAACATCATGCCTTTGATTTCAGACCCAAGTCACGGCACCTATTTTGGTCTGAGTGGTCAACGGGGGCCAACCGAAGAAGAAGTCGCACTTGCCCGAGAGCAATGCGGCGGGCACATGCCACAAATGACTCACTGCCAACAGTGCCGAGCGGATGCCGTCGGCATGTTAGGCAACGGTGAATCACCATGCTCTAGCGCTTCACAATCGAATGAGAACGTTCAGGCGAGTACAAGCAAACATTCAACCAAGAATACATTCCGTGTCGCAATTGCCAGTGATGGTAGCGGCAGTGAGCACATTCAACTTCATTTTGGTCATGCGACACGTTTTGAAATTTACCTGTTCAGTGAGGAATCACAGCAGTTTCTCTATCAGGAAACGCGTCATGTTGAGTTGTACTGTAATGGCAAAGATGACTGCGATGATGGTGGTGATATCGATAAACAAGCTCTGATTCAGTCCATCGCTGACAGCCAAATGGTACTGAGTGCCAGAATGGGGATCACTCCATGGCGAGAGTTAGAAAAACTCGGCGTTCAACCCAATGTCGATTTTGCTTTTCAGTCTGTCGCAGCAAGCCTGGACAGTATTGCGAAAGATCTTATCGCGAACCAAAGCAAGGAGGTGGACTATGAGCTTTGTCATCAGCAATAAATGTGTCGGTTGCCATGCATGTATGGTGGTGTGTCCAAATCAAGCCGTCTACCCAGATGCGGAGCTCGCCAATCAGTTCCATATCCATCCTAAACGCTGTGATGAATGCTCTGCGCATTACGACAATCCCCAATGCGCAAGCATCTGCCCTGTGGAGGAAGCGATTCTTGATAGATCTAGAAATCCGCTGAATCCGATAGGCAGCTTGATGCCTGCTATCGTTGCAAGTCAACTGTCACAGCAGCAAAGTATCGCTGATAGCTAACGTAGTCAGTCTATCTAAGAGACTAGAGAGGCAACGCATGATGGATAACGTCATTCAAGACTATTGGCAGCCAATACTAGAGAGCTATAAACGGGGTGAAACCGCCCTGCCTCTCTACATGGGTTTAAACCAGAACGGATACGACGCTCTATTGTTAGCCATGGGCTTAGAATCCCTTCCTCTTTCACGAGAGGCGGAAGAGAAACTCCGGCTACGATTAGAGCTGATGAATATGCGGATCGGTGAGTTGGAAGAACTTGAAAGGCTGTTGGTTGAGTCGATTAATCCAGACGTTACTTTTGGCAGCGAAATGGTCACCGTCTTAGCCAGTGCTTGTTTGGGCAGCCAACATTTATGGCGAGATTTAGGCATGCCGGAACGTCCTCGCCTAACGGCTCTGTTTCGAGACTACTTCCCGTCACTTCATGCCAAAAACGTCAACAACATGCGCTGGAAACGCTTCTTGTATCGCCAATTGTGTGAAAACGGAGGCGACTATGTGTGCCGCTCACCAAGTTGCGAAGAGTGCGCCAGTTACTCAGAGTGTTATGATTTGTCCGCAAAGTAGATCAGCTTTCCGACTCGGTGCCGTTTCGATTCTCTATCGGCTGAAGACAGAACCATCTTCAACCTTTAGATGTGTGATAGTTAGAACTGAAACTCGCTTTGTCTGCGTGAAGGTTCGGCCTGATGCAGGTAACGAGTGAAGGTATCTTTCGGACGCTCAAGACCGTTCGCTGCCAATGTTCTGGAAGCCATACCTCTGTGATTACTGCCGTGTGTTAGCAAGTGCAAAAGAATTTCTTCCACCGTCAGTGTTCCTAAGTCACCATCAACAAATTTAAATACGACACTTCTCTCAAGCTCTTCAGGCGTCAGCGACTGAGCGAAATTCACTAGCCATGAATCATTCTGCTCCATTGTCTGACGAAGTTCTGCGATCGTAGGTGTTTCAACGGTATTATCAGCACTGTATTTCTCTGGCTCCCCCAGAATCCGACTGATAAAAAGGCTATCGACCACAGTGGTATGGTTGAGAATTCGGACAAAGAAAATCGCGTCATCTTGCGGTAGTTTGTCAAACTGCTGCTCACCTAACGCTAGTAACTCAGCGTTTGCCCATTGTTTGTATTGAAATGCTTTTGCTAGCTGCATTTTTGCTCCCGTAATAGTCCATTAAAAACGCGATTAAATTAGCTTCTTTCCACTCGCACGATATTCAAATTCTCATCGCTGGTTGGGGGTTCGAAATACTGAGTCACATGATGAAATACCGCCTCTGTATCGAACTGTGCTCTCTCTGGTTGCTCTATTCGTCGCTTTGCTATTTGAGACAAACACTGACTGTCAGAGAGATCCAAGTAAACCAGTTCATGCTCACATCCTAATTCTGAGCACATAGAACTCAACCATTGTCGTTGTCGGGCTGTGTTGGCTGGAAAATCCATCACCACGTTCGTCCCTGCTTTCAAAATGCTTTGAATATGGCTCTTAATGAAGGGTTTAATTGACGTGGAAAACTGAATGTAGTCATCAAAGGTTTGAATTTGATTAGGATAATGAGCAGATAACCATTCGTCCTCGGAGACAAGTACCGCACTGTTTTCAGCAGCGACAACTTTGGAATAGGTTGATTTACCTGCACCCATTTTTCCGCAGAAAAAGAACAGTTTTCCTAATGACTTCATATTGTCTCCATGTCGTTCTGTTGATGACTAACTAGACTATTTCGCTTGATGTTTTTCAATGAAAGGCGTCAGCTTTTCCAGCAATAAGTGCTGTTTATTTTGCGCTTCGTTCATACCCAACTGAGCGCCTTTCTGCGTCAACGATGGCGATTTCTCCACCAGTTTTTTTCCTGTTGGGCTTTCAAAGAAACGAATAACATCTTCCATTTCATCGACAGTAAACGTTTGTGCATATACAACGGCAATCTGTCTTTTGAGACCTTCTCTGTCTAAATCATTATTAAACCAATCGCGATAAATGTTCTTCAATTCAACCGTTTCTTCGTCATTGAGTCGTAGATTGTCAGCCAGTTGATTGACGATAGGAAGCATGCTTTCAAATCCACCCAACATTTGTTCATCTACTTTCATCGTGACTAACAATTTTTCTGCTGTTTCTATTTGTGAATCAGTATACGCATGCGCAAAACCTACAAACATAAAAGACAACACCAGTACGATTACTTTGTTCATTTCTCATTTTCCCTTTTAATAGTAAAAATTTAATATGCAACTCATCACTAATCAATGAAACCGACCATCGCACTTTCTCTGAAAGCAATCAATTTTATTTATAAGAAAACCATCAACCAGCAATAGTACTTCTGACCATTTAGAGCCATAATTCGACCAACTCGTGAGTTGTAAACTCTCACCTTAAGAAATCAGAAGTAGAAAGACAGTAATGACAACAGAGTCGACAGCCATTATTGGACTGCATAATCCTAAGAACCCAACCAATGTAGGCGCGGTATTGCGCGCAGCAGGTTGCTACAACGCAACTCAAGTTCGTTACAACGGAACACGCTATAACCGAGCTGCAAAGTTCCAAACCGATACCAAACATGCCCATGAGCGAATTGGATTGGTGGAGATGGAAGATCTCACTTCAGCGCTTGCTGATGATGTCGAGATCGTATGTGTTGAGCTGGCGCTTGGCGCCGTCCCACTCCCTCACTTCACTCACCCAGATAAAGCGATATACGTGTTCGGTCCAGAAGACGGCTCGTTGCCGCAAGAGGTGGTCGATAAAGCCCATCATGTGGTCTATGTTCCGACTACGGGCTGCATGAACCTTGCTGCGACGGTCAATGTTGTGCTGTATGACCGTATGGCAAAAACCATGGGTAACATCGATCACTACCAGCAAGTGTTGGCAAACCGAGACAATAAGAACAGATTGATAGTGAAAGAAGGTGTTTAGCTTCGTCTTCTGAGTTATACATCTTATAAGCGATTGATCTTGTGAACAAAAGAAGGGCTGCATCATGCAGCCCTATGTTTTTTAATACGTTTATATAAGTTGCTTGTTCAGCCGATTACCCACTGATAAACATGATATCCAGACGTTCAATTAGCCAAAATGTTGCTAGTGTTCCGATGCAATAAGCGGTAAACACAGGCGCTCTTTGTGGCAAGTCTCGGAATCGTCGATAAATCGCAATCAAAGACAACAACGCTCCAATAAACAACAACTGTCCCATCTCAACACCAACATTGAAAAACAGTAATGCTAATGGAATATCGCTCTGTGGCAGGCCGATCTCTTTCAGCGCACCAGCAAAACCAAAGCCATGCAACAAGCCAAAAGTAAAAGCCAGAATCCACGGCCAACGACTCGCCAGTGTCTGTTTCCCCTTACGGAGATGAATAGCTTCCGCAGCAATTAAAACAATACTCAACGCGATCAAAGCTTCAACAGGTGGAGGCGGGAGAGATACATAGTTTAATGTGGCAAGTCCCAGAGTAATCGAATGTGCAACAGTAAAAGCCGTAATGGTTTTAAACAACATCGGCCAACCACTGACAATCAACATTAATGCCGCAACAAATGCTAAATGATCCCAGCCTGCAAGTATGTGCTCCACACCTAAACGAGTGTAAGAGAAAACCAACTGCCAACCTGTCTCTGCTTTTGGTATTTCTGCTGAGTTCTCGCGAGGCTTTAACAACAAACTGTAGTGCGAACCGTCAAGTAATGAGATGTTAACCAGCGCGTCCATCGCAGTGCGGTTAAGGTTTTCGATGCTAATCGTAGAACCAGCAAGGCTTGTCTCCCCTGTTAAACGATAGCGAAACAGAACAAAACCATTAATGACGTTTTCGCCGGGCATCGGTGTCAACGTAAATCCCGCATCAAAAACCGGACGTATGTTCTGTACCATACCATTGTTGGTTGGAACCTTCCAAAGTAGCTCATATTGGTTTGCGCTCTGTTCATCAATTTGCAAATAAGCAGGGCGAATCTCATGCGCGTGTGCAAATGGAATATACAAGGCAAAGCAAACCAAAAATTTAAGCATCATGCGTAAAATCATGGCTGGCCATACTCCTGCATTACTTGCTCAGGAACATTGTTAGCGCTGATTTGAACCTGATACTTATTCAACAACTCCTGAAACATATTTTTTTGAGCATCAATTACGGCGTAGTATTGATATTGCTGCGCTACATATTCTTTTATCTCCTCATAGGGCGCGACATGTGAAGGCTCATTCTCATTCACTTTCACTAAATGAAATCCTAGCCTAGAATGGATAGGACCCACCCATTCACCGACAGGCTGCTCCATTAGAGATGCAGAGAATTCACCACCAAATGCGTTATCTAACGCCCGCACAGAAGTAAGCTGCCATTCAGCGGGAACACCCAGTTTTCTCAACCTATCTTGTGGTATTTCACCACCAGCATTCAGTTTGACCAACGTACTGTCCATCTGCTGTTTATTCGCTTCAGAAGGTAGATACAGCACTTGTTCAAACGCTAACGCTGAAGGCAAAGTAAAAAGATCTGAACGTTGCTTATAAAACGCTTTGAGATCATCCTCAGTCGGCGGCTTCATCAAAGTGCTTAAATCACTCGCAACGGCCTCCATTTTCTGAGCTAAACGAGTGCGAATAATGTCATCGTCTTGATCTAGCCCCATACGTAATGCTTCACGATAAAAGACTTCTTGGCGCAAATGGCGATCAATAATCGCCGCCACATCTTCTGGCGCGGGATCTCGCTTCCACTGTGCCTTCCAAAGTGTCTCTAAGTGGTCGAGACGGCTTTGATCAATAACAATGGTGTTCTGATCGTTCTCTGCTGAATCAGAAGGATTAACCCAAGACCAAGCTGAGAACAGTAATCCACCCAATACAACAAAGTGAACCAGCGGCTCTCTAATCATTTTTTTAATCATACTGCTGTTACTTTGCCTCATACCAAATTGGTGAAGCCCACGCGCGTTCAACAATCTCTCGTTTAACATCGTCAGGATATTTCACACCTGAACGTAGCTCATCATATAAAGTCCAGCGTGCAGTTGGCAGTTGCAACACCCGTACGTAGTAAAATGCTTCCTGTTTAGGATCCCAGTTCGGGTCAGTCCATACAGTCATCAGCTCCGGATCACCTTTTTTGGCGTTGAATTCACCAGTTTTGAGGTTAATTGGAGCGTCAATTGGCGTTACCGAACCATCTTTTTTCAAACGTTTGCCAGAAGCAGCCACGTTATAAATGGTGTCTTTCATTTCACCATTTTCATACCAACCCTTGATAATCTGAATGCGATCTAGGTTAGGTCCAATTGGGTCTTTCATCGCCCAAACAAGAAACTGCGGTGCTTTTTTGCCTTTGTAATCACCACCCATAGGCACACCTTTTTTGTAGCCATCAGCAACCATCGTCTCATAGCTGTCATATTTGCTGGCAAAACCTTGACCGGCAAAGAAACGCACCTTCATTCTTGGGCCACTTGTGGCGTAGGTTTCTTTGGCTAACATTGAATCCCAGATAGCGCTTCGGGTATTCGATTCCGCCCAAACGGCGGTTAACGAACCCGGATTAGAGTCCGCAATCAACATCTCCCCTTCGAGCATCGATTTCGAACGAACTTCAGCGTTTCGATCTGCATAACCATGGCTACCCACGGTGTAGTTGTCTTCCTCAACATTACTTGGTGTACCGTTATGGCTGTCTGTACCACCAACAAAGCCGTATTTGAATGGGTTGATTCCCAGCTCAGAATTGTACTTAATGCCTCGCCCTAACCCATAACGAACAAAGTTTTCTTTCACATAGCCACGGCCATTGAATTTTTGGATTGAAGTCGCATTTTCAAAGTCCGCAAACTCATCGTTCGGCCAGAAATTCGGCACCACTTCGGAGTTGCCTTTCACCTGCATCATTTCGATTAGAGGTTCCATGCTGGCGCGCGTTTTCGCATATTCTTTGTTAATCGGTACGCCAGTTAGACTTGCTTCTGCGAACAATAACCCTTTTGATTCATTGGAGTTATGAGGAATAGCAAATACTTTTTTACCTTCATCTCGCTGGGTTTGCATCCACGCCCAAAGCATTTCCGGATCGGCACCATCGTTTGAGGAGAAGGGCATGTCCGGTACATTGGTATCACGGAAAAACACATTTCGGTGCTGGTTTGAACCGCCGGGAGCAGAAGTCCACTCATAAGCATGAATAGTGGTAAATTTGCCCGGCTTATAATTCTTCTCTGTCGCTTCGAAGTTTTTCTTCCATGTGGATTTGATCGCTTCAATACCTTGGAAGAACTCAGGGTGAGGGTCTCCACCGCCAGCTAAAGGAGCGAGAACATATTTGCCGTAAAGTTGTAATGCGGTTTCAAGATCAGGCGCTTCACGAAAAGCGACAGCGACCTTGTTGTCATAACCCGGAGCACCTTTGTTCATGAGGCTGAAAGCTTCACCCATAAATTCGGAGTGGTCAGTCACCGCAACAAAGTCCAACGGGCGCTTAATTTTATGCATGCTACCGTTAACCATGATCTCTTCGCCTTGAGCAAAGCGATAAGCGTCATCAGGTGTGAGTCTGTTTCCCGCAATAAAAGCATCCATAGAAACACCTGTGTGGACATGTTGTTCACCAAAATAAGCTTCTTTTAATGGATTCTTAGGAACGTCTTTTTCAGATATTTGAGCTGCAGCGGTTGAAACGAGAAATAAAGGAGTAATGCAGCCAGCCGCCATGGCAACTGCAATTTGGGTTAACTTCCGGGTGTTCATTCAATAATCCCCCGATTATTTGTTAATCAATGAAAACACACACAATGAATGCAAAAAAATGCATATCTAAAAATGGCACTTACTGGCATGTAAGGCAAGTTTATAAAGTGGAGTCTCAACGTTTTTATAAAAAAAATGCCAACGGTTAAGGTTGGCATTTTGGTTTCTGTATTTATTGGATTATGGGCTGCGTAGGAGCAATTTCCATATCCACTTTCTTGATAGTACCGCTAAACTTGAACGGTGCTTTTTCAGTGTAAACAGGCATAACAGGAGCACCTAAATCAACACCGATATCCAGTGTTTCAGTAGCAGAAAAACGAGCTGGAACCACTTTTTCTACTTTGCCTTCACCCACTTTCTTATCATTGATGTACAGTTCGACTGTGCCACCATTGAAGTCTTTCAGGAAGCGGAACGGCTCTTGTTTGTAAACTGCAGAAAGTTTTACATCGCCAGTAGGAATCGAAGAGCTAGACTCGATGGTGTAGTAACCTTTACCAAAGAAGTTATAGCCGTACACTAGCTTGCCATTGTCAGTATAGAATGACAGACCCGCAGAGCTTCCGCCCATAGCCAGTAATACACCATCCGCTTTCTGACCTTTTGCTACATTTACGTAGGCATCAATGCGGTGATCGCGTTGGTATACATCCGGAGCAGAACCTTCAGGAATACGATTTGCACTCGCTGTATAGCTGAACTTTGTTTTACCCTTAGTCAAAGAAGGGCGTTCAGAGTTAGACACACGTTCTGCAAATCGGTCATCCAAAGGATACACTTCATTGATCTCAGCTTGATGGTCGAACTCTTTGATCATCTGTTTCAACTTGTTAGGCATCTGTTTCGCTAGGTCATTCGCCTCAGAGAAATCTTCCGCGACATTGTAAAGCTCCCTGGTCGAGTTTTTAAATCCGACCGAACCACTTAGCTGCCAAGGCACACCGTGGAATGATGCAGCAATCCAACCATCTTTATAGATAGCGCGGTGGCCACCAGTTTCAAAATACTGAACCGTACGATGTGACTTCTCTTGTGGATTGTTGAACGAATAAACCATGCTGGTACCAGCCATTGGTTTTTGCTCTACACCATTTACTGATTTCGGCGCTGGGATTTTTGCAGCTTCAAGAATTGTTGGCGTGATGTCCACCACATGGTGGAACTGACTTTGAATCGCGCCAGTGTTCTTGATTTTTGCAGGCCAAGAAACGATTAAACCGTTACGTGTACCACCGAAATGAGAAGGTACGCGTTTCATCCATTGGAAAGGTGTTGAACCAGCCCATGCCCAACCCACAGGGTAGTGGTTTTCATGCTTCTCGTTACCCAACTCGTCAATATATTTAAGCTGAGATTCGACAGTATCTGGCACACCATTTTGTGTCATTACGTTGTTAGTTGTACCCGTTGGCGTACCTTCGGCACTCGCACCGTTGTCGCCCACAATGTACATAATCATGGTGTTATCAGCATCTGGCATACTTTCGATTTTGTCGATCAAGCGACCAACTTCATAATCAGTGTATGCAAGGAAGCCTGCGAACACTTCCATATGGCGAGCATAAAGTCGTTTCTGATCTGCACTCAAGCTATCCCATGACTCGATCTCTTTTGGTCGTGGTGTCAGCTTAGTGTCTTTAGGGATGATTCCCATTTTTTTCTGACGAGCAAATACCTCTTCACGGTATTTATCCCAGCCCATATCAAACTTGCCTTTGAACTTCGCTATCCACTCTTTAGGCGCGTGTAACGGAGCATGAACTGCACCCGGAGCGAAATAGGTGAAATAAGGTTTGTCTGGGTTGATCGATTTCTGTTGGTCAATCCAGTGAATAGCGTTATCGACTAAATCTTCATTCAACTGATAGCCATCAGACGGTTTCTTTGTTAGTTCAACTGGCGTTGTATCGTTAAATAGTTGCGGCTCCCACTGACTGGTCTCACCGCCATGGAAACCATAGAAGTGCTGGAATCCCAACCCCGTTGGCCACTGCTCAAATGGACCTGCGGGTGAAGTTTCCCAGTCAGGCGTGTTGTGCCACTTACCGTATGCACTGGTGCTATAGCCATTGTCTTTTAAAACTTCTGCAATGCTGGCTACTGACTTAGGCCAAATTGTGCTGTATGCAGGGAAACCTGTTGAAAGCTCAGTGATGGTTCCGAAACCGACTTGGTGATGGTTACGTCCCGTCAGCAACGCGGCACGAGTTGGAGAACTGATCCCCGTTGTGTGGAAGTTATTATAGGTCACACCGCGTGCAGCTAATTTGTCGATGTTAGGTGTTGGAATTAAGCCACCAAAGCGTCCGGCTTGTCCAAAACCTAAATCATCCAACATGATGACCACTACGTTCGGCGCACCTTCCGGAGCTTTGATCGGTTGAGGATAATCAGACTTAGATTGATCGTACGTTTTGCCTATCTTGCCGTTAAACTCCGCGGTTTGCTGAATAGGTAAGACGGTTCTATCGATAGTATGTGCAGGCGCAGCGTAGCTTGCTGATGAAATCAACAAACTCGTTATCGCCACTATCGGCTTTATTTTTGTTTTCATTAAGTTTCCTTAGGCACTTAGACGTTGTTGGAGAGAAATCTGGCTATTCACTACTTTGGCGTAGAATTTTTTTAGACCAGGGCATAAATAATTGAGTCCAGATTCTCCTTGCGCTGTCTTGGTAAAACGATTTTTGGGACATTCACCAAAACACAAAGAGAGGAAGAAACACTGGCGACAATCCGAAGGCAAATCCGATGTTTTCGATTTACCAAAAGCTTGCTGTTTGTTTGAAAACACAAGATCGCCAATATGAGTCTCAGCGATGTTGCCGAGCTTATATTCGGGATAGACAAAATGGTCACAGGAGTAGACGTCACCATTGTGTTCAATGGCTACCGCCTTTCCGCAGAACTCAGCTGACACACATTTCTGTGCACCAAAGCCGAACATTTGTGAGATAACATTTTCAAATTGGTCAACGAACACTCGTCCGAAATCTTGCTTGAACCATTCGTCCCAAATCGTGGTCAAGAATACGCCCCATTGACTCGCACCGACTGACCATGCCGTGAGGTAGCTAGTTTCATCCTGTGGTGCAAGGCTCTTATTACCAATTTGGATGAGATCTTTTGACTGCCATTTATTGGGAGCAGTAACGGTGAAATCTTTGGGTTCAACACAGGGAATAAACTGAATAACTTGCGGCTGCACTTCATCACGCAGAAAACGATAAACTTCCAGAGGAAAAGCTCCGTTATCTTGGTTAACAACACACAGAGCATTGAAAGGAATTTGGTATTTTTTAATTAGTTCGATCGCCGCCATAACCTTATCAAATGACGATTTTCCAGCTCTATTGACTCGGTGGATATCGTGCAGATGTTTTGGACCATCAATAGAGATACCCACTAAAAATTGATGCTGTTTGAGAAATTGACACCAAGTGTCATTGAGCAAAATGCCATTGGTTTGCAGATCATTGAGTATGGTTTGATCAGGCTTTTTAAACTGATTTTGAAGCGCAATCACTTTTTCAAAAAATGGCAACCCCATTAGAGTGGGTTCACCACCTTGCCAAGTAAACACAACCTCATCACCAGTTTGCGCTTCAATATACTGCTTAATGTATAACGCCAAAGCCTCATCACTCATACCAGCATGCGACGGTTGCTCTAAAAGCGATTCTTTATGTAAGTAAAAGCAATAGCTGCAGTCTAAGTTGCAGCGAGACGCCGAAGGTTTAGAAACCGCATGAAAGCGGTAGACATCATTATCTAGCTTTGGGAGTTGTAACTTTGGAGATTCTATATAACTAAAATTAGCCGATTCCGTTGCCATAGCCGTACTCATCTACATAAAAATTATGAAATTAGTGTAGACTGTGAAAATTAATCATGCATGGAATACTTGGTGTGACAAAATGGAAAACAAGGTAAACCTCAACCTAATTAATACGCTGATATTATTAAAGAAACATCGAAGCATGCGGACAGTCGCAAAAGTTTTGGGTAAGTCTGAAAGCGCAGTGAGCAAAGATCTGTCCAAACTGCGAAGCGAATTTTCAGATAGTCTATTTATTAAGACGCAAAATGGCTTCGAAGCGACTCATTATTTAGATGAAATCTACGACGATTTGGAATCAGCGTATTTTCAGCTAGTGAACGTGGTCAATAAACCGATTGAGTTTCAGCCACATCTTTATCAGGACTTAATTACTATCGCGATTGCCGATGCGGAATATGACCATATTGTTTCTCACCTCTACCCCAAATTAATGAAGCATTTCCCCAAAGCAAAATTCAACTTTGTTACTTGGAAACAGGAAAGCCTAGAGAATTTGCTTCAAGGAAATATTGATTGTGGTGTGCACTTACAAAACGACAGCTATTCCAAAGACTTCTATCAGAAGACGTTAAAAGTGGACCAAATTGTTACCGCCGTTCACAAACAATTTGGCATAACGCAATGGCAAGAAACCAAACAGCTTCCTTTTGTGTTTATTGATGTTCCGGGCTGGAATGAATTCAGCTATCGATTTGAAGACATACTGCCGAAAGAGCACAAACAGGACATCACTTATTGCGTGCGGGTAGACAAACTGGCTTCAGCGCTGAGTATCGCTGCAAATTCGCGTACTGCAATACAGTGCCCCACTCGCTATCTGGATGATAACTTCTCTGTTATCCCTTATCCCAAAGGTGTGAGTTTTGACGTGGCTTACTCGTTCTACTGCTTGCAGACTAAACGGCATAGCCCGTTGATTCAGTTGTTACATCAACTGATTAATGAATGCTATTAAATTGGGGGGAACAACAGGTAAGCCCTTGTACCTATAAGATGAGTAAGCTTGGAACTGTGCATAGAATACAAACGCCAAGCTCTTAAACTGTCAGGAATAATTCTATAACTAATGCTCCAGTCGCTAACGAACGGTTTGTTGAATCTTTTCTGCTTGTGCTTCGAAGATCAGTTTGACGCTTTGTTTGTTGGTTTTGGCAATCGAAATCCACTGCAAACCTGTTTCATCAGAATGCTCAAACTCCACTTGCAGTTCGTATTTCCTCACCGATAACAGAGCCAAAACCATTCCCGCAAAAATCGAAAACGGCCCTGCGTAAATACCGAAGTAATTGGGAGTTACAATCCAAACCACACTGGAAGCAATCAAGCCAAATATAATCAGTCTGACAGCATGATCTTTTAGCGTATTCGTTTTCACTCTGGAACGTTTTATTTGTGCCAGCGGATATTCGTCGTTATTAAATTTAAGCGTGGTGCTATTAATGTTGAAACTACGCGCAGTAATCATCTTGATCTCCAACTCTTGCAACGTCAGCATCATCTACCGCTCATAGCAAAGTTTGAACTTAAATAAATACTGATTTCCAACATTGAGAAATGGGCAGAAATTCAATGACTTTTTACTGACAATTTAATTACTCAGGAAAATAAAATCAGAAAATTGCTTATTTAATAACAGTTGGATAACCGTTAGACTCTTTAGAACTAGATGCTCTTTTTCCTCCATAAATTCTAATAATCGACTCAACTCAACGCAGGTAGGCACCTTAGGGATTTTTAATGACAAACCCGCTACGTACTTTCACAGCACTATATGGCACAACACTTCTCACCGTTTTGGCGAGTGGCTTACTCACAACCTATTTAGGTCTCAGACTTTCAGCAATGCAGGTCCCTGAATTATGGATTGGGGCCATGATGTCTGCGTATTACGCAGGGCTAGTTGCAGGTTCTAAAATCGGGCACCGATTGGTTGCTCAGGTCGGCCACATTCGAGCCTTTGTCGCGAGTGCAGGCATAGTCACGGCGTCCGCACTTGGTCACGCATTGGTGGACGACTTATCAATCTGGATTATCCTCAGACTGATCGTCGGTGTCGGGATGATGTGTCAGTACATGGTGTTGGAAAGCTGGCTCAATGAACAGGCAGATAACAATCAACGTGGCGCAGTATTTGCGAGCTATATGATTGTTTCTTACTTGGGTTTGATTCTCGGCCAAGGCGCGATAAGCTTCTACCCAGATCTAGGCTTAGAGCCTTTGCTGCTTATCGCCATTTGTTTTGCGTTGTGTATTGTGCCAATTGCGTTGACCAAACGAATTCACCCCGATCCATTGGTTCCTGCGCCGCTGCAAATTACTTACTACTGGAAAAAAGCGCCTCAGGCACTGACCACAGTAGCGATTGGCGGCATGATTGTCGGTTCTTTCTATGGTCTTGCTCCTGCTTACGCAAGTAACCTTGGTATGCATCCAGATCAAGTCGCCACCTACATGACCACCACCATCATGGCGGGTTTGTTGGCTCAATGGCCTATGGGTAAGCTCTCAGACATGATTTCCCGTAGCAGCCTAATCCGAATTAACTGTGTATTGCTCGGCGGCTTAACTGCGGCTATCGCGGTTCTGCCACATCAGGATCATTTATCTCTGGTGATGGCTTTCCTATTCGGTATTTTGGGGTTCACCTTGTATCCTCTGGCAACCGCTCTAGCAAACTCGCGTGTTGAACAAGGTGAGCGAGTGGGGTTGTCCGCCACTATTTTGCTGACATTCGGTCTTGGTGCCTCTATCGGGCCATTAATTGCTTCCACCATCATGCAGTGGTTTGGCAATAACATGCTTTATGGTTTCATGGCTGTGTGTACCTTGGTGATGTTTTTCCGTTTGCAATACATTAACTCTCGTCAGAAAAAGGCCGAAGTATACGTATCGGAAGACTACATTATGGCAACAGGTGACTTAGTGTCTTCCCCTCTTGCGGTAGCACTTGACCCTCGTGTTGATGTGGAAAGCGTTCAGGAAGAAATGACACCTTCGTTTGAAGCAGAAGAAGAGAGCGAAGAGGACGACAGCAATTACCAAGACGATGAAATTGACGGCGACCATGATGACATCGTGATTGTCAACGCCGACATTGAGGAAGAACTTAAATAGACACGTTTACATTCTGTATTGTCATCGGTTGGAAATCCCCCAAGCTCAACAGCTTAGGGGATTTTTTATTTTAGGCTACGCCACCAGAGCCAAACGCTTCTGCGTATATTTGAGTCTCTGGTACACCGAGTTGACGAAGCTGCGTCATGTAATGAGACATGAATGCCATTGGCCCACACAAATAGTAATCTGCTTGAGTAACGTCTTGAGGCAGAACTTGTGCTAACTCAACCGGAGCTTGTTGTACGCCGTTGTCCTGATTGGCTCCGTGATCATAGAAATAGTTCACCTTCATCCCTTTTTCAGCAAACTCATCAGTGACCGACTTAAATGCATGAACTTGAGGGTTGCGAGCACTGTGAATGAAATGCACTGAGCCTAAAGCATCTTTCTTATTCAGATAGCTGCTCATTGCCATCATAGGCGTAATACCCACACCGCCACTTAGCAGCACGATTGGACGCTCGCTCTGTTCATTCAGTACAAATTCGCCATACGGCGCAGAGACTTCAATCACATCACCCTGTTGGATTTCACCGTGCATATGGTTAGACACAAGCCCAGCAGGTTTGTGGTCTGCCGCAGACTCTTTTTTGATTGAGATTCGCAATGTCTCCTCATTGGGAGCTTGAGACAAACTGTACTGACGAGGCTGATACAGCCCCGTTTCTTTGACGAACACGCGAACGCTGATGTACTGCCCCGGTTTGAATACCGGTAGTGTTCCGCCATCTGTCGGCTCAAGATAGAAAGAGGTGATTTCTTCACTTTCTGCTACTTTGCTGCGAACACGGAACGGACGCCAACCTGTCCAGCCTTGCGCCTTTTCTACAGACGCCTGATAGAGCTTAGATTCCACATCAATAAACAGATCGGCCAACTGTTGATAAGCCGCAGCCCAAGCATCGATCAATTCATCGCTTGCAGCATCACCCAGCACTTCTTTGATTGAAGCTAAAAGGTGTTTACCGACAATGCCATACTGCTCAGCTCGAATGCCTAAACTGGTGTGTTTGTGCGCGATACGCTCAACAACCGACAATAATACGGAAGGATCATTAATGTTTTCAGCATATGCGAGCACAGCCATAGCTAACGCTTGAGGCTGATTGCCAGTTTTTTGATGCGATTGATTGAAGACGTTTTTCAGCTCTGGATTATGTTTGAGCATCCGTTGATAAAAATAGGTAGTCAGTGCGACACCACTCTCTCGTAAAACAGGAACGGTGGCTAACACTAATGACTTTTGACTTTCTTTCATTTGAAATTTCCTATGCAATTTCTTTTTAATTATCTATTTATTAATAATAAGCAAGTTATAGAACTTGAGGGCTCAACGTTGAATAACAAACGCATCAAGCCATTAGTCGTATTGAAATAAGAATAGTTGAGCAAGACTAATGGCTATGAACGTTTGTCTGTTGATGGGGTTATCCTGGGTGGCCGTCAGCTCGTGGGCGTAACAGCATGGTGCCAAATTTCAGGATGAATAAAGTGAATGCGATGATCCAAAGCGCTGCCGCGATATCCACCATCAGCAACATGTACTGCGGCCAGAAAGCGACACCAAAACCTCGCACAAAAGCAGCAAGCACGATGGCTGCAAACGCCAGCCACATATTTGGTCCTTGATAAATCATTCGCCCTGTATGTCCCATAGTCACACGCGAGATCATCGATAAGATAAGCCCGCCAATCGCTCCGATAGCGATCACGTGTAACATATTGTGGGATACAAACAGGCCGTTAGGAATCCAATTTAATTCCGCTAACGCTTTGATAAGCAGCCCTGAAGGAATACAGGCATAAGTCAAATGCAACGACCACACTAACGGCTCTTTTAGCGTTGTCCATGGCTTCCAACGTAGCCAACGAGTCAACTGCATCACCGCTGCGAATAACATGATAGCTGGGCTAACTTGTTCACTGGTTAACGGGAAAAAGCTTAAAGCAAACAGCATAACCAACGGCGTATTGGCCGCAGCATCCAACCAAAGCAAAGTGTTCGCTTTCTCGAAGTTAAATCGACGTGCGGTGAAAAACGGAATCACTCGCCCGCCCATAATTGAAATAAGCAGTACAAACCACCACAGCATCGCCTGCCAGACCGCAATTGAAGGGAAAGGAGGCATACCCTTGATGGTTGCGTAACTGGCGTAGTTCGCCACAATGGCCAAAACAAAAAATGGCAAGAAGATCAGATTGCGATAGCCTTTGGCTTTCACCACTCGAAATGAAATCTCATACGCAACTAAAGCGAGAAATAGCGCTTCAATGGAAGAGGTTAGCCAAAGCGGAACGTCTGTCCAAAGCAGCACTCTCGGCAGTATCCATAGTGTAACAAGCACGCCTAACCATTTGTCTTTGGTGCCATTCACACCTGTCCAGTTCTGAACGGCGGTTAGTAAGAAACCAGCCACAATCGCCATGGCAAAGCCAAAAAACATTTCATGAACGTGCCACCACAAAGCGGGAACTCTTAACTGAGCGGGTTGACCGTGTTGAAAGGCATATACCCAAATGCCAATCGCGATAACTGAATATACACTGCCAAATAAAAAGAAAGGTCTGAAGCCTAAGCGCAGAACGGGGATGATTTTATCTTCTGCACTCTTATCGGTGATGTTGAGCATAAACGCGCGATTCCTAACAATACATCTAAATAACGAAGTAATAGCTATTGCACGAATCAAGCCAACTTTAACTTATTGATTTTTAATAACTTACATTTTAAGCGCTTGACAACTGCGTTGTAATAAATACATCATCAGTTCATTTTTGTCTTAACGTAGAAGCCCAAATGGACACACATGTCATCAAACCATCCATAGAACAAGTACTGTTGAACATTGCGGTAGAGCTGAATATGGGAGAGCCTTCCACTCAGCACTACCAAAAATTGATTGATGCCCTGCAACAACTACTTCCCTGTGATGCCAGCGCTCTATTTACACTCGACAACGAAAAGCACTTAGTACCGATTGCCATCAGCGGTTTGTCATCTGAGGTATTCGGACGCCGATTTCTGCCTGATGTCCATCCGCGTTTGGCTATGATCTTAGCCAACCGTAAGCCGGTGCGTTTCCCTGAGAATTCAAGCCTTCCAGACCCTTTTGACGGCTTACTGAGTGAAGATATCCACCACAGTATTGATGTTCACTCTTGCATGGGTTGCAGCTTATACGTGGGCGATACTTTGGTTGGCGCGCTAACGCTGGATGCGGCAAAACCCGGTGCTTTCAACAGTATTCCAGACAAAACCATTGAGACCTTTGCAGCGCTTGCTGCGGGGATCATTCGCAATATCAGTCTGTTTGAAGCATTGAATAAAGCCAATCGTCAGCAACATTCCGTGAATCAATTGCTGATTGACGAAGCGAGAAGCAAAGGCGGAAAACTGGTTGGCGTTAGCCCCCAGATTAAGCGACTCAGAGCCAACATTGAGATGGTCGCACACTCAAATTACGCGGTTTTGATTAGCGGCGAAACGGGTACGGGCAAGGAAGTGGTTGCTCACCAAGTTCACGCGCAGAGCCTACGCAGTGACAAGCCTATGGTTTATGTAAACTGCGCGGCGTTACCCGAATCCATTGCTGAAAGTGAACTATTCGGACATGTAAAAGGCGCGTTTACCGGTGCCAATACTTCGCGTGCGGGTAAATTTGAACTGGCCGATGGTGGCACCATTTTCCTCGATGAAATCGGTGAACTGCCGTTACTATTACAGGCCAAACTGCTGCGTGTTATTCAGCAAGGTGAAGTACAACGAGTGGGCGCAGATAAAAACCACATCGTAGATGTTCGTGTCATCGCGGCAACCAATCGAGACCTCGCTCAAGAAGTGGCTGAAGGGCGTTTCCGCTCCGACCTTTTCCACCGTTTAAATGTATTTCCTATTCAGGTGCCTCCCTTACGCTCTCGTGAAGGAGACATTCCGGTTTTAGTGGGATACATACTGGATAACATTCGCCGCCAGTTCCACCTGAAAACACTGCACATTCACCCTAAAGCACTGCAATTATTAGAAAAACAGTCTTGGTTAGGTAACGTCAGGGAGCTGGAACACACCTTAATGCGTGCTGGCTTACACGCTATGAGAACGCAGTCAGAGTTGATTGAACCCCTCCATTTTATGAACGATTTTGACTTGTCTGAACAAACCGCAAATGGAAAGACGAAGAGCAATACTTCGCCTCAACTTCCCAACTCTTCAATACCCATGCGTGAAGCAGTAGAAGCGTTTCAAAAGCAGCTTATTGAACATGCACTACAACTGAACAACGGTGTTTGGTCTCAGGCGGCGGCTTTTTTACAGATGGACCGAGGTAACTTGTTCAAAATGGGTAAAAAACTGGGCGTACAAACCTGTGAATCTTCCAAATAAATGTTACTCGTTGTATTAAAAACAACATGCGATGTATTTATAACAACAACAATTTTGTTCACAAAATAAAAATTCTCATAAAATCAATAAGATAAAAACTGGCATACTCTCTGCAATACCAGCGATGAAATTTAAAGGCCGCTTAGCGCACCCTTCGCGTTAAGCGGCCAATTTTAATACTTATCACTGGAGCCCCAACTATGTTCTGTATTCAATGTGAACAAACCATTCAAACCCCTATCGCAAAAGGTTGCGCGTATTCGCAAGGTATGTGTGGAAAAACAAGTGATGTTTCTGATCTACAAGATATTTTAGTTTATACGCTACAAGGCGTTTCATTCTGGGCTCAACTTGGCCGTGAATATCAAATTATCGACACTGAAATCGACGAGTGGGCACCGAAAGCCTTCTTTGCAACACTGACTAACGTAAACTTTGATGAAAAGCGCATCGTTGAGTTCGCAAACCAAGCTTATCAATACAAACAAAGTTTAGAACAGCGAGTCAGAGCCGCCGCAACGTTAGCTGACAAATCAATTCCTGAGCTTTCCCCAGCGGCTCAGTTTGAACTTCCAACGGATCGTGAAGCACTGTTAAAGTTTGCACCTTTAGCCGCAGTAAACCGTGGCCATGAAACTGTTGACCCTGATGTGATGGGTTTACGTTTACTCTGCTTGTACGGCTTAAAAGGCGCAGCTGCCTACTTAGAACACGCCCGTGTTTTAGGACAAAGTGATGTAGAGATCCACACTGAATATCATCAAATCATGTCTTGGTTAGGTACAGAACCACAAGATCTCAATGCACTGCTTAACTGCTCAATGCAAATTGGCCTAATGAACTACAAGATCATGGCCCTATTAGATAAAGGCGAAACGGAAACTTTCGGTCACCCTGCGCCAACGCAAGTCAACGTAAAAACAAAGAAAGGCAAGTGCATTCTTGTGTCTGGACATGATCTGCATGACTTAGAAAAAATCCTGCAACAAACTGAAGGCAAAGGCATTAACGTCTACACCAATGGTGAAATGTTACCTGCTCATGGTTACCCAGAATTAAACAAGTATCCTCATTTAGCGGGTAACTACGGTAGCGCTTGGCAGAACCAGCAAAAAGAGTTTGCTAACTTCCCGGGTGCAATTGTGATGACATCAAACTGCTTACTGAATCCAGAAGTCGGTCAATACGCCGATCGCCTATTCACTCGCAGCATTGTCGGCTGGCCGGGCGTATCTCATTTAGAAGGTGATGATTTCTCAACAGTGATCGAATGTGCATTAGCTCAGGACGGATTCCAGCATGATGAAATTGAACAGATGATCACTGTCGGCTTCGGTCGTAATGCCTTAATGGAAGCGGCACCGGCTGTGATTGATCAAGTTAAGCAGGGTAATATCAGTCACTTTTTCTTGGTAGGCGGTTGTGATGGCGACAAAGCAGAGCGCAACTACTACAACGAATTTACCAAACAAACGCCAGAAGACAGCCTGATCCTGACTCTCGCTTGCGGTAAGTTCCGTTTTAACAAAGAGCAACACGGTGAAATTAACGGTATTCCTCGTCTTCTCGATGTCGGTCAATGTAACGACTCCTACTCAGCGATTCAGTTAGCATTAGCGTTGGCAGAAGAATTTGACTGTGGTGTCAATGACCTACCACTGACACTGGTATTATCTTGGTTCGAACAAAAGGCGATTGTAGTTTTACTTACCCTACTCGCTTTGGGTGTGAAAGGTATTTACACCGGCCCAACTCAACCAGCATTCCTTACAGACAACTTAATGGCCATTATTCAGGACAAATTCGACCTAAGAGCCATCTCGACTGTTGAACAAGATCTTGCGCAAATCCTTGGCGAAAAAGCCGCTGCGTAAATGTGTTTAATGACAGGTGGGTATCGCCCACCTGTGCTTATTGAAGAGACGACTATGGAACAATTTCAATGGCCGAGCCAAGACGCTGCACGCTTAATCTGTAAAAGCAGATGGCAGGAAACGCCGGATTGCATCAGTTTTACCTTAACCAGCGAAGAGCAAGACAAAACCTTTAGTTTTATTGCAGGGCAATTTGTGACTTTAGGGGTAGAGATTGATGGCAACACTGAGTACCGCGCGTATTCTCTCAGCTCACTGTCAAACCAGACCGAAATGCAATTTACCGTGAAAAGAGTTGCTGGCGGTAAAGTATCGAATTATCTCAATGACTATTTACAAGTGGGTCAATCATTACAGGTACTGCCACCCGCTGGACAATTTCACATTGAGCAGCCCCATACCGATAAGATTTTGTTGCTCAGTGCGGGTTGCGGCATAACACCAGTTATGTCGATGGCGAAAACACTGTTAGCAGACAGCCAAGATCGCACAGAGATACATTTCATTCATGCAGCAACCTGTGCAGAGCAGTTAATTTATCATGCTGAACTACAGCAAATGGAGCAGCAGCACCCTCGTTTCAAGCTCGACATTATGCTGGAGGATGCAACCAACACGGATTACTTGGAAGGACGTCTAACCCAAGCGGCGCTTGCCAATTACTGCCCGGATATCGCTTCTCGCACGGCGTTTTTGTGTGGCCCAGTGGGCTTCATGCAAGCGATGAAAGAGAACTTAGCGGCGTTGGGCATGGATATGACGTTGTTCTATCAAGAAAGCTTTACGCCTGCTGAATCAACGCAACCAGAGGTTGAAGACACCAAGAGTAAAGCTGCGGCATTGGCGCATGCCACCGTGTTTGTACCGTCGTTTGGTACCGAGACTAAAATCGTTACAGGAAGCCTGCTTATTGATGCGTTAGAAAGTGCCAAAGTGCCTGTCATTGCGGCTTGTCGCAGCGGTATTTGTGGTTCTTGCAAATGCAAAGTCACCAATGGTGATTTCACACGCACCAGCAGCGAAACTTTAACGGAACAGGAAATAGCCGAAGGATTCGTACTCGCCTGCTCCTGCCAAATTCATTCCGATGTTGAAGTGTCTCTGAACTAGTTATCACTCAGAGCCCTAACTCCTCTCCACATGACTTTTCTCCTTGATCAGCAGGGAGAAAAGTCATTCTTCATTTAAGACAAAAAAACTGCCTCGTGAGGGGATAGATCTTTATGACAAAATTGTCATATTCCTGAAAGGGGATAGTCAGAGGCGATATAGAATAATGCAGTCATTGAAAACAAATCGTAAAGGTAAACAACATGAAAGCAATTAAAACCGCCCTTTTTATTACAGCATTAACAATGACTAGCGCTTCAGCATTCGCCCAACCACTTTTCCTCGGAGGGAACTATATCTCTCGTGAAGAGGTAAGAACGGTGTCTGTCGCACCAGCAACCTCTAATGAGCAGGCTTATCAGGAGGCTCTGTCAGAACTCAACGCTCTTAAACAAATGCCAGCAAATAAACTGAATAAAACGCTGAATCTCTCCCGTTTTGATACTAGTTCGAATAACACTCATCTAAAAGAAGGTGGGTACATCACAGTGCAAGAACGAATGAACGAAACTGGTCAGCTCGAATACGTAGGCAGAGTGAACGTAAAAGTGCATTACGCAGAGCGTGATAGCAATAACTAAACAACGTCGCGCAATAGAAAAGAGTATGACGCTATTTGCTCATGCTCTTTTTTCGATCTTGTACCACCCAACAAAATAGGTGATTACGCTTGAAATTATTAATAGTTGAAGATGAACGCAAAGCTGGAGAGTACCTGCAAAAAGGGTTAATTGAATCGGGATACATTGTGGATTTAGTGCACAACGGTGTTGACGGACTTTACCAAGCAACAAGTGAAGAGTACGACCTAATTCTACTCGATATCATGCTACCTAAACTGGACGGTTGGCAGGTTCTTAATACTCTACGTAACAGTGAAATTTATACACCCGTTATCATGCTCACAGCCAAAGAGCAGGTTGAAGACCGTGTACGTGGTTTTGAATTGGGCGCGAATGATTACGTAGTAAAGCCTTATGCATTTGTTGAACTACTGGCGAGAATCCAAAATGTATTCCGCCATCATGTAAGCTCTCCCTCAACCAACACCTCCCAAACGCTCCGTGTGGCAGATCTAGAACTCGACATGGTGAAAAGAGTCGCCACGCGCTCAGGGCATTCAATGTCATTAACGGCGAAAGAGTTTACGCTGCTCGAACTGTTGATGCGTAAACAAGGTCAGGTACTGTCACGCACAACCATTGCCTCACTTGTCTGGGATATGAATTTCGACAGTGACACTAATGTTATCGATGTTGCTATCAAACGTCTGCGGAATAAAGTAGACAAGCCTTTTGACAGACCACTTATTCACACCGTCCGAGGCATGGGCTACAAACTGGAAGATGCTGATAATGCTTAAACTGTCACAACCTTTTTCGATGAGAAATAAGCTTGTATTGATGTTTATCGGCACAACTTTAGTGACTTATTTTTCATTCGCATTGGTACTGCAATACGCTATAGAGCGCCATTTCTATAATCAAGATTTCAGCTATGTCTCCAGTAAATTCAATGCTATCGACAGAGAAATTAATCAGTCACCACAAGCCCTATTCGAACAATCGAATAACAGTCCTCTTCTGATGTGGGTGTTTGAAAATGAAAATATCATTTATCAAAATTCGAATTTAACCCTCCCGAAAACACAGCCCCTCATCCCAAATTCACCACAAGCCTATAACCCAAGTAATGCCATCGAATGGGATGAAGATTCCCTCGCGCTTCGTGCATTTGCGTTCAATACGGGCAATTATTTGGTCGTGCTTGGGTTGAGTATTAATCATCATCTTTTGTTTTTAGACAAACTGAACTGGATTCTTTTTTGGTCACTTGGTTTTACTTTTCTCATTTCATCCGCATTTAGCAGCCTGATTGTGCATCGAGGCCTCAAACCTATCGCGGTACTCAATGAACATATTCAACAAGTCTCTCCAGAACAGTTGGATATTCGTATTAAGCTAGAATCACTGCCGAGTGAACTGCGAGGTCTGGCAAACACACATAATGCAATGTTAGATAGGCTACAAATGGGGTTCAGACGATTAAGTGAGCTCTCTTCAGATATTGCTCATGAATTGAAAACGCCGCTAACGAATATTACGACGCAAAACCAAGTCATTCTTGGTGCATGTCGCACGCCAAAAGAATATCAAGAGGCCATTGCTTCCACTCTGGAAGAGCTAAATCGAATCACAAAAACCATCAACGACCTGCTTTACATCGCCAAGGCCGAGAACAAATTGATTCATCGTAATGATGAAGTGCTTGATGCGGGAAAAGAGCTCTCCCATCTGATTGACTACTATGAAATATTGGCTGACGACGCCTCGGTTAAGCTAGTGAACTCGGGAGAAGGGAGACTCTACATGGATAAAAACATGTTTGAGCGAGCCATTGGCAACTTACTTTCTAATGCGATTAGACACGCCTATGTTGGGTCGACCATACAAGTTCAAGTGCAAGAACTCGACGAGCAGATAACGATCTCTATAGTTAACCAAGGCGACACTATCCCTGAAGAAAACATCGCGTATCTTTTCGACCGTTTTTACAGAATAGATAAATCTCGCCAGCATGTCGGGAGTGTCGGTGCGGGGTTAGGACTATCAATCACTCAATCGATCGTCCAAGCCTATAATGGTGCCATCAAATTGACATCGAAAGACCAGCATACTGAGTTCAAAATAACCTTGCCTTGCGCAAGATCTTTGGACCAATAGGCTCTATTCTAGGAAACCTTAAGGCATGAATGGTAACGCCATTCATGCCCTTTTGCCTGATATCAGAGTATCTGTGCTTCTGTTACAAATCAGGCATTAAACGACCTGCTACTGTCAGTTTTTAGCTCTGATTTCTCTCGTTGAATAGTATTTTGCTCACTGTTGTTAAGCTCACTCTCACTATCGGAGGCTTTATCTTTTGAACAATCTGACATCATGAACTTCATCATCAGTCCATGCACAAGCAAACACAAAATCAGAGGAATTAATGCTGAACCCATCAAGGCAAAACTAAATACATCCGTCGAATCGGAATAACTCAAGAAAACGACACCCAGCATCACTAATACGCATACCAGCATCAT
Source organism: Vibrio diazotrophicus (assembly GCF_038452265.1). Taxonomy (NCBI): domain Bacteria; kingdom Pseudomonadati; phylum Pseudomonadota; class Gammaproteobacteria; order Vibrionales; family Vibrionaceae; genus Vibrio; species Vibrio diazotrophicus. The sequence continues at coordinate 1,212,427 of NZ_CP151843.1, forward strand.
CCAACCATGCCCTTTATGCCCTCCATGATTAGAATGGCGAGGGTTGCTTTTGTTTTTAACCGTCATAACTTTTTCCTGCCCATAGTCTTTTTAACTGACACTCATCTTATACTTCTGTTTCTGTCAGTAACTGGGCAGTGATGATGACAATTTTGTCATCATCATCTGTAGAGGTTCAAAAACTTAGTTCTAGAACACCAAAGGAATTCAGAACTAATTGGTTAGGCTGGATACAAATCACAGCTGTGATAAACGAAGTTAATTCTCTCGATGAACCCAAACAACATCTTCATCCGATGTCGGAAGTTCAAACCAAGACCAGAATAAATCCAACATCTCCGGCGTCATTTCGTAAGACTTACCTTGCAACTCCGAGTTACGGGCGGTCGCTCTTTGTTTACATACCTCAAAGGGAACATCCAAATAGTGCATTTCGCTCTCAACCCCTAGGTTCGATGCCCACTCGATAAAGCTACTGCGATCAGTTTTACGCCAAAAACCGAAATCGAAAATCACGGGTACACCAAGCGAAAATAGCTGCATCGCGGAACTCTTAAATAATTCTTCCAGTGTTGCTAAGCGGCGATCAAAGACTTCCCGCTCCATATGTTCGCCGTAAAGAGGAATCATCCATTCATCAATTGAAAAGCGAAAGGCGCCATGAGCTTCAGCAAGCTGTTTGGAATAAGTGGTCTTGCCTGCCCCAATGAAACCGCATACAAAATAGATTTTGCTCATAATCTCTCTTTAGTTCAGTACGGCAAGTTATGCTAAATCTCGCCATATCCAGTTCGAATGAATAGCACTTCCGGGCCCATAGCGGCGTTGTTTCATCTCCAAAACAGCCCAACACTCTTTTATTTCCAGTTCGATATCGTAGGTAATTTTATAGAATTTATAAACAAAATCAGGATCTTGATATTCAGAACTAAAAGGACAACGTGATCGTTTTATCAAATCAATACTAACGATACTTCCGCCAATCGAACGAATTTTGTTATTGATGACAGCCATTCTTTCGCGTTCAGACTCTTTGGAAACTCTCATCAAGAGCCAGACGGATACCCCGCCAGCGATGAAGGTAAGCAAGAAAGCGAGTTGTAAGCTCATACTAGAACCCCAGATTATGTGCACCCGAATGTAAGTATAGGCGGGGTTCTAGAGCAAAAAGTCCACTTACGTAACACAATAAATGGATTTACAGCGTTTAGCGTTTTACATATCTACGATGTAGTACTGCATTTCGATCAGTTGATGCTCGCCGACAACTTCCACCTCTTGGATAAACTTAAAGCCAAATTTTTCGTAGTAACTTCTCAGGTAGCTGTGAGCATGAATCTCGATTGAGCGTACTCCAATGTTTTTGGCATGCTCGATTAAAGCTGAGACCAGTTTAGAGGCAATCCCTAAACCTCGACTCTCTTCGCTAACCGCGACTCTCGCCATTACTGATGAGCCATCTTGATTCACTTTTAAACGCGCGGTAGCAATTGGTTTTCCCTGTTCACTCACAAGCGCATGCAGTGCATCTTCATCTAAACCATCCAGATCTAACTCTTGCGGAATCTTTTGTTCTAGAGTGAAGACCTGATAACGAATAGCCTGAGCTTGTTGTATCAACTCTTTGCCATTACCAATGGTCACTTCCATATTCAATTTCCTTAAACACGTAACACTAATCCTGCCGGCAGCCATTGCTATACAGGCATTACAGTAGCAGTGGCAACCAAATCAAACGTCCAGCTGGGGGTGTATTTTTACTGAGTATCGCTACTTAAAATTGGGCGGAAAAAACTGCGCTCATAACTTAATACGCAATCCGTTTGTTCGGCGTATTTAAACGCAGCCTGACAGGCTTCATCATTGACTGATTCAAGACGATATTTCTCATAGTCCGCCAGCGACGGAAATGAAAACAGTGCCAATGCGATATTATGAGCGCCTTCAGACGGTAAAAAATACCCGTGGTGCTGGCCGCCGAACTGCTCAACTAATGGTATCCACATTCGAGCATAGCGTTCAAATTCAACGATTTTTTTCGGGTCTATAACATATCGAACATGACAGGTGATCATCGGAACTTCCTTATTCTTATACTGATTTTCTACATCCTGAGTATTTATTTAGTTTGGTCGAAAGATCGAAAATTCAAGGTAAATTAAGTTTTTAGTCGTTTCAAACACCGAACATAAATAACTTCAGGCATTCCACTCCTCCACTATACTGCGCTGAGAGCTAACTCTGCCCCTCTGTTCAAACGCATCATTATCAATACCGCTAAGATCATGACGGCAGCCGCGATAAAAAATCCTAGTTGAGTCACACCAAAGTGGCTCAAAAACGCAATCGCTACATAGCTGATGCTTTGTGCTAGGGTGGCAAACATTTGCAAGCCACCATCCGCTCGGCCACGTTGGTGAATGCTGATACTGTGATGCATCCAGTTTGTCCGAGCAATACGATTTAACGCGTTAAACGTGCCAAAGAAAAAGGTGAATATCAGTAATACTAGCGGTGTCGGTGACATGCTCATTCCAACAAGCATGAGCGCAGCCAGCCCCATTGCACCAATCATGATTCCCTGATGAGAACCCAACCCTAACAGTCTGCCAACCATCAAACCCGTGATTAACGATCCCATGCCAAACGCGATGTTATACCCAGCAAACCAGTCGCCAGAGATACCCGTTTCAGCAAACCAGATCGGCACAAGCTTAGTCAGGAAGGTCAGAATGGGGTAACTCAACGCAGAGAGCATTAAAAAGGCGTAAAAATGGGGTCTTTGAGTAAAAATGTCTCGGCTCTCTTTCATTTGTCCAACAAACGACTCAGAACTAGACTGTCGCAATTGTCGGCGATAAGGCGTCAATATGTAGCTAATACTCGCGATAGCAGATGCTATTGCCGCGAATGCTGAAAACTCCAGCATTCCCCACATTTCGAGTAACAAAACGCCCAATGCACCAGAGCCTAACGTCGTACCCTGCATAATCACTTCCTGTTTGCCGGAAATGACCGCATATTCATGCTGATGGAAGTTCTCCTGAGTAAACGCATTATTGGTTGCCCACGCTAGATTACTGGACGCCCAAAACACCAATTGCGCAGCCGCCAGTAGCCAATGTGACTCATATCCAGCCCCATAAAACACCGCAACAAACGCAGCCGTCCCTGCTTGCACAAACTGTACGAATACCAGCAATTGCTTTCTCGAATGTCGGTCAATCAAGGTGGAAAAAATCGGTGTTAGGAAAAACGAAATCGCCGTACATGCCAACGCCACTATCGCGACGAATGCGCCCATATTGGGAGTTGACAGCATGGCCCAAGGTAACGCCATCATAAACAGCCCTGACGATACGCCATCAAAGAAGCGCCCTGTTAGATAAGCGTTGGCACGCGTTTTTTCTGTTGCTTCCATATTTCTATTCCATCTGCTATTAATTTGCAGTCAGGTTAATACCTCAAGTTAACTTTAGGTAAAGCGTTATTTGCCTATAATTTAGATAAATAGCGAGAGCAAATGGAGAATTAGATATGGAGATGACTGTCGGTGAAGTGGCTAAACGATCTGGGGTGAATGTCTCCACTCTGCACTTCTACGAACAAAAAGGGTTGATCTTTAGTTGGCGCAATCAAGGCAACCAACGCCGCTATCATAGAAATGTTCTGCGAAGAATCGCCGTGATTAAAGCGGCGCAGATGGTCGGCCTGACGTTAGAAGAGATCTCTGCCTCATTGGCAGATTTACCGAAGCATCAAGCACCCAGCCGTCAACAGTGGGAGCAAATGGCTTCGAGTTGGAGTGCTATGCTCGAACACCGTATTCAACAGTTACAAGCATTGAAAAACGATCTTGGTGGCTGCATTGGTTGCGGTTGTTTGTCGATGGAGTCGTGCGCCATTTACAACCCACAGGACATTCGAGCAGAAATCTTTGAGGACAAAACTCGCCTAACCAATCCTGAAGAGTGGTCTGGTGAAGTAGAGAGACCAAACTGTTAGCGATTTATTCATCAAGGGGTGGATGATTGTTCATCCATTCTTCAATGGTTAAATAGGTCTTGCCGCCACTTTCAACAAATGGGCTGGACTTATCGACGTTGACCAACGCATCGTCGGCTACGTTTGCCATCGTGAACCATTTGGGTTCTGTTGTGAGATAGACAAATCGGCTGCTACCCGCTCCAGGAAGATAATTTGCATCCGCAAAATCCCCTTTCGAAACAGAGCTGGTCGACGTTGGATAGTAATCGACACCAATACTCATCAGCAGTTCGGCATCCGCATCTGTACTATCAAGCCAAGCTTGCGTACGTACAAATACACCAAGAATATTATTCCCATCGAAAGCGACTTTACTGCTTCCACCATGCAAGATATCCGGATGCTGAAACTCGTAATAGCCAGAAGTGTCATCAGGTAGCGCACTGCCCAGCCAAGTCACAATATCGGAGTCGTAATACGAAGCCCATGTGGTTGGCGTGACTGCTAATTTTTCCCAAGAAGCATGGTTTACATCGCTGCCTTTGAGCAGCCAAACTTCGAAATCGCTGTAGTAGACCTTTACGTTGTGATCGATATTGTTTACTGATTCAAATACAGTGAACCAGCAAGTGAGAGCATTCCATGAGTCAGATGTTTTCAGGCTGTCATCAAGTACAGAATCCGCCCACCATGCGGGTGCAGCATCCCCTCTTGGTAGCCCTTGTGTAATATGTCCCGTTTTCGACCAACTGGCATCTTCAGAAGCGTTTAACAAGGTAGCTTGGTTCGCTTTAGTCATGCTATCCACAACATCCGTTGCAAAAGTGGAAGTTGTCGTGGAAGTATTCATATCAGGAGAGCCTGGCTCTTCGCCACCACAGGCTGAAAGCAACAGTGATAAGGCCAGCGATGAGATAATTTTTTGCATGAGAAAGCAGTAACTTATAGGTGAGGAAATACACCGCTAGATTACCACTAATAAAACAGTAAACTCTAATGTACGTAGGCCGATTAAGCCAATACTGACAAACAATTAAGCCCTTCTTTCACCGACTTCGATCAGTGCTTCTTCAGAAGTTGCCAACGTTTCAATATCGTCTTGTTCAATAATACGGGTTTTCTTCCAGCTTCCACGCGCATACCAAGCCACAGCGACCAGCGCGACAAGTATGTTAGTGACAGCAAAAGACCACCAAATGCCTTTTTCAGCTAAGTAGGTATGTTTAGAAAGAATATACGCCAGAGGGAACTGGAACACCCACTGAGTGAGTAAAGACAGGATCATACTGTTGGTCATATTTCCCGAAGCACGAAACGCCGACATGATCGAAAGCTGAACACCAATGAAGCCCCAAGATAAACACATCACTTTAAGGAACTCGGCACCTTGTTCAACCACTAGTGGATTGTCGGGAATGAAAAATCTCACCACGTTTGGTGCTAATAAATACGCAAACACACCGAAAACCGTCAACATGACAAAGCTCCAAACTGAGCCAATAACGGTAATTTTCGCTGCACGATCAACACGGTTTGCACCTAAATTTTGTCCAACAAGAGTAGACACCGCCATCGCTAATCCCATCGCAGGGATCGTGATCAACTGAAGGATATTCGAACCCACTCCATACGAGGCTATCGTTACCGTTCCGAAACTCGCTACTAAAAATGACATAGTAATAAGCCCCAGAGCCCGTGCTGAAAGCTCTACCGAACCCGGAGCACCTAAAAAGAAAGCGCGTTTGATGTAGGTCCAGTCAGGCGATAAATCTCGCCATGTTAAGTGAATGCCGTGTTTGCCTTTGGAAAGAATATAAAAACCAGTGAGAGCAGCAAGAGCTTGAGTGACAAGCGTTGCCAGTGCAGCGCCGGATACACCTAAACCATCGAAGCTGCCGATACCAAAAATAAACAATGGATCTAACACGAAGTTAAGCAGAACCGTACCAAGCACGATATAAAGCGGTACTTTGACTTGCCCAATGCCTCGCATCAACGCTTGAAACATGTTGTAGACAAAGACAAAAATCACACTAACAAATGAGATGCGCATAAAGCTGAGAGCATTGGTGTATACCGCTTCTTCAACACCCAATAACTTCAAGAAGTAAGGTGAAAGCAGATAGCCCAAAAAACCCAAGACAACGGAGGTGATAAACACCATCAACATGGTTTGCCCCGCAACATGATTTACCTTGTCGTACTGCCTTGCTCCCATGTATTGAGCAGTCAGAGTCGCGCCAGCCATTGCAAGCCCGGCACCTAAAGCAATCACAAGGAAAGTTACTGGCATACTCACTGAAACGGCAGCCACTTCGTTAGCGCCCAAACGACCAACCCAGAAAGCATCCGTCAGTTGATATGCTGACTGTAAAAGTTGACCGAAAACAATGGGAATGGCGAGTGACAAAAGCGCTTTATTGATAGGACCTTCAACAAACTGTTGTGTTTTTGCCATGCTAACGCCTCTATTTCTTCAATTCATGTCACGTTTATCATAGCTCGACATTTAGGCAAAAAAGACAGATTAACGAAAAGAATGAAAACTTTTTAGTAATGCTAGGAATTGAAAATTAAGGGGATTTGGTACTAGATAGGTCAAAATTGAAATCCGGAGACTGAAAATCAATTTTAAGGAATCGCGATGGCATTCAAACTAAAATCATATAAATGTTTTAGCAATAGAATTCCATCCAACTTACGCGGCAAATTTAAGAAGCAGTAATAATGTGCAAATTTAAAGATTGAACAATTTTTCTTGTTCTCTTTCTAACAAAATATCTTCAATTTTTCTTCTTGTATCATTCAACGATGGTTTTTTATCAACAATTGATTCTTCTTGAATTTTTTTCTTAGTTTTCGTCTTAGTTTGTTTGCTTTTTTTCATGCTTCTTCTTGCTCATCAATAATTAGTGAACTAAAAAAGTTCCTAATTGGTGCCCTTGGCTAGAAAATATTTCACCTTCATTTGTTGTTTCACAAAATGAAAAGTGAAGATCATCTTCGAATGTTTGGAGCTTAATTAAAGTGTGTCTCTTTAACACATCGCTATTGAGCTGATGAATCTTGGCAGACCACTGTACATTTTCTTGGTGCAAGTGAAAATCTATTTTAAACAAACGGATATGCATCCTTAGCGGATTTTTTATCGCGCTTGCTATGGTACCAGTAAAGCTGGCGACTTGTTCTTCTAGTCATAAAATACTTCAGATAGTGGAATAAAAAAAATAGGAAGGGATCTTTGGGAAAGAAATAGGAGGTGATGGCGACACCTCCTACTTTAAAACTTATAGTGGTGATACGTTAGCAGCTTGAGGGCCTTTGTTGCCTTTCTCAATTACGAAGCTAACTTTTTGACCTTCGTTTAACGTTTTAAAGCCTTCAGCAGCAATAGCGTTAAAGTGAACAAATACATCAGCGCCGCCGTTATCAGGAGTGATAAAGCCAAAGCCTTTAGTTTCGTTGAACCACTTTACAGAACCAGTTGTTTGGTTAGACATATATATACCTCGATAAAATTAATTAAAAGTCGTAAACAAAAACTACTTTATGGAATATGAAGAAAAGTTATCGCAGGAATATGACGAGAAAATCGCAAGAGAACTGAGAAGAGACTTGTACTTAATGTTTCATTAATAGCTCATGCTTAAGAGCTGCAGCTACTATACACCTTGTGTGCTAAATAAACAGCGTTATTTTCATATATTTCAAATATATTTACTTCATCAAACAGATCTTCTCCTTCATTATTACTCCCCAGCCCATGCTGCTACTCAATTCTTTCGTATATCGACGCCATAAAAATTAAGCATAAATGACTGACAAAAACACCCAATAAACTGGCTCAATGAGTATAATCAGGTACTCAGAGATTTTGTCGAACAGGCAAATAGCTTCAATTACCACGTTCAAAGAGCTCAAAGAAGATGAATAATTTTACTTACTTTAACCCCACTAAAGTCCACTTTGGTAAAGGTCAAATTGCGACTCTAAAGCAAGAAATTACACCGAACAGCCGAATCCTTATGGCCTACGGTGGCGGCAGCATTAAGAAAAACGGTGTTTACGACCAAGTCATCGATGCGCTTAAAGATTGCACCGTATTTGAATTCAGCGGTATTGAGCCAAACCCACATTATGAGACGCTGACTAAAGCGATTGAACTGGCTAAACAAGAGAAGGTAGACCTGATCCTTGCTGTGGGTGGCGGTTCAGTGATTGACGGTAGCAAGCTTATTGCTGCAGGCGCTTGTTATGAAGGTGATTACTGGGACATCATTACGACCGGTGGTAACTGCGTGAAGAAAGCACTGCCATTGGGCTGCGTACTGACGCTTCCGGCGACGGGCTCAGAGATGAATCGCAACGGTGTGGTAACGCGTGCAGCGACTCAGGATAAGCTCTCTTTCGGCTCTGATTTGGTTCGCCCTGCGTTCTCTATTCTCGACCCAGAAACTACCTATTCTCTCCCTGCTCGCCAGATAGCAAATGGTGCGGTAGACTGTTTTGTTCACATCATGGAACAGTACATGACCTACCCTGTAAACGCGAAAGTCTCTGACCGTTTTGCTGAAAGCTTGCTGCTGAATATTCTAGAAGATGGGCCGACTGCACTAGAAAAGCCAAACGACTATGAAGTGCGTGCGAACCTAATGTGGACGGCGACAATGGCTCTGAACGGCACATTGAAAAATGGCGTTCCGTCAGACTGGGCTACTCACGCTATTGGTCATGAACTCACTGCACTATTCGGTTTAGATCACGCGCAAACACTGGCAATTGTAATGCCCTCACTGTGGCGTTACAAAAAGGAGCAAAAGAAAGGCAAACTGCTTCAGTACGCAAACCGAGTTCTAAATATCACTTCCGGTAATGAAGACGAGCAAATAGAACTTGCGATTCAAAAGACGGAAGAGTTCTTCGTACTAATGGGCAACCCAACCACGCTTTCTGCTTACGGGTTGGATGAATCAGCCATTCCAGCGGTGAAGCAAAAGCTTATCGAACACGGCATGCTAGCGCTCGGTGAACACGGCGACATTACTCCCGATGACGTGGTAGAGATCCTCAAGCTCGCACTGTAATACCTTCAGCCTTCTTCGGGTTTAATAGAAAGAAGCGGCATAAGCCGCTTTTTTTATGCAGTAAAAAAGCGCCTTTGATTTCTCAAAGGCGCCGCTATTTCATTCCTATAGGGGTGAATGAATCAGCTTAAATCGATGTCTTTGCTACCGAAGAAGTAAGTGCTCAGGAAGCCGACAATGTAAGAGATAACCAGACCTGTTACGAACACCATCATGCCGGTGAAAATGCCGTGGTGAGAGGTCATCAGAGGAATCGCGACAATGCCCGATGGTCCAAACACCGTGTTCAAGCCCACTGGTAATCCTAGGTAAGAGACCAAACCAATGAAGAAGCCGCCAGCTGCACCACCAATACACGCTGTCACGAATGGTTTCACGCGAGGCAGTGTCACACCGTAAATCAACGGTTCGCCGATACCCAAGATACCCGGGATAATCGCACCTTTAATCTGAGTACGCAGTACCGCTTCTTTCTTCGCTTTCACATAAAGAGCCAGTGCTGCACCAACCTGACCGCCACCAGCCATAGCTAGAATCGGGAACAGAGAGTTAAAACCCTGAGCTTCCATCAGCGCGAAGTAGACAGGAACAAAGCCTTGGTGAATACCAAACACTACGGATATCAGGAACAGACCCGCCAAGATTGCAGCGCCAAGTGGGTTGTCATTTAGATTCAAGAATAACCAAGACATGCCTTTAAATAGCTCACCACCAATTGGCATGATCACCACATAAGTCACTACACCCATGATAAGCAGAGTCACCACAGAAGTTAGGATCATATCCAAATCATCAGGCATATAACGACGAACTCTGCGTTCAACCTGAGCACCAACAATTGCAGCCAGCAGAACACCGATGATGTTGCCGCGCGGGTCGATGGTGTAACCGAAGAACTCACTCATTCCCGAGTAAATGCCAGAAGTCGCTTCTGGGTTGTAGCCCAACACAAACAATGAAGCGAGAATCGCCCCGTTGACGCCTGAACCACCAAAAGCTTGCTGAGCGTTGTAACCAATCAGAATACTTAGGAAAGCAAACAGACCTTTACCAAACACCTTCATGTACGCAATCAAGTCGACCATAAACTGGCTAGGATCTTGCCCAATAACAAAGATTTGCTCTAGCAAAGTCGCAAAGCCAAGCAGCAGACCAGCTGCGATAAAACCTGGGATCAGTGGAGTAAAAATAGTCGCAAATTTGCTTAGAAAACGTTGCACTGAACTGGTTTGTTTACTTTTAACTTGTTTCTTCTGCTCTGCGGCAATCGAAGATAAATCTTGATGTGCAGGCGCTTCACTGCCAGCGGTTAAACTGTCAATCAGCTGATTCATCAAATCAGCCGCTTGCTGTGCTTTCCCAGGGCCAAGGATGATTTGGAACTGCTCATCACTTTCGACTACACCAAGCACGCCCGGAATTTGTTTAATCGCAGCTTGCTCAGCAACTGCATTGTTTGCCAGAGTCAAACGAAGACGAGTCATACAGTTGCCGCATTTGCTGACATTACTGCTACCACCCACCGCAGAGAGGATCTGCGATATCATTGTTTCGGTAATCTTTGCCATAAAAGAGTCCTTAATTAGCAGAGAAGATTATTTATCGTTAAGTGCAGCGCGAATAAAACCCTTGTGCTGCTGAAGTTTGGCGGCTGCCTTTTCGGCATCCAGCCCTGCAAGAATCATTAGAATGGCGGTTTTACAGTGACGACCACATTCGTTGAGTGCTTGTTCCGCTTCTTCACTCGATGCGCCTGTCGCTTCCACCACAATGTTGGTTTGGCGTTGAATGAGTTTGGCGTTAGTTGCTTCAACATCCACCATCAGGTTGCCAAACACTTTGCCGCTGCGAATCATCGCGCCTGTTGTCAGCATGTTCAGCACTAGCTTTTGCGCTGTACCCGCTTTCATGCGTGACGAGCCTGTCACCACTTCCGCACCAACAATAGGAAGAATCGCAATTTGCGCCGCGTCTGCCATTACGCACACAGGATTACACGCCACAGATACCGTGGTTGCCCCAACTTGCGTCGCGTACTCTAAACCACCCAATACATAAGGCGTACGGCCACTTGCGGCGATTCCTACCACCACATCTTTGTTGGTTAAGTTCAGAGTTTTTAAATCACTTTGTGCCAAATCTCGGTTGTCTTCTGCGTTTTCTACTGCTTTTAGAATCGCTTGATGACCGCCTGCAATCAGACCGACAACCATATCCGGAGATGTGCCATAAGTCGGAGGACATTCACTCGCATCCAGAATACCCAATCGCCCTGAAGTACCCGCGCCCATGTAGATCAGTCTGCCTCCTTGGGCAAATGCTGCTGTAATCGCATCTACAGCTTGAGCAATCTGCGGAAGCACAGCTTCTACTGCCAGCGCAACTTTTTGGTCTTCTTGGTTGATCACTTTCAGCATTTCTGTGGTTGAAAGGGTATCAATCTCAGCGCTTGCAGGATTACGGCTTTCAGTAGTCAATCGACTTAAATCAATTTTCATTCGGTATTACTCACTAGGTTTATCTGAGGGCGATTCTATGGAATAAAATATTCCTTTAAGGTGACAAAAATCACAGTTAAGGTTATTCTTTAACCTGTAAAACTGTGGAATAATTGCTGTCAAAACAATGGTCAACCGTTTTTGAAATAGGAAATATTTACATAAAAACATAGAGATATAATCAAGCAGTATTATTTCTGGTTTGGAATAATTTATTCAAAATAATTGAGTTTATGTTATGTCCGTAAGCAATAAAATCATCGCGAAACGCAGTCAACTTTCTCAAAGTGGTCGTCTGGTGGCTGACTGGATTGTTGAAAATGCCGCAAAAGCTGCATATATGACGAGCCAAGAAGTGGCTCATGAAGCACAGGTGAGCCAATCAACGATCGTTAAGTTCACTCAGCGCTTAGGTTTCAAAGGATACAGTGAGTTTAAGCTTGCACTATCTGAAGACATTGGTCGTAAGCAGGCAATTGCTTCGACACCGCTGCACAGTGGGATATTTGCCGATGACCCTCTTGCGGTCATTGCTCAAAAGCTGATCAAAGCCAAAACCGATGCCATGATTCAGACCACCAATGCACTCTCTTTTGATGCCTGTAATCAAGCGGCGCAATGGCTGAGCGATGCTCGTACCGTGCAAATTGTCGGGATTGGTGGCTCTGCCCTGACGGCGAAAGATCTCGGCTACAAACTCTTAAAATTGGGCATCACAGCCTTAACCGAACAAGACAGCCATGTGCAGATTGCAATTGCTCGAACCCTGACAGAAAAAGATGTGCAGATAGCCATCTCCTTTTCTGGAGAGCGCAAAGAAATTCTGGTTGCAGCAGAAGCGGCCAAGGAACAAGGCGCAAAAGTAATAGCACTGAGCTCACCCAATAAAAGTAAGCTCAGACACATCGCGGATATCACCTTCGATACGATAGCCGATGAAGTGGAAAACCGCAGTTCGGCTATTGCATCTAGAAGTGCGCAGAACGTGATTACCGATCTTCTGTTCATCTATCTGGTTCAGCTTCGAGATGAAAGTGCCCGACAGATGATCAGTGATATTTCTTCTGATATTCGTCAGATTCTTTGATCGCTATGTCGAAGGGTTTGCAGACTTAGCCACAAACATTTGTTTGTAAGATTTGAACTCTAGGTCACTTTCAGTAAGCCCAAACTGACTCGCTAAGTTCAGCAGTTCAACGCGGTAAGTTTCGAGTTTACTTTCATCATCCGTCATGATGGCAAATTCTGCGAAGTCGCCAATACCGTCCAGTGAATCCACAGTAATATGAAAATTGTCCACAAAGTAAATGCTGCGCGTTTTCATCGCCTGCAAGCTGACGCGATATCCCAGATTGTGCAGCATGCTCTTCGCGTTGTCGGCATCGGTAATATTGGTCGCTTCACATCGGTCTGCTTCAGGGCCTTTGACTATCCATAACTTGATACCTGAAGGCTCCATAGTACGGATGCATAAGCTTTTGTTCTGCGCTTGGAGCTCATTGTCAGGCGTATCGAAATACCAGTCTCGCTCAGCGTTGTCTTCTAGCATAGTTTCATGAGGAAGCCCCTTGAGAACTTCGAGAAACAGTGCTTTCGACGAGATTCTGAACTTCAGTTCAACTTCGTATTTACCTTTAAAGTGTTCACTACTCATTAGAAATACATCCCTGAAAAAAGAAACCATACTAGCACTTGAGCCTCAACGATAAAGCACAAAACTATCTTTTTTAACTAGTTAGCCGACTCTGCAGAAAATCGACCAACACTTTTAACTGGTTTGGAATGAATCGAGACTGCGGGTATTGAGCCACAATTTGTCCCTGATAACGACTGAGTATTTCCCACTCAGGGAACAGTTCTACGACCGCCCCTGACTGAACTAGTTTATCGATTGAGAACTCAGGAAATATCGAAATCCCCATTCCTCGAAGTACTGCATCTTTGCGAATATGGGTATGATTGACCGCCAGTCGCCCATTGACCGTCACACTGCGGATCGTTTGGTCTTTACGGAACTCCCACTTGCGGTCAAACGTAGACTCTCCCAAACGAATACATTGATGCTTTGCCAACTCTTCCGGCTCAGTTGGGTAACCATGCTCATTTAAATATTCTTTACTTGCACATAAAACCAATCGGTTTGTACCTAGCACTTTAGCGACCAAGCCTTCTACAGGCTTTTCTGTAATGTGGATGATCATATCCACTTCATGCCCTACCGGATCAATAAAATGGTCTTCGACAACAAAGTGCACTGTGACTTTCGGGTATTGCTGGAGAAAATCCAGAATGATGGGGGACAGAACTTGGCTGGAGAAGGCCCTTGGTGCCGCAATCCGAATCTCTCCAGATACTTCATCCTGTGACGAATAAGCAGCATCCGTCGCCAAGCGCGCAGATTTGAGCATATCAACACACAAACTGTATATCTGCTCTCCTGAACTACTTAAACGCATATTGCGAGTCGTGCGCTCAAGCAGCTTTTTGTTGAGAGAATTCTCCAATTTGGCAATCGAACGACTCACCGAAGAAGGCGCAACCCCCAGCCTATCTGCCGCTTTTGAAAAACTGCCCTCTTCAATCACCACCACAAATATCGCCATTTCCGGCAACAAGGTAATGAGCTTATTCGTGTCCATAACGCAAAAATCCTTTGCATATCGTCATATTGTTCCGAATAACGTACTAGTGGATAGTGATTGAGTCAATTTCGAACTGTTTTAGAAGGAAGGAAACCATGTCTAGCTTAGCCATTAAAACGAGAAGATCGTTTGTTACCATGCCAGAGCTTTTGCTACTGATGGTTGCGATTGTTTGGGGCACCAGTTACGGATTAACCAAAACAGCCATTGCCTATACCAGTATCTCAATGTTTATTGCTATCCGATTCGGGCTGACGGGTTTTCTGCTGCTTCCATTAGCTTTAAAAGATTTTAAGCAAGGCAAAAACAGGGACTGGAAAGTGGCAATACCAACAGGTGCTATCTTGGCGCTGATTTTCTTTTTCGAAGTGTACGGCGTTTCGCAGACGTCCGCGTCGAATGCTGCCTTTCTTATCAGTTTAAATGTGATATTTACCGCCTTAGTCGATAGCCTGCTCAGCAAAAACAAACCGAGCCAAAGCCTGATGTTGCTGTCGGTGATCAGTACTGTTGGTGTGCTGCTTCTGACATACCATCAAGATTTGGGTATTTCACTCAATAGTGGCGATCTCTGCATTCTCACTGCCGCCGCTTTGAGAGCCTTAATGGTGACCATGACCAAGAAGCTCACTGACAAAAAGCAGATAACTAACACCACATTAACCTGCATACAAGCTTTCGCAGTGGCGGTAAGTGCTTATTTAGTTGGAAGCTTGATAGCGCAAGAGCCGTTATATCAATTCCCTACGGACAGAGAATTCTGGCTTGTGACTGCATTTTTGGTTCTGTTTTGTACTTTGTTTGCGTTCTACGCACAAAACTATGCGGTGAGGAAGATTTCACCGACCAAAACCTCACTACTGATGGGCAGTGAACCACTGTTCGGCGCGCTGTTCTCGATGATGTGGCTAAACGAAACACTGTCAAACATTCAGTGGATAGGTGCAGCTATTTTGCTGTTCTCGGTATTGGCAGCATCCGTCAACAAACCCAATAAGGTTTAAAACTTAGAGCTGTCTGTTTCGCTATACACTTTGGGACATTCTAATCAGATCCCAGTTTTTCCCTTTAAAAAAGCGCAAGCCACTGATCGTTTCATAAGGCTTAAAGCCAAGCTTCTCATAGCAAGAGATAGCAGACTGATTGTGAGCGAAAACCGCTAAAGAGAGTAATTGCGGCCCCTCTGCCATTTTGGCTTTGGCAATGGCCAACTCAAGCATTGTGTTCGCATAACCTTTACCACGGCACGTCGGGTGAATAAAAACTCGACATAGCCTTTGTTCGCAATCCGACACTTTAAATAGCTCAATAAACCCCACCATCTCGTCATTCACTACAAATAAAAACGGAGATGGCGCTTGTTTTCCATAATGTGTTTCAAGCTGCTCAACGGTTAACGGGTATTCGAATTGTGGCCCACCCCAAAGGTAATTCAGCTCGTCTGAATCAATCCATTCCATCAGTAACGGATAGTGCTTTCGCTCAAATTTAATCAGTTGGGCGTTTGAATGGCGTTGCTGTTCTGTTTCCATTTTGCATTCTTAGTCTGTATCCCATATCAGCCTTACACTATTGCAGTCCAAGCAAAATGCAAGCTGAATAAACTTCAAGAAAGCGCGACCGATTTCACTAACGCCCATACCTTTAAGCCTTGAGTTAGATTCAGCTCATACAGCGATTTTAGGGTAATTTTGGACAGCAGGCGCTGTTGATTTTCCAGCTCTAACACCACCAGCGCCTGCCCATCTTCAGCAAGAGTGGCCTGAATATCGATAATCGTTGCACGAAAGCGGTTTAGCACAGTGGAGAACTTAGGCTCTTCAAGAGAAAGCCCTACGTCAGATGCCAGAATGCGGCAGCGATAAGTGACACCCTGCTCTGCAATGTAGCCTACCGCCCATATGGTTAAGCCGTCACAACCCAGTTCAGTCATCCGATTTTCATGCATCGCAACCACTTTGGTATCAAACACACTGCCAATTTCATCGCCGAACAGTGCATCGAATTTAGGGTCAGACATAATGCTGTAGGCACTGCCACTCGCCAGTATCGAACCCTTATCAAACAACACAATGTGATCAGCGAGTCGTGCCAGTTCTTGCATCGAATGAGTTACATAAAGAATGGGTAAATCCAGCTCGCTGTGTAGACGTTCAAGATAAGGTAGAAACTCCTGCTTTCGCGCTTGATCCAGAGCGGATAGTGGTTCATCCATCAACAGTAACTTGGGGCTTGTCAAAAGAGCTCGCCCTATCGCAACGCGCTGCTTTTCCCCACCAGAAAGCTGAGCCGGATAGCGATTTAGCAGCGGAGTGATACCCAGAAGTTGTGTCACTTCATCAAAACTGACGTGCCACTTATTGGCCGAAATACGTTTTGCACCAAACTGCAAGTTCGCTTCCACCGTTAGATGGGGAAACAGGCCCGGCTCTTGAAACACATAGCCTAAATCGCGCTTATAAGTAGGCACAAATTGTTGGCTATCACTGCACTGCCACACATCTCCCGCAACAGATACTTTGCCCTGCTCCAGTTTTTCTAACCCAGCAATCGCTCTGAGGCAGGTGGTCTTGCCGCATCCTGAATGACCAAAGAAAACGGTAATACCCTGCGCTGGTAGAGTCAGGTTGGCGTCTAGGCTGAAATCCGCATAACGAATATTTAACTCTGCAGTAATGTGCGACCTAGACCTAGAGACGGGCATAGACATCTACCCTAGCCTTTGTTGATGTTTTTGGTTTAACCAATGAATCAGCAACAAAGCGACAAATGAAAATGCCACTAGCCCGCCAGACAAGATATGCGCATTAAGATATTCCAACGCTTCGACATTGTTATAGATTTCAACCGACATAACCCGAGTCTGCCCCGGAATATTCCCGCCAATCATTAACACCACGCCAAACTCGCCGAGGGTATGACAGAAGCCCATAATCGCAGCGGAAAACACACCCGGCCACGCAAGGGGTAAGGTAACGTTGAAAAAAGTGTCTATTGGAGAAGCTCGAAGTGTCGCGGCCACTTCCATCGGTCTGCGACCGATCGCCATAAACGAGTTTTTAAGCGGCTGAATAACAAAAGGAAACGAATGTAAGGTACAGGCGATGGCAATGCCTGTGAACGTAAAGGGCAGTTGGGCAACGCCAAGTTGATTTAAAGTTCTACCAACCCACCCAACCGGTCCCAGCAACAAGAGCAGATAAAAACCTAGAACCGTTGGTGGCAAAACTAATGGCAACATCAACACGGCTTCCACCACACCTTTCACGCGCGAAGTCGAATGGCAGAGCCACCAAGCGATCGGGACTCCAATCAGCAGCAGTGTCACCATCACAACAAAAGCCAGTTTGAGTGTGGTTGTGATGACAAGGGTATCAACAACTAACATAGCGCTTTGCCTCTGCCTTCAGTGCCGCTCAACCCACTACTGCAAGTAACCAAAACTGGAGACAATTTTCTGCGCACGCTCACTTGAGTAGTATTCCAGAAAAGCATTGATTGCTGCTTTATCAACACCGGATTTAAGTATCACCGCTGCCTGTTCAATGGGCTCGTAATCCGATACTGGAACCTCCCAGAATGAACC
Organism: Vibrio diazotrophicus; assembly: GCF_038452265.1. Taxonomy (NCBI): domain Bacteria; kingdom Pseudomonadati; phylum Pseudomonadota; class Gammaproteobacteria; order Vibrionales; family Vibrionaceae; genus Vibrio; species Vibrio diazotrophicus. The sequence goes on from NZ_CP151843.1 coordinate 1,230,224, forward strand.
GCCAATGTGCTGACCGTTTTTAAACACTTGAGATTTAGCCACCATCCCTAATTGCGCGTTGCCTGTAGAAAGGAACTGAAAGGTAGGATTCAAGCCTTTGCCCATCACGATTTTCGACGTCATGCTCTCCCATAAACCCATTTTGGTTAGCGCTTGTTGAGCCGCCAAGCCATAAGGTGCAAGCTTAGGGTCGGCGATGGCGAAGTGGTTATAATCACCCAACAACATATGCTCTTTCACGTCATAGTTAACTTGTTTCGACCAGAGCACCAATACGCCCTTCGCATAAACAAACGGCTCGAAACCTAATCCTTGATTGACTAACTTTTCTGGGCGGACAGTGTCGGCTGCAAGAAACAGATCAAACGGCGCGCCATTGACGATTTGGGCATACAACTGTCCCGTAGAACCTGTGCTGACACTCAGTTGAAAACCAGACACTTTGGCAAAGTCATCCACCAGCATTTGAATTGGAGCATAAAAATTATTGGCAACCGCTAAAGTGCCATCTTCAGCCTGAACAGAAAAAGAGCCCAAAATCAGGCCAACCAAACCAAATGCATGCAAAATAAAACGCAGCAAAAAACGATGAAATCCTTTCATTTATTTATCCTTACCTAACATCAACAACACGGGTTCAACGACACAATGACGCAGAGTGCAATAGCTGGCTAATCCACTGCTTTTGCAAAAATGCGCGCGCACGTTGCTCATGCTTTCTTTGCAAAAACGGATAAGCTTCTTCAAATGTTGCAGTGCGCGCACCCTTGTATTGATGTACTCGCACTAAGTGAAAACCCAGATCAGTTTCAATCACTTCGCTCACTTCACCGTGTTTGAGATCAAAAAGACAGGCTGCGATTTGCGGGTAGAGTTTGGTTTCTTCGCACCACCCTAAATAGCCGTTAGACATGGCACTGGGACATTCAGAATATTTCATAGCCAAAGTGCCGAACGCTGTGAAATCACACAGCTTTTTCACATCGTGAATACGACGCCAAGCTTCATCGCGATGATTTTCTGAAAACTCGTCGTTAACCGTGATAAGGATTTGGCTCATTTCCCAAACATTACTGCGAGAAAACTCCTGTAGGTGAGTGTTGAAGTATTCCATCGCCGTGGCTTGATCAAGCTCAGGGATATCTTGTGAGACTAGATCCATCACTTTTTCGCATTTCAGTTCTTCACTTAAAACCTGCTTTAGCTGACCTTCTGTCAAATGCTGCCCCTGCATTGCAGCTTTGAACTCACTGTGGGATTGATAGCCTTCAACGAGCTTGTCAAAAGCCGCTTCAATTTCGAATGCGGATACTGAAACAAGATTGGCTTCACTGCTACCGAGTATCGCTTTTTGTACCCGAAACAGACGTTCAACTTGCTCATCCACTTTGACCCTTTGCATACTTGAAAGCCATTCAGGGTTAAGTTTGTACATATCGGTGGCGATTTTAGCGGTTAAATAATTGCGTTGATAAGCTTCCATGCTTTCCTCCCTAATTAAGCGACAGGCTCCAGTCGGGTTGAATCGAGTTTGACTAAGTGCGCACCAAATTTAACTTCGAAACTCACTGTGCCATCTTCTAAGTCTCGATAGACGCGGTGAACCTCAATCACATCGCCCTTATTGGCTAATGGTTCACCAAACATACGTAAGCTACAGTTCAGTTTGGCTTTGTCTAATGAGCGAAAAAGACATGGAACCCAAGCCAATTCAGCATCGATCACTTCGCTATCTCGTACTCCGATCACCCGATTTTGCGTGGGAATAAATACCTGATAGATCACCTGTGTTTGCAAGAAATATCCGTAACTTCGAACAATACCGACGCTTCCGGCTTCAACTAACAAATCCCCTTTAGCAAAGTCCTGAAAGCTGCCGTCATTACGGATATTACGCACAATTCTGACTTCGCTTCCTGGTGCAAAACGCACGGTGTCGGAGCCGTAATCCATGTCCATTTCGTTCACTCCTATTCACCAGATTCACTGCAATCGGAGGCACAGATCGCGCAACCACCGGCCGAGATCATAGGCTCATGCCCTAGGCTGATTTGCTTATATGCCAAGCGAAGCGACTTTTGATAAGTGGCGTAATCAGCGTTTGGTTTGCAAGCCAATAGCTTCTGAAACAAGCGCAGCAGTGGTATATGTTTTTTCTCCACCAGCTCAGGGTCGTAATCCACAGCGAAGTAGTCGAGAAAATCTTCTGCGGTTTCCAACAACGCCAGTTGCTCGGTGAAATCATTCTCTAACTCTAAATACATACCTGTAGCCCTACGCGATTTGCTGGTGATGGATGGCAAACTCGAGCAGATCGTCAGTGGTCGGAACGCTTTTACGTCGCTCAGACCAAACACGAAGCTGATGCTTTATCTGCTCACACTGCGATTCAGTGAGCACTATCCCCATATCGCGATAGATACGCATAATGGCACTGACACCGGAATGCTTGCCCAAAACAAAGTGATGTTCGCGCCCCACTAATGAAGGCGAGAAACCCTGATAGTTATTGATGTCTTTCAGCAAGCCATCAACGTGAATTCCCGACTCATGGGTGAACACCACATCGCCTGTGATCGCTTTTTGTGCTGTTTGAGGTCGCCCAGAAGCCAGATATACGTAATTGCAAATGGTCGGTAGCTGGCGCAAATCAATGTTGCTCGGTGTCTGCTGCAACACGGTAAGCGCAACGGAGATCTCCTCCAATGCAGCGTTTCCGGCACGTTCACCTAATCCATTCACCGTAGTATTCACTGACGCAGCACCAGCTCGAATGGCAGCTAAGGAGTTCGCCGTCGCTAACCCAAGATCGTTGTGCGCATGCATTTCAATCTCAAGCTCCGTATGGGCATGTAACTGACTGATAACGTGGTAAGTCGAAAATGGGTCGAGGATTCCGTTAGTATCTGCAAAGCGGATTCTTCCTGCTCCGCATTTTTCCGCCACTTCTGCAACCCGATAGAGCATATCGGCGTCTGCACGCGAAGCATCCTCCATTCCCACGCAAACCTTCAAACCTGCATTTAACGCTTGGCTAATCACTCTTTCACAGCGTTCGAACAACGCTTTAGGCGTCAGATTGAGTTTGCTGCGGATCTGCTGACTTGAGACTGGAATAGAGAGATCTACCCAATTTAATCCAAGACCAGAAGCGCAATGAACATCGTGCTCCAGCATCCGACACCAGCCCATAGTTCGCGCACTACTAAGGGAGTGGCACACTGAACTGATGACGTATTGTTCTTCCGCTCCCATTGCGGGAATGCCCACTTCCAATTCAGGCACACCCGCCATTTCAAGCAGCATCGCAATATGCATTTTCTCTTCTATGGTGAACGCCACACCAGGTCCCTGCTCACCATCCCGAAGCGTGGTGTCATTAATAATGACTGACCTATGAATGGGTTCTGCTATCCCTGTAACCATACATGTACCATCCCTTTGCTCACTGATATTTACTCACTACAGGGAATCCTTCCCTAATCACAGCACACCTTTATCAGGCATACGTTGGAGCAAACTCTTCAACGTTACCCGCATTGGCAGCGTTATCCCAATAAGGAGACATTTGGCGTAAGCGATGCACAATCGGTGGCAGTTGCTCAAGCACATAATCGATGTCGTCATCTTTGGTAAAACGAGACAGAGAGAAGCGCAAAGTGCCATGTGCCGCAGTAAATGGAATCTTCATCGCTTTCATCACGTGTGAAGGTTCTAATGAACCGGATGTACAAGCTGAACCAGACGACGCCGCAATACCCACTTGGTTCATCATTAATAAAAGGGCTTCACCTTCGATAAACTCGACCGCAATATTGGTGGTATTGGCGACACGTTGTTTAGGATTACCCGTGACAAACGTATTCGGAATGCGAGCAAGCAAACCCTGCTCTAAGCGATCACGCAGCAGTTTGATACGATGAAGCTCGGTATCGATGGCTTTATAAGCCAGCTCCGCAGCTTTACCCATCGCTATTGCAGAGGCTGCATTTTCAGTGCCCGCTCTGCGACCTCTTTCCTGATGACCGCCGCGCAGTAATGGACGGAAACGCGTACCACGACGCAAGTACAAAGCGCCAATCCCTTTTGGAGCATGGAACTTGTGACCAGAAATCGACAGCATATCAATTTCGGTGTCATGCACGTTGATCATGCGTTTACCTGCCACCTGTACAGCGTCAACATGCATTTGTGCACCGACAGTTTTTGCCATCATTGCCATCGATTCCACAGGAAACAGAGTGCCAGTTTCATTGTTTGCCCACATCATCGAAACAATCGCGACGTTTTCACTTAATGCTTGGGCATACGCTTCCAAATCGATATTGCCTTTACCGTCGACGCCAATCCAATGCACCTTGTAGCCTTTACGTTCAAGGTTTTGACAAAGCTGTAAAGTAGCGGGATGTTCAACCACAGAAGTCACGATTTCTCTGCGTTCGGGGTTGGCTTCCAATGCAGACAAGATAGCCGTTGTGGTCGCTTCAGTCGCACAAGAGGTAAATATCACTTCGCTTGAGTGCTGCGCGCCAAGAAGCTGCTGAACCTGCTCTCTGGCAATTTCCAGAGCCTGACCCACGCGAGCGCCTAAGCGATGAATGGATGAAGGGTTGCCATAATATTCATCAAGATAAGGAATCATGACGTCCAAGACTCGAGGGTCAATGCGAGTGGTTGCGTTGTTATCTAGGTAAATAAAGTTATCTAAATAGATCTTCGGTTGGATACTAGACATTGTAAGTTCCCTCTTTCTTTGCGGTCATTTGTGGGTCTTCTTGTACCGGAAATACGGTGTAAGACTCTCCCAAAGCTCGACTGATCTTATGTTCCACATTTGCCAATGTCAGACCTGATAAACCACATCCGGTACACGCACCAGTGAGTGAAACAAACACAACATAATCTTCCACATCGACTAAGCTGATATCCCCGCCATCGGCTTGTACCGCAGGGCGAACTTCTTCGATAATTTTCTCAATCAGCGCAATGATCTCAGGACTTACAGATGCATCAACTCCAGAGTCTTTACTCGCTTCAACCGGTTTTATGGCTGGTTTCACGCTAGATTTTTTAGATAAGGCAGGGGCTGTAGCTCTTTCTGCCAAGCATTCTTCCAGCACCCATTCGATCTTTTCGTGGCAAGAGGTGCAAGCGCCGCCCGCTTTGGTGTAATTGACGACTTCCTCTAGAGTGGTGAGATTATTGGCGGCAACCACGCGTTTAATCATCAGGTCGTCAATTGCGAAACACTTACAAATCAGCTCACCTTCTTCGTGATCATCTTCCAGTGTTTCTCCGCGATAGTTCGCGACTGCTGCATGCAATGCTTCCATCCCCATAACCGAACAGTGCATTTTTTCTGGCGGTAAGCCATCAAGAAAGTCGGCAATGTCTTTGTTAGTGATAGCTAACGCTTCATCAATGGATTTACCGATGACCATTTCAGTTAATGCAGAAGAAGAGGCGATTGCACTACCACAACCAAAAGTTTGAAAACCTGCATCCTGAATAATGTCTGTTTCTGGGTCGACTTTGAGAGTCAAACTTAGAGCGTCACCACAGCTCAGCGAACCCACGTCACCTCGTGCATTTGCCTCTGAAACCAATTTGGCATTTCTTGGGTTAAAGAAGTGCTCTTTAACTTTCTCTGAATAATCCCACATAACCGCTCCTTCGTTTTTCCGACACCCGCTTCCATTGCGTTGGTTTGGTGCTTGACTGAAACCGTATTGTTACAACATCAACTTTTTCATAACGTCTTCATTGGCTAATCCAGTGCAATTACTAATCCAGACCACAGCCCTCGCTAACAGGTTGATTTACTATATGAATTTGAAGGAGGTCACAAAACGACCAGAGATAAAACGACAATTTGTCGCTTCGTTTGTCAGCTTCCGAACAAACAACACAGACAAAAAGCGACAAAAGACGAATCAGACAAATGAGTGAGCTAGCTGGCTAATTTAAGAGGGATAAATCCAGCAAGAGTGAAGAGACAGGAGCAGTATGACTCAGAGGTAAGTTATAAAAAAACTCCCTGCCACATTCATGACAGGGAGCTGTTTCGATTCAAAAATACTGATTTAAGTACTTTCTATGGCACACCATGACCTTTAGAAGCCACCCAAACTCGGTACCATTGCTCGCGAGTCAGTTCTAAGTCCAGTGCAGCTACTGCCGATTGAACACGTTCAATCTTACCTGAGCCAACAATTGCAAGTGGCTTAGAAGGAAGGCGACGAACCCAAGCGTAGATCACTTGGTCGATGCTTTCAGCACCAATCTCTTCACGCAGTTCTTCTAACACGTTACGTACACGAACAGCTTGCTCTGACTGACCTTTAAAGATTTCACCACCGCCTAGACATGACCATGCCATAGGGCGGGTACGCAGCATTTGTAGCTGGTCTAATGTACCGTCATCGGCAACATTAAAGTTAAGCGGGTTAATCTCTACCTGATTGGTAACCAGTGGTTTACCCAAACGAGATTGAAGCAGTGAAAACTGAGACGGTGTGAAGTTTGAAACGCCGAAGTGTTTCACCTTACCGACTTTGTGCAGCTCAGCAAACGCTTCTGCCACTTCATCCGCGTCAAGCAAAACATCTAAACGGTGGATCAACAAAACATCAATCTCGTTGACACCTAAACGCTCAAGTGAGTTATTCACCGATTGGTAGATATGTGCAGAACTGGTGTCATAGTGATTAATTTTGCGTTCTGGGTGCTTGTCGCTGCGCAGTTTGATATCACACTTAGTAATGATCTGCATTTGCTCACGAAGAGATGGTTCTAACGCTAATGCTTCACCAAACAAGGCTTCACATTCGTAGTTACCATAAACGTCTGCGTGATCAACAGTCGTGATACCTAACTCTAGGTGCTGCTTGATAAACGTCAGGCGCTCTTGAGGAGTCATTCCCCAATCTGCCATTCGCCAATACCCTTGAACCAGTTCTGAAAAGTCTGGTCCTTGCGGGGCGATTGTCACTTTTGCAACCATAATATTACTCCTTAATCCGACGGGCTCATCCTAAGCTTGTTTATTCCTCTCCTCAACCGATAAACTATAGAAGTTCGAACTGGAGTACGAAGTTGTGACTTTTTCTACACGTTTACAAGAATTGATTGGCGAAGAAAGCATCAGCGGGTTTGCACGACGCGTTGATCTGTCTGAAGGCCTGATAAGAAAATACCTAAAAGGCAGTGAACCTAGCTTAGCAAAGGCAAATCAAATTGCCATTCGCGCCAACTGTTCGCTGGAATGGTTAGCAACCGGTTGTGGCTACCTGTATCGCAAAGCAGAAGTGGTGGATATGGAAGCCTATTGCCTTGCACACAAGTTCGTCACCGGCGAAACCTTGAGTCAGGATAAACAACATCAGCAGCGACAGATAATTGCGGGATATCAGTATTTGCGGGCACATAAGAAAGCCGACGGGTATTTAGACGAAACCTCAATGGCGAACTTTCTTCAGCGCCAACCTTCAGCGATTACTCCGAACGAGTAAACTGAACTTCAGCGCTTTTTCCGTCCGTGACAAGCTTTGCCATAACGTTGTCTTTCTGCCAGTGAAGTATTTTAGGAAAAGAGTGCGCATTGCGATTAATAAATAAAACTAAGGCCTTATCAACCTCTCGGGTCGACTCTGTCTTCAATTGGTCACGGATTGAAAACTGTTGCTCTCCAAGTTGGATGCTTTGCAGTTGAAAACCATCTTTACGCAGGTTCAGTTGCAGCAGACTCCAATCGTTGGTCGAATAAGCACCATGCAGAGTCAGCGTTTTAATACCCCCATCTTGGTCGCCCGTGACTTCCGGCCACACTCTCAAGGTATAGTAGTTAAACTCATCGCCACACCAAGAGGTGATAAAGATATTTTCACTGCACTCTAACCATGTGTCCGTTTGGCGAAGTTCTCGCTGAGTGGGCCAAGGCTGCTCACCGCTGATAAATGGCTGCAAAAAGCTTGGGTGCGCAGCCAATGCTACCCCACTCCAAAACATGATGACGAACCATTTCCACATACGATTACCTCTCTTTCCTGCCCTTAGTGTTAGCCTTTTCATCGCTTTCTACAAGTGCCGATGAACTACGCCCCCAAATTCTCTTTTGTGAACCACTTCAAGATCTTAAGGCGTAGGCGGAGGAAGGATGTGCTTAGTCTTTAATCGATTTATCCTAAAGTCTGTTTACCTAGAGGGACTATAAGATCCCATATGGACGTGACGATGAAACTAAAAACTGTAACCCTTGCCTTATGTGCCATTATTCCATGTGCCTTCGCGGCACCAAACCTGACTATAGCCACGACAACCAACAGTCGTGACTACCCATTAGACAGCCAAAACCCGTTAGTAATTCCATTGACCAAAGATGACTACACACTAACAGTTACGGGTTTGGAGGGAAGCTGTCAGGCAGGTGAAATATCAAGCATCAAATTTAATACTCCTGTAGCTCTCAACTGTGCAGGAGCGACCACGCTGCCGCTTAAAATTCGATTCACTGGCGATTACGCGTTTAGCTATGACGACAAAGCACAAACGCTGACGTTTGTTCGTCAGGCGAAGAAAACAGCGAACAGTGAGTTCAAACGACCGATTCCAGATGTCACCTGTGAGAAATACTCTGGGGGCGAAGTTACTGTCAAAGTCGGTGATACATTCACAAACGGAACGCAATTAAGAGATGCTTTCAGTGGCAAAGTGGTGACAGTCAAACAAGGTGCCGTGTCATTAACCCCACAAGCGAACAGCGGCGGCTTAATCTTACTTGAGCCTGTTGAAGCCAAGCCTCAGCCATTCAACTACCGTAATGCCAATATCTATTTCGTCATGGTCGACCGTTTTAACAACGGCGATACCAGTAACGACAACAGTTATGGGAGAAAGAAAGACGGTAAAGATGAAATCGGCACCTTTCATGGCGGTGATCTCAAAGGCGTAATTGAAAAGCTAGACTACATCAAAAGCCTAGGTACTGATGCTATTTGGCTCTCTCCGATTGTGGAACAAATCCACGGATTTGTCGGTGGTGGAGAAAGCGGCTCGTTCCCATTCTATGGCTACCACGGCTACTGGACTCGTGATTTCACAAAAATCGATGAAAACTTTGGTGTCGATGAAGATTTAAAAACACTGGTTGAAGAAGCCCATAAACGGGGCATAAAAATTCTGCTAGATGCGGTTATTAACCACTCCGGTTACGCGACACTGGCTGATTTACAAATCGATAAAATCAAGGTCGTAAACGGTTCAGAGCTGCCAGAAAAATGGGCGGACTGGATTCCATCAAGTTCTGCTGGAGAGAACTGGCACAGTTTCCATCAGTTCATTGATTACAACAGCAACAACTGGAAAGACTGGTGGGGAGGCGACTGGGTTCGCACCGGACTACCGGGTTATCCGAAACCAGGCTCTGGTGATATCACCATGACGCTGGCTGGCCTACCCGATTTCCGTACTGAATCGACTGAATTCGTTAAACCACCTAAGTGGCTGCTGGACAACGCCGGAACAAGAGTGAAGGCACAAGATAACTTCACCGTTTCTGATTATCTGATTGAATGGCAAAGCGACTGGGTGAAACGCTTTGGAATTGATGGCTACCGTGTAGATACGGTGAAACACGTTGAAGGTGAAGTGTGGAAACGTCTGAAACAAGCCGCCAGCAATAATCTGAATCAGTGGCGCAAAGCACATGGCAAGCAAGGCGAACCATTTTGGATGATGGGCGAAGTGTGGGGACATGGTGCTTATCGCAGCCCGTATTTTGATGACGGCTTCGATGCGCTAATCAACTTTGACGTGCAGAAGAAAATGGACAAAGGTGCAACCTGCTTTAGCCAGATGGAAAGTGTTTATCAGGCAAACGCGAAAACGCTGCAACAAGAAGCGGATTTCAACGCTGTGAGTTATATGTCTTCACACGATACCGAGCTATTTTTCAGCCGTTTCAAGTCGTTTGAAATGCAACGTAACGCAGCCAACGCCCTGTTGCTAAACCCGGGAGCTGTTCAGGTTTATTACGGAGATGAAGTCGCAAGAGACTTAGGCCCTTATGCTGATGATTTCCATCAAGGAACCCGCTCAGACATGGTGTGGAAACTCGATGCCGAGCGTGAAACGTTGCTGAAACACTGGCAAACCGTCGGGCAATTTAGGCAGCGTCACCCAGCCATTGGTGCGGGTAAACACCAAGTCATAACACAAGCGTCGTCAAAACAAGATAGCCCTTACGTATTTTCTCGTACCCTAGGAGAAGACAAAGTTATCGTTGCGTTTGTCGGTAAGTAATTACTCACAATCAAGATAGAAAAGGACAAGGGCACATCTGCGCTTGTCCTTTTTTTGGAAGAGATGAAAGCTAAGCAACACACTCCTGCAAACTTACCGCTTGAGGGGCATAATCGCTAATGTTGATGACTTTATCCGCAATCGCATTAATCAAATCAGGGTCATGGCTGACGATTAGCAAGCTGCAATTTTGCTCACGTGCTAGCTGTACCAATTGCATCGTCACTTCTTTGGCAATAATAGGATCTAAACGCGACGTCGGTTCGTCAGCAAACAAGAATACAGGCTCCATCAGCAAAGCACGTAAAATCGAGAAGCGCTGAAGCTCGCCACCGGATACCTGACTACTGTTACAAGTAAGCACCTGCTCACGCAAAGCGAGTTTTTTCATTAATGGAGCAACGCGACTGGCATCCAACTTGTGCAGTGCAATCAAGTCATCCAACATTTTTCCTAGAGTGAGATGCTGAGAAAGCGAAGTAAATGGATCTTGATATAACTTAAGCCACTTAGCTTTACCCTGAGTTTTTTGACGAACAATCTCACCCGAAGACACTTTAAGATGCCCTAAAATCGCATCACCCAAACTGCTTTTACCACAGCCACTGTCGCCAACAATGCCGACAATCTCACCTTGTTGAACGTCAAACGTCAGCGAATCAAACAACTTTTGTTTGCCGCGTTGTATTGCCAAGTTTTCTACACTCAAGATTCGCTCTTGAGCAATATCTTTGCTTCGGCTTTGTGACCAATTTTTTGGTGTCGAATGAATCAGCTTTTTAGTGTATTCCTGCTGCGGATGAGCAAGCACTTGCTGTGTTTGCCCTTGCTCGACGACCTTTCCGTAATGCAGAACCAGTATTTGTCCGCCTAGACGCTGCGCAACTTCAACATCATGCGTTACCACAATCAGGCCATCGTTTCTGGTCTTATCACGCAGCATGTCGACAACATCATCACGTCGACTGACATCCAAACCCTTGGTTGGCTCGTCTACAAGAATGATGGAAGCGTTGGCGGCAGTTGACACACAAATCGCCATACGTTGAGCCATACCTCCTGAGAGTTGCCCTACACGCTTTTGATAAGCCTGCGCTAAACCATAACGCTCCAGCTCTTGCTGTGCCATGAGACGTGCTTGTGGCGCAGAATGCCCTAAGACAAATCTCGACACTTCAGCCACTTGCTCACCCGATTTCATCAAAGGATCAAGCGTCGACATTGGCTCTTGTGACAGCATTGCCATTTGTTTACCCCAGAGAGTACGGCGCTGTGCCATATTCATCACCTCTCCGTGAACAGCAATCTCACCCGTGCACAATAATGCAGAATCAATACTCGCCATGATCCACTTAAGCAACAAGCTTTTACCTGACCCTGTTTGACCAAGGATCACCAACGGTTCACCTTTATTCACCGCTAACGACACATTTTCCAACAGAGTGCGCTCACCCATTGAGATATGCAGATTCGAAATTCTCAGCAATTCACTCATCGTTTCTCTCCTGCAATCAAATGGAATGCCAATACAATTAACGCCAGCATTGTTAGAGGTTGAAGCAGTAACCACGGCGCATCACCGTAATATGGGAAAAGCTCTACAATCATTTGTCCGAGTTCACTGGTTGGCGGCTGAATGCCCACATAAACAAAGCCAAGAGAAGCCATATAAAGTACAGCGTTAGCGGCACCGAATGCGGTCATAGTCAACACCGGTGAACGTAGTGTCGGCCATAAATGGTGGCGAAAAATATAAACACGGCCAAAGCCCAACAGCAGAGCGTTTTGAATTTCAGGGCTGTTTGCAAGGGACTGAGTTAGCGAGCGACTTACACGGAAATACTCTACCCACTGTACCAGCGCAATCGCGATATAAATGGCGGTAAAAGAGCCGGGTACCAACGCTGCAAACAACAACACGAAAACCAAACCCGGCATAGCAAGAAGTATGTTGACGATAATATTGAGCCCATTGTCGAGCCAACGGCCGTACCAACCTGCAATCACACCCAATATGCAGCCAATGGTACTCGCACTTAACACGCAGATGATTGCCAGACTCAAGGAAAGACGCAGAGCTTCACTTAAACGGGCAAACATATTGCGACCATAGTGATCGGAACCTAACCAGTATTCGGCACCGGGCGGCATCAAAACCGCGGACAGGTTTTGCTCTGCCGGATCGACGTTCATAACCCAGCCAATCATCGACATCGAGATCAACACACACAGCAGCAACACACCGAAAAGGCGCGATCTGTTGCTATAGAGTTTTTTGTTATCGAAGGCTGCTAGCATGTTATTGCTCCTCCTTAATTCGCGGGTCTATCCAGTAGCACAGAAGGTCAACAACCGTATTCAACATTACGAACATCACACCTAAACAGAGCGCCGTGCCCTGAATAACAGGAATATCGCGGGCAAAAATCGCATGAGCCAAACCATGCCCTACGCCCGGCCATGAGAACAAAGATTCAATCATTACTATCCCTTCAATCACGGTAATAAACTGGATACCGATAAACGCAACAACAGGCAGCAAAATATTGCGAACTCCGTGACGCTGAAACGTTCGTAAAGGTGATAGCCCTTTCATCATTGAAAACTGATAAAAAGGCGCACGTAAAACCTGACGAGTTGAGCTCGCGACAATCCGGTTTGAAGTTGCAGCCAACGCTATCGCCAGAGTCAGGGTAGGCAGAATCAAATGCTGAGGTGTGTCAAAACCAGCAACGGGTAACCATTGCCAATAAAGCGCAAACATCAGAATGAAAATTAAACCAATTACAAACACAGGAAGCGCACGAACTGCGATTGAAAAAACAACAGCGACAGGCTCAAACCATTTCTGCCATTTCACACTCGCGAGACCAAGCGGGAATGCAATCAAAACGGACAAAGCAAGTCCAGCAACTGAAAGCATTAAGGAATGGCCTAACTGATGGCTGACAATATCACTGACTGGCTGACCACTGACCAAAGAGTTGCCCAAGTTAAACTGCGCAAGATCGATTAACCAAGAGAAAAAAGACGAGATCCCCGATTGGTTCAAATTCAACTCTTGGCGAATATATTCTGCCGCTTCCGCGCTAACGTTATCCTGACCGTAGCGGCTAGAGGCAATACGGAAAGCCATATCCCCCGGAAGTGAACGCATCAGAACAAACGTCAATGCGCCAACACCAAATACCACAGCCAAAAGCTGCAAAATGCGGTTATAAATTAACTGCCCCACGAGAATCAAAACTCCAAGTCGCTAAGATAAAAATTACGGCCAAATGGATCAAAGTGGAAACCTTTGAGACGTTTGTTCACAGAGACTTCTTCTGTGTAAGCGGAAACAGGAATCACTGGCAGTTCAGTAGCAAGAATGGTTGCCGCTCTCTGCGCTTTTTCACGATACTTGTCTGCATCTAACGTGTAGTTAAGCTGTTTAATTAATTGGTTAAACTCTTGGTTTGACCAATTCATTGCCCCCCAATCCCCACCTTCCGCAGAGAAGTCATTACTTAATACCACCAGAGGGTCTGCAATCACGCCATAGTTGCGCGCAATCAATGCCACTTCTAAAGAACCATCCTGATGACCGGCTGGAATTGAACTTGAACTTGTAATACTTACATTCAGTTTTACACCCAACTTTTTCCACTGTGCTTGAAGCGCTGTGGCTACATTCGTCAGCTCTGGACGGTCAGCGTAGGTAATCAATGACAACTCAAACACTTTACCGTCTCGCTCCAACAAGCCTTGGCTGTTTTCAGTCCAACCGAGTTCTTTAAGCATCGCTTTAGCTTTCTGAATATCAGATTCTGGGTTTGCAAAAGACTCTAAATACCAGTCACTCATTGAGCGAGGCAACAGCTGCGCGGTTCCTGAATCTGGAGTGCCTAGCACAGCGCTAGCAATGCCTTTGCGATCAATGGCAAGGCTCAACGCCTGACGCGCTTTAACGGAATTTAGGAACGAATGAGCATTGTTCAGTTTTAAAATAAGAGTACGCGGTAAAGAGTAAGACAGAACATCGGTTTGCGGATTCATTTTTAAACGCATAATGCTGGCTGGCGGAAGCTGAAGAGCAATGTCAGCCTGACCACTTATGGCTTGTAATACGCGACTTTCACCGCGATGACCAGTCAGATAAGTGGCGTATTCAATACTCGCTTTCTTACCCCAATAACCATCAAATTTCTTAACAGTAATTTTGTGCGGCGGCGTAACCTCAAAAAGCGTGTATGGGCCTGTGCCAATCAAGTTCACCACTTTGCCATCTTCAGCATAAGAGGCTCGGCTTAAAATCACATTGGAATAGTTGGCAAGCACCGCAGGTAGGCTTTTGTATGCTTCAGATAGTTCGATAACAACCTTGTTTTCACCTTGCGCTACAATGTTTTTCACAGGCACTTTGCCTAGCGAGCCATATTTTCCCAGCGCAATGTTTAAACTGTTCACCACTGTATCCGCGTTCATCAGTGAATCATCGTGGAATCCAACGCCGTCACGCAGTGTGATTGTCCATTCAGTTAGCTCGCTGTTTGGCGTCGCTTCTAACGCCAGACCTGGGAGCAAATTCCCCAAATTGTCCACATCAAAAAGCGTCTCAATGACCTGCATCCTAGTAAAAATATACCCACTTGATGATGGGTCAACGTTAGCAAATTCAAACGCAGCACTGATGGTAACTGTGTTTGATTTAGAAGGAGGAGTGTCCGCATTTGCTTGAAAAACAAACATTAATGCCAACAGTGCTGTTGTAAAAATTCTCATAATTATAACTCTACTGACTCAAAAGTGTTTTGTTATAACATAACATTAATTTGAGTTTCAATTTTAATGAGAATAATTTTCAAAACCAAATAGAAAAACGAACTACAAAACTCGTTAATCCGTAACTTCTAGTTCTCTCTCCAACTTCTTGGATAGCTTGTTAAACAAGGTTTCCCTGCGTAGGTCGAGTATTTCCTGAATCAGTTTCTCTTTGGCTGATAAACCAAAATGCTTGGCGTAGTTTTTAATTTTCTGAATCTCTTCCGGCTCTAAACGGTAGACTTCATTCTTTAAGTAAGCTTCCGCTTCTTTCTTGATGAAGCCCTGCTGCTGCAGTAGTTCAATAATCAACACATCAAAATCGTGAGTTACTCTTGCCATCATTTCCTGCTTAATTAACCACTTAGTTCTCAGGAATTTACCCATGAGCACTATTTTTAAGACCGGCATAACCTACGCAGTGAACATTAAAAATGGGTTACAGAAAAAAGGCTATTTGATGACAAAATTCCGATATGCCATTCCGGTTTGAATTCGTATTTCTTACGCTTGAATTGGGCTTGATTTTGATCAATCAAACTTCAATTTCCCCTTCACTTGACGCCACAAGAACTACAATTAGTGAGGTAGCAAAAGATAGAAAATGGGAGGTTATGATGAGCTTAATTCCTCGTGATTCATGGTCTGATTTCTATCGCGTATTTGATCATGCATTCCCATCAATTCGCACTCGATTTGATGCGGAGGCTTTTTCACCTCGCGTAGATGTAATTGAAAAAGAAACCGCATTTGAAATCATTGCCGATTTGCCGGGAGTGGCTAAAGATGATGTGATCATCACCTATAAAAATGGTGCGCTAACAATTGAAGCCTCCACCAGCAAAACCGAAGAAAATACAGATCAGAACAAAGTCATCCACAAAGAACGCTATGAAGGAAAAATGGTTCGCAGCTTTTCTTTAAGCGAAAACGTAAATCCAAAAGACATTTACGCAGAATTTGAGGATGGCGTGTTGGTTGTGGTTGTTCCTAAGCTAGAAACGCAACAAGTGGAAGACCACCGCATCACTATCAGTTAGTTGAATCGTGCCAATTGATAGCTCATTGATGTGTACAACCAAAATCCAAAAGGGGCGAGATGCCTCTTTTCTTCATTTGCTTCTCTACGGGCTGGTTAGCAAAACCAACTCAGAGACGCTGCTCAGCTCAGTTCAGCATTTACTCCAGCCCGTTTAAAGCCGCATTACCCTACTTTTCAGCGTTTTCTGATAGGACATGAATGCAAATGGCTGCATTCAGCTGAGAAATATTTCGGCAAAATGGCTCCCTTGTAACGTTATGTCTACCACGTTTGCAACTTCACGAAAGCGACTCTTTTAAGCGCTATTATGGAAGTTGGTATTGATCTGACACTAGGGACAATTGAACACAGAGAGCCAATCACGCAAAGGTGACATCGAGAAATTTTGAGGTAAGAAAAACAATGAGCACTTTGCATACGGATACTTTAGTGACAACCGTTCAGACAGTTGATGGCTCAGAGCCAAACATAGTAGAAAATGAAATCAAACCAAGCGAAGGCGCAAAGCAACCCACTGACGCCACAGCAACCGAAGAGCTGATAACCATAGAGCCTGTTGCCCCTTCATTGCCTAATGTTTCAACCACAACAGTGATTGAAGCGCCTAACGCAGTTTCAAAAGCGCAAACAACTGAGAAAAACGCGAAACGAGAGGAAACAGTAACAACAAAAAACATCAAGACCACTTCACCTGAAGCAGAAACCAAGGTAGACGCTAAAGTGGAGAGCACTGCGCCCAAGGCCAACGCCGTAGAATCGATTGTTGCCGTTTCAGAAAGCGAAAACCGAACAAGTTCGGATACAAAAACTCCGTCTGTTGAGGATGCAGAAGTATTGGTTCTAAAAGATTCACACCACCAAAATGCTGTGAGCACTAAACAAGACAACCAAGTTGCTACCACAGTAGAGTCAGCTAATCAGCCCGTGCATTCAGACACTGGCATGGCTTTTAATACTGATTGGATACTGATCGCGGTTTTCATTTTAACCTCGATTACTGTGCTCATTACCAATCGCAAAGCGATCAAGAAAGCCACAGCACTGGCCAAAGAATCTTCACGCCCTGTGATGCCGACAATCAATCCAACCATTGACGTTGAGTTTGAAAAAGCAAAAATCGTAGCAGAAAGCAGACAGCAATGGATTCAATCGTTAAGAGCTGAAATTGCAGATTTCGTCTCCGCAACTAACGCAATCTGGGACTTACACAAAATCAAAGATGGCTTTGAAGACATTCTTACTGAGATGAAAGATCCGCAGTTTGCAATGAAAGAGCTCTATCAGTGGTCTTGTACCTATAACAAAGCCTTGCAGGACACCGAAAAACTGTATGCGAAAATTCATTTGCTGATTAATCCAGATGAAGAACATTCTCAAACGCTATCAAGCTTGCTAGACAAGACTATGGTGGCGATTGAAGCGAAGAAATCACCTTCAAAACTGAATGATGAAATCGTCGCTATCACTCAAGTCATTTTGAAACAGGAGTGGCAACGAGTGAAAACGTTCAGCTGATAACACTGGCAGTATCTAAAACGAACAAAGGAGCGATTTCGCTCCTTTTTCTGTCTCAGACTCTATGCCGAATCCTTTCTATCATGGATAACACCTTTTCATCGTCACAGCCTAGTTTGTGGTAGATACCAACGTTGCCAATCTTGTTTTCATCAATGAAAAGGGTCTTAAACCCTTTCTGCATCATCCACGCTGACAACTTACTGCTGTAGGGCATCATGGCATCACTGCTGCGCAATATATCTAGGCTGGCTGAAAATGAGTCCACGTTATAAGTGGAGCGTCCAACATCCGACGATATGTCCATCTGCGATTTCATATGATCCGCTAGCACTACGCTGTGCCGTGCATGATCCGGCGTGACACGAATCAGAGGATAGCTCGCATCTACCTCTGATATTGACTGCACGTTACGCGTAAGCAGTGGATGATCACCTCGTACATAAACGGCTTCGCGATCTTGCAGCAAAGGGACAAACTGCACCCGACACCTTTCATGCAAATGTCGAATTTCATGTCCGACAAACAGGTCGATTTCCCCTTGCACTAAATGGTGCATGAGAGACAGGTTATTGCCAAACTCAAGTTCAATAGAGGATTTTGGCACTTGCTCTAGGTGTTGTCTCACTGCATCTCGAACAAACAGTTCCCACCATGTATCACCCGTGCCCGATTTCAACTTACCGGCTTCTCGCTGATGCATGTCATGCAGTCGATGCAATAACTGATTATGCTGTTCCTGCTGCTGCTGAACATGCTCTTTAAGCATTTTGCCGTATTCCGTCAGATCCATCCCTTTTGAACGGCGGTAAAACAAAGAAACACCAATATCACTTTCTAGTTTTTGCATAGCAGATGTCAGTGAAGGCTGACTAATATGCAGTTGTTCCGCAGCCTGTTTGATACTGCCTAAATGAGCCACCATCAGGAAATAACGATAGTTTTTATGCATAACCAATCACCAATAATTATTGATATCACACTTTGAGAAATGGATTTTTCACAGCTGAAGACCATTAAAACCGTAAACCAGTATCAACTCAACATGATATAGCTAAATTCTATATCACAGTAAATCTAATCAATTGTTCTTTTCCCCTCTATCTCACTATATTGCTTAGAGTCTTGTTGGAATTTGGGAGAAAGTAATATGCAAAAACAGTGGTGGCATGATGCCGTTGTCTATCAAATTTATCCTCGCAGCTTTTGCGACTCTAACCACGATGGTATTGGCGATCTGCCGGGCATCATCAGCAAACTCGATTATCTTAAAAATCTGGGTGTGAACGTGCTCTGGCTGTCGCCCGTTTATCAGTCACCTATGGATGATAACGGCTATGACATTTCAGACTATCAGGCTATCGCTGCTGAGTTCGGTACCATGGAAGATATGAAATGCCTACTTGATGAAGCAAACAAACGAAATATAAAAGTGGTGATGGATTTAGTCGTCAATCACACCTCAGATGAACATCCGTGGTTTATTTCAGCGAAATCATCCAAAAGCAGCCCATATCGTGATTTCTATATATGGCGCGATGCCAATGCTGACGGTTCACCGCCCAACGATTTGGGTTCCATTTTTGGTGGTGGCGCGTGGGAGTGGGACGCGACTACAGAGCAGTATTACTTCCATCTGTTCTCTAAACGCCAGCCAGACCTGAACTGGGAAAACCCGAAAGTTCAGCAAGCGGTTCACGACATGATGAACTGGTGGATAGAACAAGGAATTGGTGGTTTCCGCCTTGATGTTATTGACCTTATCGGTAAAGAGATCGACAAAAAAATCACGGGCAATGGCCCACGTTTGCACTCCCTATTACAGCAAATGAATCGAGCCACTTTTGGCGATAAAGATCTTCTCACTGTAGGTGAAACTTGGGGTGCGACACCGGAAATTGCAAAACTCTACAGCGCCCCAGTACGCAATGAGTTGTCGATGGTGTTTCAGTTTGAACACATCACGCTTACTTGGAAAGATGGCGACAAATGGCAGCCGATTCCGTTAAAACTCAGCGAGTTCAAACAGGTTTTAACCAAGTGGCAAGTCGAGCTAGAAAACCAAGGCTGGAACTCACTGTTCTGGAATAACCATGATTTACCGCGCGCAGTGTCCAAATATGGCGACGACGGTGAATATCGTGTCGAGTCAGCCAAGATGCTGGCAACAACACTGCATTTCTTAAAAGGAACGCCTTACATCTATCAGGGTGAAGAGCTGGGTATGACCAATGTAGAGTTCAATTCACTGGATGAGTACCAAGATATTGAGACTCTGAACTTCTATAAAGTACGTACCGAAGCGGGTGTATCCCATGAAGAGATGATGGCGGCGCTGCATGAAAACAGCCGCGACAATGCCCGCACCCCGATGCAGTGGAATGATCAAGAATATGCGGGCTTCAGCACGGTTAAGCCTTGGCTCAAAGTGAACCCTAACTATGTGGACATCAACGTTGAACAAGCACTCGCAGACAGTGATTCCATTTTCTATCACTACCAAACGTTAATTCAGCTGCGAAAAACCATGCCAGTGATTGTGTACGGTCACTTCACGCCTGTATGTGAATCTCATGAAGCCGTGTTTGCCTATTTACGTGAAGATGACGACGATAGAATTCTGGTGGTAAACAACTTCAGTAATGAGCCTCAAACCCTCTCACTATCTGAAGTTGCAAGACTAGATAGCATTGAACACCTGATTAGTAACTACCCGCCAAGAAATAACCTCAACAGTGAACTGACACTGCTTCCGTTTGAATCGTTTGCCATCAAACTACAACGATAGAACAAAACTGTAGCGATAAAACAGACAAAGGAGCATCACTGCTCCTTTGTTTTCAAATCGAATCCATATATTGGATTATTTGGCGTTCACCGCTTTCACAAACACTTCTTGAGCATCTTCAATACCCAGAGCTTTAGCTTCATCGAGTAGGCTTAGAGCTTTAGGGATATCTCCTGCTTCTACCGATTTTTTAATTGATGATAGGTAGTAATTTCTTGTTTCTGAAACAACACTAGCCTTTGGCGCTCTCTCTAAAAAAGGAGTTCTGTCCAAATTCTGACCATTGCCAGTGATATTGTTTTTAGGTGAAAACTGCTTCACCGAAACTTTTACAGAACCATAGGAAACATGATTAGCCACTGGATCTGGGATACTTGGAGGATCTGTTCTTTTTGCTATAGCCATTGCTTTGGCAGGATGTATAAGAACCGTTTTCTCCGCTAAATCAGCCTCTGTTGTATATACCATTACGTAGAGCTTAGTAACATCAAGAGGTACTAAAAAGCTAATTTCGCCATGAAATGCTTCGCCAACAACAAAATCATTTCTATCGTAATCAAACTCTTTAGAAGAATAGCTTCTAATCAAATTAAAGTTTTGATCATAAACGGCTAGGTTTGGGGCAAATACGTTAAGATCCCTAACAGGAGAAGTTATTTCTATGCTAACTCCCGATTGGGATACTGCGAAACTAAACGCGCCAATATTACCCTTGAAACTGTCTGAGATATAAGTTTGAGAAGACTCAGAGATGTTTAATAAAAGCTGAGAAGGGACAGAAATTTCTTGCCAATTTACATGGTCCAAACTCTTTACAGAATAACTTGATGAGTCTAGGGGCTGAGTAGATATTTCTACATTCGAGCTACAACCCACGAGAGCGAATATGCTCAATGAAGCAGCAATAATTGATTTCATGTTCTAAAACTCTCAGATTTATAAAGAAATCAGGTAGCTTAAAGTAGCTACCTGATATAACTATTGAATTATGATGTCAACTTACCACCAAGCTTCAACTTGAGCACCAACCATCATGTCATTGTTATCAACAACTAGATCGCCATCATACATGCTTGCAAATACTCGAATTGCTGGACGAGCCCAGAAACTTGAGCCAGCTTGCCATTGCTGTGCAATTGTGATTTTGTTTAGGTCTTGAGCTTCACTAGCCCAATGTTCATCAGCACGATAGTATCCTAGCTCAAGAACAGTACTCATGGTTTCTGACCATTTGTATGATGGGCGAACAACTGCACTCATACGTTTGCCTTTCTCTGAAGCTCCTTCGTCATCTAGAAGAGAGTAAACAAATGAGTAACCCAAGTCCCACTTCTCTCCAGCGATTACACCCCAGTCGATGAAGCGCATTGATTTACGACCTTTTTGACCTTGCTCGAGGTTATAACCAATACCCATATGGCTATTAACACCGTAACCATCCCAACCAAAGCCTTCAGTGTTGTACTGGAATACAGCTTTGTTGAAGCCACCAAAGAAGTTACCTTGAGTGTGTTCAACTGTCAGACTATAACCAACTTCGTCCAATCCGTAGTCACCAACATTTCCAGTGCCGTTATTGATCGCTTTCTCTTGCTCATCAGTATAGTGAGGTTTAGAGATCATAAACGTAAAGTCAAGTGAACCATTTTCACTAATGTTAAGACCGTTATAGCGTAAATCTAGTGTTGGAGCTGATGAGTACAATTGCTCATTTTCTAAAGCAACAGATTCGTCTTCCGCTGTAGTTGAATCGTCAACCACCGATAGTGGAGCCTTCCATTTACGATTGAATACTGCTGCAGAAAACTTACCTGGCCCTGCTTCAATATTTTCTATACCGACACCATCACCAGAGGTATTAACGTAATACATATCTAGAATATGTACGTCTTTACGACCGTAGTAGCGTTTACCAGCCCATAAGGTTGTGCCGTTATCCATAGAGTAATCAACCCAAGCTT
Source organism: Vibrio diazotrophicus (assembly GCF_038452265.1). NCBI lineage: Bacteria > Pseudomonadati > Pseudomonadota > Gammaproteobacteria > Vibrionales > Vibrionaceae > Vibrio > Vibrio diazotrophicus. Next base: position 1,252,632 of record NZ_CP151843.1, read on the forward strand.
CGCGGAATGAAGCTCTCTGACCACTCCAAGGATCCGTTGAATCACCTAAGTTTTGGAACGAGCTACCACGAGTATCACGTTGCGTTGAAGGATCTTCTTCTGTACCAAAAGCTAAAAGAGTGTGTGCACTGAAGCTTCCACCATCAACATTATAAAGGTTCTTTGCATTGAGGATGAATTCACCGTACATGTCACATTCATCACCAAGTCGACCAACTACGTGAGCAGCTGGGCCACCGTTACCGTAACAGAACTGTGAGCCGCCATCAGCGTTAAGTCCCATACCTGCACGGAAATAACCGTGGTAGTCAAAATCAGCACTATGAGCAGGTAAGCCCACAAATGTAGCGGCCACTGCGGCAGCAATTACACTTACTTTTTTCATTTTTAACTCCAAATAGGATTTTATTTTTAGTTCCTTAGTTCTCTTTCTACTTGGAGCCGAAAAGGCAGAAATCCGGCCAAAATAAAAAGAGGTAAGACGGGACAAGTCCCCAGTTGTTTCAACGCTATTTAGGTTAATCAAGTCGTATAGGGATGACTTCCTCCACCCTAAATTAATTTGAGGGGGATGATTAGGGAGGAGTTTTTTTCAGGTATGGTGTTTTTGAAACGTTGATCACGCAATTTAGGGGGAGTAGTGATCGAAACCTTTCAGGTTATTGGAATACAAAATGCATTAGATCACTATTTGGCGATAAATCATTCATAAAACTGTAATGAAATTACAGAATATATTTTATTAAAGGGCGCTTGACCTAAGAGTCCCAAAGCTTTTTACTTAATTCAGTGGGTAACTTAACTCTAACTATAAGAACGTAACTTACAATGACTACTACAGCTTCTCGTCCGTATCCTTTAGGTGCAACACTTGATCCAAATGGATGCAACTTTTCTATCTATGCGCCTGCCAACGATGATTTGGTGCTTGCCTTGTTCAATTCTGATGGCAGTTACGAAACACACCCCTTGGAAGGAGAGTATGCTGGAATAAAGCACACCTACATGGCAGGCATCAAAGCAGGCCAACGGTATGGTTTTATCTCTCATGAAGACGACAACAGTTTATTGTACGTGTCAGACCCTTATGCCAAAGCGTTAGATGCTCCGCTTACTTATACTCCTCCATTTTCTGAAGAAGACAGCTTTGAGCTCGCGAAATGTATCGTCATAAGCGATGACTTCGATTGGCAAGATTCACACAAGCCTGCTATTTCCCGTGATGAAATGGTGCTGTTTGAAACGCACGTCAAAGGGCTAACTCAACGTCACCCAAATGTGGATGATACCGTTCGCGGAACCTATTTAGGCTTGATCAGCGAGCCAATGTTGCAGTTTTATCGCGATCAACATATCAACACCTTGCAACTGCTTCCAATTGCAGCTTGTATGCATGAACCTCATTTGTTGGATATGGGTAAAGTGAACTATTGGGGGTACAACCCTTTTGTGTTCATGGCACCCGATCCACGCTACGCCGTTAAAGATGCAATAACCGAGTTAAAAACCGTCATAAGAGAACTGCATAAGCAAGGCATCCAAGTGATTTTAGATGTGGTGTACAACCATACCGCAGAAGGTGGACAAGACGGTCCAGTATTCAATCTCAAAGCGCTCGATCCAAACTATTACCTGAGACACGGTTCTCATTACGCCAATTTCACTGGATGTGGCAATACCGTTGACCTCTCTTATCAGCCCTCGTTAAACCTTGTGATGGATACCCTTCGTTACTGGGTAAACGAGTACAAAGTCGATGGCTTCCGTTTTGATTTAGCGGCAACGCTAGGTCGTCGAGGTGATGATTTCAGCAGCGATGCCGCGTTCTTCAAAGCTGTGGCTCAAGACCCGATCCTGCGAGAAGTGAAGTTGATTGCTGAACCTTGGGATATTGGTCCTAACGGCTACCAAGTCGGTAATTTCCCTTTTGGCTGGAACGAAACCAACGACAAACTGCGCGACATTACCCGCAGCTTTTGGCGTGGCGATCAGGGCTATCTAAAAGAATTTGCGACGCGTCTTATGGGCTCACGAGATCTCTACAGCGCAGCTAACTGGCCATATAAGCTAACCGTCAACTACATTACTTACCACGATGGTTACACCCTTCAGGATCTGGTGTCATACAAGCACAAACACAATGAAGCCAACGGTGAACAAAACCGTGATGGCCACGGTGATAACCGTTCTGATAACTATGGTGAAGAAGGTGAAACAGATAACCTCGTGATTCAGGCAACCCGTGAGCGCCAAAAGCGTAACTTCATGGCAAGCCTGCTGTTTGCGTTTGGTATACCGCATATTCTCACCGCAGATGTGTTATCCCATACCCAGAAGGGTAACAACAATGCTTATTGTCAGGATAACGAAATCAGTTGGATAAACTGGGAGAACACCGAACGCAAAGGCATCTTCAAAGAGTGGCTCGCTCAAATGGTTGCCGCTCGTCAAACCTATATGGTTCCGTTTATTCGTGCCTTCAGTGGTGACGAACGCAACTTCAATCGTATCTTCTGGCGACGAGTCGACGGTGAATTGATGGAGCATGATGACTGGAACAGAGTCAGTGCGGTTGCCCTACACATGGGCATCGGTGAAGATGAACAAGAAATGCTGTATTTGATCAATCAAACCAATGCTCCGGCAAGATTTAAACTGCCTCATGATCGCGGTCAGGACTGGAAAATTATCTGTGACACTAACCTGTGCCATATCCAGCCAGGTCATGCTGAAGGAGAAATACTGCAACTTCCATCTTCAATGGCGATTCTTCATTTCCAACCGAAGAAGAAATGCAAATCCTAGGTCGTTCAAACCACTTGATGTGAACGATCACAAAGCAATGAGCAAATGCTCGTGAACAAATAGACATCGCAGTAAACAAACCGGGAGAGCCAATAGCTCTCCCGGTTTTATCTCGCTAATCATTCAGCGGAATAACCACCGTTAATGGCTTTAGCAAAGGTTTTTTCAATGATTGCTTCATAAACGTCAACCAAGGTAGCGGAAATATCCGAACTCAGATCAAACAACTTCGCCTGATACTCTTCTGTATGTTTATGCTCGGTCAAATATTGTTCCAGCTGTGTCATACACTCATTCAAGTCTGGGTGGTAATCCGAATACACGTCACTCACTTTCACCAGTCTTGAATATAGAACATTCGCTTGTTTAGCCAGTAGTGCCGGTTTTAAGTTCATGTTCATTGCCATGATGCTTAATCGATACTGAGTCAACGCTTCAATACCAGACATCACCGCTTGCCACTGATCATTGTATTCTCCTGCTAACTCCAGCTTGTCGGCTTTATCAAGAGAGATAAGGATCTGGCTATCGATCTGAAAAATCAGTTGGCGAATCACTTTACCGTGCACCACCAAATTGTTCGAAATCGAGCGATTCTTGTAGCTACTGGTTAATTGGGACAGCTTGTTTTTCAGTGCGATTCTTTCGATAGAATTACCAACGTAACGGTCACTCGCTAGCTTGGTATTTGCTTTCGTCATCTCCTCATCCAGAGCCGCAATTTTCTCTACAACCTCTTGTTGATGATTAAAAAGAAACTGGTGAGTGAGAGATCGATGCTGTCTCACCATATAAATCATATCCAGTAACTTGGTAACTGAAGCCTGATGCTTTAGCAAACTACGACGTGAACCTTTTGAAACTAATGTAGAAACTTCACCGACCAAACCAAGAATAAAGTTATTGCCAATCATTTCCATGTCACTGATCTCCTGCATACCTGTCTATAGCAAGGAATTGCATAAGCAGTGCCAAGTGTTAACTTGTTGATATCAATAGATTTACACTTATGTGAACTTAACAGTCTTGCACAAAAATGTGACCAATCGCACTTTTTTGGTGATTTTGTGATCGGGGTGGAATTATTTTTATTACGTAGAAAGCGTCAACTTTGAGAATTAGCTTAGGCTGCTTTGAGCCTTGCCCAAAACAACTTCTGTGTCATCTTTCTGTCCTAATTTATTGGCTACCTTAGCTCAACAGTCATGAACTTACTGTTCGGATCCGGTTTGTAGTCCGCAAATGGTTCGCAATAATTAAAGCCAAACTTCTCATATAAGTTTCGTGCCGCAAGGAAGTACTCTTCCGAGCCAGTTTCTAAACTCACACGTTGGTACCCACGTTCCGTTGATACGTTTAAAGCATGTTGCAGTAGCTGAGTCGCTACCCCTGATTTTCTGGCGTGACGTGAGGTGCGCATCGACTTCAACTCAGCGTGTGATTCGTCCAGCTGCTTTATCGCCACACACCCCATTAACTGCCCATCTCTCCAGCCGCTAAAGAAAGTGATCTCGGAAGATTTGAGCGCGTTAACATCGAGAGCATGCACACTCTCAGGTGGAGAAGTGGCGTACATATCTGCTAAATGCTCTTCCAAAAGTTCAATGACTTCTCCGCCTTCTAGGCTATCGATAATGATGTCCATATCTTAATTGTCCGTCGTATATATGAATGAATACTATTCCTTGAAGTTTCTGGTTATATCGAATATTTCCACCAACTTAAAGGTTTTGTTTTCGTACTCATATTTGATTACGCAGCAGTTCGGGATAGGTCCTTTCAGCACATCGTCTAAGTCGTGCCATAGGGACAAAAAGTGTTTACATGCACCTGAATGCGACACAGCCAGAACCGTGTTATTGCCTTCTTGCTCCATGATTTCAATGCAAGTTTTCAGCACGCGATCTTTTAATTGCTGGCGAGACTCACCACCAAACTGAAAATAGTGTGTTTCACGAGCTTCGTAACTTGGATGCAGATCTTCACTCTCACCTTCATAAGTGCCGAAGTTCATCTCTTTCAACCCTTTGAGACGAGTTAAAGGCATTCTGTTACGGGTCACGATTTCAGCGGTATCACTGGCGCGTTCAGTAGAAGAGCTGTAGAGGCGATCGAGTTCAATATTGTCAAAAAACTTGGCGGCAAGTTCTGCCTGACGAATCCCCTTTTCAGTTAGTGGTGAATCACACCAACCTTGGATTTTTCTTCTCACATTAAACAGCGTCTCACCGTGACGCATCATATAAAAGGTTTTAGTCATTGAGAGCCATTTGTTTCAATCTTAAAAAGCAATACGCCATTATAAACAGATATGAAACCAATGTAGATCTTTTAGAAACAGACAACAGTTTGTGCTCGGACTCACGAAACAAGGCCAATAATTGAGATTTAGGAACGCTTCAGATAATGCCACTTATAATTAGTTTATCTAATAAATAAGGTTGGGCGTTGAAATGGCTAGCATATTACACAACCCATTAAACAATATAGAAAACTCGCTGACGGACAGGCTTAAAGATCTACATGACCGGATACTAGAACGCTCACCAGGAGTGTGCCGTATTGCCTGCGCACTTTATGATCCGCAGACCGACCTTCTGAAAACCTTTATTAACAGTACTAATTCAGGGCACGCCATTAGTCGTTATGAATTTCCGCTGAGTAAAAGCTATCAATTGCAAAAACTGAGAGAGAGTGGTTCGTGCCGAGTTATCGACAAAATTGAAGAAGAGATTGGCACAGGAACCGCCCACTCTGATTGGCTTCTCGAACAGAAATATCGCTCCTCCTTTACCATACCAATGATGACAGACAACCATTTCATTGGTTTTATTTTTATCGACAGTGAAGTAGAAGGTTACTTTGACGAGCAGGTTCAAAGAGATCTGGTACTACTGACCAAACTGATTACCCTAACTATCGTCAGTGAGATATCAACGGTTCAGGCTTTGTTAGCCACAGCTCAGGCTGCGAGAGACTTCGCTCACCTGCGAGATTTCGAAACCGGCATGCATCTGAACCGAATGGCGCTCTTGTCACGCATGATAGCGAAATCGATCGCCGATCAATTTCAGTTCACCGATGAGTTTATTGAGCATCTCTATTTGTTTAGTCCATTGCACGATATCGGAAAGATAGGGATTCCCGACAAAATACTGCTCAAACCCGGCAAGCTCACTGAAGAAGAGTTTGAAATTATGAAAGGCCATGTCGATAAAGGGATCAAAATCATCTCTAAAGTATTGGATGACTATCAGCTCTCCCACCTCAGCGATTCACAGTTAATGCTCAACATTGTGGCAGGCCACCATGAATACCTTAATGGCACAGGTTATCCGAAAGGTTTGGTGGGCGATGAAATTCCGATAGAAGCGCGAATTGTCACCGTGGCAGACATATTTGATGCACTTACCAGTAAACGCCCTTACAAGGAACCTATGTCAATTGAAGAGTCCATCAAAGAACTGCAAAAAATGGTAGAGATTGGCAAGCTTGATCCTGTTTGTGTTAACGCACTAATTGAAAACATCGATCAAGCTGCCGATATCGTTACCCGATTTAGAGACGATTAGTTTCTTCTCTATAAACCTGGACTTAGAGAGTATGGCTGCGGGCTGGAAGAAATACTTCGCCCAACATACAACGAACACTACCTCCACCGATGCTTTCAATGGTTTCAACATTGAAAGGCAGTAGCTTACCGTGGCTGGAAAGCTGAGTTCGTTGCGCCGGAGAAAATGACTCATAAGCAGACCGAGACATCGCAATAACCTTGTCACCATTTACCGTTTCTAGTTGCAAAATGTTGCCGCAAAACCGGTTCATCTGCTCCAGTGAAATGGAAATCACCTGTTTGTCTTTCGCCAGCGACTTCAGCACAAAGTGACGCTCGTATTCGGGGATCACTTCATCACATATTACGCAGAAGCTTTCGCCAATCGCCATCATCACATTGGTGTGATAAATCGGCTGTCCTGAAGGCAAAGCGGTTTGAAACGAAACCACACGCTCGTAACCAATACGTTGCGCATAATCTTCAAGAACTTCACGGTCACAACGCTGGGAAAGTGCGGCATAAATAGTACGGTTGATATGATCAATCACCATCACACCTGTGCTTTCCAGATACGCATTTTGCTTTTGGTATTCCACCAGCGAATCTTGGCGAGAGACGGTACGGCCAGCAAAAGAAAGTTGCTCAATCAACTCATCAGGGCGAACCTCATACTGGCGATTAGTACAAGCCATAGGAAAGGTATAGAAAGCACCGTCATTGGTGGTACTGAACCAGTTATTTGGGAATACCGCATCCGGGGTCGCCACATCGCCCAACGGATAATCAAACACCACAACCTGAACACCTTCTTGGCGTAGCTTGGTGACCATTTGATTGAATTCAGCCATTGCATGTTGAGTGATTTGTTCATCAGTCAAGGCAGATTGATTCTGAAATTCGTTGTCTTGAGCCGTCTCCGCATTGAACTTAAACTCTTTTGGCGGGACCATAACAACACAGTTGGCATTCTGCACAACACCTGAATGACGTTGGGGTAAATTTTGCGCTTGTAGCATGGTTGAAACACATCCGTTTGTTCAGCAATGTTTTGGATTGTAAACAGTTTGTTATAATAACTTTCACTGAAATTTGGCTAACAAATGCAAGCAAACCGTCTCATTTACTGCCGTTACAATTAACAGCAGTAAATATTACTGACCACTTTTTCACTAAGCGGCATCTATGCACTTTTTATGCAACAAGTGTATAGGGTATTCAATTTAATGAATGAGTACCGAACGAGCCGCAGCGTTTTATACTGGCGGATATTTGTACTCTGAATAACCTCGGTTTAGAGATATACTGCTGAACATAAAGCATTCAATTGCATATTTTCGTTGTCGACACAGTAAGCAACGAGAAAATTATCCCGCTTTCGCATCACAACGACTTCTGCCTATTTGTGATGTGGTGAATGAATAAAAATAAGGATCTTCAATGTATAAGAAATTTGAAAGCTTCACCGAAGCGTTTCCTCAAAAGGAACCAGACAGGCCACCCAATACACTCTTAGCATTCTGCCTGCACTACACAAAAGGCTTTGAAAAACCGCTGATTTTATTGGCGTTAATGAGTACCACCATCGCCATAATTGAAGTCTCACTGTTTGGCTTTATGGGTCAGTTAGTCGATTGGTTATCAGGTAGCAACCCAGAAACGTTTTTGGCGGACAACAAAGATACTTTGATGGGGCTGTCCGTACTTATTTTGGTTGTGATGCCTATATTGATTGGCTTCTATTCGTTGGTGATACATCAGACCATGCTGGGCAACTATCCGATGTCGATACGTTGGCTGGCACACCGTTACCTGCTGAAGCAGAGCTTATCTTTTTATCAGGACGAGTTTTCTGGCCGTATAGCGACCAAGGTAATGCAAACCTCGCTGGCGATCCGTGAAACCGTGATGAAAACGCTGGATGTGTTTGTTTACGTCGCCGTTTATTTCACCGCGATGGTAGTCATGCTGGCTCAGGCTGACTGGCGCTTAATGCTGCCGATGCTGATTTGGCTGGTCGCGTATGTCTCTATTCAGCTCTATTTTGTTCCGCAACTTAAAACAGTCTCTTCTGAGCAAGCTGATGCTCGCTCGCAAATGACTGGGCGAATTGTCGATAGCTACACCAACATAGCTACTGTGAAGCTGTTCTCGCACAGCAAACGCGAAACCGAATACGCAGAAGAAGGCATGGGCAGTTTCCTTGATACCGTGTATCGACAAATGCGTTTAGTCACTGGCTTTAACGTTTGTGTTGAGCTTGCCAACTACATTCTGGTGTTCGTGATTTCCGCTATGTCTATCTACTTGTGGATGCAGAGTGCAATATCAGTTGGCTCAATCGCGATTGCGATTGCACTGGCACTGCGTATTAACGGTATGTCGAAATGGATCATGTGGGAAGTTGGCGGTCTGTTTGAAAACATGGGTACTGTCGTTGATGGCATGCAGATGCTGTCTAAGCCAATTGATATCCAAGATGACAAAGACGCCAAAGATCTGGTGGTTACTCAAGGTGCAATTGAATTTAACGATGTTAGCTTCCACTACGGCGAGAACAAAGGTGTGATTGATCACCTTAACCTGCATATCAAAGCAGGCGAAAAAGTCGGCTTGGTGGGACGCTCTGGCGCGGGTAAATCAACCTTAGTGAATCTGCTTCTGCGCTTCCATGATGTGGAGAGCGGCGAGATTAAAATTGATGGTCAGAATATTTCTAAAGTCACTCAGGATTCACTGCGTAGCGCTATTGGTATGGTGACGCAAGATACCTCATTGCTGCACCGTTCAATTCGCGACAACATCTTGTACAGCAGACCTGATGCAACCGAAGAAGATCTGCTCAAAGCGACCAAACAAGCGCATGCTCATGAGTTTATTACTGACCTTACCGATCCACATGGCAACGTCGGCTACGATGCTCAAGTGGGCGAGCGCGGTGTGAAACTGTCGGGTGGTCAACGTCAGCGTATCGCTATTTCACGAGTATTACTCAAAGATGCGCCACTGCTGGTATTGGATGAAGCGACTTCTGCACTTGATTCAGAAGTGGAAGCAGCCATTCAGGAAAGTTTGCTTGAGCTGATGCACGGTAAAACAGTGATTGCGATTGCGCACCGTCTATCAACGATTGCCGCAATGGACAGGCTTATTGTTTTAGATGACGGAAAGATCATTGAGCAAGGTACGCACCATGAACTTATCGAGCAAGACGGCATCTACGCTCATCTTTGGGCTCATCAGACTGGCGGTTTTATCGGTTGTGATGAACTTGAAGAAGAGAACGTTGCCTGAAGCGGCAGTCTCATTAAGCAAAACAAAATAGCGAATAACAACTAAAGTTAAAGAGCCAACCACACAGGAGCCATCCTATAAAGGTTGGCTCTTCTCTTTTCACTGTGGTGAATTTCTCTTAAAATTCCGCCAACTTCTGTTTCAACATAATGAATTTCATCAATCATGAATAAAAGTCTTATCACCAACCTTATCTCTCTCGTGCTATTGGCTGTGGGTTACACCACTCAGAATCAGTTTGCCCTGTACGCAGGTCTGTTCGCTTTTTCAGGCGCAATAACCAACTGGCTAGCCATCCATATGTTGTTTGAGAAAGTACCCGGTTTATATGGTTCAGGTGTGATTCCAGCACGATTTGAAGCATTCAAAAATGCAATTAAGACCTTGATGATGGAGCAGTTTTTTACCGACACCAATATTGACCGCTTCCTGAATCAAGAGCTCAGTGGCAAACAACCACTCGACTTAACGCCGATTATCGCCAAAGTCGACTTCAACCCGAGCTTTGACAAGTTAGTGGATGTGATTGCGAACTCTCAATTTGGCGGCATGCTCGCAATGTTTGGCGGTACTGAAGCACTTCAGCCAATGAAGCAACCATTTGTTGAGAAGATGCAAGAATCTATGGTGGAAATCAGTCAGAGTGAATCGGTAAAAACTGCCCTTAAAGAGCAGCTAGAATCACCGGCAATGTTAGATGAAATCAAAACCAACATTGAGGGCATTATTGACCAACGCTTAAGCGAGTTAACGCCTCAGCTGGTTAAAGAGATGGTGCAGAAAATGATTAAAGAGCACCTTGGCTGGCTGGTTGTTTGGGGCGGTATCTTCGGTGGTGTGATTGGACTTGTGTCTACCTTTATCGCATAACATGTCTACACCTCTATGATGACTGATATTGAACATAAACACGCATAGACCCATCCATGGGGCTCCAGCGTGCCTTCCTTGGCACGCTGGGTTTACTTATCAATATCAGTCACAACTTCGTTCATTCACTACGCTTTAAGCGCTAATCCTTTAAGCACCGATGACGCCGCCATCTTCACGCGTAATCATCATGATGGTTGAACGAGGCTTAGAAGAACCACCCGCAGGGAAGTTCGATGCTTGTAACTCTTCACCCGGATGCTGAACGCCAATAAACATGGTTTTCTGGTCTGGAGAGAAGGTTAACCCTGTAATTTCACAAGCTACTGGACCAGTTAAGAAGCGGTGGATTTCACCTGTAATTGGGTCGCCACACAACATCTGGTTATTACCCTGCCCTGCAAACTCACCTTTGTTTGAGTAGTTACCATCGGTTTGAATCCACAGACGACCTGCTTCATCAAAACCAATACCATCTGGGCTATTGAACATATTGTTGGCATTGATATTTTCACTGCCTGCGTACAAGTTACCTTGATTTACTGTTGGGTTACCCGCAATCAGGTATAGATCCCATGCAAACATCTCTGCGGTGTGGTCACCTTTTACTGGCATCCAACGAACAATCTGACCGTAGTTGTTTTTCTCACGCGGGTTAGGACCACCCACTGGCTGACCTTCTTTACCACGGTTCTTGTTGTTGGTCAGAGTACAGAATACGTATTCGTTATTTGGATGTACCGCTACCCACTCAGGGCGATCCATGGTGGTTGCACCCACTTGTGTTGCAGCGCGACGAGCAAAAATCAGCACTTCCGCTTGGCTGTTAAATCCGTTTTCAGGCGTTAAGCCATTTTTGCCGAAAGTCAGTTCTAGCCAACGACCTTGACCTTTCAGCGCTTTGTCTTCCATATCGAACTGAGCAACATACAAGGTGCCTTCTTCAAGCAAATTGCGGTTCGCTGCATCATTACCTTTCTGGTATTTGTTCTTCGATACAAATCGGTACAAATGCTCACCACGCTCGTCGTCACCTAAATACACCACAACGTGGTTGTCTTTGTTAATGGTTAACGCCGCATTTTCATGTTTGAAACGACCAAGAGCAGAACGCTTAAGTGGCGTTGAGTTCGGATCATTCGGGTCAATTTCCACTACCCAGCCATGGCGATTTGGCTCGTTCGGGTTCTTCGTTACGTCAAAACGTTCGTCGAATTTATGCCACTGGTAATCACTTGGCTTAGCAGAAATGCCGTAACGTTTTTGGTCTGCATTAACACTACCTTCGGTATTCGCACCAAAGAAGCTGTTGAAGTTCTCTTCACACGTTAGGTAAGTGCCCCAAGGCGTTTGACCGTTTGCACAGTTGTTAAACGTCCCTTTTGGCATAGTGCCCGAAGGATCGGCTGCCGTTTTTAGCAGTTCATGACCTGCTGCCGGACCCGTCATCTTCATTTGTGTATTAGCGGTAATACGGCGGTTACGTTTGCCGTTACGGTCAATCATCCACTGACCATCTTTACGTACGATTTCGACAATGGTGTTACCTACTGCCGCCTGTGCTTTCAGCACATCGTCAGCAGTCATACTCTTGCCTTGATGATCAAACAAATACTCGTAGTTGGTGTATTCGTTGTTGATTGCTAGAACTGCGCGATCATCGCTGATAGGGAACAAGCTCATACCATCAGTGTTGTCACCAAATTGAAGCGCTTGAGCGGCAGACTCTTGTTTTCCACTCGGATCAAAGTCAGGAGCATTTGGGAAAATTGGGTCACCCCACGAAATGAGCGGTGTGGCTTTGTAGCCTTTAGGAACAACAACCGTATCAGCGGTTGAGGCTGGCACTGGCTCAAAATTCAATAATGACGATGTCGGTTTGGCTGCAACCGCTTTTGCCACTGGATTAAGCGCTAAAAAAGCACCCGCACTCACTGCTGCTGTTCCAGTTAGGAAACCACGGCGAGACAATCTCGCTTCGATCATTTCACTGAACTGAGAATCTTGCTCATCACGATTCCACATTGGAGACTCCTTGACTTTACTCATTATAGTTATTGCATCATTGCAACTTAGATTTCTAAGATTCAGGAGCTTATCTTTCAAATGTGACTAAAAGGTGAAAGATATGTTTCTAAGCAATGACAGGAGCATATAAATTTGAGAACCACGCCCGTTCACATTTCCTTTATATTCCTTATACTCAATAGCAGTAACCACATTTTTATTACCGTTATTTTTCTGTTACTGAAGCTGTTGCGGCATGAGCAACGTTTATTAGTCTCCATTTACATAGTTGTTTATCTATGAATCATCTATGCAAATGGAGACTAATTTACTAACCACAAACCCGTAACGCCCAGTCATTAGAAAGCTTTCTACGATTGTTTATAGCAATGCTAATTAGAAAAAAATCCGTAGAAACTCTGCATCGTCATCCTGAAACCATGACCACAGAGCAAGCGGAAAAAGAAACGACACAACAATGAGAACAGAAACCAAGGGCCTGACCTTATTCCATTAACAGGCCAACTTCCCCCTATGGGAGTTAATGAGGGTATTATGAACGTGGTTATCAATGGTGTTTCCTATGCCTATGAGGCAGGGAAAACCGTATTTCAATTCATTCAATCGACAGGGATTGACGTCCCTAGCCTGTGCGCGGCCAGTCATCAGCAACAAAAACAACCTTGCGGACTCTGTGTGGTCGACATTGACGGAGTCGGTATAGTTCGCTCCTGTGAACAAGAACTGACACCGAATATGCGCATTCAAACTCACACAGAAGCTTTGCAGCAACTTCGCCATCAGGCTCTGAAACGCATTTTGTCTGACCACAATGCCGACTGTGAAGCACCTTGCCAAATCGCGTGCCCTGCCCATGTGGATATTCAAACTTATTTGCACCACATCGCCCAAGGCGAACCGCAAAAAGCTATCGAAGTCATTAAAAAGCACCTGCCACTTCCTGCCTCCATTGGTCGTGTGTGCCCTGCGTTTTGTGAAGCGGAATGTCGTCGTAGTGTCGTCGATGAACCTGTCGCCATACGCCATTTAAAACGTCATGCCGCAGACATTGATCTGGAAGCAACGCCGTATCAAGCAGACATTCAGCCAAGTAACGGTAAGAAAGTGGCAATTGTCGGCGCAGGTCCCGGTGGATTAGCGTGCGGCTACTATTTGAGCTTATTGGGCTTTTCAGCCACTGTGTATGAAGAGATGCCAAAAGCTGGCGGCTGGCTACGCTACGGTATTCCTGAATATCGCTTACCAAAAGATGTGCTCGACAAGGAAATTGAACTGCTCACCCAAACGGGTATGCAAATTCACTGCAATCAGAAGATCGGTGAGAATTACACGCTGGCACAACTGGAACACGATTACGACGCAGTTTGCCTTGCAATTGGGGCAAGTCTGGCAGTGAGCAGTCCCTATCCCGGCAGTGAGTTAGCAGGCTGTTATCTGGGCGTCGATTACCTCAAAGATGCCGCAACAGAGCGCAAACTGAAAACAGGTAAGCGAGTGGCGATTATCGGTGGTGGTAATACCGCCATCGACTGCGCCCGCACTGCATTGCGACTTGGCGCTAAAGTAACGCTGATTTATCGTCGCACCATGGCAGAAATGCCAGCAGAAGAGTATGAAATTGAAGAAGCCAAAAACGAAGGTGTGGCATTCCAGTTTCTAGCCAATCCAGTAGAAAACCTCGCCGATAAAAACGGACATGTACAGGCGGTGAAACTCGAAAAGATGATGCTAGGTAAACCAGACTCATCCGGCCGCAGACAACCGATTCCAACGGGTGAGATTGTCGAGATGAAATTTGATACAGTCATCTCAGCCATTTCACAACGCTCAGATACGGTGATCATTGCAGGTGCTGACCTGCCACTAACTCGTCGCGGTACAGCTGATGTCACCGAAGAGACCATGCACCATGCGCGAAATGTGTTTTCAATTGGTGATTTCCGCCGAGGACCAGCCACAGCGATCGAAGCCATAGCCGACGGAAAACTCGCTGCGGAAGCCATTGCAGAAAAACTGCTGCTCGGTGGTATTGCGCCTAAACCTCATCAATTCAGAAGCAGAAAAGAACCATCACTCAGCCGAGTTAAGCAACTCGAATATCGTTTAGAGGCGGTGAAACGCAGAATCCAATTCCCGCATTTGTCAGAATCAGAATCGACCACCAGCTTCAACGAAGTAGAACTGGATGCTGGTATTGAAGCGTCTATGCAAGAAGCTCAACGCTGTCTGGAATGTGGCTGCCAAGCTAGCACACAGTGCGATCTGCGAGATTACGCCAGCGAGTATCAAGTCAAAACGGAAGAAGTTGATTGTGCATCTGGTAAACATCGTTTCCCAGTGGACAAAAGTAGTGAGTTCATTGTGTTTGATGCGAACCGTTGCATCAGTTGTGGCCTGTGCGTGCAAACTTGCCAAGAAGACACACAGCATGGCGTCCTCCAGTTTACACAAGGTTCATTACGCCCTCATTTCGCTAACGGTGAATCAATGGGCGGTTCAAGCTGCGTGCAGTGTGGCGCTTGTGTTCAAGTTTGCCCAACGGGTGCACTTGCAGACAAACGCGACAAGTCTTACTCCCGAGTGGAAATACTCAAACCCGTAAAAACCGTCTGCACCTACTGTGGCGTAGGTTGTAACGTCGTGCTGTATGTGGATGAAAAAGACAACAAAGTTCGTTATGTCGAAGGCGATAGAAACTCGCCAGTCAACCAAGGTATGCTGTGTGTGAAAGGCCGTTTTGGATTTGACTTCATTCATAGCCCAGAACGCCTAACTCAGCCTTTAATTCGTCAAAATGGTAAGTTAGTACCCACTTCTTGGGAGAATGCGATTGAAACTATCGCTAAACGCTTTACTGAGATTAAACAGAAACACGGCAGTAATGCGCTCGGTGGCTTCTCATCCGCGAAAACCACCAACCAAGATAACTATCTGTTCCAGAAGCTGATTCGTCGCGAGTTTGGCACCAATAACGTTGATCACTGTGCAAGGCTGTGTCATGCCTCTACGGTTACTGGTCTGGAAGCGTCAATTGGTAGCGGTGCCATGACTAATGATATCGCCAGCATTCAGCACTCGGATGTGATTTTTGTGATCGGTTCAGATACGACATCGGCGCACCCAATCATTGCCTCACACCTCAAACAAGCAGTAAGTCGCGGTGCGAAACTGATTGTGGCAGACCCGAAACGTATCGGCATGGCAGATGTCGCAACCCTGCATGTTCAACAGCGTCCCGGCACCGATGTAATGCTACTCAACGGTATCATGCAGCAAATCATCCAGAATGCTTGGTATGACAAAGATTACATTCGCGAGCGTGTTGACGGCTTTGAAGACTTGATGATGGAAGTAATGTCCGATGCTTATTTACCGGAAAAAGTTGAACTCGTCACTGGTGTCAAAGCACAAGACATTAAGCGAATGGCAGAGATGATCGGTACAGCCAAAGTGACCGCCGTCTATTACGCTATGGGTATTACCCAGCACACCACAGGGCACGATAACGTTCGCTCCATCGCCAACTTACAAATGCTGTGTGGCAACATTGGTGTTGAAGGTGGCGGTATCAATCCATTACGCGGTCAATCCAATGTTCAAGGCGCTTGCGACATGGGAGCCTTGCCAACGGATTACCCAGGTTATCAGAAAGTGTTGAGCCCGCTGGTACAAACCAAATTTGCTAAAGCATGGCAAGCTGAACACCTATCCACTGAAAATGGTTTAACCCTAACAGAGATGATTGATGCCGCGCATCGTAAAGAGCTTCGCGGTTTGTACGTTATGGGTGAAAACCCTGTACTCAGTGATCCGAACCAAGCGCATGTGATTGAAGCGCTTAAAGCGCTCGATTTTCTGGTGGTGCAAGATATCTTCTTATCGGAAACAGCCGAGCTTGCCGATGTGGTGCTGCCTTCGGCGTCTTTTGCAGAAAAACGCGGGCACTTTACCAATACTGAGCGACGTGTTCAGGCACTTTCACCTGCGATTAAATCACCGGGCGCAGCGAAACAGGACTGGTGGATCATCACACAGATTGCCAATGCAATGGGTGGCAACTGGCACTATCAGAACATTGAACAAATCAATGCTGAGA
This sequence comes from Vibrio diazotrophicus, assembly GCF_038452265.1. NCBI lineage: Bacteria > Pseudomonadati > Pseudomonadota > Gammaproteobacteria > Vibrionales > Vibrionaceae > Vibrio > Vibrio diazotrophicus. The sequence continues at coordinate 1,269,278 of NZ_CP151843.1, forward strand.
TATGCGAAGTGACACCGCAGTACGCAGGCATCACATGGGAGAAAGTGGGCAGCCAAGGTGTGCAATGGCCATGTAACGACCAAGCACCAAACGGTACACGTATCATGCACCAAAGCACATTCAAACGTGGTCGTGGTGAGATGGTAGCAGTACCTTTCATCTATGCTGCTGAAATGCCAGACGAGAAATACCCGTTAATTTTGACTACTGGGCGTTTGCTGGAGCAGTTCCATACTGGAACCATGACTCGTAAAACCCAAGGGCTGGACAAACTGGCTGGACCAAGAATCATGATCAGCGTTCAGGATGCAGAAAAGCTGGGCATCAAAAACAGTGAAATGGTACGCCTATGCTCTCGCCGAGGCATTATCGAAGCGCCAGCTTTTGTCACCAAACGAATGCAAGAAGGTGTGGTCTTTGTTCCGTTCCATTTTGCGGAAGCTCCCGCTAACAGACTGACATCTGAAGCAAGAGACCCTTATGCAAAAATACCGGAGTTCAAGGTTTCAGCGGTAAGGTTAGAAAAATTAGGATTAACTAATAAAAAGATATCGAAAGTAGCTTTGAAAGAATAATCTGTGTCTATACTTAGTGTGGAAACAACCTCCATCAACTGGCTCTAAAACGCAAAAACCACTCTTTTAATAGAGTGGTTTTTTTTAATCTGCCTTTTCAGTTGCTAATTAAGCAGCATGAATAATGTCCGGAGAGAGCGAACAAAGCTCATCAACAATCTCTTTGGTTTGTTTTGAGTAGATCAACTTATCCTTAGAACCGACCAACTGAACCATCTTCACTTTTTTAGACAAAATCGCATGTCTTAAAATACGCAAAACCATCTGATTATCGAGCACGTCATCATCGGACAACCCAGTACTTGGCACCAATGACGCCAAATCGATATTGACCACCAGTTGATCACAGTGATCCATAAAGTGGTTAAGCTGGTTTTTCAACTGTGTGCGATGACGAAAACTGCATTCGTCGGAGCTTAGCCAATCACAACCGAGATCTTCGGCATACTCCAACACTTGAGAAGCAGTACGTTTGAGATCGGCGCCAATAAAGAAAGCTCGGGTATTTTGAAAACGTGACAACATAAAGTGAAATGCAGAGCCCAAAGTTGGCTCAAGCGATTGCTTCAGCTCAAATCCGTGACCAATATGAATCACACCAATCTCTTCGTTATCCAACGCAAGCACTGGCATCGCTTTGAGGATCAGCTCATGGCAGTTTGCCAAAGCCACAGGAACAGAGCACAACGCAAAGTGTCGGCTGAGCAACTCTTGATAAGCGACATCCTGATGATCTTGAACCACGAAATGGCCAGCATCACTGTAGTTAAGATTAGATTGCTGTTTGTAAAGCCACTCTGAAGACAATTCCAAACTCTGTTGAGCAAATTCAAACTCTACCTGTGTCATAGGCTTAACACGTTCACAAACAGTTAGAAAAGTGAACGGAGAGAATGTATGCACCGAACTGCGGTTCATACGGTAACGTTTGAATAAACTCAACATGATGATTACCTCTCTGGTGGCAACGCGCGAGCGGCCTGTAACACATGCAAAATGATTCGCTGTTTATTAGCGTCAACGCGATGGGCTGGAGCCATAACTGTAATCGCGCCAATCAATTTGCTTCCTTTCATCACCGGAGCACTGATCCCAGAAACGCCCGGATCAATCTCAGAAGTACTCACGGCATATCCTCGTTGCCGAATTTTCTCCAACTCAACTTGCCACTTGTCCAATTGCTCTTCTTGCCCGAAGTGTCGCAATATCTTTTCACAACGCTGAGTTGGCATAAAAGCCAGCATAGCTTTGGATGAGGCGCCACGAAGCAGGGGTTGACTTTGACCCTGGACGTAGCTGCATCGGAGCGCCTGCATACTTTCTTTCTGGATGACACACAGTGCTCTGTAACCTACCGGCACCATGAATGCAGCCATTTCACCTGTCTGTTTTTGCAAGCGTGTTAACACCGCATCAACTTCGTCTAAATTGTGTTGGCTGGTCTCGTAACTATGCATTAACAGCAAAGCAGCCGGACCGATGATCAAGGTTTTGTCGTATGGACTTTCCTCAATCAAACTCCACTCTTTCAGCAACTTTAAGTGTCGGTAAAGACTACTCAAAGGGACTTGCAATTGTTCACTCAGCGTTTTCGCTGAAACAGGTTCACTATTCACCGCCACTTGCATTAATAGCTGGAGTGACTTTTCGTTGACCTGATTCGTAGACAGTTTTAATTCATTCATGGGATTGTTTTAGCCTTTATCAGTAAACGCCTCAAACTCAAATTCTTATATATCGAGAATCCCACCCAAATAAAAGCATTACATTCTCACTGGGTGAGAATGTTGCAAAATAAATGCAGATTTATAATCAATCGCAATTCTTATGTTACTCACAGATGATGACTTGCATTTCCCGCCATCTATCGGCACCCTCTATATCCTTCCTATTTGAATGTACAGCGATGCCAGCGGCGTTCCTCGTTATTGGTTCTGCTGTTACTGCAAGTAGTTTGCGTATTTCTGCAAGTTGGCTTCAAGGACAAACAAAATGAAATTAATCAAACCACTCTCGTATATTCTCGCCCTCGCTTTTAGCGCGTCAGCGGCCGCTAAAGTCACCATCGAAGTTCCTAGCTCTGTTGATTTACTTGTTGTGAATGGTGCAAAACCAGAAACGTCTGGAAGTTTGTTCTCTTCAACCAAAAGCGTTGAATTGGAAGATGGACAAAATCAGATCGTATTCCGTTTTGAACCCTATTTTACAGAAGGTGATGACCGTGTAGGCGTGGCGAGCGATGTAGTCATCGCTAAATTTACTGCACAAGATAAAGAATTGGTTTTCTCATTGCCTGAGTATCGCGATGCCAAAATGGCGCAAGAAAAGATTAAATCTTTTGACTGGTCTTTGGTGGATAAAAGTGGCTCAGCAATCAGCATTGACCAAGATCGTTTAGTCAAAGAAGGTATGCAGCTCGGCCGCAATTTCTATCAAGAAACCAAGGAATACAACCAAACAGGTGCCGTGGCTTCTATTGCCGATAAAAGCGCTGCCTCAATGGCTATCAGCCAGCCAATAGCCGCAGATTCGACAGCGGAAGAAATGCTGCACTTCTGGTACAACAAAGCTGACGCAGAAACTAAAACACGCTTTAAAGAATACGTTAAGGGGCACTAACCCAACCTGGCGAGCTCTCTTGAATAGAGAGCTCGTAATACTCTTTCTCGTTCTTCACTAATACATCCAACACTTTGCTGTCCAATCGCCCGCAGCTCACTTCGTGAGACATAATTTGCATCACTTCTTCAAGGGTCATCCTTCCTCGGTAAGGCCGCGCTTGAGTTAAAGCCTGAAACACATCCGCTACCGCAATGATTCGTGAAGGTAAATCAATTTCTGCGCCTTGCAAACCTCTCGGGTATCCCGAACCATCTAAACGCTCATGGTGATTCGCCGCCCATTCACAAACAGCAGACTGTCCAAACATCATTTGCAATGTATAGCGTGAATCCGTTGAATGGCGCTGAATACAGAGGTATTCACTCTCATTGAGTTTACCCGGTTTATGTAGGATATCCTCCGGCGTGTGTAGCTTGCCAATATCGTGTACTAGCCCTGTTAAATACAGCGCTTTTTGCATCTCAGAACTAAGCCCCAACTGCCGAGCCAAACTGTGACAAATCTCGGCAACTTTCTGAGAGTGATAAAAAGTGAACTGGCTCTTCGCATCGACGATATTTGCCATCAGCATTGCAATCGCCACTACATCGCCTACTTCTAACTTTTGCTCGAAAAATGGCGTTGAAGGTAGACTTTGGCTCAGTGCTTCGATGTGATGATACTCCATTGAGAACCAGATGAATTCTTTGCTCAACAGGCTTTGCATTTGACGTACCAGATCTCTCTCAAACAAGGTGCCACTGAGCCGCCCAATTTCAAGACACACTTCATTACGAGCTTCCTGAGTCACGTTGCTGAACTCATCTCTTGGGTAAAGTTCTTTAAGATAATCGACCCGGTCGGCGAGAAATATCAGCGCAGCAAAACGCTTATCTCTGTCTGAGATATCAATGTGCTTTAACTCTTCCCAAGGGGTATGGTGGTACAAGATAGTATCGGCAAAAAGAGCCAATGGTGGGCATTGAGAAAGGAGTTCGTATCCTCGCACACAGTGCTGACGAACATTGTCGGGCTGCATATTCTCAAGCAAATTATAGAAATCACGTTTTTGCGCGACACCGCAGTCATCAATCAAGCCAAGTGAGAATACCAACTGGCACTCTTCTTCACTCCATTCCATCGCTTTAGCACAAGCGTAGGCCATGTAGCCTACACGATGACCGTGATTGATATCATCAATACCAATTGAATCTAGCGCTCTCGCGATACAAAAAAATGTTTGCCTTAAGTTAACATGCCACTCTATTTTGACAGGACTCATCATATGCAGCTCGTTTCTACTGTTTCAGTTGAATACTACAACCCTAATGAAAATATAGTAGAACAATGGCTAGTGGTTAAACTTAGGTTCGATCACTTTTCACCAACTGTTAAGGCTGGCACATAATCGATAATTTCGTCCTGTTCGCCAATAGATAGCTGATAACACTCGTGAGAGTGGCGTTCCAGACTCTCAAAAATTTCTCTATCTAACTGATTATTATCAACGAGTGAACGAACTATCCCCAAAGCTTCTTCCAACGGCATTCCCGCTCGGTAGGGTCGCGATTGAGTGAGAGCTTGAAACACGTCCGAAACAGCAATAATCCGGCTTGGCCTATCGAGTTGATCTGCCATTTTACCTAACGGATAGCCCGAACCATCCAAACGTTCATGGTGGTTGGATGCCCATTCGAGAATACGCTGAGAGCGGAAAATAGCTTGCAGGATAAAGCGAGTATCCGTGGCATGGCTCTTAATGCAGGTATACTCTTCGGAAGTCAGCTTACCTGCTTTGTGCAATACTGGATCCGGCGTATAAAGTTTTCCGATATCGTGCACTAATCCTGTCAGATACAACATCTTCTGCACTTTAGGAGAATACCCAAGCTGCTTAGAGATGAACTGAGCCAGCTGAGCCACTTTCAACGAATGTTGGAAAGTGAAAGAGCTTTTTGCATCAACAATTTTTGCAAAAAATTCAGCGATCTCTATGGTGCCATCCAAATCGACGCGGCCAGAAAAAAACGGCACAGGCTGCATTCGAAAGTACATTTCCTCAATGTACCTTGGCTTCATTGCAAACCAGAAATCGTCTTTATCCACCAGCTCCGTCATGTGCTGGACCATATTCGGTTCAAACACAGTATCTGCATGATGGATCAGTTCATCACAAATCGCTTTTTTCTCGACAGCGGAAAGATTACCAAATTTGTCTTTCTTATGATGACGGTAGAGATGATCTAAACGGTTGGCTAAAAAGATCAGAGAAGCCAGTTGTTTATCGGTATCGGATAACGGCAGATTTCTCAACTCTTGCCAAGGAGTATGGTGGTATAAAATTGGCGTGGCAAAACAAGACAACGGCTGACACTCTTTCAGCAACATATAGCCTTTTTCACAATGGCGGGAAAAACTGCCAGTTAAACAGTGTGGAAACAGAGGTAAAAGATTAGTCGATTGTGTGCCACCACAGTCATGCATTAGCCCTATTGAAAAAGCTAACTGAGCCTGTTCTTCATCCCACCCCATAAACACCGCACATCGATAGGCAATATATGCCACGTTGTAGCCATGGTAAGGGACTTCATGCTCAATTGCGTCTAACGCTTGAGCAATACCTAACAAAGCCTGACGCAAATTGACTCTTGCATCGTCACCTGACATATCCATACGAAAACTAGCAATCTCACCTAAACTATAAGGCTAGAAAATATAAATGAATGTCATACTTTTGTCCCTGTTATATTCAGGGATATCGACGGATCACTTAAAAAATGTGACCCATAATTTTCACAGAATGACATCTTGTTAGATTTGAAAACGGGATGAAATTTAATTCGTGATCGAAATCCAACTTGGTGCATATTGTAAATGTCTGGTGTTGACAAGATTTTAAGTGGCTAAGGAGGGTAAGGAACTGGCATTCGTTACCCTTTAAAGCCTCATTAAGCATTGGCAGCAGCGAAACTATGACAGCTCTTTGGACACACTTTTGAACAAGCTTCGCAGCCAATGCAATCTGCTGCATTTTTCAGCGTCATAACCATCATCACTTCATCGTCGTCAAAATAATCGTCGTCTTCATCAATATCTTCGTTTTCCACCAGATCAAACACATCCCTTGAACAAACCTTGTAGCAGCGTCCACAGCCTATACAGTTTTGTTTGTCGATTGCCTGAATGAATTGCGGCACCCATTCATCACCGCCTTGGGTATAACCTACTCTATTACTCACCGTTCTCTTCCTTGTTGATATTTAAACATTCCTGTTCATGTCTTATGAAATCAGCCATTATTACGTCAGCCATTGCTTTCAAATTTCAGTGCCGTTACCACTCTTCATCCATCAGTTGGGATAAACGTTGCTGACTGTTTTCAGCCGTTTGTACATCTTCACGTTGCTTCATTGCCCTAGCCAACCAGCCAGAAGGCCCTTGCTGCAATTCTTGTTGCATTTCCGACAAGAGCTGATGAATGTCGTACCCCTGATGCACTTTGATTGGCTGGATACTCTGCTCAATAAGCTGTCTTATCGCAGCTGCCCCACATGCGTTACAAAACACCGCAGAACAATCCGAAAGATCATTGATTCGGCTTGGTAGTTTGTCGTGAACCCGATCCGATACTGAATATTCAATCGCTTCAATCAAATGCCAGTCTTGTTCGCAGATGCCATAGATCAACATACCCAACGAACTGCCAAAATGCTGATCAACGGTCTGTCTATCATGGGTCGCAAAGGCGACTTTCACTTTGAAGCTACTGGCATCTGGGCTCGGTTCGACGTGCAATCTGCGTTTGTTTATGCTCATCGCGCCTCCTTAGAAATCAATCCAGCCATCTCGTTTTGCATGACTTCATGAGCTTCAAAGCGGTAAGCGCTGATATGAACAGGGACTTCATCTTTGTGATTACGTAATAGCAAATTGGCTAATGCAAACAGGCGCTCACGAATCCCCTCATAGCCAAACTGACGTATGTCCATATTCCCGTACTGATCGTGGCAAGGATAACCAGCACGCAAAACCGGAACTAGCGGCTCACACATCTGTGCAGCATGAGTGTTACTGATCACCACTTTCAGATGTGAGTTGTTCAGATCAATCGCTGAGAGATCGCCTATAACAATGTCATCCGCATCGATATCCGATAGATGGGACGCATCAATCGTGGTGATCAACTGAGAAATTCGGCCGCCAACCGAGAGAAGCAATTCGGCGTAACCTTTGGCAAGGTCGGGTTCTAGCGCAATCACATACTCTTCTCGACTGAGCAGAAAATGGGTATCTAACATTGCATCCTGCACCCGTTGTCTAGCTCGCGTCATCCAACTCGGTACATCGTGTCCACTGATGCGGGATAAGGTCATCACGAGATCATCCACCACATCCATATTCATACCCATGCCAAACGACTGATAGGGAATATCAAAACGCTGTTTTAGCCATTGGGCAAGATCAAGCAGACCATCGCCCAGCACCAAAGTCATGATGCTGTCAGACATCAGTTCCACTTCCATCACTGACGTACCACCAGTGCTGGTTGCGTTGTATTCCGCTTCGTCCAAATGTCCATCAAGTGATAGGGATAAATCGGGTACGACAACCGCATCAAGCCCAAACGCTTCGACATATTGCTTGATGGTTTCAATGTCAGCTGCCGTCATCCCCAACGAACAGAGCACATTGACCTGTTGACGCTGACGAGGACGCAAGGTTGGAGGCTGAACAAGCTGCTTTACCACGCTGCGAACAGCTTCGCAAAAACCGGTTTGCATTGAGCCAACAAAATCCGGCGTAGCCATTGAGACAATTCGAGTGTTAGCAAACTGAGGATGGCTATGTTTGAAATCCGCAATCACCCGAAACACATCACAGCCTTGCATCTCTGTCAGACCTGTCGTCATTACCGCGATAAGCTCTGGGCTTTGTTTTTCACACAGCAGTTGCAAAGCTTCGCTGAGGTTCTCATCGCCGCCCATCACTGCTGAGACTTGGTCAATAGCGGTGTTTTGCAGAGGGATGGGCTCGCGCAAATGCTGAATCAAATAGACTTTGGCAAATGCACTGCATCCTTGAGCGCCATGCATTAACGGAATAGAACGATGAAAACCGAGTGACGCCAGAGTTGCCCCTGTTGCAGGGCTAGTTTTCAAAGGCTGAGAAACCAAAGGAGAATTCATTTTTCTTACTTTCGCATTTCTTTCAGTCACCATTTGAATCTCCTTACTTGGCATTCACAACAGCATTGGTTGAGGACAAGCTATCCGATGATGTTTGCAGCGACCAAGGCGCATCGCTGCGAACTTTTGCCCAAATCGGCGCTTCTAAAGTGCGACACAGTTCCTGCGCAAGGGTGATCATGCCTTTATACCCAGCATAGGCATGTTCACGCTCTTGGTTGATGTCGAGAAATGGCAGGCGCGCTTTTAACGCGGTGTACATGTTGCGGCCACCCGCAATCATGATGTCAGCGTTGTAACGATGATAGGTATCGAGAAGCAGTGATGCTCCACCTTCATCAAGCATTAGCGCCTCTTCGCCCATGATATCCATAATGCGTTTCTTATCTGACTGAGTGGATTTACGCGTGCCTGTTGCAACACATTCCACGCCAAGCTCTTTTAGCGCACTAACGACCGACCAGGATTTCACCCCACCGGTATAAAGCAGTGCTTTTTTACCGTTAAGGCACTCAACATAAGGCTTTAATGCTTCTCGAGTTTGGGCTTCTTCTCGGAAAATTAAAGCCTCCGTCTCTTCGATTAAACGCTCATCTTTGATTAAACGAGCGAATGAACGCAGCGCTGCCGATGTATCTTCAATGCCGTAAAAGCTGCCTTCAAACCAGGGAATATGCCACTTTTCTTCTAGTTTACGGGCAACGTTGACTTGTGCTCGGGCGCAAACCACCATCGCCGCATCGGCGCGATGCATGGTTTGAATTTGATGAAATTGAGTGTCACCCGCCAAGCAACACAACACTCTCAAACCCAGCAGTTCAAACAACGGAGAAACATGCCAAAACTCACCGGCGATGTTGTATTCACCAATCAATACAATGTCGTGCACGTGACGTGTCGCGTCATGCTTCATCAAAGGTTTCGCTGGTGGCTCTGCACTGCCGATGACGCGCTCAAACATCACATTACCCGCAATACGGTTGCCAAGATTTTTATTGCCATAGAAACCAGCGGCATCAACAGGAATGACAGGTATGTTCCAGCGATCTTTCGCCAACTGGCATATCGCTTCAATGTCATTGCCCTCGAGAGCAGGAACACAGGTCATGTAGACAAACACGGCGGGCGGAGCGTGTTTTTCTATCAACTGTTTAATCGCATGAAGCAGTCGCTTCTCCGCGCGCCCCATAATCACGTCCTGCTCGTTCAGATCCGTGGTGAAACCATAGCGAAACAGATTTGTACCTGTTGCCCGTGTTCCTCGATTGTTCCAACTGTTACCAGCACAGCCAATCGGACCGTGGACAATATGTCCAACATCGGCAATCGGCAACAAACTGATTTGCGCACCGTCGAAAGTACAACCACCAGCCGTGGCACCCGGTTTGGGTCGACTACAGCCACTTTTGCTGCCTGAGTTATGTTCGCAAGCAGGTTCATCTTGTAAGAGTTTTATTTCGGACTGCTTCATGGTGCCTCCAACTGGCTACATCTGACGATGTTGTTACATTCAATCCCTGAATGTCGTATTAATCAGTGGAATTGCAATTAGAAAGCCAAAAATAACTTATTGATAAATTGAGTTTATTTAGGAGATGAAATGAACAATTGTCGTAAAACGAACAAAGTGAAATAGAAGGTGCGACAAAAAAGAAATAAACATGCACCTTTGGCTATGCTACCGTAAATTCGATTTTTAACTTGATGGAGATAGAGGATGAGCGGCAGTTGGGCTAACGTCTTTCCGTACTTTGCTGGAGCGTTGAAGATAATTGTATTAGGCATTGGCGGTTACTTAGCGATTAAGTGGCACTTTGATGAAGAAGCAAGAGTGAGAGAAGAAGAAGGCGTTGTATTTGATAGATCAGGCTACATGAAAAAGATGGCGATGATACTAGCCTTTCTCGTCACTCTAGTGATCGTAGTGATTTATGCGACTGACTGGCTGCTCTACTGACGGGCTCTATTGCTAACATCTATGCTTGGCAAAATTTCCAATCGTTCAATCAAAACGTCACCTCCTCGAACACACGCTTGAAGAAAACAAGGTGAAGCGGACAAGGAGGTTGTGATGAAACGATCCCACACTTCACTCATCGTGAAGTGCAATCACAAGACCACTGCATGCGGCTAAATCAAAGGTCAATGAACTGCAGCCCGACAAGCTGTGCGAGACTAAATGTAGATCAAAGTGATTCGCTTCAAGATACGCTTCACGAGTTCCCATCTCCTGCTCAAAACAAAGAGTAAAACGCAGTTCAGGATAGCTTAATTTCAAGCTATGCAACGTTTGCTGATTGATGTCGGACTGTGCCTCAAGTTTGGCAACGATGTCCGACAATACTACGGGAGAAAGATGCGCAAGCTGCATTGATGCAGATGCCTCTATAACTACATCACTCATAGCTCTCCTCCGGCTCCAATTCTCCACACTCAACGACATCCTTTTTGAAATCAAGGATTCGTTTCACCCAAGGTGGTGGATTGGTTGCGATCACTTGCGAGAGATCCTTTAGCACTACAGAAGCCTCTATAGGCGCAGTTTTCTTGATGGGATGGATATTAGCGCGCGTAACACGAGCAGCGGCAGGTCCGCCAATCGAAAGGGTAAACAGCATATGGCAATCGCGGATTCTATCCAGCATTGCAATGGCTCGCTCTTCACCTTTCTTCTCGGTTGGCATTTCACGCACCTCAACCAGTTGATGCTGGGTCGCATTGACTTCATATATTAAAACGCGCAAGCACGAACCGTAGTGCCCATTAACCATCTCACCTTGGTTCGATGTCAACGCCACGCGCAGTTTTGGTCCAGAGATAGGTGTTTGCAAAGCGACTTCTGGCGCAGAAACATCACTGATTTCTGGATTACAAAGCACATGCAAAGCGTTGGAAACGTCTTTGCGAGTTGCTCCTGAACCTAATGAACCAACCATTAAACGAAAAGCCTTCGGAGACAAACCGACTAACTTGGTTTCAGTCAGAGGCTCACCAAGGTGCTGAATCAACAGCCCCAATAGTGAGCGCAGTTCGATATTGGGCAACGACTTAGACGCTAAAGCAATGCGTATCGCCGCTTGGTCGGAAATGGTATTGTCCATCATCATATCGTCCTCCTAAATCACGCTGCTTGTAGTCGTCTGGCTTTTACCGTGATAGGCAACTTAGGTTTTGTTGCCATTGGGTCAATGTGATAGATCGCCCCGTTGGCTAAACGCACTTCGCCACCCCATTTGCTGTCGCTATCAAACTCAAAGTAAGTGATCACTTCTTCTAAGTCTTTCTTTGGTAAGTAAAGTGAAAGCACACCATTTTCGTTGTACTGAATCATTACATTCGCCATAACCTTTCCCTCTGTTAGGCTGATAAAGAAAGGCCGACAGAACATTCCGTCGGCCATTGTCACTAGCGAACCAAGTCAAAACCAAGGTCAGTTTTGCCTAAGTCGCTTGTTTCACGATCCAGCTTCGCCAGAACCTCATTCACCAAAGTGGTTAAGATGGTCATTGCACCTTCGTAGCCGAGAGTAGACTGGCGATGAAGATGATGGCGGTCGAAAATTGGGAAACCGATACGAACTAGAGGTACTTCAAACTCAGGACCTTTCGCTTTGGTATCACGTTCGATGAACTTACCGTATGAGTTACCAATCAATAGATCCGGTTTGTCAGTAAACATCAGGGAACGTAAGTGCCATAAGTCTTTACCCATGAACACTTCTGCGTTTTGGCCATATGCCGTTTCAGCAAGCTGAGCTTCCATTTGTTTGCGCCAACGCTTCGCGCCGTTGTTACAAAGCACATGCTTAATTTCGCAACCAAGCTCGGTTAGGAACTTACACATACCCAATAGGTAGTCAGGATCACCGTACAGTGAAACTGTCACGCCGTGCAGCCAAGTGTGAGAGTCAGTCATCATATCCACAAGACGACCACGCTCTTTGGTGATTGACTCAGGAATAGGCTTACCTGTCACTTCTGATACTTTCATGATGAAATTATCTGTCCACTCCAATCCCATAGGGATATTCAGTGCTGGCACGTCTTGTTTCCAAGTACCTTCAATGAATTTCTTGGTTTTCACAAGTTGATCAGGTTGAAGTAAGAAAGTGGCTTTGGAATTCGGTGCATCTTTAACTTCTTCGATTGGCGTACCGCCTGAATACATACGGTATTCACCGTCTGCTGGGGTATCCAATACTTCTGATGGGTCACAAAGGAAAGAGTATTCCACCTTCATTTCGTCCAACATACGACGAATGACGCGGTAGTTACCAAGATAGGTTTCGAACCCCGGAACAATGTTAATTTTGCCATTGCTTCCAGCCACTTTGCCTTCCATTCCATTAATGGTGAAATAGCGCAGAATGCCTTCGAACATGTTATCCCATCCAGTCACATGGCTACCCACAAACGAAGGTGTGTGCGCAAATGGAACCGGTAAATCCGCTGGAATATGTTCATTGTGTTTGGCGTTATTGATGAAGGCGTTTAAGTCGTCACCGATAACTTCCGCCATACAGGTGGTAGAGACTGCTATCATTTCAGGTTTGTACAAGGCGTAGGCATTTTTAAGTCCGTCAAACATGTTCTCCTGACCACCAAACACCGCTGCGTCTTCTGTCATTGAGTCAGAAACACATGCAACAGGTTCTTTAAAGTGGCGGTTGAAATAAGAACGGAAGTAAGCCACACAACCTTGTGAACCGTGCACGTAAGGGAGTGTTTTTTCGAAACCGAGAGAACACAAAACGCTACCGAGTGGCTGACACGCTTTCGCTGGGTCAATCGTAATGTGCTTACGGGCAAAGTTAATCTCTTGGTATTCTTTCGTTGTTGTCCATTCAAAGGTTTCGCGAACCTTCTTAGCATCAACGGCATTTTCAAAAGTTGCGCGCTTGTTGGCCATCAACTCTTGATACTCTGGTTGCTGAAATAGCGCATAACCAGTTTTAATGTCTTCAACTTTTTGAGTCATGAGTATTCTCCTACCGTGCCACTAATCTGTGAACGCCGGCTCGGGTTACATTAATTGGAAATCCTTTCCAACTCACTTTAAGCAGATTTAGCTAACGCTTCGTCTGATGCTTCTTCCAACCAAGGTGCTTTCATGCTCTTCCAGCATGGGTTGTTCAGCGTTAAATCCATGTCGCGTGCGAAGATAGCGAAACCATCGACACCATGATAAGGACCGGAATAATCCCAGCTGTGCATTTGGCGGAATGGGTAACCCATTTTCTGGAAGACATATTTCTCTTTCACACCAGAACCAATCAAATCTGGGTTCAAGCGTTTAACGAACTCTTCCAACTCATAGGCACTGGCATCATCGAATAGCAAGGTTGAATCTTTGACATCTGGCGTGGTTTTCACGTAGTCATCGTTATGAGCAAACTCATAACCCGCACCCACGATTTCCATACCCAAATCTTCGTACGCACCAATGATGTGACGAGGACGCAGACCACCGACATAAAGCATCACAGTCTTGCCTTCTAGGCGTGGGCGATATTTATCAATCACCGCTTGCCATTGCTGACGGTATTTCGCAATCACTTCTTCAGTCTGCTGCTTAATTTTGTCGTCAAAGAATGCGGCAATTTTACGCATAGACTCTTCGATCTTGGTTGGACCGAATAGGTTGTACTCCACCCAAGGAATGCCGTTTTTCTCTTCCATGTAACGCACGATGTAGTTCATTGAGCGGTAACAGTGAACAAGGTTTAACGCTACTTTTGGTGTGTTTTTCATCTCAGGTAATGTGCCATCACCTGACCATTGAGCAACAACGCGCAAACCCATATCTTCGAGGATGATGCGAGAAGACCAAGCATCGCCACCGATGTTGTAGTCACCGATGATGGCCACATCGTAAGGTGTTGATTCAATAGTGCTCTCTTGAGCGGCATCCAACACATAGTCACGAATAGTATCGTTCGCGATGTGGTGACCCAACGATTGAGATACGCCGCGGAAACCTTCACAACGTACAGGCACAATGGTTTTGCCCGTTTCAGCACTCTTTGTTTTCGCTACCGCTTCAATGTCATCACCAATCAGACCCACCGGACACTCTGATTGAATCGAGATGCCTTTCGATAGCGGGAACAATGACTCAATCTCATCAATAGCGGCAGAGAGTTTTTTGTCGCCACCGAATACGATGTCACGCTCTTGGAAGTCAGTGGTAAAGTTCAACGTACCAAAAGAGTCAACACCCGTTGTACCTGAGTAGTAGTTACGACGACCCGCACGAGAGTACTGACCACAGCCGATAGGACCGTGAGAAATGTGAATCATATCTTTCACAGGTCCCCACACTACCCCTTTTGAACCTGCATACGCACAACCACGAACCGTCATCACACCTGGCAGTGTTTTGCGGTTTGACGTGATACAAGTGCCTTCAGCAGAGCTATCACTGATCGCAATATGCTTCTTGCGATCTTCACGCGCTTTCTCAGGATAGACATCCAAAACTTCATCTATCAGCGCCTGTTTTTGTTCTTTGTTCATAGACATAAGTGAATCCTCATTGTCTTTAACCAAATAAGAAGAATCAGTGCTTAACTTACGCTGTTAGCTCTGCCGCTGTTTTACCTATGATGGTTTCGTCTTCTTCTTCAAGAATGCCGAATTCCATCAACAATTCTTCCAGCTCATCCATGGTGACTGGCGTTGGAATCACAAACATTTGGTTGTTGATGATCTTGCTTGCTAGAGCACGATACTCGTCCGCTTGTTTACACGTTGGGTCATATTCGATAACCGTCATACGACGGATTTCTGCACGTTGTACGATGTTGTCACGAGGAACAAAGTGAATCATCTGCGTACCGATTTTGTCAGCCAGCGCCATGATGAGTTCATCTTCACGGTCTGTGTTACGAGAGTTACAAATCAGCCCTGCTAGACGTACACTACCTGTCGCTGCATATTTGCAGATACCTTTAGAGATGTTGTTTGCAGCGTACATTGCCATCATCTCGCCAGAACATACGATGTAGATTTCTTGCGCTTTGTTTTCACGAATTGGCATCGCGAAACCACCACACACAACGTCACCCAATACGTCGTAGAAAACGAAATCTAAGTCATCTTCATACGCGCCTTCTTCTTCGAGGAAGTTGATTGCTGTGATAACACCGCGACCAGCACAACCTACGCCTGGCTCAGGGCCGCCTGATTCCACACAGCGAACATCGCCATAACCGACTTTCAATACATCTTCTAGTTCGATGTCTTCAACCGTACCGGCTTCCGCTGCCATTTCCATGATGGTGTTTTGTGCTTTTGAGTGCAGGATGAGACGAGTTGAGTCCGCTTTCGGGTCACAACCGATAATCATTACTTTCTTACCCGCTTCAGCCAACGCTGCCACTAAGTTCTGAGTGGTAGTGGACTTGCCGATGCCGCCTTTTCCGTAAATTGCACATTGACGAATTGCCATGGTCTATCTCCTTGTTAAATTAGACTCACGGTCGTTATTGCGAGATCTGTACCATCAGAAAATCAACGATTTTTCAATCGATTAGCAATTAGTGTTAGAAGAAACAATCAAACATTGTCTGCTTTGCAACAAGCCTTTGTCGGCTGATTGTAGGAGGGGTTAACGGTGAGAATGATTGGTTAGCGAACTTGCTATCGAGAGTCGATAGAAATGAAAAAGGCGCATAAGCGCCTTTATAAATGAGGTAGTTAGAACTAGAGCGTAGAACTAGCGAATTAAGAAACGATTAAGCAGATACAGAATCGATTTACGATGGTTCAATAACCATGAACTGCGTGGTAACTTACTCCACGAACGCACCACCGTTTTAGCATGGGTAAAGGTCTTGAAGCCTTCAATCCCATGATAATGCCCCATACCTGAATCTCCGATACCACCAAATGGCGCAGAATCAGCAGCAACATGCATCAAAGTATCATTAATACACACTCCGCCACTGTGCGTGTGCTTGAGAACATATTCAGCAATATCGTTATCATCAGTCATGAGATAGAGCGCTAACGGACGAGCGTGGGAGTTCACTCTCTCAATTGCCTCTTCAATGGTTTTATAACCAATCACAGGCAAAATTGGGCCGAAGATTTCATTTTGCATTAGCCACATATCGTCAGTGACATTCGTGACTAGACTTGGCGCCATCTGCGTTGCTTTCAGTTCAACCGACTGCTTTACAGTGTAAATCTGCGCGCCTTTCTGTTTGGCATCTTCAAGATAGCTTTGCAGACGTTCTAACTGCGCTTGATTGATGATACCCGCACAATCCAATACACCGTGTTTGTTGATAAAACGTTTAGCAAAACGCTTCAAATACAACTCAACAAACTGCTCAACCTTGTCGGCGGGCAACATCACGTAATCTGGTGCAATACATATCTGCCCAGAGTTAATCGCTTTGCCTTGCATGATGTTGTCAATGCTACGGACCAAGTCTGCATCCGGTGCGATAATTGTCGGCGATTTACCACCCAGTTCCAGAGTGACAGGCGTTAAATTTTTTGCCGCAGATTGCGCGACGATTTTGCCCACCGGAGTTGAGCCAGTGAAAAGCAGATGATCGAAAGGCAAAGAGCTGAATGCTGTTGCTATGGTTAAATCCCCTTCCACACACACCGCAATATCACCTAAAGAACTGATGACTCTCGTCAGCACCTTGTTGGTTGCAGGAGTGTATTCACTGAACTTAATCATCGCTTGGTTACCCGCCGCTATAGCAGTAACAAGCGGAGACAAGCTCAGCATTGCTGGGAAGTTCCAAGGCACCACGATTCCGACTACACCTAACGGCTGGTAGTGCACTTGCACTTTCGAAGGCAAAACCAATAACCCCGCATGACGGCGCGATGGTTTCATCCACTTTTTAAGATTCTTTTGGGTGTACTTAATCTGGTTGATAACAGGCAGTACATCACAGAAGGTGCTGTCAAAATGCGGACGGAAACCGAAGTCTTCACTGAGCGCTTCCACGAGCGCTTTTTTCTCTTTTAACAGTGCAGCTTTCAACGCTGAAAGGCGTTGCAGTCTCTGATCGAAACTGGGTGACGGGTCATTAGCGTATTGAAGGCGAAGACGGCTGTATTGCGCATGCAGTACTTCTAGCTCAGTCACTTGTAATTTTTGCCACTGAGCTTCTACAGCGGATACTCGATTCATATTATCTCCTACCAGACAACGTTATAACGTGGAAAGAAGTTCTGGGTTAATGCCAAAGCTTGTCTTGTGTTCTTCAATCACAAACTCACTTCTTGTCTGAATCACGCCCGGCAGTGTACCTAATCGTCCGGACATAAACGCTTGGTAAGCTTTCATGTCTTTGACGCGAACTTTAATCATGGTATCGAAGTCCCCCGACAAAGAATAGCAAGATTCAATTTCAGGGATATCTTCCACTGCGCGAGCAAAGCGTTCAAAAATAGAAAAGCAGGTTTGGTCTAAACGAATATGAATAAATACCTGTACATCCAAGCCTAACTTTTCTGGATTTAACTCAGCGTGGTAGCCTTTGATGTAGCCTTCTTTTTCTAGTCGCTTAACTCGGTCAGAACAAGGCGATGTAGTAAGGTTCACTAACTTCGCCAGTTCAACCACTGGCAGTCTGCCTTTAGTATGTAATATGCGCAGGATTTGTTGATCCACACGGTCTAGATTCATAGCTCAATACTTTTTCAAGAGTCATTGCGCCATACAATACTGACTAATAAAGGCAGGATGAACCTCATCATTATGTGTTGTGAGCATAGTCACAATCAAAAACAAAGGGCATCAGATGATGCCCTTTATTGAGAAGAAAATTCTTAGTTTCATTTGTAGTCTGCGATAGAAGGCTACACCTTAACGGTATTAGAACCTGAGTATTTGTTACTTGTCACTACCAGCTTATGATTGCATTCACGACAGAACATTTGTTGTTCCATCGGGTAGTAATGTTCGCCGTTAAAAAGCTTTGAAAGAAAAGCATGTACAGCTTGCCAACCAGATTCCGATTCCGTAGAACAACGTCTCATAACAACTTTATGCTGTGTGGTTTTACGGCAACAGTTACAAAACGCTTCTGGCATAACGGGATCCTCTCTAATTGGCTAAAATGAAAACTCGACGTTTATTTAATCACTTTCGAGCAAACACTCAAACATTTCATTTAAATGTGTGATAAGGATCTAAAACATCCTACATACACTCTAAGTAAATTCTGCTAGCAAACGGTTTTAACATAGACAAAAAAACCCCACAGCGTGGGGTTTTCAGAGAAACAGTGAACTTTTAACCTAGTCTAGGTCAATCAATTGCTTCTTGTATGTTTGATGCTGAGATTTCACAGCTTGTTCAGGTTCACCTGTCAGTAGACTCACTGCCACAATCGCGATTGTAGATAGGATGATTCCCGGTACGATTTCGTACACGTCATACCAACCGCCAGACAGCTGTTTCCACACTACGATAGTGGCACCACCAACGATGATACCAGCCAGAGCACCATTACGGTTCATGCGAGACCAGTACAGACTCAGTACTAGCGCAGGACCAAATGCCGCGCCGAAACCAGCCCAAGCATAAGAAACTAGACCTAATACAGAGCTATCTGGAGTCATTGCCAAGATAAGTGCAATAACAGATAGGATGATTACCGCTAGGCGACCTACTCGCACAATCTCTTCTGAGCTTGCGTCAGTCTTGAAGACTTGTTTGTAGAAGTCTTCAGCCAGAGCAGAAGAAGAAACCAGTAACTGAGAGTCCGCTGTACTCATGATTGCTGCAAGAATTGCCGCTAGAAGAATACCAGCGATAACCGGGTGGAACATCGCGTTCACTAATAGCATGAAGATTTTCTCGCCATCTTCAAGTTGCAGAGTGCCGTGGTTAGTTACATATACCAAACCAACGAAGCCTACTAACAACGCGCCAAACATTGACAGACCTGTCCACAAAACAGCGATACGGCGTGCAGTGGTTAGATCTTTGTTTGAACGTGAAGCTTTGAAACGAGCCAAAATATGAGGCTGACCAAAGTAACCCAGACCCCATGCAACTAGAGAAATGATCGCGATAGCAGACAGTGGTTTGCCGTCAATACCATTCCAAAGAGTAAGAAGTTCAGGGTTAATTGCCGTTAGCTCTGCATCCAGCTTACCGAAACCACCGTCAAGCGCGGCGAAAGGCACGATAAGAAGCGCCGCTGCCATTAGAAGACCTTGCACTAAGTCAGTCCAAGATACCGCTAAGAAGCCACCAAACAATGTATAAGAAACCACACAGATTGTTCCGATAACTACCGCGATGGTGTAATCAATACCAAATACAGTTTCAAACAATTTACCACCAGCCACTAGGCCTGAACTGGTATAGAAAAGGAAGAATAGAAGGATAAAGAAAGCTGAAATTGTTTGAATTAGCTTAGATTTGTCATTAAAGCGACGCGATAAGAATTCAGGCAGTGTAAGTGCATCTGTCGTTACGCTGTATGTACGTAGACGTTTTGCAACTAATAGCCAGTTTGCCCAAGTACCTACAACAGGCCACCCGCTAACCAGAAAGCTTCAAAACCCGCTGCGTAGGCATAACCAGGCAGACCAAGTAACAACCATCCGCTCATATCAGATGCACCCGCAGAAAGCGCTGCAGGCCATGGACCTAAAGATCGGCCACCGAGGAAATAATCCGATGAACTTTTCGTTCGCTGATATGCGTAAACACCAATCGCCAACATCAGAATGAGGTAGACGATAAAGGTGGTCGTAATAGCAAAGCTATTTTCCATTGTGTAAGTCCTCTAAATATAAAATATCTTCCATGCCCCCTCCCTCAAAGAGAGGGGGAGAGATAAAAGATCTAAGGTCTGAAGATCTTTTAAGGCCATCAGACCTAGTGAGATTCGCTTCCAAGCTCTAGCAAGGTCGCATTGCCACCCACTGCCGTAATATTAATTGTACGAGTACGTTCGGTAATAAAGCGCAGTGATAAGTGTGGATCGTGTGCCACAGGAAGGGCATCCAAATCCGTTTCTGATACTAAGCTAACGATAGCACCTGTGCGTTTTGCCAGTTCGCGGTTAAGACGACGCTCAACCGACGTTTTACCAACATAGCCCACAGCGCGAACATCCGATTCCATCAACTGGTGATGCGCGTCAAACGTCGCAAATTGCAACACGTTAGCAGGTAGAGTTGACTGCTCGAAAGCAGACTTTAGTGCTGAAAACAATTCAGCATCATCACTGCAATAAACTACGCTGTTACCCGCAACTAATGCAGCTGTTAACTGAGCAATAACGGCTTTTTTTGCAGCAGCACTGTCATCATCTTGAATGATCAGTGCAACACCACGACCCGCCGTATACAGCTCGTTAGTTTCTCCGGTAGGGCCAACCAGTTGGTGCGTATGCGCCAACAATGTTGCTGCCTGTTGAAGATGGTAAGAAATCACTTTCGCAAGTTGCGGAGAAGTGCTCTCTAAATTTGATTTCAATGAAAGTAAACACTCACACTTAGAATCAAAACTTGTTAAATTCCAGTTTTCCCAAGCCGAAAAAGCGTCAGAAAAACGAGTTACTTGATGAACCATGTTTGGTCTCCTTCGCTTAGTCGATTAACGGTATTGAACCTGAGAAAAACGGTATAAATAGTGTGGACCACCTGCTTTCGGACCTGTGCCCGATAGCCCTTGACCACCAAACGGCTGAACACCAACCACAGCACCAACTTGGTCGCGGTTGATGTAGCAGTTACCAACACGTGCATGTTTTTCAATCCAGCGATAGGTCGTTTCGTTGCGGCTATGAATACCCATAGTCAGACCAAATCCAGTTTGGTTAATTTGATTCACAACATCCGCCAGTTCACTCGCTTTGAAGCGAACAATGTGCAGTACCGGACCAAATTTTTCTTCCGTCAGACATGAAATGTCTGCAATCTCAAACGCTGTCGGTGCAACAAAATCACCGTGTTGGCAATCTTCACCCAGACTAAGCTCAGCAACTTTCTTCTGCGTCTTCGTCATGTGGTCTATATGCTCGAGCAGTGTTTGTTTTGCTTTCGCATCAATCACAGGGCCGACATCAGTAGTATGCAAATAAGGAAGACCAATCGACAGCTCTTGCATTGCACCTTGGATAAGCGTGGTAATGCGGTCTGCAATATCTTGCTGAACGAAAAGAACACGTAGCGCTGAACAGCGTTGACCCGCAGAAGCAAACGCTGAACGAAGAACGTCACGAACCACTTGCTCAGGTAGCGCTGTACTGTCTACGATCATTGCGTTCTGACCACCGGTTTCCGCGATAAACGGAACAGGATCGGCATCGCGCTCAGCCAGTGTTTGGTTAATACGTTGCGCTGTTGCGGTAGAGCCTGTAAACGCCACGCCCGCGATACTTGGGTGAGAAGTAAGCGCACTACCAATTTCTGAACCTTTACCCGGAAGCAGTTGAATAACTCCAGCAGGGAATCCCGCTTCAAGCATCAATTCAACCGCGCGAACAGCGATTAAACTGGTTTGCTCTGCTGGTTTTGCAACCACAGTGTTACCAGCAACTAGTGCAGCAGAGATCTGACCTAGGAAAATTGCCAGAGGGAAGTTCCAAGGGCTGATACAAACGAATACACCACGACCTTCACGTTGTACCGTACGCTTCTCTCCATCAAAGCCATCCACTGTGAACTCGCCTAAGCAATCCACTTGTTTGGCGTAGTAACGACAGAAATCAACCGCTTCACGAACTTCATCAATGCTGTCGTGAATGGTTTTACCTGCTTCGTGATGACAGATTGCGACTAACTCAGCCAGATTCGCTTCCAATAGATCCGCAAGCTTCTCTAACTTTTCGCTACGAGCAGATGCAGGCTCTTGGTTCCAGCTCGCAAATGCAGCTTGCGCAGATTCGATCGCTTCGGAAACATGATCATGGGAAGCAAAGTACGCTTGACCCACTTCGATACGACGATCATATGGCGCTGTGACCACTACAGGTTTTACATCTTCCTTGATCATGCTTTCGATCAAAGAGTGTCCGTTGATGATTGGCGCAGCCTTCCACTGATGACCAGCAAATGACTCTACTTGCTTTTCAAATGGTTTAGCTTCGCTTTCGATATCTATGTTCACACCATAAGAATTACGGCGCTCAGAGAAAATAGCGGGTGGCAGTGGAATTTGAGCATTGTTGAACGTATCAAACTCAAGCAGCATATCGACCGGATGCTGAATCAAAGATGAAATCGGGCAGCGTGCATCAACTAAACGGTGAACAAACGAGCTGTTTGCACCGTTCTCTAGAAGACGGCGCACAAGATAAGGCAACAGATCTTTATGGCTACCTACCGGAGCATAAATACGCACTGATTGCTTGTACGCTTTCATTACATGGTTATAAAGAGCGTCCCCCATGCCATGTAGACGCTGGAATTCGAAATCTTTATGTGTTGCCATCACAGCAATAGAAGTGACAGTTTGCGCATTGTGGCTAGCAAATTGTGGGAACAGATTGCCACGAACGGATTCACTGAGTAGGAAACGCGCACACGCCAAATAAGAAACATCGGTAGATTCTTTACGAGTATATACTGGGTAGCCAGTGTAACCCGCTTGTTGAGACCACTTAATCTCACTATCCCAGTACGCACCTTTTACAAGACGAACAGGAATCAGGTCGCCCTGATCTTTTGCCAGCGCTGTTAACCAAGCCAGAACTGGCAGAGCACGTTTTGAGTAAGCTTGGATTACTAGACCAAACTTGCCCCAACCTTTTACAAGTTCACTGCGGTAAACTTTTTCAAACAGTTCAAGAGAAAGTTCTAAACGGTCTGCTTCTTCAGCATCAATCGTGATAGCAACATCAAGCTCAATTGCTTTCTCAAGCAATTGCATTAACGTTTGGTACAACTCACTCATTACTCGATCGCGGTTTGCCGCTTCGTAACGAGGGTGTAGTGCAGAAAGTTTGATAGAAATAGACGGAGCTGGGCTGGTGTCTAAACCATATTTGTCGCGCCCTACAGCTTCAATGGCTGTTAAGTAGTCTTGGCAGTACTTTTTCGCATCAGCAGTGGTTAGCGCCGCTTCACCTAACATATCAAAGGAGTAGGTAAAACCTTTGTCGCGCATCTTACGGCCATTTTTTTGCGCTTCAGCAATGTTACGACCAAGAACAAACTGGTGACCCATGATCTTCATCGCTTGATGCATTGCTTTACGAATCACAGGCTCAGTCAACTTGTTGACTAAACGGTTAACCGCTTGGATAGGGCTGGTGCTCTCTGCGTCAGAAAGACCAATCACTTTACCTGTAAACATTAAGCCCCAAGTTGAAGCGTTAACAAATACAGAATCTGAATTCTTAAGGTGTGATTTCCAGTCTGCAACACCGAGACGATCTTTAATGAAGGCGTCTGCAGTTTCCGTATCGGGAATACGCATTAGAGCTTCAGCGAGACACATCAACAAGATACCTTCTTGAGTATCTAAGCTGTATTCAAGCAGAAGCGCATCAATCATTTGAATCGACTGCTTGTCTTTACGTATAGTCTCAATCAGTTCGGTTGTTTTAACCGCTATCGCTGACTTTTCATCTTCAGTCGGCGTTGCTAGGGGTAAAAGTTCCTTTAGCCATTGGGATTCATCCACCATATAGAGTGGAGAGATCTGCGACCACAATTTGTTTAGCGGTTGCTCTACAAATTCGGCTTTCAACACATCAGTTGCTGTAAACACGCGTTTTCCTCAATCTCATACCCGTTTATCCAATACGGGCTTCCTACAATGGCAGCAGTGTATTTTGAGCGCACGAGGATTACTTGTCAAAAACTCCGAGCTTTTTGCTAAAAACTTGGTTTATTAACAAAGCGAAAACAGAATCACATCATTTACAACAAAAGAATATGCTAATTTTTTACCAGATAACGCAAATAAGTAACCTTTAATTGACTAAATCACGCTTTAAAGAAGAATAATTATCATTAATTAAGGCGAGTAATAGTGAAGATCGCTATGGACAAATGTTAGCGAACGTAGAAAAAAACAAAATTGCGGTGTGATTTCTTAATTTGGAAGCTTAGTTGCGACAGCTTTTCTTGAATTGCGAAGGTGAAATACCCTGCAAACGAGAGAAAGTATGGGTAAAGGTACTTTGGTTTGAAAACCCTGTCAGTTCTGCAATTTGACCTAGATTTAAACGACCTTGTTCTATGAGGGATTTCGCCATATCAACACGCTTACCCAACACATACTGGTGTGGTGTGATACCAAGCTGTTCTTTAAACAGGCAATGAAATTGGCTTTCTCCAAGAAATACGCTGCCCGCTAACTGCGCGACAGAAATTCGACGACTTAAATGCTGTTCGATATAGCGATCGACCGCTTCTAAGTCGAAGCGCGAGTCTTTTCTATGAGTAGAAAAGCTGGATATGTGTCTCTGCAATAGAGCTGTCACTGTATCGCTACAAGCGCGACTCAAAAGTAAGTCATCGGGAGAAGATTGCATTTCCAACACTAATAGTTGAATCAGTTTTTGAATTTGGCCATCGAGTTGGAAGTACACATCACTGCGAGAAAGATCATTTATCTTTTGCAAGGCTAAAGGGTCATCGTCAGAAGGAAGAGGCAAGTTCAAAACCAAGATATCTGACTGACCGACAATGCCGCCAAAAGCATGATCGGTTCCGGAGGTAACAACACAACCCTGCCCCGGTCCGACAACATTGCCACTGCCGCACACTTCAAACTCCGCTTGCCCCTTTAGGCCAATTACAATTTGCGTGTAGTTGTGATCATGGCAATCCATATATGCAGGCAAAGTAATTAACTGCGCCGGGCGAGGCGACAAAACTTTGGCTCTTTGCTCTGTATAGGCAGAAGTTGTCATACTTTGCTCACTCAAGACCATGTCATTTTTTGAAATTGGCTCTAATTTTATACCAAATTTCCCCTCAGTGATAATGCTGTACACTTTTCAATCACCAATAATCAACAATGAGCATATGCGATAATTTATGGTGATGAAATGAGGGTTATTCATCTAGTCGGAACAATGATCAAGTGCACATAAATTACGGTCAATGTGTATTCAATCGAAAAACAGCGCTGTGAATCGGAAATCGGTGCTTGCATATTTTATGAATCTGCTCAAAATGGGAAATGCACATTTATAAGATTTACAAAATCAGAGACCTAGTAGCAGGTTTCAGTAAGTTTTAGTGCTTTGAAGCTAAAAAAGCTACAGAGTTTGCATTATGAGTCGGCTTATTTAAAAGCTGTCAAAAGATTGTCTTTCCCACTATTATCAGTGGTTAAATGTTAAATTGTTGCAGGGACCTATGATCAAATATCGCATCCCAGCGCTATTGCTTGCGCTAAGCCCTCTTTGGGTAGCTGCATCGGTGAACGCAGAACAAGTAACACAGGCTGATCCTGTGGCGAGCATCGATGAGAAGATAAGTATCAAACAAAATGAAATTGACACGATTTCTTCAGACTATGAAGCGGAAGGTGCCAAACTTCAACAATTGAAAAATGAAGAAGAACGCCTCCAACGTGAAGCAGATGAATTAGATGCGAAGCGTAATAGAGCAAAATCAGCTCTAGATAAACAATACTCACGTCTATTGGATGATCCTGAAACTGACCTGATTACCTTCCAAAAGAAATACCAAGAAACTTGGGCTGCGGTAAAACAGAATCAGTCTGAAAAGTTAGCCAACGAACAGGCTGTGACAGAAAGCGAAATGCGTTTGTCTCAGATTAAGCAGAAACAAGCTCGCTTAAAAACTGAATTTGCCAACTTGGAAGAAAGCCGTATTGAAGCGCGCGTTAAGCGCCTTGAAGCTGAACTTCGTGAAAGCAGTGTTTTAGAAACAAGCTACAAAACCGCCTGTTCTACAACGATGACGCTTGGCGAATGTGCTAACCAAGGCAAATACCTGACTAAGCAAAAAGCTGTTAAAACGTTTCGTGCTAAATTGCTGGACGGTGTGACTGAATCTACGCTTGTTAAGCAAAACACCAACGGTGTTGAACTCAACATTCACGTTCAAGAAAGCCAAATCATCAAGAGTGGTTTTGAAGGCAACAACGATTACACCACTCAAATGCAAGCTCAGTTACAAGCGAAACCTGAAGCAGTCGCAGCGTGTAAGTTGCTGAATGTTTCTACTCGCTACTGCCTACAAGGCGCAGCTGACGAGAGCGCAAACAAAAAGAACGATAAACAGTGGGCAAATGTCACTGTTCGTTCAGACCAATATAACGATTCTGTGACCATCAATGGTATTAACTATGGTAGTACTCCTGTAGAAATCGTTCTACCAGCGGGTCGTCATCAAGTCACTGTGTCTAAAGACGGTTTTGAAACTTACAACCGTGTTATCACTGTGAATGGCAACGATTCTATCTGGGTAAAACTAAGACCAAACAAAAACGGCTAGGCGACGGAATACAGTGATTTTTCTGTGATGATTCACAAAGCTGATAAATAAGGCTATGTTAAAACGCCATTTTGTTACCAAGTTATTGAAAGATAACTTCTGACAAAATGGCGTTTTCGTTTAGAATAGCCAAAACATTTTTTAAAACTTAACTGAAGTAGACAACAATGCGACAAGGTTTATCCGCTCTTCTAATAGCACTCTCACCTTGCTTAATGGCGACATCGACGTTGGCAGAAGGAACGCCTTCCTCTGTAATGGCCATTGATGACGCGCTGTTCAGTAAACATTCAGAGTTGCAGGATGCAAAAAAGGCAACCCAGTCCGATCAGACTGCTGTCGACAATCAACAACAAGAATTGGATCGTCTTAATCAACTGACAGTCAAACTCGATGCGAAGCTAAAAACAGCGAAAGCAAATTTGGAGCGCGACTATCTCAAAATGATAGATGAACCGGATCTTGACATAATGCCTTCGCAACAGGCGTATCAAGATGCGTGGTCTGAAGTGAAGCAGAACCAAAAGTCTCGCTTAGAAGCTGAACAAAAGCTGCAAGAACTGCAAACAGCCCTGGCTCAGAAAAAATCTGCGCAAGGCGTTATTGAGCAGAACATAGCAGGTTTAGAGCAAGACAAACTTCGCGCTCGTGTGGAACGTTTGCGTGAAGAACTAAAACGCACAGGCGAACAAAAAGTCAGCTTTACCAACACCTGTAACGCGGACATGACATTAGCTCAATGTAGCAGCCAGACAAATGAACTCGGGCTACAAAAAGCGGTTAAACAGTTCCAGAACTGGCTTGTGGACGAGACCAGCGAATCAGCTATCGTCAAACAATACCTATCTGATGTTTCTCTCAATATTCATGTTCTAAAGCACTCTGTTGTTGAATCTGGCTTCTCAGATGGCAGCAAATTCCGCACCGTGATTTCAGCCCAGCTTGATGCTCGTCCTGCTGAAAATGCACCTTGTAAGCTTCTTAACTTAGATTCCCAATACTGTTTTGCACCGGGTGAAGGTAATCAGACTGGTGAGAAGCAAAAAGAAGTAGCTTGGGTAAGCCTTTCAGTACGTTCAAATCAATATGCAGACAGAGTCATCGTTGATGGCGTTCAATATGGCAGTACGCCTGTAGAAGTGCTGATGCCCGTTGGTAAACATCACATCATCATTGAGAAAGAAGGCTATCGCTCTTTCAACAGTGAAATTGAAGTTACAGCAGACCAGACGCTACGTGCAGTCCTGAACGAATATGAAAACGTTTTGAAACCGGGTCATAAGTTTGCAGATTCATTGAAGGGCAATGCAAAAGCCCCTGAGATGATCACCATGATAAAAGGTGAATATCTGCTGGGTGATCAAGCTTCAAGACAAATTCGCCTTGATCATGCTTTCGCATTGAGTGCGACACCAATTACTGTCGGTCAGTTTGAGACATTCGTGAATCAAACCAGCTACCAAACAGATGCAGAGCTTAAAAACATCTGTATTACGGTCGACAATTCTGAAGTGACTCCTATAGCCGAAAGTTATTGGCGTAATCCAGGCTTCAAACAATCGGCTCAATCACCTGCCGTCTGTATCAGCAAAAATGATGCGGTCGCCTACACACGTTGGCTTTCTCAACAAACGGGTTTCAAATACCGTTTACCAAGTGAAGATGAGTGGGAAATTGCCGCTCGTTCAGGTAGCCAAAACGGCTACTGGTGGGGCGATAACTTTGGGTCAGGTAAAGCGAATACTGGTTGGGGTGGTACTCAGTGGTCCAATAAGAGTACGTCTCCAGTGAGAGCATTTGAACCTAACCGTCTAGGCTTCTACGACATGGTGGGTAACGTGTGGGAATGGACCAACGATGAAAGAGGCATGGCTAAAGGTGGTGCTTGGATCTTCTCACCTGAGATGGCAAAAGCAGACAAACAGCTATTTATAGGACCTTCCACTGCAGCCAACTATGTGGGTTTCCGTATCCTACGTGAGCTGGAATAAGCAATATACGAGCAACAAATGTGACAAAAGGGGGAATATATTCCCCCTTTTCTTTTGCTCAAATTCTTTTAGCGAAAGTAACAAACTAATTATGGTGCTAAACGGTCAACCGTCCACGTGTCGTTTGTTTTGCTGAATAAGAAACGGTCATGTAAACGATGTTCCCCACCCTGCCAAAATTCAATACTCTCAGGTCTAATACGATATCCCCCCCAAAAACTAGGAACAGGAATCTCACCATTAGCGAATTTCTGTTTCAATTCTAAATATTTACCTTCGAGAATACCGCGAGCCGAAATACGACTACTTTGATGGCTCGCGATAGCGGCAATTTGGCTGTCTTTCGGACGAGAAGTGAAATACTTCATATTTTCTAGTGCACTCAGTTTTTCTGCCGTACCAGTAATATGAACTTGTCTTTCTAAAGGATGCCAAGGGAAATGGATACTGACTTTGTTGTTATGTTCAATATGCTGCGCTTTTCTGCTTCCCAAGTTGGTATAGAAAACGAAACCATTTTTATCTAAGTTCTTCAGCAGAACAATACGTTGAAAAGGCTGACCATTTTGATCAACGGTCGCAACCGTCATCGCTGTCGGGTCAGTTAATTTTGCATCAATCGCTTGTTGTAACCATAAGTTAAACTGGTCAATGGGATCGGCAAGCAAATCCTTACGTCTCAAACCACCTCGGATGTACTCACGGCGAATATCTGAAAGATCCATTTCTACTCCTTGTAATTTTTTGCCGATTGTCCTCTGAACTGTTACAGAACTCAAGCGATTCACCCGCAGATAGTAATAACGGCGAGAAATTATGAACTTAACTAAAGTTAAGAAAAACAGCTCACAGACCAAATAAGCACATTAACAATTCAACAAATCTATCGAAAAAACGAATGAATTCAAAAATTAAATGGAAATAGCTATACGCATTCCATAATTAACATTTATTCTTATAGGTAAATCAATAAGCGATTAGTTACGAACCGCAATATCAAGGAACACCATGAGCAAGAGTAGTTATAATAAGCTCTCCGCGACAGAACTCGAGTATGTCGACGACCAAACAGCCGCACTGCTTCTAAACACTCCGAGTAGTGCGAGGGTAATGCTTTGGGTGATGATCGCTTTTTTTATCGCTGCTTCCGCATGGGCATCTTGGGCCGAAATAGATCAAGTCACTCGAGGCCAAGGAAAAGTCGTTCCTTCCTCTCAAGTCCAAGTCATCCAAAACTTGGAAGGCGGTTTGGTAAAGCAGATTTTGGTTCGCGAAGGCGAACAAGTTCAAAAAGGCCAACAACTGATCTTAATTGATGACACTCGCTTCCGTTCAGATTTCCGCGAACGTGAACAACAGGTAGCCAACTTAACAGCAAACGTGCTGCAGCTCTCCGCGACACTTTCCAGTGTCACTATCGACGAAGACTTTTCTGAGAACAATTGGGAGAACAGTGTTCGTATTGATTACAACAAGCTTGCCTTCCCTCCCCTGCTCAAGGATACACAGCCTGAGCTGGTGGCTCGTCAACGTGCAGAATATCAACAAGATTTGGATAATTTGAGAAACCAAATTTCTGTAATGACACAGCAAGTTAAGCAGAAGCAGCAAGAGCTGATAGAGATTCAAGCGCGAATCAAGAACCTTCGACAAAGCTATGATTTTGCTAATAAAGAATTGGAAATCACAAAACCTTTAGCCGATGAAGGCGTGGTGCCACGTATTGAGCTGCTGAAACTGCAACGTCAGGTGAACGACACCCGTCGTGAACTCACTTCCAGCGAACTAAAAGTGCCGGTATTGAGGTCAAACATTCGCGAAGCGATGTTAAGCCGAATTGATACCGCACAGAAATTCCGTTCTCAGCAGCAACAAGAGCTTAACCAAATTCAAGATAAGCTCTCTTCGATGACAGAGTCTGCGGTGGGATTGGAAGACCGTGTAAACCGAACTGTGGTTGTTTCACCGGTTACAGGTACTGTGAAAACACTGAATGTAAATACCGTGGGCGGTGTTATCCAGCCGGGTATGGATATCGTCGAGATAGTACCGACAGAAGACACACTGCTTGTGGAAGCACAGATAGCTCCTCAGGATATCGCGTTCCTACGCCCTGATTTACACGCAATTGTGAAATTCAGCGCTTACGATTTTACTAAATACGGTGGTTTAGAAGGCACTCTAGAACATATCAGCGCCGATACCACCCAAGACGAAGAAGGCAACAGTTTCTATTTGGTTCGAGTGCGTACCACTGAGACGTCGTTTGGTCACGATGAAAATCTGCCCATTATTCCGGGAATGACAGCATCGATTGACATCATTACCGGCAAACGAACAGTGATGGAGTACCTACTTGAACCGATTCTTAGAGCAAAGACAAACGCCTTGCGGGAATAATACCGAATGCTCAAGCACGAACTGACCCATTTCAACAATAGTGATTGGGATACGCTATGAAGCGCTGGCTAGCTGCAACGCTTATCCTAATGACATCATCCATATCACTGGCTCTCAGCAAACAGGAGCAACAGTGGATTGATGCTGTCTCTGCGACCTATGGTCAAAGAGCGGGTAAGCGCGTGGCGACTTGGCGTTCAGAAATGTCCCGTTATAAAGGTTTGTCAGAAAAAGAACAATTAACTCAAGTGAACCGCTTTTTTAACCAGCTTTATTTCGTTAATGATATCCAGCTATGGGGTAAAAACGATTACTGGGCAACACCGTTGGAATTTCTCGGCAGTAATGCAGGCGACTGTGAAGACTTCACGATTGCAAAGTATTTCTCCCTGCTCGAACTTGGCGTATCGGATATCAAACTGCGCCTCGTGTACGTTAAAGCCATCGAACTTAACCAGTTCCACATGGTTCTTGCTTACTACTCAACACCGAATGCTGAACCGTTGATTTTGGACAACATCAACGGCGAAATTAAACCCGCTTCAACTCGTAGAGACTTGTTACCTATATACAGTTTCAACGGTAAAAACTTGTGGCTAATGAAATCTAAGAACGGCCAGCTTGCTGGTGACTCTTCACGTCTTAGCCTTTGGAATGATTTACGCGCTCGCGAGCGCTCTCTTAAACTGAATAAACCACTAATCAGTTACGATGAGTAGGTACTATGACACTATATAAACAACTGGTCGCAGGGATGATAACTGTATTTGTTCTGCTGTTAGCTTCGGTATTCGTTATCGAATTTAACACGACTCGTGACAACTTAGAGCAGCAACAACGCTCTGAAGTGAGTAATACGATCAATACCGTTGGTTTAGCTCTCGCACCTTACCTTGAGAAAAAAGATACTGTAGCGGTTGAGTCTGTTATCAATGCTCTATTTGATGGAAGTACCTACTCGCTAGTTAGGTTGAAGTTTCTCGACGACGACCAACAGATTGAACGTGCATACCCTATCAAGCCTAGTTCGGTTCCTGTTTGGTTTACGAACCTAAATTTATTTCAACCGATTACTGACCAACGCGTCGTCACCAGTGGCTGGATGCAACTTGCAGAAGTCGAAATCATCAGCCACCCTGGTGAAGCTTATACACAGTTATGGAATGCGCTTATTCGTCTGAGTATTGCTTTCGGCGCAATCTTCTTTGCTGGTTTGGTGGCGATTTCCATCATCGTCAGACGCGCACTTCGTCCATTACAAATGATCGTCAATAAGATGGAACAAGTGGCTCGCAACTATTTTGGCGATCCGCTTCCACTACCAAAAACCAAAGATCTTATTTCTGTGGTGGAAGGTATAAATAGTATGTCTGCGCAAGTTGAAAAGTCTTTCAAAGCGCAAGCACAAGAGGCTCAACAACTTCGTGAGCGTGCTTATATTGACCCTGTTTCTCATCTAGGCAACCGAGCTTACTACATGAACCAGCTCAATAGCTGGTTGGCAGAAAGTGCAATTGGTGGCGTCGCTATTCTTCAAGCTCAATTTATCAAAGAACTTTATGAAGAAAAGGGCTATGAAGCGGGAGATGGCATGATTGGCAACTTAGCTGAGCATTTAAAAGTCACACTTTCCGCACCAAACACCACCATTGCCCGTATCTCTACCGATGAGTTTGGTTTCATTCTGCCGAACATGGACGAAGGCGAACTAAAAATGGTCGCTGAGAGTATCTTCGGCTGCGTTCAGGATATCAGTGCAGACCCTACAGGCATGACTCAAGAGAAAGTCTATCTGGGCATTGTACATAACCAGAGCAAGAAAAATTCAACACAGATACTTTCGTTGCTAGATAACGCAGTCGCGGCTTCTAAGGCCAACGCGGAAGTGAAATATGGCTTTATCAAAGCGGAATCAGACCAAGTCATTATGGGTAAACAACAGTGGAAAGCACTGGTTGAAGAAGCCATGCACAACGACTGGTTCCAATACCGCTTTCAGGCGGCTAATGATGGCTGGGGTGAGACCTTCCACCGTGAAGTGTTCTCTGCGATTGATAACGGTGAACAACGCTATACCGCCAACCAATATCTGTTTGCTCTTGAACAGTTAAATGCAAGCCACCAGTTCGATGAATACGTCATTGATAAAATGATTGAGAAGCTAGAGGCGAACGAGTTTAACGCGCCACTGGCGATCAACATCGCTCAAAGCAGTATTGAACAGCCAAGCTTTATCCGCTGGATCACGCAAAAACTGGCCAAACATAAAGAGGTTTGCGCCTTGCTCCACTTTGAGATACCAGAAAGCTGTTTTATCAATGCGCCACATCATACGGCACTGTTCTGCAACGCGATTCGCTCTGCAGGGGCTGAGTTTGGTGTCGATAACTATGGACGTAATTTCCAGTCTTTGGATTACATCAACGAATTTAGACCTAAATACGTGAAGCTGGATTATCTGTTTACTCACCACTTAGACGATGAGAAGCAGAAGTTCACTTTAACCTCTATTTCAAGAACTGCGCATAACCTAGGTATTAAGACCATCGCTTCTCGCGTTGAAACTCAGGCTCAGTTGGATTTCCTATCGGAACACTTTATTGAAGTATTCCAAGGTTTCATCGTTGATAAATAAGGATAAAGGTCAGTTTAATGCAAGATACGCTACTTAATTCACTGGTCTATGTGAGTCGTTATTATGGATTGGCGAATTCACCTGATGCGTTAATCAATGGATTACCGCTGACAGATGGCAAGCTGACACCGTTTCTTTTCCCCCGCGCTGCAGAGCGTGCGGGGCTTATCGCCAAAGAAAACCGTTCGACTCTGAAAGAGATCCCTCGCTTAGTTTTTCCTGTGATTCTCCTGCTGCGGGGAAATGAAGCCTGTGTTCTCAACAGCATTAACGAAGAGAAACAAGAGGCCGAGATTGTTACTGCTGAGTCCGGAATGGTGCCGATTGCTTACCCGTTAGAAGAGTTAAATGCCCGCTTTATTGGGCGTTACTTCATGGTGAAGAAGCAGTTTCGCTACGATGAACGTTCACCAGAAATTCTCAAGACCCGTGAAGGACACTGGTTCTGGGGCACAATTTGGCAATCAAAGCGCATTTATCGTGATGTGATGTTCGCATCGCTGCTGATAAACCTGTTTGCTATCGCGGCACCGATGTTTACTCGGTTAGTGTATGACAAAGTGCTTCCTAACCTTGCTTTTGAAACCTTGTGGGTTTTGGCTAGTGGTGTGTTTGTTATATTTCTGTTCGACTTCACATTGAAGATGCTTCGCAACTATTTTATTGATGTCGCAGGTAAGAAGTCGGACATCCTCATCTCTTCAAAACTGTTTAGTAAAGTGATGGGAATTAGAATGGAGTCACGCCCGCCATCGGTGGGCGCATTTGCTCGTCATCTTCAAGAGTTTGAGTCCATAAGAGAGTTCTTCACTTCAGCGACCGTTTCATCGCTAATTGATCTGCCGTTTTCGATTCTATTTCTGATCATTATTTGGTTAATGGCTGGCGATCTGGTTTACGTACCGATTATCGGTGTGTGTGTTCTGATCATATACTCTCTGCTGATTCAGGCACCTCTACGTCGGGCGATTGAAGAAGGCTCACGCCTTGCATCTCAGAAATATGCGAACCTGATTGAAAGCTTAGCTGGTCTTGAAACGGTGAAACTTTTTGGCGCACAAGGCCAGTTCCAACACCGTTGGGAAGAAGCCATTTCCCATATGGCAAACTGGAATATCAAAAGCCGCCGAATTACTGATGGCATTCAAAGTACAGCTGGTCTGGTTCAGCAGGCATCGAGCGTTGGGATGATTATTTTGGGTGTATACCTAATAGCCCAAGGAAACCTGACGATGGGTGGTCTTATTGCGGCAACGATGCTGAGCGGTCGCGCCATTGGCCCTATGGTTCAATTATCTCTA
Source organism: Vibrio diazotrophicus (assembly GCF_038452265.1). Taxonomy (NCBI): domain Bacteria; kingdom Pseudomonadati; phylum Pseudomonadota; class Gammaproteobacteria; order Vibrionales; family Vibrionaceae; genus Vibrio; species Vibrio diazotrophicus. Next base: position 1,304,383 of record NZ_CP151843.1, read on the forward strand.
TTATCGACCCGCTATAACCAAGCGAAAGCTTCTTTGAAAATCATCGAACAAGTAATGGCACTGCCAGATGAGCAAGAAGAAGGTAAGCGCTATATTCACCGCCCAATGATTCAAGGGAAAATTGAACTGGATAAGGTGACGTTCCACTACCCTGACTCTCCGATTGCCTCGATTCGTGATTTGAGTCTGACCATCAATCCGGGTGAGAAAGTGGCAATTATCGGTCGTATTGGCTCAGGTAAAACCACGCTAGAACGCTTAATCATGGGCTTGTATCAACCGACTGAAGGCCATGTACGCATTGACGATACCGATATTAAGCAGCTCCATCACATCGATATTCGTCGTAATATTGGCTGTGTGCCTCAAGAGAGCGTTCTGTTTTACGGCACTATCAGAGATAACATAACCCTCGGTCGCCCGCTGGTGGACGACAGAGAAGTCATGGATGCGGCAAACCGAGCAGGTGTGACAGTGTTTACACAGCAAGATCCTGCCGGCTTAGAGCGCCAAGTTGGTGAAGGTGGTTTGTTATTATCTGGAGGTCAACGCCAGGCGGTTTCTATCGCACGAGCCCTGTTGGGGCGTCCTCCGGTATTACTAATGGATGAACCAACCAGCGCGATGGATAATCGTTCTGAAATGCACATTAAGAATCAAATGAAACAGCTCACACCAACTGAAACATTGATTCTGATAACTCATAAAACATCGATGCTGGATGTGGTTGACCGTGTAATTGTCATGGAAAAAGGAACCATCATTGCCGATGGGCCGAAATCTATGGTTCTTAACGATCTTAAACACGGCAAGATACGCGCAGTGAATTAATAGCAGATACATGAACAAAGGGGGAGCGAATGCTCCCCTTGTTTATTCTTCAGCCTTGTTTCATTTTCAGCTCTAGATTTAAACCCCAACGTCTTCATCTTCCAGTTTTGAAGACACTTGGATTTCATATTGATTGAATGAAAATATGGATGGGCCACGAACTCGCTTAGTCACGACTTTCTCCTCACCAAACTGAACCGTAACATGAGTAAACACTTTGCTTTTTGCTTCTACTGTATTGGCTGCCATAGCAAGTTCGAACTCTTCATTCAGCAAATCAAGTGAGTTCTTAACCTTCTCTAAACGTTCATTAGCTTTTTCTTTTCTCTCGTTAATTTCGAGTTCTTCTTCTTCCGTACGTTCTGCTTTAGGACGTTTCTTGAACTCCAGTTCTTTACGAATGGCATCCATCGTACCTTCTTGAGCCTGCTTGTATTGGTCTTTGTGACTGGCAATACGTTCTTTAAAGCGGTTAAAATTGGCAAAGGCTTCAAGGTGAGTAACGGTATCGCCTTCAACGCCTAAATTAAGACACACGACTTTCCCACCCACTTTGGCTGTGCCTCCACTTAATGTCCCCTGAGTCTCTTTCTCATCAAGAACAATTAGGTCTTTAGCGCAGCGAATAACGTTCCCCATGCTGTGAACGGCAAGATGAATATCTTCCCCAGCCTGCAGTTCTGCATATTGAGCATAGTTTGCTTTTATCGTGCTTCCCGATTTAACAGTACAGCTCTTTTCTTCACCTTCGGTCGCAGTGTGACCAATGATGCCTTTACCTACTTCAATATTACCCTGCGCCTGAACATCGGCTGATTCAATAAAACCACCGACAGTCACTGAACCTGTAGCACGTACAATCATCCCCGGCTCAATATCACCAGTGATAACCACATTGCCCTTAAACTTCACATGCCCTGTTGCGACACTCACGTTATTCAGACAAATCGCATTTTCTACATCGATGGTTTTATTTCTAAATACAGGCATGCCGTTAATCGACGCCAGCAATAGATTAGGATTGGTAGGGCTAAGATGAGTGCCGTTACCCGCAACCAGAGCAGCATCGACACCGGGTTTAGGAAGTAGAATTTTGCCTTGAACGGTAAATCCAGGTTCACCTTTAGTAGCGGGTTGGCGGCGCATTACTGGATCGTTTTCGCTGACCGTAATGGTTTCGCCCAAATCACGCATATCTATTTTGTCTTGACCTTTAACCGACTGAGGCGCAAGAATTCGCTTATTCACATCTTCAACGAGTGGTAAGAACTTCGCGTCTTTACCGTTAATCGCTTCTTTACCTTGTGCGACAGGCTGAGTAAACGTCTCGCCGCCAGCCAATTTGTTACTAACAACAAAGACTTTTTTTAGTGCGGCTTTATTTATACCTTTAATTACGTTTGCGTCCGCCAAAGCTTGAATAATTTCACTACTTTGAAGCCCTCGACCACCATACGCGCCAGTCACGACCATGCTCGCAATCATGTCATGTTCGCTAAGCACCACGAGTAAGCTTGCGTTACGTTTTTCCGCGATGACAATACCTTCGTACGCTTCACCTTTACCTTCACTGGCACAATTAATGAAACGCGTTACTTCATCTTCCATTAGATAGAATTTGGAAGCATCAAGATGTTGTAGCGCACTCACCAAGCTTTCTTGAGTGGCCCCATTCTTGTCGAATTTACCATCCGTTAATTTAGCGACTACACGAGTTTTATCTCCCGTGAGTGTAATGACATCCTTCCACATACAACTAAACCTTTACGGTACACATAACGTTGATTTCCAGTGTATCGAAACTGAGACGTATACCAAACATCCATATATTCAAATTAAGGCGTGTATCACCCTAAAAGTTATACCCGCCAACTACGCGCCTTTACAGTGTAAATTGTAGCTGCTGTAATCATTTGCACTAGCAATACAAGAACCACCTTATCTATAAGTTTTAAAACTGGCAACTACTGGATTTACCGGACGAGATGAGGCAACACACCATGTTAATGATATTAATGTAATTGATATAAATCATGTAACACATGTATTATGATGCTTACCGTACTGTAAACGTAAGCATTCAGCGAGAGAAAGGATATTCCTTGATATGGATGAATTGATCCAAAGACGTTTTAACAACATGTTTAATTCAGCCGTAGAAGGTTTATGGATGATGATGCCTGATGGACAGGTCTCCTTCTACAATCAACGTTTTTATGAACAATTCGACATTGACTGCCAAACCACTCTTGATAACTGGATTCAGCTAATACACCCAGAAGATAGAAAACCCTTCAGCAGTAATGTGACAACTCACGTTAAAGCAGTGGGTGATGACAGCCGCGTCATTACCCAATACCGAGTAAAAAAGAAGGATGGCAATTACATCTGGATCGAAGGTACCGGAATCAACCAAGTGGATGATTCCGGTGAATATATGGTCGGTAACCATAAAGATGTCACTGAACAAAAGAAGCTTGAAGAATCAATTTGGCAATTGGCCTATTTCGATAAACTAACAGGCCTGCCAAACAAAGATAAGCTCACGTTAGATTTATCGAAGCGTACCTCCAGCGTTACCATGATAACCATTCATGTCTCGGGCATTAAATCCTACGTCAGTCAATACAGCGAATTCATCCTGACCGATTTCATAGCAAGTTTGTTAGAGTGTTTCCACCTATTTAGCAGTTATGAGAGCCAGTGCTACAGAAGCAGTTTGGATACCTTTTCCGTACTCATCGCGAAAGACCTACCCGACGAAGAGCTGGGAAAATTGGCCGACGAATTCATCCAGCAGTTCAAAACAATTGCACGCAATAACGTTTCTTACTTTGGTGATGCTTATATAGGTATTTACGTTTGTCGAGAATGCGAGCTTTCTTCAGAAGAAATTATTAATTCTACCTATCAGACATGTGAATATGCAGTCGAAAAATCCAAGAAAAATTGGGTAATTTATAACGACCAAGTAAAACCTGAAGTCGACAAATACTTTTATGTGGAAAACCATATAAAGCAAGCGATCGAAAATGATGAAATAACGATACATCTACAGCCTATCGTTGATGCCAAAAGTGGCCAACTAAAATCCTTTGAAGCGTTAGCTCGCTGGGAAACAGAACAATTTGGCTTTATACGTCCCGATGAATTCATTCCGGTCGCAGAGACTCTCGGCCTTATTTCTTTACTCGGTAATAAGATATTTTCCAAGTCAGCTGATTTCATCGTGCAATACAATCAGGCTTGGAACTGTAGCCTAAAAGTGCACGTCAATATTTCAGCACTCCAATTGCTGAAAGAGGCATTTCCAGAAAAACTGTTGAAATTAACTCATGATAAAAAAGCCAAGCCTGAAAACTTAGTTTTGGAACTTACAGAATCAGTTCTTATTGATAATAACCAGCAAGTTTTGGAAGGACTCTATGAGTTAAATGCCATGGGGTTCCCTTTGGCTATGGACGATTTTGGTTCTGGATATAGCTCAATTACTTCTATCTTCAAGCTACCGTTCAAAATGTTAAAAGTGGATCGAGAACTTGCCAATCAGTCTCTCATTGAAAACGAAGCTTTGGGCTACCTTCAATTTCTATCGACTTTATGTGAGAACAAGCAAATGGAAATGACCATCGAAGGTATCGAAAATCGAGAGATGGTTGAAACGTTCGCACAACTCAATGTAAGTTCATATCAAGGTTATTTGATTGCAAAACCAATGCCTGTAGAACAGGCAATGCTGATTGATGGTTTAAATCCTTCGATTAGTTTAAATTCATAAAAATCAAATGGATACTATGAATTTACAGTGTAAAACATACAATATTTAACATTACCATCCCGGTTTACACTGTAAATCGTCGATTAGAATAAGTAGCTCTTTTCTGACATTCGCTTCAACTTGCTTTCTTCCTGTTAATTGATATCGCTCGGCACATTCCGTCCACGACAATCGCTGAACAACTTTCGATACGAACAGATCCGAAAGAGTGTTTACTTGTACCTCACCTATCGATAAAGCGAATGACCGTAACCAAACAGCGGCACTTTCATAGTTTGAGCCACCAAGCGCATAATTGTGAACAAGAGCGATTGGAGGTCGAGTATCAGAACACAGGTTTTCGCTCAGCAAGGTTTTAACTAAATTAGGCTCCATCGCCTGTAGCGAATCAGATAACTCAAAATCAAAATGCTGTGCGTGCTTCTGCTTAGCCAGCTTTAGCCAATCGACGTTTTCTCCTTTCACCATGAGAACAGAATAACAACCACTTGCCTGATCTCGCTGTGAGCCAACCTTTATGGTTTGAAAACCGCATTTTCGCCAGAAATTTACCAATGCACTGGAGGCGCCAAAACTCGTCGAAAGGTAATCACAGGCATTCTGCAAAGCAAAGTGTTTTACCAACTCATAACCAATGTTTTTATTTTGCACATCAGGGTGAACCGCTATACGCATGATTCGTTGACTTTTTGCTACAGCAGCTTCTGCGATTCCAAGTTGGTTAGCAATGGTGATGGGAGACAAGTGACCTTTAGGTCTTCTTTTCCCAAGTTGGATATCTTCAATTAAAGCTTTGTCCAGTGCGCCCTCTTCCACGGATAGAATGCACCCCACCAAAACATCCTGATGTGTTGCTATGTATACAGACACTTTTTCATCACCTAACAAATGAAATAAATCACTCGGTGATGTTTGATAATGAGCATTGACCAGTAAACTGAAAATGCTATGAAGCAATGCTGGATCATCCAATAAGTTCTTTTTAGTCACCCAACTGAATTGCAAAGCGTCAACAGAAACCTCAAAACTGATTGGTTGAAAATCAAAATCAAGTAAAAAACTCTCTCGATGCCATGCTTCCAGCGGATCGCCTTGGCTCCAACGAATTGGCTGAGTCATGTTTTGTAGCTTCATTTCTGGACGAACGTCCTTTAGCCACGACTGAAACTTCAAAGAGAAACCTCGACCGCAACCTTCATAACCATGAATGGTTGAAGAAAACACGGCACGGTGATAACAGCTCACCATCTCTTTCAACATCGATAGAGGCAAAGCAGCCGCTTCGTCAACCAAGAGTAAATCACAATCAAGTCGACTTCTTAATAACTCATCTGGCGCAATAAAACGCAGACTAGAGTGCTTGTATTCAACCAATCCTTTCTGACCAGATGAACCAACCAACAATTTCTCCGCAAAATGAAAAACCGGACTGACAGAGGCCAGGCTTGGAGCAGTAACTACAATCCGAATATTGCGTTCTGACATCAGTTTTGCAGCGGCCATTCCTAACGCACTACTTTTACCTCTGCCTCTGTCTGCGGTTAAAATCAGAGGTCGCTTTCGATGTCCAGTAACCACTTTGACAATGTTATCTACCGCGAGCTGCTGCTGAGAATAATCAATCTTATGCGCTTCAGAAGACACTGAGGGTAGGGAAGGTAGAATGTCAGGAGACATGACAATCAAATTGTCTAAAGCTTTTTTTAACCACACTTCAGCAGGGTTTGCAGAAAGAGTGTTTGCACCTGACACAAGCAAAATCCCGCCCCCGATAAGCGTGCCCAGTGCAGCGCTAAAACTGTTTGCATCCCATCCGGTAGATAAATCGCAAATCAGAAGATCGCACTCTTGCCCTAACAATTGTTGGCCTTTATTAAACGGAACATATCGCACGCCATCAAAAGCATCACCACCAACTTGGAAAGCGGTATTGCTGTTTGAATCCCTCAGCCAATGCTGAATCAACGAGTAATTCCATTCTTGAGTCCCTTGCAAAAACACACCAAAACGAAATTGGTGCTTGAGTGCAAGCTGACGTAGCGAGAATAGATAAGATACAAATTGAGTGGTTTCAGAAGACATAAATTTACGCAATCAGTGAAAGTAATCGTATGGTAACACACCCCAATAATAGACAATAAGCCCAGTTAGAACCTGTCTATAACACCCTGTTGGCTCTTACTATTTAAGGTCAAAAAAATTTTCCCTGACGACAAATTATATTTGCTTTATTGAGCAAACAATTTGCCTAATTATTCATTTGAACCCCAGTATGGTACTGGCTGTCAGGACATGATTATTAATGAATACTTTCATCAAAGGATTGGTATTAGCTGCAACAATTGGATCTGCTCAAGTAAGTGCAGAAATGCAGACGCTAAACGTTTATGCGTGGGGCGGCTATCTGCCAGAGGCTTCGCTAAAACAATTTGAAGAGCAAGAAGGCGTAACGGTTAACTACTCAACATTTGAGAACAATGAGTCAATGTATACCAAACTCAAGCTTCTTAAAGGCACGGGGTATGACGTTGTTTTCGCATCCGCTTATTTTATTGAGAAGATGGGCCGTGAAGGCTTGCTTGCAGAACTAGATCATAACCAAATTCCAAATATGAAAGATGCTCTGCCAGCGCTACTGGGTCAAGCTCATGATCCAGAGAACAAATACTCTCTACCATACATCTTCGGTGTAACAGGTTTGAGCTACAACTCTGCTGCTCTTCCTGAAGGCGTAACTCGCTGGGCTGATCTATGGGATAAAAAATACGCTCAACAAGTGATGCTGATTGATGACATCCGTGACGTATTCGGTATGGCGCTAAAACTGAATGGCTACAGCATCAATACTAAGAATGAAAAAGAGATCGCAAAAGCGTATCAATCTCTAGTTGAACTTAAAGATAACGTTCTACTGTACAACTCAGATGCGCCACACGTTCCTTACGTGTCTGGTGAAGCCTCTGTAGGTATGCAATGGAACGGAAACGCATATCAAGGCCAAGTGGATATGCCAGAACTTAAATTCGTATTCCCTAAAGAAGGTTCTGTATTGTGGATGGATAACTTTACTATCCCATCAGGAAGTGAACACAAAGCACTGGCGCACAAGTTTATTAACTTTATGTATCAAGCAGACAACCAAGCTGAAATCGTTAACAGCTTGGGTTACGCATCGGCAACAACGACTGGTCGTGCGCTACTACCGGATGAGCTACGTAACAACACCACTATATTCCCAACAGACGAAGATATCGCGAACGGCGAATTCATTAACGACGTAGGTCCAGAAGCGCTAGCGATTTACGAGAAATACTGGCAACGCCTAAGAAACTAATCCTGCTTTAGACATGCATAGATAAAAAAATCCCGCGAAATTCGCGGGATTTTTATTAATCGATTTTGCTTTCTAAAAACTCGAGAATATCCGTCATCAAAGCATCATCAATTTTCTTCAGATTCAAGGTTAGGTTATTGCCTTTACGAGCATAACTCACACGCCCCTTGATCAAATCGACATTGTTGCTGACAGCTCGTTTAGGCGGAACCAAATCGTGAATCCATTCTTCTAGAGTTTCCGTCACTTCCTTTGTGATTCGAGCAACACCTTGTGACTGACAACGCTGCCAAACAAAACCTTCTTCTTCGTGGCACTTGTTTAACAATGCAGAACGTTGCTTGTCGTTCAGCTCATTAAATTGCTTATGCAGTTTAACAATAGTCGGGCGTCCCAGTTCAACCACGTTAGGGTAAGCTTGTAATAACTCTAGAGGTAACGCCGCAGCTTTTAGTGCACCACTCACAAGAGCTTCACTACACTGGAACATCTTTGCCAGTGCTTTCTGGTCTTCAGCTTCACCGCTATCCAGCTTAGCTTGCATCTCTTTGCCCTTCTCATACAGAGAAAGCGGCTTATGAGCGTTCGCTACATCAGACAAAAACTTTGCATGTTCCGCATTAATGTCATCCGCAACATAAACAAGGAACTCTTTTTCAGCCAAAATACACGACATACGACGACGGCTACCATCAAGAACTTCGATGGTTCCATCAGCCATACGGCGACCAACAGCAGGGTATTGCTGCCCACGCTCGCGTAACGTGCTTAGAATGTCAGAAAGTGCGTGCTCATTTAAAAAGCTTTGCTCACGAGCATTTGCTGCGAATACTTGCGTTTTCGCTTCTACCTCTGCAGCCGGAATCCGTGTCAGTTCAAACGTTACCATTTGTTCACCAGCAACGGCTAACTCAATAATTTGCGCCTGATCTTTTGCTGCTGACTGAGCTTCCTTGGGCGTAGTTGCACGGCGCTTATCAACTTTACCAAACAATTTTGCATTCAGATCAGATGTCTTAATTGCCATAACTTACTTACCCCTGATTTAATGAAGTCCAGTGACTGTGAAGAACACGCTCAAGCTCTAACGCGCTTTTCTGAACAGAATCTTGCGCGGTTGCTAAGGTTTTCTTACCGCCTTCAAAATCGCTCACAGTCAAATCAAATACAGTGCTATAGGTATCTGCACACGTTTCAAATGCACGGCTACGTGGAATCGTCGCCATCATTACTTGATCACCCAACAGATAGTTCATTTCCGTTAACACCGAAACCTGCTTTTTGTTGTCATCTTCAAACATGGTCGGCATTAAACGAACGAATTCCAAGCCCTTCCAGTCATCAGGGAACATCTCATAGACCGTTGGCAAGTGTTGGAAGAAGTTAACCGTTGAAGCCCAGTCTAAACGCTTAGCTGCACATGGAATAAGAAGGGCGTTTGAGGCATACATAGCGTTCCATACAAGGGGGTCAACGTGTGGACCGGTATCAATCATGATGACATCGAAATCATCGCCAATTTTATCAATCAGTTTATCTTTCAGTAGACGAACGATATCAAGCGACTGATTTTGAGATAGATATTGCCAAGCTTCCGCGTTGAACATCGCATCTTCTGGGAACGCTGAAATGGTCTTCAAGTTCGGATATTGGGTTGGAAGCAGTACATTCTTATGCAAGAACTCTTTATCCACTTCAACTTCTTCTGGAACGTTGTCCAGCATGACATCCACTGCTGAGTAGATATTGCTGTGCTCAGTCACACTAATCTGTGGATTCAAGAACAAACGAAGTGAACCTTGTGGATCCAAGTCAATCAGACAGATACGGTAACGTTTATCCAAATTCAGAGCCAAACAAGCCGCTAAATGAACGGCTGTCATTGATTTACCCGTACCACCTTTTTGGTTTTGTACGTTGATAATCCAAGGTTTGTTTTCTGAGTTCTTCTTACGTTCATGGAATTTCGGCACGCCCGCCGCATCCATTAGCATATGTGCTTCAGATAAAGAAATGGAGTAGTGGTTAGCGTTATTCTTCGTGAATTGGTGGCCAGCTTCTTCCATTTTCGCTATCGCTTCGTCCAACTTACGACGAGTTAAACCAGAGCGAGTTTCCATCAAAGCTTTTGACATCGGAGGAAAATGCTCATCACGACGTTCTTCTAAAACAATCTCAATACGGTCAGACTGCACCTGTTGTGTTTGTTCGGCGAGTTTGTAGAGATTATCGATTGTTTGTTCTCTTTTCATAGCCAATTTCCGTTATTAGTTTCTTGCAAAAGATTGTACAGCATTGAGCTTAATTTACAATAAAAAGGTGAACAATCACTTTTAGATAAAAATCACATTAAATTGACAGAATAGTATCATTTAAATGAATTAACGCTGAAATGGTAAAAAATGAGCCTGATAATAACGTTTATTAACCTGAATAAAGTTTAGGTAAAGCTAAAAAGATTTTAAATATTACAGTGTCACTTATTTACAATGTAAACCGGAGATTGACGAACAAACTGATTCTTACTATCTCGGAACGATTAAACAGTCCGAATAAATTACGGTAGGTGTAAATTCAACTGAAAGATAATCAAGCAGAAACAAATTGACAGAAAAGCAGGGCAACTCATAGAGTTCCACAATTACTAACACATTTATCAAAATAATTAAGGAAGCATGATCAAGGTAGCTATGATGATCATCGTTCCGAATATTTCTGGGACAATAGGAACGATGATCAAGGATTCTGGTTCTCACTTTTCATCTACGAATATGTTTGATCTGAAGATCCATTTTCGGATCAATGATCAAGAGATATACATCGTTCGGAAGCATGAAAAAAATCGACCAAAATACGGTGCATGTCAGTTGTAATAGGGGATTTAGTGAAATCTGGCAGTAAACACACTCCTTTCAATACGAATTAGAACCGCAATAGGGAAATACTCATTATTCCATGATCATGCTTTCATGAAGTACCCCGTAAATACGGCTTGCGCACTAAGTGTTCATTGAAGATGCATTTCTATCTGATACGATTAAAATTCGTTCAATAAGTCGCTTTTATTTGAAATCCTTGATCATGCGTCCGAAGTGATTTTCCCTAAAAACCAAGGAGTGAAATGATTGGACAAGCAAATATAAATTAGAATTGTGGATAACTTGTGTACCCACCATGATCATGCTTTAAGGTTTGCTTTGATCATTCATTCGAAATCATCATGATCATAGTTCTAAATAATATTGATCATGCTTTCAAAGAGTTAATGATCATGGTTTCGGGAACTCTATGATCATGCTTCTGAAAGTGAAAAAAATATCTATTGTAAATACAGTTAGTTACAAGCAAATTCTCACTCAGATCATATGATCACTCTAATCACTATTAATCATTATAATCAAAAAGATCAGTTATTTAAGAGCAACAACTTTTTCTTTATTTATGATCTTTTTTTCTTTATTCTTTTGGAACTATAGCGATATTACGGTTAGTGTGGGATAGATCTAATAATGGCATCAGAAGAAAAAATACTGATCAAAGCACCAAGAAGCCACAAAGATGGACATCTTTTTGCCGTTTCTGAATCTGCGATCGATTGGATAGAGCAGTATCAACATTTTAAAGGTGTGACGAAAAGTATTATCGAACTGCTTAATCTTATCTCACTTCGTGGCTTTAGCAGTAAAGATGGATTGGTTTCAACAACAGAATTGATAGATGCAACAGATGGTCAGCTGACACGAGCAGCTATCCAGCAAAGACTGCGTGCAGCAGTCAGTATTGGTCTGTTTCAACAAATCCCAGTACGATTTGAAGAAGGCCTAGCTGGTAAAACCATGCTTCACCGTTTTATCAATCCAAACCAGCTTATTTCTGTATTAGGCTCCACAAGTTTAGTGACTGAATCTGTTAAGCAATCAGAAAAACAAAAACGCTCTAAAGCGCTTGCTCAAACACAAGTCAATAAACGACTGCTTAATGAACACGGACTCAATACGCCACCAGCGATGAAAGATGAAACCGAGCAGTTCGTTGTTTCGCCAACAAACTGGGCAGGGATTATTGATCAAGCGTTGGCGCCACCAAGAACAAGAAAAAGCTACCAAAAATCAATGGTTTCTATTTCTGGTACCCGAGCGGTAATCGAAACGCGTTCATCAAAGAACATCATGACAGTTGATGATCTTATGACGTTGTTCGCTCTGTTTACGCTTACAGTGCAATACCATGATCATCACCATGAAGATTATCAGCTCAATGCCAGTCACGTGCCGAACAAGACACCGCTCTACATCACAGACATTCTTTCACTGAGAGGGAAGAAAGACAGTGGCCCTGCGCGTGATTCCATTCGTGACAGTATTGATCGTATCGAATTTACGGATTTCCAGCTGCATGAGTTAACAGGACGCTGGTTGAGCGAGAACATGCCTGAAGGCTTTAAGAGTGATCGATTCCGTTTCCTAGCAAGAACGATCACCGCTTCAGAGGAAGCCCCAACGGAAGGAAGTGATGGTGAAATCAGGATCAAACCGAATCTGTACATTCTGGTTTGGGAGCCTTCATTTTTCGAAGAGTTGATGACTCGTGATTACTTCTTCCTGTTTCCACCTGAAATCCTGAAGCAGCACACGCTGGTCTTCCAGTTGTATTCGTACTTTAGAAGCCGCATGTCACGCCGACATACAGACGTGATGATGTTAAGCGAACTTAACCAGAAGCTTGCGCGTAATATCGAGTGGCGTAGATTCTCAATGGATCTGATCAGAGAGCTGAAACGCCTCTCTGATGGCAAAGGGAATGACGATCTGTTTGTTGTTAACCTATGGGGGTACCATCTGACGATCACGACCTCGATCGATAAAGGGAAGGTTGTAGATTACCAAGTAGATATCAAATGCGATGTTGAAGAAGTTTTACGATATTCACGAGCGAAAATGACGAATGCCGGTAAACGTAATATGGCTCCAACCTTACCTAACCCGCTTCGCCATGAAATGGTATCGAAACAGAAGTTAGCAGAGCTTTCTGAGATCATCGATGGTGAGTTTGAACCTATCCAACGTAAATCACCCTCTCCAAGAGGCAAATTAGGGCGTCGGGTAAAACAGCGTAAGCACTTAGTTGAAATCAATGCTGATGAGATCACCATTACGTTATCTAAGTACACCTCGTCAGAAGCTCTAGAACGCAGTATAAGCGCGTTAGCGGCAATGACCGGGCATGCACCTTCATCAATCAGAGAAGAGTGCTTAGAGTTGATTGACAAGCTTGATTGGCTACGAGTGGATGATCAAGTCATACCTTATGAGACTTTGAGTAAGATGATCGAGCTGTATAACACCCAGAATGAGAACAAGCATCTTTCGATCGAACGTCTGATCTCTGGCCTAGCGGTAAGAAGAAAAGTTTGTAAGCAGGTTTTTGACGGACATCTGGATGAATCTGTGTTCAGAGCACTTGATGAAGTGGCTATTGGGATTTAACTCAACAAATGAACAGACTTTGAACATAACGCTGACATATGTCTGACATTATGTCTGCGCTTGTTGGCTAAAGTTACAACCGAATAGACAACCTTTTGCCCTATCTGATGAATTTAAAGATTGGCTCATATTGTTACATTCATTCTGAATACTTTTTATCGAGTTCTCCCCAAGGACTCGATTTTTTTTGCCTCAAATTTGGGGTGTTCGAATAATCCTCCATGATCATGCTTTCGTATTTCTTCTCATTCCCTTGATCATTTTTCCGAGCTGTTGAACTCAAGTAAAAATATGGACTGCTATTCCAAGTTGGAAACAGCTTGAAACGCTAGAGTAAATGATAAGCAATAATTGAACATTTTTTGATAGGCGATAAATGGCGCATGTCAAGAAATGGCGGGGCTTTGGAGAGAGAAAACTTGCGCTGGATCAGGTTGGATTTTTCGCAGTGAATTCTCTAAATGTACTGCCAGTTTTCAGCTTGTACAAAATATAATTGAGATATTTATAAATTAGATTTCTGAACTATCGTCTGAATCACATTCTTGCTCAAATGTACTTAACACCGATTTGGTCCTTTGCTACAGATTACATGTCCTTGCATGGTTTGTTCGGAGGTTACAATGTCCATTAATTCTATTAACCATGATGAAATCACTGGCATCACAGAAAAGTGGGACTTCAAAGAAGAAGTTGATACTCAGATTCCAGTAAGCAAACAAAAATCAGCGGAAGCTCGTCGTCGCATTGAAGCATTAAGAGAGATCCGTGAAAGTGGTTTGTCTATTGAAGAAGCAAAGGAACTCGGACTCCTTCACTAAGATACTCACTTGCTAGGTTTACAAGGGTGGCTGTGGCCACCCTTTCTATTTTGTGGTTATTCAGCCTAATATCAAATTTTCACCTAACTCGCTTTTTTGTACGCTTAGTAACGAAAGTCATAGAATCCGACATTTTTGACTCTTAATTTTTGCCATTCCTATGCTATATTTCGCCCCATGTTTTTATCGACTGTGGGTTTACTAATGTCTTTCAACCTTGCTCTGCTTGATGCGAATGAGAAAAACAAAATAGAACTGGATAAACAGGCTTCTTTTTTGATTTGGAAAATGAAGCAGGCAAAAGGCGGACCGGAAGAGATTACTAAGCATCTAACCACTCTGACTTCTGAACAAGATAAAGAATGGTTTCAACAGTCGGTGGACAAATACAAAAGGGTTATGGGCGTCATGTAATGCCCACCTAAGCAGGAACTTCGCTTTCTGCATGAATCCGTCGCATTAAATTGAACTAGAGAGAACATCCCGATGGGAAGAAGTTTCGAAGTGCGCAAAGCCTCTATGGCGAAAACTCAAGGCGCAAAAATTAAGGTTTACTCAAAATACGGTAAAGAGATTTACGTTTGTGCAAAGAATGGTGGTATCGACCCAGACATGAACTTGTCTCTACGCCATCTGATCAGCAAAGCGAAAAGAGACCAAGTACCAGCACACGTTATTGAAAAAGCGTTAGATAAAGCAAGTGGTGGTGGCGGTGAAGATTACCAACCAGCTCGTTACGAAGGTTTTGGCCCTGGCGGTGTAAGCGTGATTGTTGACTGTCTAACAGACAACGGCAACCGTACCTTCCAAGACGTACGCCAATGCTTCGTTAAGACTGGCGCTAAAATCGGTACTCCTGGTGTTGTTGCACACATGTTCGATCACCAAGCAGTATTCCAGTTCAAAGGCGATGATGAAGAAGCGGTACTAGAAGCATTGATGATGGAAGATGCTGACGTAACGGATATCGAGCTTGAAGACGGCGTAATCACGGTATTTGCTCCAAACACAGAGTTCTTCAAAGTGAAAACGGCATTGAATGCAGCATTCCCTGACTTAACTCTTGATGTTGAAGAGATCACTTTCGTTCCTCAGAACCAAAGCCCAATCTCTGGTGAAGACGCAGATAAGTTCCAGAAGTTCCTAGATCTACTAGACGACTGTGACGATGTTCAGCAGGTTTACCACAACGCTGAAATCCAATAATGAAAAACCGAGCTTAGGCTCGGTTTTTTGCTATTGAACTTTAATTGTGTAAATTAGTCAGTTTACAAGAATCAACTTAGTCCGTGCATAAGAATAAGGCGAATCCCTATCGATGGAATGGCTACACTCCACTGGCTAAGAAAAGCTCAATTCTCAAGGATATTTAAATGAAAGTCAGTTTTATTGGTTTAGGTGTTATGGGTTATCCCATGGCTGGTCACTTGGTCAAAGCGGGATTTGACGTTACCGTTTTTAACCGTACAGAAGCGAAAGCGCAAGCTTGGGCGGAGCAACAGGGTGGTGCTTATCGCTCAACAGTCGCTGAGTGTGTGAAAGATGCGGATGTCGTTTTGCTTTGTGTTGGTAATGATGACGACGTTCGTAGTATGACCACCAGCGAAACAGGCGCATTGGCATTTATGAAATCCGGCTCAGTTCTGGTAGACCATACGACAACATCTGCACTTCTTGCTGAAGAGCTCTCAGAAGCCGCTCAGGCTGTTGGAGTACGCTTTATGGATGCACCAGTGTCAGGTGGTCAAGCAGGCGCTGAGAATGGCGTTCTGACGATTATGTGCGGTGGTGAGCCAGAAGTCTTCGATTATCTTCAGCCTATATTTGACGCCTATGGCCGCTCTTCGGTACTGATGGGCAAAGTAGGGCAGGGACAACGCGCCAAAATGGTTAACCAGATCTGCATTGCTGGCGCGCTGACAGGTATTTCTGAAGGTTTGATTCTGGCTGAAAAAGCTGGCCTTGATATTGAAACTCTCGTCGCGTGTTTGAAAAACGGTGCGGCAGGATCTTGGCAGATGGAAAACCGTGCTGTAACCATGTCGCAGAATAAGTTCGACTTCGGTTTCGCTATTGATTGGATGATCAAAGATCTTGGTTTCTGTCTTGATGAAGCGAAACGTCAGGGTGTGACTTTACCTATGACGCAAAAAACGATTGAATCCTATCAGTCTTTATCTGAACAAGGCGAGGGCCGCATGGATACCTCCATTTTGATCAAAGCGATTAAGAAAGAAGCTGAGCTCTAATTTCTTACTCCATAGAGTGTTGATAGACACCGTTTCGTAGAAGACAGACAGTGTTAAAGAACAAATGAAAAGCCGCGCCTCAGAAATGGGTGCGGCTTTTGTCTCTCACAACACTAACAATGTTTAACTGAGTTTAAATGTTGCTACTTTCGCTCTGAGTTCATCGGCTTGGTGTCTCAGTTCATTGGATTGGCTTAAGCTCTCTTCTGACCCGACAACAAGCTGATCTGTCACATCTTTGATTGACGTGACATTTTGCGTGATTTCACTGGTCACATGGGTCTGCTCTTCCGCTGCTGTTGCGATTTGAGTAGCCATATCACTAATGAGCGCTACGGCTGTTTTGATATCTTCCAGTGCCACCGTTGCCTTATCTGCATCTTCTACTGAATCTCTAGCGAGCTCAGAGCTGCTTTCCATTAAGTTTACCGCTTGTTTGGTGGTATCTTGCAAAGTCTCGATCGTTGCTTTGATTTCTTCCGTTGATGTGTGAGTTCGTTGTGATAAAACACGAACTTCGTCAGCTACGACAGCAAATCCGCGACCTTGTTCACCAGCGCGAGCCGCTTCAATTGCAGCGTTTAGAGCTAATAAGTTGGTTTGCTCAGCAATACCTTGAATCGTTGCGAGAACAGTTGATATCTCAAGCGCATGCTTATTGAGCGCTGAAATTACCGTGCTTGCTTCACTCACCGAATTTGCCAGACTATTAATTGAACCTTTCGTTTGAATCACTAAATCATGACCATTATTTGTGCTAATGGCTGAATCTTGTGCAGCTTGAGCGGTTTGCTCGGCATGGGAAGCTATTTCCTGTGTCGCCGACGCCATCTCTGTGACTGCTGTTGCCACCATTACCACTTCTTGATGCTGATGATTAAGTTCAGATGCAGATTGATTGGCTCGATGTGCGCCATGCTCTGACTGTTCGGACAGGTGCTGCGCCTGTAGGCGAATATGTTCGATTAACTGTCTTAAGCTTTCGACGAATGTATTGAAGTTATTTGCTAGCGTTCCGACCTCATCGTTATTTTCAACTTCGATACGCTGAGTTAAATCACCGCTACCATTGGCGATTTGTGCCAGCGCGTTTGACACGTTATTTAATGGACGGAACAGAACGTTACACAATAGGTTGAACAAGACTGTACAGAGAATTACCACAATAGCTGTTACAAGCAACTGACCCAAAATAGCGTCATATAACGGTGCCACCAGCGATTCATAATTAATCACAGTTACCGTTGTCAAACGTGTGTTGTCTATGTTTCTCGCGTAAAGCACGTACGCTTCGCCTGCCACTGAAATGGTGAGATCAGTTTGGCTGGAAACGGCCTTTTTGATGTCAGCGTAGTCAATACCTAATTCAGAGACGTTTTTGTTTAGCAATTTGGTATTGGTATGAGTGAATATGTTGCCTTGTTCGTTGGCTATAAACATATAGCCTTCGCCAGGTAAAATGACCTGCGTAATGTTGTTGACGATATCCGTGATTTCTACGTCCGCTCCCAATACAACTTGCTGGCCATGTAGGTTCAGTGCTTTACCCAGAGAAACAACATTTGCCCCTGTTGCTGCAGCAGTTGTCGGGTTATCCATAAACACTTTTGCTGGATTCGCTTTTGCGTTGATATACCAGCCCCATTTTCGAGGGTCGTCATTACCTGGAGGCAATTTTACATCGTTGGCATTTCGCTGAGAGCCATCTGGATATGCCAAGAATACATTGTCAAAACCTGCAGAATCACGAACTTGTTTTAGGTGAGTAACAATGTCTTCTTGTTTTGATTCGCTTGATAGCGCTGTCAAGGCTCGCTCTTTTGAGATAAGCCAGTCGTTAACATACTGGTTGTAAGAAGTGGTTGTGCTTTGTAGGCGCTGTTCAACTTCGATGTCGAGTCGTTTAAGAGCGGCATTGTATGATAACGCTTCTACTAATACACCACCGAGGATGATGGCGATACTGGCAGAGATTGCCAGTTTGTTTTTTAAAGACAGATTTTTAAACATAGACAGGCCTTTATGATGTTTGTGCATTCATTAGAAAATTGTGTGTTTGTCGGAGTACAGGCGAGAAATGAACGTCGAGTATTAAAACCGTCGCTCATTTCCCTTTCTTTTTATGTTATTCAAAGTCGTTGTTTACAGTGTAAATTACTCACACCTTAAATCTTGCAACTAGATCGTACAGTTCATGCGCTCGTTCATTTAGGCTCTGGCTGCCTTGTCGGTTTTCATTTGCCAAAGTCGCTGACTCACTACTTTGATCGGAAATGACAACAATACGTTGTGAGATTTCTTGACCAACGATGCTTTGCTCTTCTGTTGCGGTTGCGATCAAGGAGTTCATATCCATAATCATGCCGATGGATTGCTGAATTTTCTCCAGAGCTTTTGCCGCCGCATTGGCTTCATTTACCGCCGCTTCACTTCTGCTTTGACTTGAGTCCATGGCATGTACCGCAGCATCTGAAGCGGTTTTTAGCTGATTGATAACCGCATGGATTTCACCCGTACTTTGTTGAGTCCTGCTGGCTAGCTTACGCACTTCATCAGCAACAACTGCAAAGCCTCGACCTTGATCACCGGCTCTTGCCGCTTCTATTGCAGCATTGAGCGCCAGCAAATTAGTTTGTTCCGCAATGTCCTGAATAACTTCAAGAGACATTGAAATATTTTTCACATCCCCTTCTAGTTTAGAAATAACATTGCTCGCTTGCGAGACTTCCTCCGCTAATGCTTGTACCGATTGCGCTGCTGAATCTACGATCTCGTGCGCCGATATCGCATTGTCATCAGCATCTTTAGCTGACTGTGCGGCTTGGATGGCATTGTTTGAAATTTCATTCGCGGTCGTGGTCATTTCTGTCATTGCGGTGGCAACCTGTTCGGTTTCACCGCGTTGATTTGAGGCTAAGTCATCGACCTGAGCTGCACGCTGTGTCATCTGGTTTGTTTCATCAACTACTTGTCTTCCCACCTGATTGACTCGTTTAATGATTTCTTGCAGGCTACTAACGAAAGCGTTGAAATTGGTACTGAGAGAGGCAAACTCTGGTACGGTAAACTTCTCCATTCGTGCGGTGAGATCGGCATCGCCACTGGCAAATGAGCGAATCGAAGCATCAAATAATTCGATCGGGCGCATTATGGTGCGATTGAAGAACAGAGTAAATACACCGACAACAAGTATGATGACTGCCGTTACAGTCGCTAAGCTCCATAAGCTTTGCATTAGATCATCATTTGCTCGCTTATCCATAATCGCAATTTCAGCATCGATATCATCAGTGTAAAAGCCGGTGCCTATCATTAGGTCCCATTGCGGGATGTAAACGGAGTAGCTTAATTTAGGTAAAGGCGTGGATTCTCCCGGTTTTGGGAAGTAGTAAGTGGTGAAATCACCCGTTTTAGAGTTGCGAATGAGATCCTGAACCAGATAGTTCCCTTGAGCATCCTGTAGTGTCCAGAAGTTCTCACCGATGCCAGCGTTGCTTTTCCCAAGCAGCAATCGAGTCCCTTTTGAATCATAACCAAACAGATACCCATTTTGACCGAATTGAACTTCTTTAAGGATTTCTAACGCCTGTTCCAAAGAAGCGTTGCTTTTCTTCAAAGGAATTAAAGCTGAGTCGGCGATTTGTAAGTAGGACTTCAGCTCCGTTTGTTTCATCGCCATCATAGAGTTACTTGTCGATTCCATTTGGTGTTTATTCAAACTGCTCGACTGAGTGAAACTCACAAACATCATACTGGCAGCAATCAGTAGCAGCGGAACAATAGACAGAATATAAAGTCTAGTTCGAATGGTTAAATTCATGGTCACATCCTTTTTAGTCAAAGACCATAACAACTGGCTTTTTTAGTTGTTAATGTTGTTATCAATAAGATTAGTTCAGAAGTTGTAGAAACTCTGTACCGGAAGATGAAAGCTTGAGGGAATTCACTGGCATTCTTGCTTAAGGTCTTGAAGTTCTTGCAACTACGACGCTGAGTTACATCTCTAGCGCTACTCGTGTAACGGTCCAAGTGCAAAAACCGGCAGTGTCAATACATGGATAAAAATTAAAAAAAATAGCGGGTAATTTATCTGTTCAATAGGTCGATTTATTGATTTAGATCAACAAATGCTTTGTCTCAGTATTACAACAAGTTAAGGTCATTAACCTTTGTTTGTAAGTGGTTAATTTTGAAGGCGAATTTCATTTTTGGAAGGTTAGATTTCATTTTGCTGCACTTTGAATGCCGTTTCTATGTAAGCATAATGCGCCGGATGTAACCAAATGTTTCCTTTTGTAACTTTTACGCTGATGAGTTTTTGATAGGTGTGAATGTCTTTTCAAAGATTTGTCTGGGTTAAAGATACAGCAGTGCTTTTGTTACACGCTCAACACAATAAAACTCTTATAAATTCATACGGATTCTTAAAGTGCCAACTTTTGCTAAGGAATTCCGTAAACATAATCGAGAAAGTCAATGGAAGCCTCAAGATATAAAAGCATCTTGTCGCGAGTGGGATTGTTTTGTGCAATTTTGCTCCTGTCTGGATGTCAGTCTGCTTTGCTGGATCCCAAGGGCCTAGTAGGAGTGCGCGAGAAAGAGTTGATCATTACCTCTCTTCTCTTGATGTTGATTGTTGTTATCCCTGTGATTTTAATGACAATTTACTTCGCCTATAAGTACCGTGCTAGCAATACCGAAGTTGAATATGCTCCTGAGTGGTCTCACTCAACTAAGATCGAGTTGGTTGTTTGGACGATTCCAATCATCATCATTGCGATTTTGGCTGTGATTACTTGGCGTTCGACTCACGAGCTAGAACCGTCTGTGCCGCTGAAAAGTGATATCAAACCCGTCACGATTGAAGTGGTCTCACTGGATTGGAAATGGTTGTTCATCTATCCAGAACAAAAAATCGCTACGGTTAACTACGTTGCCTTCCCTAAAGATGTTCCTGTAACGTTCAAAATTACGTCTGACAACATCATGAACTCTTTCTTCATTCCTCGTTTAGGCAGTCAAATTTACGCTATGCCCGGCATGGTGACACGTCTACACCTGATTGCGAACCATGAGGGAGAGTACAAGGGCATATCGTCAAGTTATAGCGGCGAAGGCTTTTCACACATGAAATTTGTCGCGAATGCACTACCTGATGAGCAAAGCTTTGAAGAGTGGGTTAGTGAAGTGAAAAAGCAGCCATCAATGCTACACGCTTTCAGTGATTACCAAGCGCTTGCAGAGCCAAGTGAAAACGTTCCGGTGACTTACTACTCTCACATCCCACAAGACCTATTCGAGTCGGTTGTTATGCAACACATGGGTTCACTCAATATGAGTGAAGGAGAGACACAACACAGTCACATGGACATGGCAGAACATAAAGGGTAACAGACGATGTTTGGAAGACTTACTTTAGACTCCATTCCATACCATGAGCC
This sequence comes from Vibrio diazotrophicus, assembly GCF_038452265.1. Classification (NCBI taxonomy): domain Bacteria; kingdom Pseudomonadati; phylum Pseudomonadota; class Gammaproteobacteria; order Vibrionales; family Vibrionaceae; genus Vibrio; species Vibrio diazotrophicus. The sequence goes on from NZ_CP151843.1 coordinate 1,326,323, forward strand.
AATTATCATGATCACGCTTGCTGTGATTGCGATCGTTGGCCTTGCTGTAGTTACGACTATTACTCGCATGGGTAAATGGCAGTATCTTTGGAATGAGTGGTTTACATCGGTAGACCATAAAAAGCTTGGCTTTATGTATATTGCTGCAGCGATGATCATGTTACTTCGTGGTTTTGCAGATGCAGTGATGATGCGTAGCCAACAGCTACTTTCATCAGCGGGTGAAGCAGGTTATCTGCCTCAGCACCACTATGATCAAATCTTTACCGCGCATGGCGTAATCATGATTTTCTTTGTGGCAATGCCGCTCGTCATTGGTTTGATGAACATTATTGTCCCACTGCAAATCGGTGCTCGCGATGTTGCGTATCCGTTTTTGAACAACCTCAGTTTTTGGTTGTTTGTTGTGGGTATTATCCTGACCAATATGTCTCTGGCTGTGGGTGAGTTTGGCCGTACTGGTTGGCTTGCGTATCCACCGCTTTCTGGCATTGATGCCAGTCCGGGAGTAGGGGTCGATTACTGGATTTGGGCGCTGCAAATATCCGGTGTGGGCACGACGTTATCAGGCGTGAACTTCTTCGCGACCATTCTACGTATGCGTACACCAAGCATGCCATTGATGAAGATGCCTGTTTTCACTTGGGCTTCGTTGTGTTCAAACATCCTGATCATTATTTCTTTCCCAATTTTAACGGTGACCATCGCGCTGCTAACGCTTGATCGTTACTTGGGCATGCACTTCTTCACCAATGACATGGGCGGCAACATGATGATGTATGTCAACCTGATTTGGGCATGGGGTCACCCAGAGGTTTACATCCTTGTACTACCTGTATTCGGTGTGTTCTCAGAAGTGACGGCAACCTTCTCTCGTAAGAAACTGTTTGGCTACACGTCACTGGTTTGGGCAACGATCGTTATTACCATCCTTGCTTTCGTTGTATGGCTACATCACTTCTTCACTATGGGTGGTGGTGCGAACGTTAACGCTTTCTTTGGTATCGCAACTATGATCATCTCAATTCCAACAGGGGTTAAGATTTTCAACTGGTTGTTCACCATGTACAAAGGCCGTATTACGTTTACTACTCCTATGATGTGGACGGTTGGCTTCCTGATCTCATTCACGATTGGTGGCATGACAGGCGTACTAATGGCAGTTCCGGGTGCAGACTTCGTATTGCATAACTCAGTATTCCTAATTGCGCACTTCCATAACGTCATCATCGGTGGTGTGGTATTTGGTTGTTTCGCGGCAATTACATACTGGTTCCCGAAAGCGACAGGTTTCATGCTTGATGAGACTTGGGGCAAACGCGCTTACTGGTGTTGGATTACAGGTTTCATCCTAGCGTTCCTGCCACTTTACGCGCTGGGCTTCATGGGTATGACTCGTCGTATCAGCCAAAATCTCGATCCAGAATTCTTCCCTCTGCTTGCAGTGGCAGCATTCGGTACTGCGATTATCGCGCTAGGCGTACTGTGTCAGTTCATTCAGATCTACGTCAGTGTTCGTGATCGTCACCTGAACCCTGATGTTACTGGTGACCCTTGGGATGGTCGTACTTTGGAGTGGGCGACTTCTTCTCCACCTCCGTTCTACAACTTTGCTGTGATTCCAAAAGGCAACGAGTTAGATGCTTTCTGGTACCAAAAAGAGCGTGGCGAACACGACATCACTAAAGAAGTGGAATATCAGCCAATCCATATGCCAAAGAATACGGCGACAGGTATGTATATCTCTGCCTTTGCACTGATTTTCGGTTTCGCAATGATTTGGTACATCTGGTGGCTGGCCGCTGTTGGTTTCATCGGTGTTGTCGTAACGGCTATCAAGCACAGCTTCAATGAAGACATCGATTACTACGTACAAGTTGATGAGATCAAAGCGATTGAAGAAGCGCACCGTAAACGTGTTCTAGAAGCAAGAGGTCAAGTACCGGCTCAGAACGAAGACGACAGCGATATGGAGGTGACTTATGCACGCTAATACTCATGATGCACATGATCACCACGATACCGGTGGTCTGAAACTGTTTGGTTTCTGGATTTACCTGATGAGCGACTGCGTGTTGTTCGCGAGCTTGTTCGCAACGTACGCAGTACTTGCTAACGCGACCGCTGGTGGTCCAGATGCGAAAGAGCTGTTTGAACTGCCATTCGTATTTGTAGAAACCATGATGCTGCTGTTCAGTAGTATCACTTTCGGTTTCGGCATGATTGCAATGAAGCGCAAAGACATTGCGGCGCTTAAACGTTGGTTAGCGATTACTTTCGTTCTCGGTGCTGGCTTTATTGCGATGGAGCTGTACGAGTTCCACCACTTGATCGCTGAAGGCGCAAGCCCTCAACGCAGCGCGTTCCTATCTGCGTTCTTCACGCTAGTTGGTACACACGGTCTACACGTGAGCTTTGGTTTGATCTGGTTGGCAGTGTGCTACTGGCAGCTATCAACCAAAGGCTTGAACGACATGATGGAAACTCGCTTTAACTGCTTGAGCTTGTTCTGGCACTTCCTCGATATCGTTTGGATCTGTGTATTTACCATCGTTTACCTAGTGGGGGTTATGTAATGAGCAACCAACATTTAGATAGCGCGAAGAGCGACTACGTAAAAGGTTTTATTGCGTCACTGATCCTGACCATTATTCCGTTTTACTTTGTTGCGACTCAAAGTCTGCCAAAAGACATCACATACGCAATCCTATTTGGGTGTGCGGTGATTCAGGTGATTGTGCATTTCATCTACTTCCTACACATGGAAATTAAGACAGATGAAGGCAAGTGGAACTTTGTTTCACTGATGTTCACCGTATTGGTTGTTTTGATACTGATTGTTGGGTCTATCTGGATCATGTGGAACCTTAACGTCAACATGTCGATGTAGGTTGAAATGATCAGAGGTTACCTATCAATCACTAAGCCGGGGATTATCATCGGCAATTTGGTCTCTGTTGCTGCGGGGTATTTCCTCGCAGCTAAATCAGAAGCTGCGGATGGATTATTACTGTTGTGCACCTTAGCGGGTGTGGCAATGGTGATCGCATCAGGCTGCGTGGTGAACAATATTTTCGATCGCGATATTGATTTGAAAATGGACAGAACACGTGGACGTTTACTCGCTCAGGGTGACATCAACATTGATCATGCGTTCGTGTTTGCCATTGTACTGCTGCTAGCGGGAACCGCCTTGCTCTATAGCATGGCGAATCCTTTATCAGCGGTGGTGGTGCTATTGGGTTATGTGTTTTACGTATTCTTTTACACCATGTGGTACAAACGCAACTCAGTGTATGGAACTCTGGTCGGCAGCGTATCTGGGGCCGTCCCTCCACTGGTCGGCTACCTTGCGGTGACAAACTACATCAGCCTAGAAGCGGTTCTGCTGTTTGCATTGTTCTGTTTATGGCAGATGCCGCATTCCTACGCGATTGCCATGTTTCGCATGCAAGACTACAAAAATGCAGGCATCCCTGTGTTGCCTTTGGTGTCTGGTATCGAAAAGGCTCGTAAACACATGATCGCGTATGTGGTTGCGTTCAACCTTGTAGCGTTAGCTCTGTTTCTGCTTGGAAATGGTGGTTATGAATACTTGGTTGTCGCTGCAGGCGTATGTTTCATATGGACACAAGTGACCTTCAAAAAGGTTACTGAAGAAAACTATGTTGAATGGTCAAAAGCGGTATTCAAAGTGTCGCTACTTGTTGTCATGGGCATCAGTACCGTACTGGGGATAGAGCTTATCCCGCTCTCAATTTAAGTTTTTCTATTTAGAAAACCCGTCACAAGCTCAAAGGCACCTTTTACGGTGCCTTTTCTTTTGGTTAGAGCCTTTTGATAAAGTAGTTCACCGGCATGTTTTGGTATTCTCCAGAGCCGCATGGCTTGAAACCGAGTTTTCCGAGAATATGTTGAGATTGCGAATGGCTCGATTCTGTAAACGCATAGATTCTTGTATAGCCAGCTTCTTTCGCGTATGACAATACCGCTTTACTGGCCTCTGTAGCATAGCCATTTCCTCTGGCTGAGGTCTTGAGTCGGTAGCCGTGCTCAACGACTTGTTTGTTTTGATAGGTAAAACTCTCAATTCCACAATAACCAATTAGCTCGCCGCTAGAACGCTCAATGACACAAAACTTACCAACCCCCTTTTTCTGGGAATGCGTCCACCAGCTGTTGAAAGCGGATTTCTGCTTGTTCTGCGGTCATTGCACCATTTGGAGAAAAAGCCATAAATTCGGCATCTTGTAGCAGTGGCAACATCAACTCTCGGTCTTGAGGGTGAAATTTTCTCAGCTCTAAACGTTCGGTTTGGATCATCCTTCTTTCCTTAGCGGTTAAGTTTATCCTTTAGATAACTATATGAAATTAAATGTTTTAAGTTTTTTATACGTTAGTGATGGTTGTTTAATAAACAAGTTTTTACTGACCTAATTCACACTTTTATCTTCTTGCTATATCTAAATTGAAAATTGCTCACTAATATATCTTCAAAATATTGAAGATATATTAGTGACTATGCAATACATTAGCCGAGAAGGTTCTGCCGTAATTAATGTTGCCAAGTATTTATTGTCAACACGTGTCGGCGATAGGGTAAAAACCATCGATGCTTTATCCACAGAGTATGGTGTTTCCATTGGATTTATTCAAAAGGCGCTGACCACGATTGAAGAGCACGAAGCTGTGCATCTTCGTCGCCAAGGGCGTAATGGAACGGTCATCGAGTCACTTAATGAGTCGAAGCTTGTTCAGCTCGCAGGTATTGCTCATATGGTGTGTGCAATGCCACTTCCGTATACCAAGCATTACGAAGGGCTTGCGAGTGGCATTAAGGCGCAAATGAATACACTGCCGGTATTTTTTGCTCATATGCGCGGAGCGAATGTTCGTGCTGAGTGCCTAAAGTCTGGAACTTACGATATTGCGATTATGTCTCGCTTAGCGGCAAATGAGTACGCTGAAGGGTTAGTTACGGTATTAGATTTAGGACCACATTCGTATTCAAATCCGCACCGATTAATTTGCCGTCAAGGAGAATATGAACAAATCCGAAGAGTAGGCGTCGATTTTGATTCTCCTGACCAAAAATTACTCACTGAGCTGGCGTTTGCTGGCAAAGATATTGAGTTAGTAGAGATTCGATATAGTGAAGGTATCAACCTTCTAAAAAACAAAACGATTGATGCAGTCGTGTGGTTACCCGAAGCAACAGATATGGTGCAACTTAAGCTGGAAGAGAAATCCTTAGATCAGTTTGAAGAGTGCCAACAAGCTTCTGAAGCGGTGATACTGGTGAACAACGATAGTCCACATATACGGATATTATTACGGAAGCTGTTAAACATACAGGCGCTTCGCCAGCACCAACAAGCCGTGATAGATGGAGACATTTATCCCAATTATTAGGTCATTAGACCCTAGGTGGTATCCCTATGGAACAGAGATTATTACTGCTAAAACAGAGCAATGTGATCAGCGAACGGAGTTATCAAGCCACGCTTAATGCTTTGCCGTCGCTAGAGGCTCGTTTTGGCGTTGATGAAGACAATCAGCAATACCAGATGCTAGTGACTCATATGGCAAGGGCTGCTGACAGAGTGCTCAATGGTGAACAAGTTGAGGAATGTCTTGATGATGAAGTTTGGTTGGATATTGAGCAAGACGAGCAATTCAATGAGTTGCTAGAGCTCAATGCTAAGTTATTGGCACTGTATGGTATTGATGAAGCGAATCAGGCGGAAACTCGTTTTCTGGTCAGTAATTTGTTTGCGCTGAGCTATGCAGCTCAAGGTGAGGCACAATTATGTTGATCGATCCTGCTGGTTATACCTATTGCCATGAACATCTTCATATTGATCTTTCTGCGGTTAAACAGGAACTGGATTGTCGTCTCGATCACTATGAAAAAATTGCTGACGAAATGCGTGAACTGAAACAGTTGGGCGTCTCTAACATTATTGAGGTAACCAACTCTTTTATGGGGAGAAATCCTCAATTTATTGAAGATTTAATTAAAGATAGCGATATTAATGTATTACTTTCAACAGGTTACTACATAGAAGGATTTTTCCCTCCAGAAGTTGAGAATGAAACGGCTCAGCAATTAGCCAATCGAATGATTGCAGAACTGGAAGTTGGGCTGGGGGAAAGCCAGCTAAAAGCCAGTGTGATTGGTGAAGTAGGAAGTAGCGAAAACAACTTTACTCCGCTTGAACAAAAAGTGTTTGAAGCTGCTGTGATCGCTCATAAAGAAACGGGAAGACCGATATCAACCCATCAGTCGATGAGTACCATGGGGCGTGAGCAAGTCACTTTCTTCCTTAAACACCAAGTCAATTTAGAACGAGTCACGATCGGGCATTGTGACTTAAAAAGTAACTTAACTGAGATCTTATGGATGATTGACCAGGGCTGTTATGTACAGTTCGACACCATAGGCAAGAACAGTTACTTCCCCGATGAACAACGGATAGCCATGCTGGTGGAATTATCAAAGCGTGGCCTCCTAGAGCGAGTGATGCTCTCGATGGACATTACTCGCCGCTCTCACTTAAAAGCCAATGGTGGCCTTGGCTTCAGTTACTTGATTACTGATTTTTTACCAAGGCTTCGTGACGCTGGCATTAGTGAGAATGAAATAGACATCATGATGAAACAAAACCCATACCAATTATTCAAATAGGCACGATTATGAAAAGAATCGGAATAGCAGGACTTCAACGTGAACAAATAAAGCAACAAATAGAGCAAGTTGCTCCCGGACAATTTGAACTTCATATCCTCAATGACATGGATGCGGCGATGAAGGTCAAAGCTGGGCAACTTGATTACTACATTGGTTGCTGTAATACCGGTGCAGGTGCTGCACTATCGATAGCGATAGCTATTATCGGATACGACAAAAGCTGCACCATTGCCAAACCATCTATTCGGGCAAAACAAACCGAAGTGACCCGTTTTATTGAAGAAGGGCGAGTTGCTTTCGGCCTTTCCGTTGAGCATGTTGAACATGCCATCCCAATGTTGACTCAGTCATTGCTCAATGCGTAAGGAACAGACATGGATATCATGAATTTAGGACTCGTTGCGCTACTGTGTGCTACGACAGCACTTATCGCGAACATGAGCGCAGCCGTTTTCCACGACGGTATTCGTCCGATATTACCTCAGTTGTTCGAAGGCAATATGACACGCCGTGATGCAGGTTCGGTTGCGTTTGGTTTATCTATTGGCTTTGTCGCTTCTGTGGGTATCTCTTTTACCCTTTCTACTGGCTTGCTGAATCCTTGGTTGCTATTTCTACCGACTGACATTATCGGTGTCATGATCGGTAGTCGTATCCTTGCCGCTGTTGGTGGTGCTGTTTGGGGAATCCTAGTTGTTACTTCATTAACGGCTGTTAATACTGTATTGACGGGTTTACCCGTTGATGCTTTGGGTGCTTTAGGTGAGCTGGGTACGCCAGTGATGTCAGCTTTCGCTCTTTTCCCTCTGCAGGCAATCTTTTATCAGTTTGGTTGGAAAGCAGGAGCTGTAGCTGCGGCTGTGGTGCTTCTCTCTCGCCTTTTAATAATGAAATTTACCGGTATCTACCCAGAGTCTATTCAGATTTTTGTCGGTATGGTGATGCTGATTTTAATCGCGGTACGTAAAGACTTGAGTGATAGAAGCAATGGTATTAGTCCTCCGGATATGTCCGGCATGCATAGTATCTTTGATGAGCGTACAAAACGTATTGTTAAACATTTACCTTTCTTAGCGTTCACTGGTGCATTAATTGCTGCGGTTTGTAACGCTGGCATATTTGCTGGCTCTGAAGTGTCTATCTACTCACTAGCAGAAGCGTACAAGATTACCGATCCGGCGGAACAGGATGCTGCACTCCAGCAGGTTGCACTGTCTGAATTTATGCGCGGGCTTGGGTTTATTCCATTGATTGCTACAACTGCGCTTGCGACGGGGGTTTACGGCGTAGTCGGAATGACCTTTGTATTTGTTGTGGGCTACTTGTCTCCCAACATTGCTGTTGCAGCCGCTTTAGGTGCGGTAACGATCTGCCTTGAAGTACTCTTGCTTCGTAGTGTTGGGCGAGTGTTAGAGCAGTTCCCATCGATTCGTAATGCGTCAGACAATATCCGTAACTCAATGAATACATTGATGGAATTCGCACTGTTGATCGGTGGCGTCCTCGCGGTGATGAAGATGGGCTCCACAACAGGTTTCACCATTTTCGCCATGCTCTACTTCTTAAACGAAGTGATGGGACGTCCTGTGCTCAAGATCGCAGCTCCAGCAGTAGCGGCGATCTTAACCGGTATTATTCTCAATCTGCTGTATGTAGTCGGACTGTTTGCCGTCTAGTCATTTTCTAGTGTCAGTCTAATCCCCCTTTCAATTTGGGCTGGCACTCTTTTCAGTCGGAATCTCGTTATGTTTGTTAACGCCTTACAGAAGCATAATCCTGCTTTGATTGATGCTGCATTGTTGTTACACGCAGAGGGAAAAGTTCTACCGGATAGCTACATAGTAGACCTAGATACCTTTGTCGATAATGCCAAAAAGATTAAAGCGGAAGCAGATAAATATGGAATTGCTCTTTATGCCATGACCAAGCAATTTGGACGTAATCCATACCTTGCGCGTTTATTGGTTGAGGATTTGGGGTATCAAGGCATCGTGTGCGTGGATTATAAAGAAGCAAGATTGTTTTCTCGTCACGGAATTAAGGTTGCTAATGTTGGTCATTTAGTTCAGCCACCTCAGGCGATGTTAGAGCAATTAATGAGTGATGTTCAGCCCGACGTGGTGACCGTGGTGACGATGGAAAAAGCCATCGCATTATCACAAGCTGCAATCAAAGCTAACCGTGTCCAGAAAGTGCTGTTGAAGTTCTATGATTCTGAAGATGTGTTCTATACCAATCAGGAAACAGGATTTCCTTTGGCCGCGTTATCATCTGTCGTTGCAGAAATTGAGAAATTGCCCGGTATTCGTATTGCGGGATTAACTCATTTTCCTTGCTTATTGGCGGATAAAGAACAAGTGATGCCAACACCCAATGCACATACCGCCGCTATTGCGGCTCAACAGTGCAGAGATTTGGGGATTGAGGTAGAGCAACTTAATTTGCCTTCAATGACCTGCTGCTCCTCAATGTCAACGCTTTCTCAGCTAGGAGCAACTCATGGTGAACCTGGTCATGCACTAACCGGAACAACGCCACTGCATCAATTTGAGCAACCTCAGCCAGAAACAATTGCGATGTTGTACTTGAGCGAAGTGTCGCATCATCATCAAGGAAAGAGTTATTGCTTCGGCGGTGGCTATTATCGACGTGGCCATATGGAAAACGCCTTGATTTGGCCGCAGGTGGGATTTCCCGCCGTTAAGTGTCAAGTGCACAATGAGAATCAAGCCAGTATTGACTACCACTTGCGTTTATCAGGCATCGCTCCTGTTGGCTCACCCGTGGTCATGGCATTTCGAACTCAGGTTTTTGTTACCCGAAGCGATGTTGTCATTGTTTCTGGAATACATCATGGCCAGCCTAGAGTAATTGGTGTCTGGGATTCACTAGGCAATGAGGTGGCACATGGCTAGATTTATCGTTGTTGTGCTTGATGGCTTTGGCGTGGGAGAAATGCCTGATGTGGCTATGGTCAGGCCGTTTGATTGCGGCGCAAACACAGCAGCCAAGCTATTGAATCATTTCCCCTTAAAACGTTTACCCACGTTAGAAAAGCTTGGGCTAATTAATTTGGTTCCCGGAACCAATAGCATTATGTCCCAAAGCTCAACGGCGAACTATGGTATGGCTCAACTTGCCCATTTTGGTGGTGATACTTTTATGGGACATCAGGAGATTATGGGGACGCTGCCACAAAAGCCTCTTGAAGCACCGTTTCAAGAGGTTATCGCCCAGATTGAAGATGCACTTTCAACAGCGGGTATCCAACATCAAAGAGTTTGGCGTGATGATCTCTCAGCGCTGGTGGTCGAAGACGCTATTTTTATTGGAGATAATTTAGAAGCGGATTTGGGACAGGTGTATAACCTTTGCGCCAACTTCGATCAGATAAGCTTTGAGCGCCTAAAACAGATCGCGGAAGTCGTTCGGGGTGCCAATAATGCAGGGCGTAATATTGTCTTCGGTGGACATGTGGGCAATTTTGAGCAGATCACCAACGCGATAGAAACGCGTAATGATCCAAGTGGAGCTCCGGCATTTATCGGCACCAACACACCAGATACTGGGGTCTATGAGCAAGGGTTTGAAGTGGTTCACCTTGGCTATGGCGTCGATCGGTTTACTCAGGTTCCCCATTTGCTCAAGCAGCAGAATGTCGATACCTGGTTATATGGAAAAGTCGCAGACATAGTGCAAAACCCTGAGGGGACTTCTTACTGTTCGGTTGTCGATACCGATAGCTTGTTTTCTCTGTTAGTTGCTGATCTTAGTCGTTTTGATGATGGCTTCTTTTGCTTGAATGTTCAGGAAACAGATTTGTCAGGTCATCAACAGGATCCGCGCCAGTATTGGAAAGTGCTGGAACGCGCTGATCGAGGGATTAATCAAGTCCTCGAAATGATGAACGCAGAAGATGTGCTTATTGTTATGGCGGATCATGGCAATGACCCATTTATTGGCCATAGCCGACATACGCGGGAGCAAGTGCCGTTGATGCTGGTTAAGCAGGGTATAGAAGGGCGATATTTAGGTTTGCGTAGTTCTCTTGCGGATGTTGGTGCCAGTGTTACCGAGTTCTTTGGTGCAAGCTCCCCTCAAAGTGGGTGTTCATTTATCAATGTGTTGCAGGACTAGGATTCAATGCGCGCTTTGCATCTGGTTATAGCTATGACGAGTAAGATCAAAGGCACCTTTTAAGGTGCCTTTTCTTCTGTAATAAAACAACAATGAAAGCCATTTGGAATGAAGGAGGCGGATGAAGATTAAGAGCAGTCAAACTAACTTGCTGAGTAGCTCTTTTAAGCCGTTTCTCGCCCACTTTTTACCTAAGTAAGTTTCAAGGTGTTGTTCTGCAAAGCGCAAGAAACCAAGTGCTGCCGGAGCAAGATGCCGATCGTTACGGGCAATAAAGTACCAGTGGCTTTCAATTGGAAAATCCTCAACATCTAAAGCGACGATGCTTTGGTCATGTGCAGGAAGCACATGGCTGGACAATACCGCTAATCCCATACCAGAGCTGACGCCCACTCGAATCGCTTCATTACTGGCCATTTGCAAGCTACTGGACAACGTCATCCCATGTGTTTGCAACCAGCTTTCAAACAACATACGCGTTGCCGAACCTTGCTCACGTAGCAAAAATCGATGTTGCTTCAGATCGGAAAAGGAAATTTTGCGTTGCCGAGCCAAGGGGTGGTCTGCGGGAGCAACCAGAGTTAATGGGTTTAACAAAAAGCGTCCAGCACATGCATGTTCAAGTGAAGGGGGGTGACTAAACACGTACAAATCATCCTGCCCCTGTTCAAAGCGTCGTAAAACTTGCTCTCGGTTTCCTATTTCTACTTTGATATCGACGGCGGGAAATCGCTGACTAAATGGCCCGAGAAGGCGAGGCAATATGTATTGCGCGGTACTCACCATGGCAATACTAAAATGACCACTTTGCCCAGCTTGAACGGAATCTAGGTATTGGTTGAAGTCATTGAAATTACTTAAGGTTTGTTGACAGATGCGATACAACTCTTGTCCGGTATCGGTCGCGACAACTTTGTTGTTTTCTAAAGTGTATAAGGGATCATCTATCGCTTCCCGAAGTCGCTTGAGTTGTAGGGAAACAGTGGGTTGAGTGAGATGCAGACGTTTAGCACTCTCACTGATAGAGCCAGTTTGAATGACATCCACGTAAACCTGCAATAAACGAAAAGTAAGGTGACGAATGTTCATGGTTTACTTTTAACTATTGATAATTATCTATGGATGGTTATCAATATTTTTATTTCTGTCAATGATGAATCTCCCCTATTATCCCGCCCAGAATGAAAACTGTAATAAAACAACACCAAACAAAAGGAAGATAAATGCCAGATATCGTTGTAATGTTTTTTGTGTTGGGCTTATTTGCCGGTTTAGTCCGTTCAGATCTGACCATCCCTAAAGCTATGTATGAGATGTTAAGTTTATTGCTGATGCTGACCATTGGCCTTAAGGGCGGGATGGCTCTCCATGGCAATGTGAGCTGGGGACTTGTACCTGAAATGGCTGCCGTATTGATGATCGGTGCTCTGATTCCATTAAGCTTCTTCCCAATTTTACGAAAAATTATTGGCTTAAATTTGGCAGACAGCGCCAGTATCGCAGCGCACTATGGCTCTGTGAGTGCTGGTACTTTTGCCGTAGCTTTGGCGTACACACAAGCGCAACAGCTCGTCGTTGGAGCCGAAGTCACTCTGTATTTGGTCTTAATGGAGCTTCCCGCCATCATCGTTGGTTTGTTGTTATACCGTCGTCACAGCTCTGCATTACCGAATGCGAAGCCGGTTTCTATTGGTGCGCTTTGGCATGAAGCATTAACCAACAAAGGCGTTATATTGCTGGTGGGTGGCGTGATTATCGGTCTAATGTACGGCAGTAAAGAAGGCGCTCCGGTAACTGATTTGTTGATGGGCGGTTTTAAAGCGGTACTGGCTCTATTCCTATTGGAAATGGGTATCACGGCTGCGCATACACTCAGACCTTTACCTGTCCAGCAATGGCGATTGATGGTCTTTGCACTCTGTGCTCCTATGTGTTTAGGTTCAATCGGCGTGGTGATTGGCGGTCTACTTGGTTTAAGCGAAGGGTCGATAGTGATACTTGCCAGCTTAACAGCCAGCGCGTCCTATATTGCTGCTCCTGCTGCGATTAAAGCGGCAATACCTGAAGCTAACATAGGTCTTGCGATGTTGAGCTCTCTGGGTTTGACATTCCCATTCAACGTATTGCTAGGAATTGGCTTGTATCATCAACTCGTGCCGATATTAACTTAGAGGGTTTGGCTTAATTACGCGGTTTCACCTCAGTGCTGATGTTTGATCTTCACTGAGGTGAATTGAGTTTCTGTAACCATAAGCTCGACGTTCGCACTTTGGCACTATCATTCCTGTGCTTTGCCTATAGAAGCGACTAAATACTAACGAATTCATTCTATATAAATTCCACATGTCCTACTGAAGCAGCTATGCTATACTCCGCCTCCAAATTTTATGTAAGGACTAAACCATGAGTCTGAAGAACGACATTCAACAACTGAACAATCGCATCGATACTTGCCATCACAAGTTGGATGCAGCCAAGACTCGCGGCGATAGTGCGATGATCACAAAATTTACCGATGACATCGATAGACTAACTAAGCAGCTAAAAAGCTTGAAGCACAAAGCTGAGTACGATCTCAATAAAGAGCGTAAAGAGTTATCGGATATGGCTTTCTCTCGTGAAATCACGAAAGAAGAGCAAGCGGATTTAGGTAAGCTTAAGAAGAAAGTAAAAGGTTTAGTGGTTGTTCACCCAATGACGAAAATTGGTAAAGCCATGCGCATTGAAGTGATGACAGGTTTCGCGCCAAAACCTTTCTAACCTTAAGAAAGAATATAAAAAGAGCCAGCATTTGCTGGCTCTTTGCGTTCTACTTGAATCAATATCCCATCAACTGCAGCAGATTCTCAGCGGTGTGAACCGCTTCTTTACGGTTAGCGATGTTAAGTTTCTGATACAGATTGCGAATGTGAGTTTTGATGGTTGTTCCAGCCACATCAAGTTCCTGTGCAATTTGTTCATTGCTGAAACCGGAATAGATCAAACCTAACACTTGCCATTCACGTTGAGTTAGTGGGCTAGTACGTACTAACTCTGGAATGTTCGGGTGATTGATCAGTTTCTCTACAAACTCTTCATCAAAATGCACAGAACGGCTGCGTTGGGTGGTTGAAATCTCTTTCATTAACTGTTGCGCACGGTGGCGTTCTAAATCGCCCAGCTCACCGCGTTGAATCAGTTTCTCCAACACATGACCCACTTTGGCGCCGTCGATCAGGAAGTTGCCAATCATACCGGTTTGGTTAGTGAGAGCTAACGCTTGCTTAAGCTTATCGCGTGCTTCCTCTTCTTTACCAAGAGTCGTTGCCAGAATCGACTCAACAATCAGGTTACGGTTGATATCGGTAATTAACTGATACTTCTTCGCTTCTTCTTGCATGAATTCCAACGTTTGCTGGGCTTCTTCCATCATGTCTAAGTTAATTTGAGCACGGGCAATATTGCGCCATTGCAGTTGAGAGAAGTGGTTACAGGCTCTTTCTGGGCGAGTAGAAGTATTCAGCCAATTCTGAATCGAATCCATATCACCGCGAGCTTGCCAGTAAAGCAGCAATGAAAGCGACGCGTTTGCTGTCCAGTCTACGTGATAGCTAGACTGCTTCATCAGGTGCAGAATCTGCTCAATAAAGCGACTGGCTTTGTCCAGTTCGCCACGGCCAACCGAGATGCGCGCCAGCATAGAATAACTGTGCAGATGTTTACTTGGCGAGTGATTGCCGAGAACGTCCAACCCTTTGTAGGCGCACTCTTCGGCTTCATCCAAACGGTTCCAACACCAGAGAATTTGTGCACGTACTCGCAACAAAAATTCATGCAATGGCAACTGGTGAAGTTGATGTTCTTCAATCAGTTTGAACGCATTGTCCTGAACTTCATAAGCGGCTTGAACATAACCCTGAGCAATCAGAATTTCGCTTTGCTGCAATAATGCCCAAAGCGCTTGATGATAAACCTGATACTGGCGAGCCAGTTTCTCGGTCTGCTGCATCATTGGCAGAGCACGGCTGAGTTGACCTAATACGTGGTTGACTTCACCCACAACGGACGTTGCCACAATTCGGCTGCGATAAATGGTGTTATCGAGCTGGCTTAAAGCTAATTCAGCGAGCTCTAAAGCTTTTTCCGGTTCGTTTTGGTTAATCGCAACCTGAGCACGTAATGCGTTGAATTCACCTTGCTCTTTACTCGACAGTTCCACATTAAGCTTTGCCATCTCTTCATCAGCTTTGGAAAGCAGGGCACCGACATCGTTGTATCTGTGCTGACTTTGAGCGAGCCAAGCTTGAAGCATGCAGAGCTTAGGTTCGCTATAAAGCTGATTAGAAGAAAGCAGGTTGATTGAAGACTCCAACATCTCCAATTCGCCTTGGTTGAACATGCTCCAGCCGTGTTTGCTTAAAATGGTGGCGAGTAAATCGGTATCCTGAGCGATTTTGGCATGACGCAAAGCTTGGTGCGGGTTAGACATTTCCAACCATGCCAGTGACGCTTCGCGGTGTAAGTCGTGTTCTTGCTGTGGAATGCGAGCCAGACGCTGGTGGGCAAGGAACTCACCAAACAAATTGTGGAAGCGATACCAGTTGTGTTCGCCTTCCAACGGGTAAATAAACAAGCCAAAACGGTTTAACGATTCAATCATACTTAACGCGTCGTCACGTTTGGTCAGTGCGGTGACCAGTGAATCGTTGAAATGTTCCAACACTGAACACTGCATCAGGAACTGACGGGTTTCGTTGTCGAGAAGGTCAAATACCTCTTCAACCAAGTAATCCCACAAATGTGCATGATTGAAGTGAGAAACAGATTCCGCACTTTGCTCCAGAGTACGCTTTTGATATTGCGCTTGCAGAGCGATAAGTTGCAACGCTGAAGGCCAGCCTTCCACGTAATCACGTAAGCTGTTTGCTGTAGAGTCGTCAACGCCATCGGTAACTCGTTGATTAAAGAAACGGGTGGTTTCTTCGGTGTCGAATGCCAGCAGTTCGTTACCAATCTCGATCATCAAATCACGCACACGCAAGTTTGCTGTGCCCAGTGGTGGCGCTGCGCGACTGGTCACCACTAAGGTCATGTTGTCCGGCATGTGTTTGATGAAAAAGCGCATCGCTTCATGAATTTCGTCATCAGACAGCAGATGATAGTCATCCAACACCACATAACATTCTTGGTGGTAGTGAGCCATTTCGGTGAACACTTCACTAAACAGTGAATGAATCGAAGAGAACTGACGCTTTTCCGCCAGTTTTTGCGCATTCGGGCAACTTTGATCCGTTGCTTTATTGATCGCTTGTAGAAAATAGTTCAAGAATCGGAAAGGATCGTTGTCACTATCGTCAATGCTGTACCAACCAACGTGAGGTTTATCTGCAAGCCACTGAGCCGCCATGGTAGTTTTGCCATAGCCTGCAGGGGAGCGAAATAGCACTAACTTATAGCATGTGGCGTTATGCAAAATGTCCAGCACTCTTGGGCGAACAATTGCGTTGTGCAGGCGGCCGGGGCGCGTCAGTTTAGAAGGAATCCACATTCTTGATCTCCCTTCGATCAAATAATAAGAGGAGAAAACAGAGATCTCTGTCACTTTTGTGGCAATGATGTTACTTGATGTTTTTCACTACGTTTATTGATCCCTTTCTCGAATCTCGCACTATTCACATTCTTAAGCAGACTACGCCCCTAATTTGTGATTTTGATCAATAAATTTGCTGAGCTATCCGTTTGGTTGACAGGTGGGTTGTACGAAATTTTATGTAATTTGAGTAAAAACGATAATTTTAGTGTGACGAAGTATACATTATGAGCAAAAGGAGCACTGCTTGAATCTCCGAGCTGTTTAAACCCCGTCTAAGGTTATTGAGGCAGTCGTTGTGATCTCAATCACTCAGAATCTCACGGATTGGATTATCAATGAGAGATTGATCACTCCGACTTAAGTGCTACACCCTCTACGCCCTCACTCCTCCTCCTAAATTCATGACAACTTGGGAGGATGTTTACATTTTGTTGTACGGGCAGGATATGGCACAGATGAATTAGAACTGATAAGAGAGATTTCTCGATGAAACCTACGCAACAGAAAACGTTTGATAAAGCAGCGTTCCAAGCGAACGTAAAGCGTAATCTTACCGCGACATACGCGACCACTGTGGAACATGCTTCTAGCCGTTCTTGGTATTTGGCTATGGGTCATGCTCTAGCAGAATTAACAACGTTCGACATGCTTGAAACCGAGCAAGACGAGCGCATCGTTAATGCTAAAAGCTTGAACTACCTATCTCTTGAGTTCCTGATTGGCCGTTTAACAGGTAACAACCTGATTAGCATGGGCCTTTATGAACAGGTTTCTGAAGCGATGGCGGAATTGGGCCAAAACTTAACAGATTTGTTGGAAGAAGAGCGCGACCCTTCATTGGGTAACGGTGGTCTTGGTCGTCTTGCTGCGTGTTTCATGGACTCATGTGCTGCTCAAGAATACCCAACAGTGGGTTACGGTCTTCACTACGAATACGGCTTATTCAAACAGTCTTTTGAGCAAGGTCATCAGAAAGAAGCGCCTGATGCTTGGTGTGGTGTAGAAGGTTACCCTTGGGAAATCGCGCGCCCTGAGCTGAAACAAGAAATCGGCTTCTACGGTCACGTTGAAGTGATCCATGAGAATGGCAAAGAAGTTCGCAAATGGGTTCCTGGCATGTTAGTGCAAGCGATGCCTTGGGATTTACCAATTGTGGGCTACCAAAGCGATACTGTTTATCCACTACGCCTTTGGGAATGTCGTGCCATTGCACCATTCTCACTAGAGAGCTTTAACAACGGTAACTACTTCGAAGCTCAGCACTCTCTGATTGATGCGGGCAACATTACTAAAGTGCTTTACCCGAACGACAACCATGAGAAAGGTAAAACACTGCGCTTGATGCAACAGTACTTCCACAGTGCGGCATCGGTACGTGACATTCTTCGTCGTCATGAAGGTGCTGGTTTTGCACTGGAAGATCTACCGAAGAAAGAGACAATCCAGCTTAACGATACTCACCCAACCATCGCGATCCCTGAATTAATGCGTATTTTGGTCGATGAGCGTGGCCTATCTTGGGAAGCGGCTTGGGACATCTGTTCTAAGACATTCGCTTACACCAACCACACCTTGTTGCCAGAAGCATTGGAAACATGGAGCGAGTCTTTGATTCAGCGTCTGCTTCCTCGTCATATGGAAATCATTTACGAGATCAACCATCGCTTTATGCAGGAAGTTCGCGCGAAATGGCCGGGTGATGTTTCTAAACAACAGAAGCTGTCCATTATTGAAGAAGGCTTCCATCGCATGGTGCGCATGGCAAACCTTTGTGTAGTGGGTTCTTACGCTGTAAACGGTGTTGCTGCTCTGCACTCAGAGCTAGTAAAACGTGACCTGTTCCCTGAGTTCAACGAGCTGTACCCGAGTCGTCTACAGAACGTGACCAACGGTATTACACCTCGTCGTTGGCTGAAATTCTGTAACCCAGCTTTGTCTGCATTGATTACTGAGAAAATTGGTGACCAGTGGCCAGCGCATCTCGACCAACTAGAATCTATTTCTCAGTTCGCTGGTGATACGAAGTTCCAGAAGCAGTTCATGGCAGTGAAGAAAGAGAACAAAGCGCGTTTGGCTAACTGGGTGAAAGAGAACATGGGTATCGAACTTGATACCAATGCGATCTTTGACGTTCAAATCAAACGTCTACACGAATACAAACGTCAGCACCTAAACATGCTGCACATTCTTTCTCTGTACCACCGCATCATCAACGATCCATCTTTTGATGTGCATCCTCGAGTGGTGTTCTTCGCAGCGAAAGCAGCGCCGGGTTACCACCTAGCGAAAGAGATCATTTACGCAATCAACAAGATTGCAGAGAAAGTGAATAACGATCCACGTATCGGTAACAAACTGAAAGTGGTCTTCATTCCTGACTACCGTGTAAGCATGGCGGAGATCATCATCCCTGCGGCTGACGTTTCTGAGCAAATCTCTACTGCAGGTAAAGAAGCATCAGGTACTGGCAACATGAAGATGGCGCTAAACGGTGCGTTAACTATCGGTACGATGGACGGTGCAAACGTTGAGATTCGTGAAGAAGTGGGTGATGACAACATTTACATCTTCGGTCTGGATGTGGATGGCGTAGAGTCACTAAAAGCAAAAGGTTACAACCCTTACGACTACTACAACGCGGATCCATTACTCAAAGCATCAATGGAACTATTGATGTCAGACGAGTTCACTCCGGGTGAGCCAGCGAAGCTTCGCGCAACTTACGACAGCTTGCTTGATGGTGGCGACCCATACCTTGTTCTTGCTGATTTCGCATCGTATGTGAAAGCGCATGAAGACATGGATAAGCAATACCGTGATCAGGCGGGTTGGGCGAAGAAGGCAATATTGAACACCGCTCTGGTGGGCAAGTTCAGCTCTGACCGCAGTATTCGCGATTACGTGAATAATATTTGGCAGCTTGAAGTCGTCAAACGCTAAAAAATAGAACCAAACAGCCAAGGCGTAAGCCTTGGCTGAATGGCTTATAACTCTCAACGAACATATGTTCCAGAATGAATAAAAGCCAAATCGACATAGATTAAATAATTACACACCCTACACATTTGAAGGATTATGCAGTCCCTTCGGAGAGAGCGATGAAAGAACAAAATGCATTAAAACAAGTCGCAGCGATGGCAAAAATTGCCGACAGCTATGTGAGTGCTTGGGGCGATGAAGCAAAAGTAGAAGACGAGACCATTCGTCGTCTTTTGGCTTCTTTAGGTTATGACACGACCAATGATCAAACCTTATTAAAATCGGCTGAGAAAAAACACAAAGCCGATGTGTTGGAAGCGGTATTAGTGATTCGCCAAGGAGAGCCATTAGAGGTGTCTCTTAACCTAGGTTCTAGCGCTCGTGAAAGTGAGTTTGACTGGCGACTAGAAACCGAACAGGGCGAAGTATTCGAAGGCTATCTGCAATCTCAAATCGTTCGTGATGAGCGTGCAGAAGGTGGCCCGCTAGTATTCTCTTTGCCGAACGATCTAGCACTGGGTTACCACAAGCTGTTTGTTTCTCGCAAGCGTCGTAAAGCGCCGTATGAGATGACGGTTATTGTGACGCCAACAGCGTGTTTCAAACAACCTGCTCTGGAAAAAGGCAAGAAGCTTTGGGGACCAAGTGTTCAGCTTTACACTTTGCGCACTCAGCACAACTGGGGTATCGGTGATTTTGGTGACTTGAAACAGTTGGTTGCAGATATCGCATCTCGTGGTGGTGATTTTGTCGGTTTGAACCCAATCCATTCTCTGTTCCCAGCGAACCCAGAAGGGGCGAGCCCATACAGCCCGTCTTCTCGTCGTTGGTTGAACATTCTTTATATTGATGTGAGCTCAGTACCAGAGTTCGCACTAAGTGGTGAAGCACAGCAAAAAGTGGGCAGTGCTGAGTTCCAACAACGTCTGCAAAAAGCACGTGAATCGCATTGGGTGAACTACACCGAAGTCGCGCAAATGAAAATGAGCGTACTGCCATTGTTGTTCACTGAATTTAAAGCCCGTCATTTGGATAAAAACACAGACCGTGCTCGTGCGTTCCTAGACTTTGTGGAAGAGGGCGGTGATAGCCTGTTGCACCAAGCAACCTTTGATGCGCTGCACGCACAATTACATGCAGAAGACAGCAATGTTTGGGGCTGGCCTGTTTTCCCTGAAAAATACCGTCGTTTTGAAAATCCAGCGGTACAAACTTTTATTGAAGACAACCAAGATGACGTACATCTTTACATGTACCTACAGTGGGTTGCTGACACGCAAATCAACGAAGCTCAGGCGCTTGCTGAAGAAAAAGGCATGGCGGTTGGCTTATACCGTGACTTAGCAGTAGGTGTTGCGGATTCTGGCTCTGAAACATGGGCGGATGAAGGTAACCTGATTCTGGATGCGAGCATTGGCGCGCCACCGGATGTTCTTGGTCCACTAGGTCAGAACTGGGGCTTACCACCACTCAACCCACAAGTGCTGCAAGCGACTGGCTATGATGCTTATATCAAGTTATTGCGTGCCAACATGAAACATTGTGGTTCTCTGCGTATCGACCACGTACTTGGTTTATTGCGTCTGTGGTGGATTCCAAAAGGTGAAAACGCGACCAAAGGTGCGTACATCTACTACCCAGTGAAAGACATGTTAGCGATTCTTGCGCTGGAATCTCACCGTCACCAATGCAGTGTGATCGGTGAAGACTTAGGTACTGTACCGGACGAAATCGTGGATCTGCTTCGTGATGCGGGTGTCCACTCATACAAAGTTTTCTTCTTCGAAACATCTAAAGAAGACGGCGGCTTTATTTCTCCTGCTCACTATGCGCCTCAATCCATGGCGGCTTTGTGTACGCACGATATGCCGACTCTGCGTGGTTTCTGGCACTGTGCTGACCTGAAAATGGGTAGCGAAATTGGCTTGTATCCAGACAAAGAACAACTGGCAGAGCTGTTTGAGGATCGTTTGAAGTGCAAACAAGGCATTTTGGACTCTGTGGCTTGGCATGGTTACTTGCCTGAAGGCGTAGGTCGTGATGCAAGTCTGGTTCCTATGGATTCATACCTGAGTGAAGCATTGCAACTGCATGTTGCGGCAGGTTCGTCAGGCCTACTCAGTATTCAGCTTGAAGACTGGTTAGAAATGGATAATCCTGTCAACATTCCGGGAACCGTTGATGAGTATCCAAACTGGCGTCGTAAGTTGTCGATGAATTTGGATGAAATCTTCGCCCGCGAAGATGTGAACCGAATTTCAGCACGTTTAACGGAAACGCGTGCGAAAGCCAGTCAGTAATCGAGCAAGCACTCAGAGGGAAATTAGTGAATTCTTATATTTACACCAAGAAGTTTAAGTTAGGTCACTCTATACCCCTTTTGAGTTCGGTAAGATGAACTTACGCTAGTATGCCCGCCAATGTAGCGGGCATTTTTATTTCTCTGTTGCGCTGGGAGAAGAGTATTGAAAAAAGCTAAAAAGCCTTCGAAAACACAAGTTGCCTATAACCAGCTTTCTCACGCTGGTTTTGCTGATCCATTTGCATTTTTAGGTCCGTTTATTTCTTCTTTTCAAGGAGCACTCCGAGTATGGATGCCGGGTGCTGATAAAGTAGAATTGCTGGTGGAAGGAGAGCCGAGAGTGGCTCTTGAAAGAGAAACCGATGCTGGTTTTGTTCTTAAATCAGACAGAGACCTTCGCTTCACCCATTATTCCCTTGCGATTGACTGGGCGGGTACAGAGCAAATAGTCGATGACCCTTACCAGTACCATGAAATTTATGCCGAATATGATGACCTGCATACTCCGAAAGAGATGTATCGTCATATGGGCTCACAGTTCGTCACGTTAGAACGCGATGGTAAGCAGATCTCAGGTATTCGTTTCCTTGTTTATGCGCCTCACGCTTCGGCGTGTAGTCTGGTTGGCTCATTTAACCAGTGGGACGGCCGTCGCCATCCGATGCAACGTTTAGATTATGGCATCTGGGGGCTGTTTATTCCGGGTCTGGAAGAGGGCGTTCAATACAAATTTGAACTGAAAGGACCACATGGTGAAGGTTTACCTCATAAGGCTGACCCTTGGGGATTCTACGCGGAGCAACACCCTTCTTTTGCCTCTGTGACTTATGATCATAGCCGTTACCAATGGCAAGACAGTGAATGGCAACATCGCCCTGTAACGCAAAAGCGAAAAGAAGCGCTCTCTTTTTATGAACTGCATGCAGGCTCATGGAAACGTGGTGAGAATGGAGGCTTCCTCAATTATCGCGAGTTAGCACAGCATTTGATTCCGTATTTGGTTGATATGGGATACACCCATGTAGAGCTTATGCCGGTTTCTGAACATCCATTTTATGGCTCTTGGGGTTATCAACCTGTAGGTTTGTTTGCACCAACCAGTCGTTATGGCTCACCGGATGATTTCAAATACTTCGTTGATATGTGTCATCAGGCTGGTATTGGTGTGGTTCTTGATTGGGTTCCAGCACACTTCCCGTCGGATGATCATGGTTTGGCGAACTTCGATGGTACGCCGCTGTTCCATGACCCTGATCCGCGTCGTGGCTGGCATCAGGACTGGAACTCATATATCTACGATGTTGGACGTGAACATGTGCGTCGTTTTCTAGTTTCCAATGCGCTGTATTGGTTCGATATGTTCCATATTGACGGTATTCGCGTGGATGCTGTGGCGTCGATGCTTTATCTCGACTATTCACGCAGTCACGATCAGTGGATTCCAAACGTTGATGGTGGCCGTGAAAACTATGATGCCATCGCAACTTTTAAGTGGATGAATGAAGAGGTTTATAAATACTTCCCGAATGCGATGACCATTGCTGAAGAGTCCACAGCCTTTCCGGGTGTGTCAGCGCCAACCTTTATGGGCGGCTTAGGCTTTGGTTTCAAGTGGAACATGGGTTGGATGCACGACAGTCTTTCGTACATCAAAGAAGATCCGGTACATCGTAAATATCACCACAACACGTTAACTTTCCCGCTGATTTACGCATTCAGTGAGAACTATGTGTTGTCTTTGTCTCACGATGAGGTGGTTTACGGTAAACAGTCTTTGATCTACAAGATGCCGGGCGATGAGTGGCAGCAGACGGCGAATATGCGTGCCTATTTTGGTTATATGTATGCGCAGCCGGGTAAGAAACTCAACTTCATGGGCTCTGAATTTGGTCAGACGGCAGAGTGGAATCATGATAATCAACTACAGTGGTTCCTAACCGCATTCGATCGCCACCGTGGTATCCAAAGTTTAGTTCGCGACCTGAATCATCTGTATAAGAACGAACCTGCGTTGCATGAGCGTGATTGTGAACCATCCGGCTTTGAATGGCGTTTGCAAGATGCTGCGGACATTAGCGTGATTGCTCATGAGCGTATCAGTGATAAGGGCGAGAGAATCTTAGCGATTACCAACTTTACGCCAGTACCGCATGAACACTTCCGTTTAGGGGTGCCTAACGAGGGACGCTATGAGTTGCTGCTTAATACGGATAGCGGTCATTATTCTGGCAGCGATTTTGAAACGGTCACAGTTGCTGAAACTGAACGAGTAAAAAGCGAAGGCTTAGATCAGTCTCTGTTGGTGCGTTTACCGCCACTTTCGACCCTGTTCTACAAGCTAAAATCGTAATAAATACTGAGAAAAGCAAGCCCCGATTTACACTATAAATCGGGGCTTTTTTATCGCTTCAACAATCACTCATTGATGCTAGGATGCTGCCGATTTTGGTATTGAGGCAACTGAGCTTTAAGCGCTTCAAAAGTGTTGAAAGCACTCGAAACAGAAAGTTGATTTGCCAGCCAGTCAGGCAGGAAACCACCCGGATCTGCGTACGCAGTGTAATCGATATGAGTCAAGCCATTGGTGAGCTTTTCTAAAGTCCAATCCGCCTGAACGGATTTTATCCGAACGTAGCCTTTTTGTTCTGGGTATTGGTCTGCCGCGTCTTTGATTTCCAGTCTAAACGCACCATTATCAACTTGGTATTTTGAGTACGTCACCATATCCCTGTCTCGGGCAGGCCATGGGGCAGAGAACTGGGTATAGACGATGTTTTCGTTGGGCGAAATCTGCTTCAATACTTTGCTGCTGCTGACTTTATCCAACCAGTTGGGCAGGTTATCACTGTCTTCCAGCAGAACTAAGAACGCTTGATAAGTGGTGGGAGCAAACATCTGTGCGCGGATTTCGACCAAGCCTCCTTGATGTTCACGAATGTGAATTCGAATGCCGTCTTCGCTTTTTGCGAGTTTCCATGGCATGTCGGTGTTGTCACTGTTCGCCCAAACCAGACTTTGAGCGAAAAGTAGCGATAAAGTGATTGCGCGCGTAAACATAAAGCTCCTATCTAAACAGTATCCTCCTGAGAGGAGTACGCTCGATTCCTTTCACTAAGAGTAGAGTGATAATCGTCGTTCCTGCAAACAGCGTGATGTCTCTGTCCCAGCTGCTTTGTTGTAACAGCCCAGAAATGTTCATCACAATGATCGCAACCAGTAAGTGGCTAACATAGATGCCTAATACGCTGCTAGCGTAAGACTGTATCCACGCTGCACTTCCCCAGTTGGGTTTTGCTAACAGAACAAATAAAGTTCCAACGCCCCATAATACGGTGCCGAACAGGTAATCGTTGTAGCTAAACACTTGTCCATGTTGGTGTAATCCATACGCTTCAGCAAAATGCAAAGCCATTCCTGATAGCGCCAATAACGATGCCATTTTTATGTTACAGGCGATACTGTGTTCGCGTATCACATAACCAATAGTCACCATCAAAGTACTAAAGAACGGACCATTACGGGTAAAAAATGGTGCTTCCAATTCCGTCACTACATTGTAGCTTCCCGCCAATACACCGTAGATGTAAAGCATGGCCGCGACTGGAATGATCCACTTTGACATATTCCAGCGAACTAAAGCAGCAATAATTGCTATCGCCATAATCAATGAAGGTATAAACCATAGGTGCACTAAGCCGCCTTCGAGCAGAGAGTTCACAGGAGTCATCAGCAGATAGTCCCAGTAACTCATACGTTCTGCGAGGTAACCTTTTTCTGCAACATCAGCAAAGTTAAAAGGCATCAGCAGGCTGAAAAAGCTCCAAACCAGCCAAATACGAACCAGTGGCAGAGAATATCGTTTCACTGTCTCGAAAGGCGTCGCGTTTAGCTTAGGTTGTATGAGGTAGCCTGATATCAAGAAGAACAGCGGAACTGCAAAGCGAGTGGCTTGATTAAACAGATACGCAAGCCAGGGTTCATCATTGTAAAAGGTATGAGTGGTAAATAACTGGCAGTGAAGGCCAATAATAGCGAGCATAGCCACGGTTCTTCCGAACTCTAGGCTCTTGATTTTATTTATCGAAGACATAAGTACTTACACAGAAAAAAGGAAAGCGAGAACAATACTGGATATGCAACTCATCTCTTTCGACTCACATCAATAAATTAGAGCTTGGTACGAACGATGGCTCTGATATGTGAACTGGATACGGCTCTGTTACATCAGATTAAACGCTGACAGCAGGAAAATACCCAAGGTGCATGAGAACAGGGAAAAAACAGTGGTGAGTGCAATGATATTAGCTGCCAAGGTGGCATTTCCGCCCATTGCTCTCGCCATCACGTAACTTGCCGCTGCGGTTGGCGCAGAGCTCATCAAGAAAACCAGTCCGAGTTCCATGCCTCTGAATCCAAACATCAGTGCGCCAAGGGTGGTCAGAAGCGGAGCGAGTATTAGCTTAAACCCTGTGGCATACCAAGCGGGTGCATTATCTTCTTTCAATGCTTTTAGATCTAACGAGCCACCAGTGCAAAGAAGTGCCAAAGGCAGTGTCATGTTACCCAAATAGCGCCCAGCGTCCGTGACCATTTTAGGTATTGGGATGGAAAATCCGTAGCAAAAGAGACCGAACAATATTGCGATGATCAGCGGGTTCTTGGTTAAAGTTCGAAAGATGATTTTCGATGGAGGAGTGCCTTTGGTATCGCTTTTCGCGCTTAAAGTGATCACCGCCTGTACGTTGTATAGCAATGTCATGCTTGCCACATAAATCGCCGCAAGTGCAACCCCATCATTGCCATAAGCGTTAGCAACATAAGCGATGGCGATAATGGCAGTATTGGCGCGAAATGCGCCTTGGATGATCACCCCTTGATCTTGTGGGCGATTAAACGCCTTTTTGGTGACAAAAGTGGTGAACAGAAAGAACAGAAAATTCGCCACAAGGCCGTAAATAATTAGAGAAGCGCTGGAAGAGAAATCGTGCTTTGAACTTATGATGCTTAAAAACAACATGGTTGGCAGCGTCACTTCAAACACTATCTTGGAGGCGACTTCGATAAAGTTATCGTTAATCAGATTGATACGTTTAAGAAATACTCCGAGTACCAGCATCAAGCAAATAGGGCCGGTAATGGAGGCCGAAAACATCAATAACTGAAAGAGACTGTCCACGCCCATTCCTTGAACTTCAGGTGAAGATAGAGATTAGAAGCAATAAACACCGTCGCTCTAACAAACGACAGTGCTTATTGTAAGATTTTTATACTCTACAGCGTGTTGGAGTTGATTGGAATACGCCTTCTAATGGTTAACCTTATGAACAACAACTTGCTTTTTCTTGTTTCGGGCTAAATCTCTTCCACAGATCAGCCGCAATAATGACCGCTAACGCGATGCCGCTTGCCCAAGCGATAACGGGTGGTAACAGTTCATTGCTGGCCGCTAGCTGGGCGTCGATATTGATAGCAAAAGTATCGACTAAAAAGTTGGTGGCATAACCGAATAGAATCGCCACACCCACCACACCGACTAGGTAGCTAACCAGTGCTTTTGTCCCTAATTCTTTTCTCACTATACCTAGGGTCGCCATGTTGGTGGCAGGGCCTGCCAGTAAGAAAACCAATACTGCGCCGGGTGATACACCTGCCAGCATTAGGCCTGCGGCAATTGGAGTTGAAGCAGACGCGCAGATATACATAGGTACACCAATCAGTGCCATCAGTACCATTGCCCAAGGGCTACGGCTGATTTCTACTAGTGCTTCAGAAGGCACAAACGTCACCACCAAAGCTGAAATGATAAGACCCACAATGAGCCACAGTGACAGGTCTTCAATCAAATCGGTAAATGCGTATTTTTGCCCTTGCCATAACTTGTTTAACCATGACTCTGCTTTTGGTTGAGATGAGTGTGTAGATGAGCCAGAGCTACTACAACTGTGAGAACCTGAACAACAAGAAGTTTTGACGGCTTCGGTTGCTGGCTGTGGGGTTTGTGTCTCTTTGTCTGTGATTAACACCAAAAACGCCGCGGCAATGGCTGAAGTTGTCGCCGCTATAGGTCGAATGACCGCCATAAATGGCCCTAACAGCGCATAGGAAATAGCAATCGAGTCAACGCCAGTCTCCGGGGTTGAGATTAAAAAGGCGGTGGTTGCGCTTTTTGAAGCGCCACCTCGACGAAGCCCAACCGCAGCAGGAATAACGCCACAAGAACAAAGTGGCAGTGGCATGCCCAAAACAGCGGCTTTGACACTCGGCCACATTCCATGTCCGGTTAGGTGTTTACTCAGTTTATCGTTGCTAAGGGTTACTTTAAGAATACCGGCAACGAACAAACCTATGATCAGCCAGAAAGAAGCATCAAGCCATAAATCGAGTAAGGTATCTAAAAAGGTCGTGATAGCTTGCATATTAAGCTTCCTCTGGTTGAGTTTGAGTAAGGGCCGTCAGGATGGTGCAGTGTTCTGCGGAATGAGCGCCCCCACAGCATCGTTCATTAATCACTTTCAAGGCGTTGTGCATATGCTGTAGCTGGGCAATACGCAGTTCAATTTCATGAAGTTTTGCCAGTGTGATGTCTTTAACTTCTTGGCAGGTGTGCTGATCAGGCTCTATCTGAATCGAAAGCAATTCCTGAATATCACTCAGAGATAAACCCACTTCTTTAGCGTGAAGGATGAATTTCAATCTATCAATGCAGTTTTGAGCATACTGACGATAACCATTGTCGGCGCGCAGCGGTTCGATTAAGCCTTGTTGCTCATAAAATCGAATAGCCTCAGTGGTTATGTTGAGTTGTTTAGCCAGTTGACCTCGGGTTAATGACGCCATTTACAAACCTCGATTCTGTATTCATTTTTTAACAGTATAAACTTTGTAGTTAAGTACAAGGTCAATACTTTATTTGTTTCAATGCAAATTTATTTTCCGTGTCTCTGCCTACAAAAAGACGGTTTGTAAAAAAAGAACGATCGTACTAAACTTCTTGGCGTGTTAACTGAATCTGATGAGTTATGAGCAAAGGAAAAATTACCCGCGAGAACATTTTGGCCAAAGCATTTGATCTTGCCAGTGAGAATGGTCTGGAAAGCTTAACGATAGGAGAGCTTGCCAAGCACTGTGGTATGTCAAAAAGCGGCTTATTTGCTCATTTCAATTCAAAAGAGAACCTGCAATTAGCGGTAGTTGATTTCGCTAACCAAGTTTTTATCTCTCGAGTTATCGCTCCTGCACGTGAGTTGGGTGACAAGAATATCGAAAGCAAACTGCGTTCTATCTTAGATAGTTGGATGGGCTGGAACCATTCATTCCAAGGGAGTTGTATGTTTTTGGATGCTTGGAAAGAATCGGCAAAAAGTGAATGTGCCATTCAGCAAGAGCTCAAGAAAATCATTTCTAATTGGATTCAGTATTTACAAATTCAGATAGATAAAGGTGTTGAGAACCGCCAGTTTCGGGCGGATTTGGACGCCAAGCAAGCGAGTTACGAGCTTTATGGCTTGTATCTTAGCGCGCATTTGTTCTATTCCATCTATGGACAAGAGCAAAGCCACCAAAGATTTTGGCAAGGAGTCAGCGATTTGTTTGATCGCTGGAAACGTTAACCAGCAAAAATTTACCAATAAAAAGCACGACCGTACGTTTTTGGTTTAAGGATAGTTATGAGTGAGAAAATTTACTTCAATACAGCACAACGTTTTAACTGGCGTCGTAGCTTAGTCAATGTCACCACACGTTTGCACCATTCGTTGGCTCCGAGGCACGCAAAGAAAACGGCTAGAAAGCTTCTTCTTACTCCAAGTCGTATGAAAGCGAAAAATCAGGCACCTGAGGGTTTAATCAAATCTTACGTTTCTTCACCAGAAGGCCAGTTAACCACTTACCGTTTGGGTAAAGGACCTATTTGGGTATTAACCCACGGTTGGTCTGGTTCTTCGAATCAGTTTTATCCTCTAATGGAGCACATTGCCTCTTTAGGTTTTACCGCTCTTGCTTACGATCATCCTGGTCATGGTGAAAGTGAAGGGGCGTTAGGGCACATTCCTGCGTTTGTGCGTGGACTAGAAGCGATCTTAGACAGTGAAGAAGACGTGGTTGGTTTGATTGGACACAGCATGGGTAATGCGACCGCGTTGGAGTGCCGACACTCTAAAATAGCAAACTGCCCTATGTTGCTGATTGCACCCGTATTGGACTATTTAGATAACTTGTTCAGCACTGTGGCTCGTTCCGGTTATTCCATGCGTCTGTTTGAAGAGGTCGTCAACGAAGTTCAAGACGAATACCGTTACCCAATTCAGTCGATTGACCCGTACAAAAAGCTTAAGCAGCGTGAGTCTCAGACTATAATTGTTCATGACGAAGGTGATAAATTTGCCAAATATTCGGTATCGCAAAAGGCGTCTCAAGAGATGGAAAGAGTTACGCTTATCACCACCCAAAACCAAGGTCATGGCAGAGTGATGACAAGCCCTGAGGTGATGAATGCATTTGATCAAATCGCTAAGCAGGTTTCTTAAGATTACGTTTTTTACTTTAGAGTCTGTTTAAAACTGATGTTTTATTAATCATCAGTCAAACGAAAAGGGATATTTATATTTCTATTTATTTCATAATGTTAAGTTGTTGGTTTTAATGTTGATTAGTTTAACAACTTGACAAAAAATTATTATCTCCTTGTTTGGTTACGTGTGATCATTGTGTTGCCGTAAGGCCTTTATAAGGAAAAATAATAATGAATAGAAATGATAGTGTCCCTTTACCCAGTAACACCCGAGAATGGTTTTTTCACCGAAACAGTATGATTGTCATTGCCGATCTTGCTCTGTTTTTCATCTTACTGTTTACCCTCCCGTTTGAGTACAACGTTGTTTTAGGCTTAAGTATGCTGACGTTTATCGCCATTCTCTGGCTGACGGAAGCATTACATGTAACCGTCACCGCGATACTTGTCCCAGTGATGGCGGTATTGTCAGGTGTGTTTGACACGCAAGCTGCCCTGAACAACTTTGCGAATTCTATTATCTTCCTATTTTTGGGCGGTTTTGCCCTAGCGGCGGCTATGCATCGCCAAGGTTTAGATAAAGTCATCGCAGATAAAGTTCTAGTACTTGCTCAAGGTCGAATGAGTGTCGCTGTCTTTATGCTGTTTGGTGTTTCTGCCGCTCTCTCTATGTGGATCAGTAACACTGCGACAACCGCGATGATGTTGCCTCTAGTGCTTGGTATTTTAAGTAAAGTAGATGATAAGCGAGGTCACTCTACCTATGTGTTTGTGCTTCTAGGCATTGCTTACAGCGCCAGTATTGGTGGAATTGCAACTGTGGTGGGTAGCCCACCAAACGCAATTGCAGCCGCAGAAGTGGGTTTAACATTTGTCGGTTGGATGAAATTTGGTCTTCCAACCACTTTAGTTATGCTGCCAATCTGTTTGGCCATTCTTTACTTCATGCTAAAGCCCGATCTCAGTGGTCAGTTTGATACTCATGAAGAACCTGTGGATTGGGATAAAGGCAAAATTGTCACATTAGCGATCTTCTCGCTGGTGGTATTCCTGTGGATTTTCAGTAAGCCAGTGAATGCCATGCTCGGTGGTTTTAAGAGCTTTGACTCACTGATTGCACTTTCTGCCATCATTATGGTGAGTTTTGCCCGAGTCGTGCACTGGAAAGACATTGAAAAAACAGCTGACTGGGGCGTGTTGCTTCTGTTTGGTGGCGGTATTTGTTTGAGCAATGTTTTGAAGCAAACAGGTACCAGCGTGTTTCTTGCCAATGAACTGAGTCAGTTAATATCAGACTTCGGCTTATTCTTTATCGTGTTTGTTATTGCGGTATTCGTTGTGTTCCTAACTGAATTTGCCAGTAACACGGCAAGCGCTGCATTGCTTGTTCCGGTATTCGCAAGCGTTGCCGAAGTTTTCGGCGTCTCACCAGTTCTGTTATCAGTACTGATTGCAGTTTCAGCATCTTGTGCATTCATGTTGCCAGTTGCCACCCCACCAAACGCTATCGTGTTTGCTACAGGACATATAGACCAAAGAGAGATGATGAAAGTCGGTTTCATCCTGAACATCGCCTGTATTGCCATCCTGTCTACAATCGCAATGACATTCTGGTAAGCCTAGCTTTAAGCGCTGTTTTGTTCTAAACAGCGCTCTATCTTATTGAAAAATATTAATAACCACGTTATTAATATGACCTCCATTCCAATGCGCAGTGTTTTTATTAATTTATTAATTAGTTGTAAATTGCATAACAAATATCTTTTTATAGGCAGTAATTTGTATTTTTAGGTTATATGTTGCCTAGACTAGGTAATATATTGCTTATTTCTTCTTCATTCATTGATATATAAAGACATAAATATTGGAATGATAATTGCTTTCTATTCATTAATATTAATTTAATAGTGGAAACATTGTGGCAAAAGGAATCATTGTAGGACATATAGGAAGTGACCATGATGGTTTCCCTCCTACCCCTGTAATATCAGGATCTAGTACCGTTAAAATTGATGGTAGTTCTGCGGCACGATTGGGGGATGCGCTTGCACCTCATGATAAACCTAAACATCCTCTTCATCCTCGCAGTATTTCTAGCGGTTCTGCAACTGTAATGTTTGATGGGATGCCTGCAGCAAGAGCTGGAGATTCAATTGACTGTGGTGGAGTATTACAAGGGTATAGCAGTGTTAATATCGATTAAGCGACATTGGTATGTGCACTTGTTTATCTTTTTCTCCTATTTAGCTTATGGAAACGGTGTTTCTTATGAACCTAGTCAATTAAGTAGTGATCAAGCGTTTGTGATTGGCAAACTTATGCGATCTCAGTTCAAGAATAGAGAAGCTCAACGTTACCTGAAATATTCAGCGGATAATGGACATTCATATGCGGCTTATTTATATGCTATGGAGTTATTGATTAATCACAAAGATGATAGATCGATGTATAAAAGTCGTGAATATTTGCTCAAAGCGGCAAATGGAGACAACCGGGATGCGATGAAACATCTTTATCAAGAAGCGAACTGGTTGACTGATAATGAAAGAAATATCTGGGGAAAAAGGTATTACAATACTTTAATAATGTTTGGTAAATGGAATCCGGGGAAGGTGTTCTATGAACTGTCTGAATTCCATGCGGATGATGATGAAGAACTTTCTCGCTACTATTTAGTAAAATCTATTGCTCTTAGTTATCCTCGCGCACTAATGAAGCAAGCAGATAGCTATATGAAAGGCTATGGTTCATTTTATCTTCCTGGCGAAAGAGAGACAGTAATAAGAAAACTGTATTTTTCAGCTGCAAAGCTGGATTACATTCCAGCGATTAAAAAATATATACAGCTATTAGAGAAAAATGGGCAGTTTAATTTGGCCTTTGAGTGGAGACAAAGAGCTTTAAATCTAGGGGATATTACTTCTCTAGCTTCATTAGCCTTTATTTATTCAGGAAACTTTAATCAAAATTATTCCTTTGTAGAGGTAAACAATGCCAAGGCAAAAGCCTACCTACAACTATATATTGATAATGTAGGCAATGAAAAATTTATTGCTTTAACGGAAAAGGTGGAAGGTCTATATGCCCATATATTGGATAGGTTACCACAAGAGCAATTAACTTATTCATCATTAATTGAAAGCGAACTTGAGAAGAATATTGAATTTTATAATTACGATTTATATTGGGATATTTAATTTAAATTAATCTCCAAGTATGAATATATCTATAATTTTTAGGCTTACTTCATATTTTAGTGAATGAAGTAATCTATTGCTTTAAAAATGGTGCAATCTTTACATCAATTAACCCTTACTCACAGTATTAAATTAAAAGATTTAAAACTAATCATATAAATCCACTTGTATAATTTTTTGGAGATGCTTTATGGCTAAAGAAGGAAGTGTCGCTCCACAGGAGCGGATTAACATCAAATATATTCCAGCGACAGGTGACGCTCAAGCTGAAGTAGAGCTCCCTCTTAAGACATTAGTCGTCGGTGATTTTAAAGGGCATGAAGAAGAAATCCCCCTTGAGGAAAGAAAGCCAGTTTCTGTTGATAAAAACAATTTTGAATCAGTGATGCGTGAAAGTGACTTGAAACTAACGACAGCAGTCAAAAATAAACTTGTTGATGATGATTCAACAGAGATGCTTGTGGAACTCAAGTTTCAATCATTAACCGATTTTGCTCCTGATTCAGTAGCTACACAGATTCCTGAGCTAAAGAAACTGATTGAGTTGCGAGAAGCATTAGTCGCATTGAAGGGGCCGCTAGGAAACATTCCTGCATTTCGAGAGCGTTTGCAGAGTTTAATCAATTCTGAGGAGTCTCGAGATCAACTTCTTTCTGAGCTGAGTATTGTTAATACATCTGAAAAATCTGTCTCTTAAGTTGACCTATTACTCTTGTCATTTATTTAACGTTAGGATTACTACTTAATGTCTGCAATTGAATTAACACGCGAGAATACTCAAACTCTTGAACGCAGCCTACTTGATGAAGTAATGGCCCAAACCCGGATGTCTCCTACTGAAGATGGATATGAAGTTGCTAAGAAAGGTATCGCTGTCTTCATTGAAAATTTAATTGGTTCAAATAAAGAGCAGGAACCGATTAATAAAGCTTTAGTCGACAAGATGCTTGTTGAGCTCGACAGAAAAATTAGTGCTCAAATGGATGAGGTATTACATGATAAGTCATTTCAGCAGATGGAGTCAGCTTGGAGAGGGTTAAAACTGTTTATTGATAGAACTGATTTTCGTGAAAACAACAAAGTTGAGTTATTACATGCAACGAAGGATGAGTTGCTGGAAGATTTTGAGTTTGCGCCAGAGACAACACAATCAGGTTTGTACAAACACGTATATTCGGCGGGGTATGGGCAGTTTGGTGGGGAACCTACAGGAGCGATTATTGGCAACTTTGCATTTACTCCCTCTACAAGTGACATAAAGTTGATGCAATATTTGGGGGCGTTAGGGGCAATGTCTCATGCGCCTGTGATATCCAGTGTTGGCCCTGAGTTTTTCGGCATCGAATCCTTTGAAGAACTACCAAATATAAAAGATATCAAAGCTATATTTGAAAGCCCTCAATACACCAAATGGCGCGCATTACGAGAATCAGAAGATGCCCGCTATCTAGGGTTAACTGCACCTAGGTTTTTGCTACGAGTTCCTTACGATGCAATTGACAACCCTATAAAGTCTTTTAATTACTCTGAGAATGTTAGTGAATCACATGAGCATTATCTTTGGGGGAACACAGCTTTTGCGTTTGCAACACGCTTGACAGATAGCTTCGCCAAGTATCGTTGGTGCCCTAATATTATCGGCCCGCAAAGTGGTGGAACAGTAGAAGATTTACCTGTTCATGTATTCGAATCAATGGGAGCTTTGCAGAGCAAAATACCTACCGAAGTATTGATAACCGATCGCAAGGAATTTGAACTGGCAGAAGAAGGATTCATAGCTCTTACGATGCGAAAGGGTAGCGACAATGCTGCATTTTTCTCTGCAAATTCAATCCAAAAGGCGAAAGTATTTCCTAATACTAAGGAAGGCCGAGAAGCCGAAACTAACTATAAACTGGGTACTCAGCTTCCTTATATGATGATTATTAACCGTCTTGCCCATTACGTTAAAGTTTTACAAAGAGAGCAAATTGGTGCGTGGAAAGAGAGACAGGATCTAGAGCGAGAGCTTAACTCATGGATCAAGCAGTATGTTGCCGATCAAGAAAATCCACCAGCAGATGTTCGTAGTCGCCGACCTTTAAGGGCCGCAAAAATTGAAGTTATGGACGTTGAAGGCAACCCTGGCTGGTACCAGGTAACACTATCTGTCCGTCCTCACTTCAAGTATATGGGGGCGAATTTTGAGCTGTCACTCGTTGGTCGTTTAGATCAGGCATAACAATGGTCTATTTATCAGCTGAAGAAAGCGTGTTTGGTGTTGGCTTCTTGGAGCGTTTAGAAGCCAATACTAAACCAGTATCTTTTATTCAAGGCCCAGACGTAAATGATGTGGTTGAGTCTATCAAGCGTAATGTTGCGAACATTTTGAATTCGAGAGTAGGTGGATCTGAAAGTGCTCCATTACTTGGTCTAATCGATTTTAATGATGCGACTCTGGAATCAATGGATTTATCTGTACGTATTAAGTTGGCCATCCAACATTGTCTTGAGCGGTATGAGCCAAGATTAAAAAATATCTTAGTTATCGCAGATAAAGATATGTATAGCTCTATGACCCTTAGCTTTTCCATCACTGCCTCAATTAATAGCGCTGCTCTTCATGAAAAGATCCGTTTCAGTCTTTTATTAGACAGCAACAGAAAGTATCGAGTGTATTAATTCGTATGAGTCAAGATAAATACTTTAGAGAAGAGCTTGCTTTTTTAAAAGATCAGGGAAAGGAATTTAGTGAGGTTTATCCTCAGTTATCTCGTTTCTTGCAAGGGCGAACTTTTGATCCAGATGTTGAGCGTCTATTGGAGGGCTTTGCATTTCTTACTGCTCGACTTAGGGAGAAGGTAGAAGACGAGTTTCCCGAATTTACTCATTCTGTAATCAATATGCTCTGGCCTAACTATCTACGACCACTTCCTAGTATGAGCATTGTAGCTTTTAATCCTGATAAAAGTCTCAGCAAGCAGCAGACAATATCAAAGGGTACTCAGTTAGATAGTAAAGCTATATCTGGAGCTCAATGTCACTTTAGAACATGTCGAGATGTTGAGATATATCCTTTGAACTGTGCCGGAGTCAGTGTTGTACATTCTCGCGAAGAATCCACATTGAGAATAACGCTAAGAACAGACAATGACCTGTCGTTAAATGACTTTAACTTAGAACGCTTAAGGTTCTTTTTAGGTGGGAATCGATATAGTTCTCAAATGTTGTATTTGTGGTTCAACCACCATTTAAAACAAATTGATGTTGAAGTGAATGGTTCAACTGTAGCTTTGTCTAGCAAAGCTATTTCTTGTGTTGGTTTTGGCCTTGATGATTCTCTACTTCCTTATCCGACAAATGTCTATGAAGGATACCGAATTCTTCAAGAGTATCTGTCATTCCCAGAAGCATTTCATTTCTTTGATGTTTTAGAACTCAGTCATATTTCTAAGTTTAGTGATGTAATAAGAGAGTTCACACTGGTCTTTAACTTTTCAAAGACGCTTCCAAATGATGTTCAAATAAATAGTGAAAGCTTTAGACTTTAC
This sequence comes from Vibrio diazotrophicus, assembly GCF_038452265.1. Taxonomy (NCBI): domain Bacteria; kingdom Pseudomonadati; phylum Pseudomonadota; class Gammaproteobacteria; order Vibrionales; family Vibrionaceae; genus Vibrio; species Vibrio diazotrophicus. Next base: position 1,363,240 of record NZ_CP151843.1, read on the forward strand.
TGTGCTCCAATAATTAATTTGTTTTCACACGATGCAGACCCTATCTATCTTCATGGAAGACAACCTGAATATCGTGTTATTCCTTCTACTCGCTTTCCTAAACATTATGAAGTGTTCAGCATTGATAGTGTTATCGGATGGCAAGACGGTGAAGGAGAGTTACAAGGGGCTTGTACAGAGAAACGTATATATTCGTCGTTCGAGAGCTTTCAGCATGAAATAGAGCGAATAGCCGAACGTAAAGCGTTGTATTACCGCTCGAGGGTTCGTAATAGTATTAGAGGGGATGGTTTTGATTCATACATTTCTTTTATTAGAGGGGATGAAGTCCAATCTATTAATCTTGATGAAACGATCTCGGTAGCACTGACCTGCACAAACAGACTACTACCTATAGAACTAGGGATTGGGGATATCTGTGAAGCGACAGCGTCATCACCACCCTATGCGAGATTTCAAAATATTACTGTCCCAACTCATCCTTTAAGACCCAATCTCGACGGCGGTTTATTGTGGACATTAATATCTAACTTATCACTAAACTATCTATCTTTATTATCAAAAGATGCACTTTGTTCTGTTTTGCGAGCCTATGATTTTCGTGCGTTAGTAGACCGGCAAGCTGAGCGAATCGCTCAGCAAAGGCTTAATGGCATTCAAAAGATAGACACCGTACCTATAGACAAGTTTTTTCAAGGGTTACCTGTTAGAGGCTTACGCTCGACACTCTACATGGATCAAACTGGTTTTGGTTCAGAAGGAGACCTGTACCTATTTGGTACTGTGTTAAGTCATTTCTTTGCGCTTTATGCAAGTATCAATTCGTTTCATGAATTGGAAATTATCAACATATCTAATCAAGAGAAATATACGTGGAACAGTCAAATCGGAATGCAGCCCCTGATTTAGAAATCAGAGAACAGCAGGTTCGAAACGACAACCTGCCAACAAACGTACATATGTACAACTTTTATCAGCTAGTTGAACTGCTGAGAAAGATGATTAGTCGCGATATGGCATCGGATCATTGGGAACGTTATTGTCAGCTGATTTTTAGCGCCAATCCCAGTTTAGGTTTTGCGCCCGCAGACGTCGTGTCTTTGCAATCTATAAATAATGATCGATTAGTAATGAAGACAAATTTTTTCGGTTTGTCTGGTGCGCAGTCTCCATTACCTGGATTTATAACAGAACAGCTAGTCAACGAAGAAGTCTTTGGATTGAAGCAGTCATTTTTTGATTTCTTTAATAACAGACTGATTAATTTGGTTTACCAAATTTGGCGGAAATATCGTTATTACGTCCGTTTCCAGCCGAACGCAGAAGATAATTTTTCTGCGCAATTACTCGCACTTGCTGGGTTGGGTGATGCTGGTTTACGCGGTGAAACACCTTTGAATTGGTGCAAAATGCTGGCTTACGTTGGCCCACTATCTGGCCGAAATCGTTCACCTCAAGTAGTAGCAGGCGTTATTGCTCACTATTTTGATTTGCCGAAAGTTGAAGTTTGTCAGTGGATAAAGCGAAAAGTTTATATAGATAGCCGCCAACAGTTCTCTCTTGGAAAACAAAGTGCTCATCTTGGTGTTGACACAGTCATCGGTGAATTTGCTATGGATTGCAAAAGCAAATTTATGCTCCGAATAAGCCAGTTGCCTCTTGAGCGATTTAGCCACTTTTTACCATCAGGAAAAGACTTCCCATCTATATGTAAGTTGGTTGACCTTCTACTACGAGAGCAGCTTTCTTATGACTTAGAACTTGTTCTGGATGAGCGCTCCACCACCAATTTTTCTCTAATGGCAACCGACAATACTGCTATAGGGTGGACATCATTCTTGGGGGCTCCCAACCAAGAAAAAAAAGTGCTTATTCAGGTGAGGCAATGAAAATGACTCGTTTGAATAAGCCTACATTAACGTTGTTAGTTACCAACACACAGCAACTTGAAGCGGGAAAGTCCGCACAGTTTTCTTGGTCAAATCATGGCGGGACAATCGGCTCTAGTACTTCAGACACTTGGTATTTACAAGATGGAGATGGGCAGGTTTTTGAGCAGCACTGTGAAGTGTTATTTGTTGACAATGATTTTTGCATTAAAGACTTAAGTGGTGAAACTTACATTAATGGCTCACTAATGCCTGTTGGCAGAGGAAAATTAGTTCGTCTAAAACAGAAGGATGAAATTCAACTAGGAAATCTTTGTTTAAGGACATTGGTTGAGAAAAGTAAAAATGACGATGAGAGTGACCTTAGATTAGAAACTTTACTTCTTCTAGATAAAGAGCGACTTGTTTCGACTGAAACGCCTGTTTGGGGGCGAGAAGAACAACAGACTGTAAATATTCTTGACCCAATTATTATATTGGAAGAGCAGGCAGCTAACCTAGTCAGTCAAGATATTACGGACCATGGAGTCTCAAACATTCAGAAATCGAGTTCTGTAGAGTGTCTCATCCCAAAAACTAACCATTTAAACCACAAGAAAACCTATTCCTTTCAGGCAAATAATGAGTTTGAAATTACGTCATCAATTATCTTAAAAAAAAACTCCCAAATAGATTTTAAAAACGCATGGTATGCAGATTTTGAAGCTGAAAACCACACCACTCACGCAATCAGAGAAACAGAAGATCATTTATCTAAGGGCATAACAATGGACGAGAAAGAATTAGATTTACTTGAGGAGGAAGTTGCAAAAAGCGTTTCACCAACACCCAGCAATCGATATGACGATGATCTGAGTGTGAGCCATTTAGTCGCTGGTCCAGTGCTACTCGGTTTAGGTGTGAATGTTTCCCAGTCAACGGATATGCATAGTATGCAGCTTCTATCAAAGGAATTTGGTGAGTCAATTCAAGCGTGCATTCATGGCCTAATTGAATTGCATCAGCAAATGAAAGTTGGACGTTATGGTTCTATGAACCGACGGTTACAGCCTATTGAAGATAACCCATTACGTTTGGGACTAGGTTATGAAGAGACAATTCAAACTTTGTATGACGCAGATAGAAGCATGGTTCATCTTTCTGCACCAGCTGCTATTGCAGAAAGCTTGAAAAATATTGGCGATCACAATGCGGTTGTTCAATCCGCTACTTCTGAAGCGTTGCATCAACTATTGGAAGCATTTTCGCCGCAAGTTTTATTGCGACGTTTCCAGCAGTACAGACGTAATACTGAGCAAAGTTCTGCTTCTCATGACACTTGGGCTTGGGATATGTACTGCAGTTACCATCAAGAACTGACTTCTCAACGCCAAAACGGGTTTGAAAACTTGTTCTGGGAAATCTTTGAACAGTCTTATGACAGAAAAATCAGAGAGAAGCAGCGGGAGCTATAACGGTGATGAAACAGTGGTTTTTATCAGCAACGTTGGTGTTATTAACGGCGTGTAGTTCTTCGGAAAATGTACCGCCTCCGAAAATGCCAACCACCGTGACTTTTAGCCTAGTCTCAGATCGACATGTCAATCCTAATGTATGGGGAGAAGCTTCTCCTGTAGAAATTCAAGTTTTTGAATTGACCGATGAATCTATGTTTATGTCAGCGGGATATGACCAGATAAGAGACGATTACGAGAAAGCCTTAAAGAGTAATTTCGTTAAAAACTACGACTATGTATTAACTCCAGGTCATTTCAAGTTTGTGAATGCTATCGAATTAGATAAAGAAACTCGCTACATAGGTGTAATGGCTCATTTTGCAGACCCTGAGCTAAGTGAGTGGAAGAAAGCTGTGAAAGTTCTCAACTTAGGGCGTGAATATCATCTGTTAATGCAGTTTAAAGATTATGAAGTCAGATTGGACAGGGTGGAGTAAATCAAGATGTTTGCGAGAAATCGTGTGATTTGGAATGAAGGACTTTTTATTAAGCCTCAGCACTTTCAACAGCAGCAACGCTATCTGGAATACCATATAGATGAGCGTATTCGATCTGTAAGCCACTATCTTTATGGGGTATCTGAACTTTCACTTAACCCTGAATATTTATCATTTGGACGGATAGCGATAGAGCGTGCTGTAGGTGTCATGCCTGATGGTTTAGCATTTCGTATTCCCCAAGAAGATATATTGCCGGAAGCGCTCGAAATTGATGATGCTTCGCTAGTTAATCAAATCATTTACCTAGCTGTGCCGCTTCGAAGCCCTTCTCTGCTAGAGATTAATTGGCCACAGGAGCGAGGTACAGGTCGATATATCAGCCAACGCTTGGAGGTTATAGATACACATACTGTGAACGGTGACACCACGGTAATTGATGTTTCACCAGCTAAGATTCAACTGATGCTCCAGAAGCAGGATAGGAGTGCGTTTGCTTCAATAGCCATTGCCAGAATTTTAGAAAAACGACCAGATGGCAGTGTCATCTTAGACCCGGATTTCATTCCTTGTCATTACAATGTAACTGACAACAACGCATTACATCGCTTTATCAATGAGGTATCCGGGTTAATGCGTGAACGAGCTAAAAATCTTGCGCAGCGTATTAATACACCTTCACAAGGAGGAGTGGCTGATGTTTCAGATTTTATGTTATTGCAGGCTCTTAATAGACTCCAACCGCAGTTGAAACATCTTTCTGACCTACGCAACTTACACCCAGAGAGGCTGTTTGAATGCTTGTCTCAGCTATATGGCGAACTTTCGACCTTTACGGATGAAAGTAGACTACCACCTTCAGCACCAAGTTATAACCATGATATGCCAACGGAATCATTCCAATCCGTAATCCGGCATCTTCGGCAAAGCTTAAGCGTCGTGATGGAACCTAGAGCCGTTTCTATCCATTTAGATAAGAGGAAATATGGATTAACCGTAGCTCCCATTCATGATTCTAGTCTTATGGAAGATGCTGAATTTATTATTTCAGTTAAAGCTCGTATGCCTTTGGAAGATCTTCAGCGTTTATTTATCCAACAAATGAAGGTGTCATCAGTTGAGAAGATAAAAGAACTCATTTCTTTGCAGTTGCCGGGAATCTCGTTGATATCTTTGCCTGTAGCCCCTCGACAATTGCCTTATCACGCAGGATATATCTATTACCAATTGGATAAAACATGCCCAGCTTGGGACGCGATTACGCATTCAAGTGGTTTCGCATTCCATATAGCCGCTGTATTTGAAGACTTGGATATTCAATTTTGGGCGATTAGGAACTAGCTATGAATGTAAATAAAAAAGAAACGCCTCTAAGCCGCTTATTATTTGATGATGTAGAGAAGATCAATTTTGATCAAGACTACTGGTTTCAGTTACGTGGTGCATCGGCAAATTGTTTTATTGATGCGGCTACACCCTTATTGGGTTTATCGTTACGAGTGCGCTCATTAGCGCAATGTCCCACGATTGAAGCTATTTACGACCAAACAATAGAAGAAATCAAATCTATCGAGATTGAGTTGATTGAGCAAGGAATCGATCATCCCACACTTATGGCTTATCGATATGTACTTTGTGCCTATTTGGATGAAGCTGTGATGGGAACAGAATGGGGATCTTCTAGCTCTTGGGCTGAATACTCGATGCTCTCACGTTTTCACAATGAAACTTGGGGTGGAGAAAAAGTGTTTTCCATACTTACTCGCCTGTTAATAGAGCCGGATCGCTATAAAGCCCTTTTGCAATTTGTTTATCACTGTCTGATTTTAGGATTCGAGGGTAAATACAAAGTGATGGATGGGGGACAAGCTGAACGAGAGAAGGTCATCTCTAAGTTACATCTCATTTTAAGCGGTGCCAATGAAGAAGACATTGGAGGCTTAATTTCTCCATCAAACAACATAGTGAAGTCTAAATACAAAATCAGCCAGCAGCTCCCAGTTTGGTCGATATTTGCAGGTTTTTTTCTGTTTTTAACAGGGGTTTTTCTTGGCTACAGCTATTTGCTACATAAAAAATCTACTGATGTATTAACTCAGTTAAATCAAATTCTTTAAGAAACATTAAGGCTAGGTTAACGCTGTGATCCGAATTGAATTGCCCACACTAATTTCTAAATTAAATGAACAGAGTAAACTTGCCTTAGAGCAAGCCGCTTCCTTATGCATTGAGCAACGGCATTCAGAAATTACAATTCTCCATTATTTAGATGCATTGCTTGAGAATCCTCTTTCAGACATTAGAACTGTTCTTAAGTCCTTCGAGATTGCTCACGAAGATTTGAAGCAAGCTCTAGTTACTTATTATTCCAGCGATGAAACGCTGGATTCCTATCCGGCATTTTCTCCCATGTTAGTAGAGCTTCTGCAGGATGCTTGGCTATTATCCTCGACAGAACTGGCGCAAGATGAGTTACGTTCAGGTGCTATTTTATTAGCTGCTTTACTGTCTCCTTCACGATATTTAGATCAATCTCTAGTAAGTATTTTGTCGCCCATTAATAAAGAAACGTTAAAAGGCCAGTTTGTTCATTTACTTATGGATTCTGCGGAAAGTAAATTCTCGTCAGGAATATCAGAAGTATGTGAGTCGAAGGTATCAAATAAAGCGGCTTCGATACTCGAAAAGTACTGTACTAATGTCACTCAGCTAGCAAGAAACAATGAACTTGATCCAGTTTTATGTCGTGATGATGAACTGGATTTAATGATTGATATCTTATGCCGCAGGCGGAAAAACAACCCTATTGTTGTTGGCGATGCAGGAGTTGGTAAAAGCGCAATGTTTGAGGGTTTGGCGCTTCGAGTAGTAAAAGGCGAAGTCCCAGTACAATTAATAAATGTAGAGTTACTATCCCTCGATCTAGGGTTGCTCCAAGCTGGTGCCTCCGTCAAAGGTGAATTTGAAAAACGTTTAAAAGGCGTCATTAATGAAATTAAGCATTCCGCTAAACCCATCATACTGTTTATTGATGAGGCACATACCTTGGTTGGTACAGGAAACCAAGAAGGAGGAAGTGATGCCGCGAACATACTTAAGCCAGCATTAGCAAGGGGAGAACTAAGCACAGTTGCTGCTACCACTTGGAAAGAGTACAAAAAATACTTTGAGAAAGATCCAGCATTGGCTCGTCGCTTTCAATTGGTAAAACTAGGTGAACCAAGTATTTCTCAATCAGTTCATATTCTGCGAGGGCTTTGTCAGGCTTATGAAGATGCTCATCAAGTTATGATCTCTGATGAAGCGCTGAAATCTGCTGTCGAACTTTCTGCTCGTTACATTTCAGGTAAACAACTCCCAGACAAAGCTATTGATGTACTTGATACCGCATGTGCGCGGATAGCAATCAATATAACTACTCCTCCTAAACGGTTATCTCAGTTAAATACACTCTGTATGCAAAGAGATACCGAAATTCGTATGCTTGAGAGGTCTCAATATTTAGGAGAAGAAGTCGATGAACAAAGACTCTCGGATCTTGGACTGCAAAAGTTGGCTGATGAAGAAGAAAAAGAGCGACTAACCGCTCGTTGGCAAAACCAAAAAGACATCGTTGAAAACATCATCCATTTGCGTAGCAAATTACTTAACTGTGATCTTTTTGAGTTAGATTCAAATAGTTTAGAGAACATTCGTACTGACCTTCACCTTAACAGTAAGAGGTTTGAAGATATCCCTCACAACGAGCGACTCATTCACCCTCAAGTGGATGCAATGCAAATCGCTGAAGTTATTGCTGATTGGACAGGTGTTCCAATCGATCAGATGAACAGTGATGAGCTATACAAAATAACGAATTTAACGTCGATATTGGACGCCGAAATAAAAGGGCAAACGACGGCTATTGAGAGAATTCACCGCTGCATTTTGACTGCTCGTGCAGACTTACGCCGTTCTGGAAGACCCAAAGGTGCTTTTTTGTTGGTTGGCCCTAGCGGAGTGGGTAAAACAGAAACAGTTGTCCAACTAGCTCAGCAGTTATATGGCGGAAAGCAGTTCCTAACCACTATTAACATGTCTGAATACCAAGAAAAGCACACAGTCTCTCGCCTTATTGGTTCGCCTCCGGGTTATGTTGGATACGGAGAAGGTGGCATTTTGACCGAAGCTATCAGAAAAATGCCGTATTCTGTTGTGTTGCTTGATGAAGTTGAAAAAGCACATCCCGAAGTTCTGAATGTTTTTTACCAAGCATTTGATAAAGGTGAGTTGGCGGATGGTGAAGGCAGACTTATTGATTGCCAAAATATTGTCTTTTTCCTCACATCCAATTTGGGTTATCAAACCATTGTCAATCACAGCCATGAGCCTGAATTGATTTGCGATAGCTTATATCCAGAATTGGCTGAATTTTTCAAACCAGCCTTGTTAGCTCGCATGGAAGTTGTCCCATACTTACCTCTAAGTCGGGAAATATTGGAGCAGATTGTTCATGGAAAACTAGAACGATTAGAACAGCTTTTTACTGAGAGATATCAATGTGAAGTGGCTATCGAAAAGCGACTGGTTGAGGAGATTCTTAAGCGTGCCACCAGATCTGAAAGCGGCGCGCGAATGTTAGAAGCCATCATTGAAGGGCAGTTGCTGCCTACAATATCTCTATCAATATTGAATCATCTTGCAGAAAGAAAGCCTATTGAAAAAGTCTATCTTGATGTTGTAGAAGGTGAATTCGTTGGAGAGGTGGTTTAACTATGATTAGCTGGCTCTCATTCACAAGCGATTTATTAGGATTAAGAAAAACTTCGGATTTAGCAACTCAGTTTATCAATATCGTTGGACGTGAACTTGCATTAGACCAAGCAATGTTACTGGTACCCAACTCTGATGGCCGCATGCTCATACCTCATGATAACGGTCTGAATTATTCTTGGTCAGTAACGGATTTTGATAGTCCTTTTGCACATGTGCTTCAATCCCAACAAGAGATGTATCTAGATGCAGAGGCGTTGCTATTTTGGCAATCGAACAGAACGTTTAAGCAACTGGTGTCGAGCGTTGGTATGTTCGATACGGTTTGGATTCAACCACTTAACATCGAACATTGTCATATTAATCACATACTGCTGCTTATTGGTGATAGCAAACAACTACGTTTGGTCTCTAAGCAAGAATCGTTTCTAAAGTTTGTTGATGCGTTTACTCAACAATGGATGTTGTTGTACGAGATAGAACGAGAAAAACAGAGCGGACAGCTACTCAAAGAATCGCTGGTAGACATTCAGCGTAACTCTCGTCAGCAGTCTCACGCGACAGACTTATCTTTTACGTTGATTGGTAAAAGTGAAGCGATGAAACGGTTACGAGAACATATCATTAGTGCCGCTGAATCCCAGTTGTCGGTGATCATCCAAGGAGAAACGGGTACTGGTAAAGAATTGGTTGCGCAGGCGATACACGATTTTTCGCCTCGCAAGCATGAGCCTTTTGTTGCCATTAACTGTGCAGCCATTCCTGAAAATCTGTTAGAAAGTGAACTATTTGGTTACTGCAAAGGGGCATTCTCTGGCGCGGATTGTGACAAGCAAGGTTTAATAGCTCAAGCGAACAAAGGAACGTTGTTCCTAGATGAAATTGGTGACATGCCTCTTGCTCTCCAAGCTAAATTGCTAAGGGTGTTGGAATCGCGCTCCTATCGACCTGTCGGAGGGAAACATGAGCAGACATCAGATTTTCGATTGGTTTCCGCTACCCATGTGAACCTACTTGAGCAAGTCAATTTAAAGTCGTTTCGCCAAGATTTGTATTATCGACTTTTTCAGTATCCTTTAAGTTTGCCCCGTTTGGCGTCTCGAATAGAAGATGTCGAACAGTTAAGTCATCACTTTGTTGAGCTGTTTAACACAAAACATAAAAGGAACATCCGAGGTTTACACTATAAAGCTTTGGACTGGCTAAAAAGCCACTCTTATCCAGGGAATGTAAGAGAACTAAAACACTTAGTAGAGTACGGATGTGCTCAGACGAATGATGGCTCACAACTAGAAGAGTACTGCTTTGCGAACAGGTTCGCCCCTGTTGTAGCTCAATCTATTAATACTCAAATTAAAAGCACTGAAGGCTATTCAGCATCTTGCTCACCTACCGTTTCACATGAAAATTTGTCGTCAATCGATGACCTTCGATGTGCGTTGAGCCAATTTGAAGAGCAGATAATTCGGCAAAGACTAGATCACTACGGTGGGGATAGAGAAAAAGCCGCAAAGAGTTTGAAAGTACCTAAACGGACATTGGCTTACAAATGTCAAAAGCTGGAGATAAAAAGATGATAAATCGCATATTTTATCTCTGCTGCTTTTTGATGTGTGCCAAAGCATTTGATGTCGCCATTATAACTTCAGTCAGTGCCGACTACAGTTCTGATATACAACAGTGTATTAATACCCGCTCTCGTATTGAACGACTAAGCTGCTTTGACCGAGTGTTTAATGTAGGTCTTCAGCAAGAAGGTCTCACTGAGCCTGAAAAATATCCTCACTCTTGGCTTAAGGCAATGAAAGGTATTGAAATGGAAGGTGGAAACTTAGTCTTGCTAACCGAAGGTGAAGGACGAGGTAGTAAAGTCTGGATTATATTGCCTGCTTTAAATCAAGAGACTCAATTCTCTAACAATGCCAAACCTATTTTGATGTTTAGTTGTATCGATAATTTGAGCCGTATCGAAATCGCTTTACCTTCAAGTGTTCAAGATGCCCGAGTAAAAGTGTCTTTGTCTAATCATGTTAGTCAGGTTTGGCGAAGTGACGATAGCGGCTTATTAATGTCCTCATCCCGTGGTCTTCCTGCCATTAACATGATGAAAGAGATCATGCATGAGCGCAGGCTATTGATTCGTTCAAACGCTCCATTCATAGATGGTTTGCAGTTTAATACTGAAGAGCTAAGCGGTTCGATTAATGCTCTGCGCCAAAGATGTGGGTGGTAACGAAATGGACTTAGCTTATATTCGTAAGTGTGTTGTCTTACCAGTTTCAAAACAGAATCCAACCGGGGAGCGCTTAGTTGATGACCCCAATTTGGAGTTCATTGAAGAGCAGTTAATCAAAGTCGGTTCTTTATCTCACGCCACGGTCAAGTGGGACGAAGTGGAACATAGTGTGTTGAATTTGCTAAGAAATAAAAGCAAAGATATCAAACTGCTCGTCTATCTTCTTCAATGTTTACTCAATCAAGTAACTCCTGAACGTTTTATTATTTCTTTTCAAGCGATGACGGACTTTATTGATTGTTATTGGGAATCGAGTTTTCCGGTTTCTGGAGAGAAAGGTACTGCTTCGCGCAAGAAATATTTGGATCTAATGCTGCAACGTATTTCTCTCGTTATTGAGAAATTGGATTTCGCTCAGTTTGACCAACAGCAACGTAGCTCACTGAATGATGGTGTGAATCGATGGTTTGAAGCTATTGAAGAAAAGCAGCCAGCGAACACTATAGTAAGCGCAGTAGTTGACTCAGTAGTCCGCGGATTGAAACGAGCGGAGCAACCTCAAATTCAAAAAACACAAGTTCAATCGCCTCAAGAAATGGACTCCTCTATCAAACAGGTTTCGCAGGATACTGCTGACGAAAATTCAACCAAAAAAACGGTATTAAAGCTCGCTAGTACTCTTTCAGAGCAGGAGTTTGGTGCTGAGTTATCGATTCGGCTGAGGCGTTACGCTATATGGGGAATGATATTTACACATCCAGATCACCGGCCAGACGGAGAAACACTTCTACGAGCAATGCCCGCTGAACGTATTAAGGAGTATCAGGACCAACTTCGTTTTCCCTCAATGAGTTTGTGGAACAAAATTGAACACAGCCTGACGCTAGCGCCTTTTTGGTTTTCTGGACAATTTATGAGTTTTTCTGTTGCGCAGAGTATAGGTAAGCCTGATTGGGCGATTGCGATTGCAGATGAAACCCACCGTTTTCTACAACGAATGCCATTTTTACATGAGTTGAAGTTTAAAGGTGGTGAACCTTTTGTCACCGATGAAGTCCGAGCGTGGCTGAACAAGTACTCCCTTTCAAATGAATCCCAAATCCAAGGTGACTGGTCTGAAAGGCGCAGAGAAGCTTACTTACTGGCTAACGATAAAGGTATTGCCGTTGCTTTAGATATGGTGAATGGGGGAATTAATTCAGCACAAAGTTATAAGGATCAATTTTATTGGCGATTGTTATCCGCGGATCTACTAAGAGATAACCACCTCGGCGGAATAGCCAAATCTCAATATCAGTCTTTATATCAACAGCTTAAAAATATGGACATTTCAAACTGGGAAGCTGGTTTGTTAGAGCAACTAGAAAAACACTCAACGTCAGAGTAAACAAAGGACACAATTCATGTGGAAATTTATTGTTGGAATAGTAGGGAAGTTAAAGCCTAGGTTTTTGGCATCGGTTCCTATTTTGCTGTTCACGGCTTTTATATTATTGAATGTCTTTATTTGGTGGAGTGGACCAAGCTTAACTGTTCTCGATTACCAACCGTTAGATACAGTGGTTGCTCGTATATTGGCAAGTAGCATGTTCACCCTGCTGATGTTTACATTATGGGGGCTATTGCAATGGAGGAAATTAGTTACCTATCAGCGTCAACAAAAGCATGAAGAAAACTTGCGGAAAGACCCGATAAAGGTACTTGAAGAGCACCAAGAAACGGAGCTCAATCAAGTCATTGAAAATTTGAAAAAGAATTTAGATAAACGCAACTATCTTTACGAGTTACCTTGGTACTTGGTTCTTGGACTTGAGAATGCTGGAAAAACGAGCTTAATTAACCGTTCGAGTCAGAACTTTGTTTTCTCTTCTGTAATGAGAGCAGCGGGGAAATCAAGTAGCAATCCATATTCCTTCGATTGGTGGATAGGTGACAATGCGATTGTTATTGATCCAGATGGCGAGCTGCTAACGCAAGGTCATTACAGCGATGAAAACGATGGTGAGATGGAGCGACGTTTGTGGCTGCATTTTGTTGACTGGCTGGAAAGAACGAGAAGTCGCCGTCCTCTTAATGGAATTGTACTCGCTCTTGATATCTCTCACCTAGCGGTCGCTTCCGTTTCTGAACGCAAAGCCTATGCAAGCCTCTTACGAGCACGCTTAAGAGAATTAATCGAGGCTCTTTCTACACGTTTACCCGTGTATATCACGTTAACTAAGCTGGATCTTATCTATGGTTTTGAGGCTTTTTTCAAACATTACACAAAGAATCAGCGTGAAGATGTATTAGGTTTTACATTCTCTCTGGATTCGATAACCAACTTAGATCAGTGGTTGGAGGAATTTAGTCAACAGTACTCTCAATTCACTGATCGGATCAACGATAGGCTACCGAGTATGGTTTGCGAACCAATGTCTTCTGAAGACCGTCATGCTATATACAGTTTTTCTCATCAACTATCGGGAATGAAGAGCATATTGATCGAGTTCTTTAAAGACGCTTTGAGTAGCGATCAGTTTTCGACCGCAGCTCTTGTTCGTGGTGCTTACTTTACTTCTGTTTATCAACAAGGTGTACCGACCAACGCTTTTGATGATGCTGCTTCCCGTCGATATGGGTTGTCGCATGCTGTCAATGTCGCTCAGAACGCCAAAAACTCTACCGTGTATTTTACGCAAAAATTGTTTAGCCACATTATTTATCCTGAGGCGGGGTTAGCATCTGATAACAATCGCGTAATGAAACAAAAAAGGAAGTTAGTGGGGCTTTCGCTCTTGGTATGTGGGCTTACCAGTGTGATGTTGATAGGTACTTGGCATAATCATTATCTATCGAATATCCAACATTCAGACGCGGTTCTCACCAAAGTAAATCACTATAAAAATCAATTTGAGTCAGCAAAAGAATCGGCTTCTCAACGTGAAATGCTTGAGTCTCTGAACAAGATACGCGAAGCGACTTTAGAGTTTGGTTTCTTCAGAGACAAGTCCAAATATATTTCTGATTTTGGACTTTATCAGGGGCACACGATTGGACCAAAAGTAGAGGAAACCTATTTAAATCTATTGAAATTTAGATTCTTACCTAAGCTTATGGCGGATGCAATTGTCGATCTAGAGAGAGCTCAAACGGAAGATGAAAAACTTTCTGTGTTAAGAGTATTTCGCATGATGATTGATAACTCCGGAAGACATCAAGACTACGTGTTAGATCATTTTTCTAAGCGTTGGCAACGTGAGTTCACGGGGCAACGGGGTATTCAGGATGATTTACTTAAGCATTTAGATTATGCCTTGCACCATACTGACCTAGCAAAGGATAGGCAAAGGGGAAGCAAAGCAGCTGATAGAGTCATGAAACCATACGATACCGCTATTGCCAAAGTGCAAGCAGAGCTTTCGACGTTGCCTACAGATCAGCGTGTTTATCGAAACCTCAAGTTGCAAGCGCAATTGGTTTTAGGCCCCTCTATAAATCTACGTAGCTTGATTGGCCCCGCGTTTGATACCGTGTTTTCTGAACGCGTCTTAAATAGTGCGGGCTTCCAAATTCCTCAGTTGCTAACTAAACAAGGGTTTGAAGATTATTTTATTCGTCAGTCTGAAGAGATTTCTGAATTAGCTTTGATTGACAGTTGGGTACTAGGGCAAGCTCAAAACACAAATTTTAGTGAGGCCGATAAAAGGGACTTGAAAGCCAAAATTCGTCAACTTTACTCAGATGATTACATAAATACATGGCAAAGTGCTTTGAATGAGTTAGATGTTAAATATTTTAACGATATTCATGATGCAGTTGCCGTGCTAGAGAGCATTACGGGTAACGCAGAGCCTTTTGAGCGTTTTCTGTTGACTGTAAGTGAAAACACACAACTGCTAAATGCGTTTAACCACACAGAAGAGAGCAAGAAACAACTAGTTAAAACGCCAAAATATGAGTTGGCTTCATCAATAGAAGTTCGTTTTTCTGAATTGAGTAGTATGGTGACATCGAGTGATGGTAAGCCTTCTTACTTGGACGAAGTGATTGCAAGCGTTGAGGAAGTTAAGGCCTCTTTGCAGGAGATAAAGGAATCGCCTGACTCTGGAATGGCTGCTTTGAATGTTACTAAAGATCGCGTTAAGTTGTCTGACCGTGACCCGATTTATACTCTTAAACGAGTGGCATCTGGTCTACCCAGCCCACTTGACGCGATGTTTGCTAAAATTGCGGATGAAAGTTGGTATGTGATCAAACACGCCGCCATTAAACATCTGGAAGTGAGATGGCACGATGATGTTTATCAGACTTATCAGCAAAAGTTAGCTGGCAGGTATCCTTTTAATACAGCGTCGAGTAAAGATGTTTCCCTCAAGGATTTTGAAGCTTTTTTTGCTCCTAACGGTAAGCTTAATCGTTTTTATGTTGACCATTTAAAGGTTTTTATTGATGAGAATATTAATATTAACGTCAATTCTGAGTCCGATTCATTAGTTCGTGCAGACGTTTTGCAACAGTTTGAACAGGCAGAAAAAATACGATCTGCTTTCTTTAATCGAAAAGGCATATTGGACGTCAACTTTTCTGTAGAGCCACTGCGTTTGAGCAATAACAAGCGACGTAGTGTTTTGAATGTTGATGGGCAATATTTGTCCTATAGTCATGGACCAAGAGAAAGTGTGGAATTGATTTGGCCAAATACGTTACGAGACAATGCCGTTTCCAAAGTAACTTTGGTTCCAACCAAAGCGAACATTTCTCCACGCAGCTTAGATATCCAAGGGCCTTGGGCATTTTTCCGCCTGCTTGATAAAAGTGATGTTGTGGCTGCAAGTACCACTTCCGTCGACTATAAGTTTTCTGTAGATGAGGGAGAAATGATTTATAGAATTCACTCTGAATCAGATGCCAATCCTTTTACTGAGCGTTTGTTTAAGTCTTTTAAACTGTCAAATACGTTGTACTAGTTGATAAAAAAGGAGCAAATCATTTGCTCCTTTTTACTGTCCGTTTTATCCCTTTGAAAACAGGATTAATGGTCTAGGTATAGGTAGTTTTGCCAGCTCTTCATACGAATAAGCACTTTACGCATGATAGATACGTGTTCAAAGCTATCTGAATACACAGCAATTTCGGCGCTTGAACCTAGTGGTAGATTGTACTCGCTCATATCATCAGTGAGTCTTAGTTTGACCATCACTCGGCCTTGCGTATTGATGGCCTGAGTACCCAACAGTGAACCTCTCGCCTGAACTTGGCCTTCAGCAATCGCAGGGATGACATCAACAACTTCGCCTTTGAATACTTTACCCGGAAGCGATCTAAATACGAATTCTGCTTCAAAACCCGACTGTAAACGTTGCATAGAGTTTTGGCGGAAAGCGCCGTAGAAGTAGACATCCTCGGTGTGAACGAAAGTCATTACCGGAGCTAATGGTAGCGGTACAGCCATCATACCCGGACGTAGCGCCAGTTGAGTAACAAAGCCATCAGTAGGTGCGGTTACAACGGTTTGTTCTAGGTTGAACTGTGCTTGAGTTAGTTCAGCTTGAACGCGAGCTACGGTTGTGTTTTCACCGTTAATCTCAGACTCATACGCTAGTCGAGCAGACTCCTGACTCGCTTGCGCAGCTTCTAGAGAAGCTTGAGCCCCTTTGTATGCCTGATTGGTTGTATCGACTTGTTGAGCAGTAAATGCGCCACGTTTGAAGCCTTTTTCATAACGTTCAAACTCTCTTTTCGCTTTATCGCGAGCAGCCTCAGCTTTAGTGGTATTCGACACCGCTTCTTTGTAAACCGATTCTAACTGTAGAACTTGTTGCTGTGCTTCTGCAACCGCAGCTTCTTTACGCACAACTTCAGCTTGGAATGGTGTTGGGTCGATTTTGAACAACACATCGCCTCTCTTCAGAGGCTGGTTTGGAACCACATTCACTTCGATAACCTTGCCGCGAACACCGGATACAATAGGCGTTGTGCTATAGGCTTGACCACCGATTGAGGTAAATGGGTGGTTGTAGTTCATAAGAAGAATCAGCGTACCAATCAGCACCACGCCACCTAATACAGCTGTAGGTACTGACCACTTGTTTAGAGGAATCTTGAAAATTTTAAAAATGGCAATACAAATCGCGGTGTAAGTCAGAATAAGTAACAAATCCATTATTTTTGCTCCTCTTCTTGAGCGGTCTCAGAAGCTTCAGGAGCTTGGTTTTGACTTAGTTTTGCGATTTCAGTTTTTAGCATGGCTACTTGTTGGGTCAATTCATCGACACGTACATGGATATCGTGTGTTTCTTCCTGAAGTTTATGGAAACCCCAGCCTCGGTCTTCGCGCCATAGTGTTGCCCAAATCCATAAGAACGGCCATAAAACGTGAAGAGTAAACAGGCTTACCCAGCCTGCCACGTGAATGGCATCTTGATGAGGGTGATTGCGCTCTTTAGCAATGTCGTACGGTATGTCATGGATGACGATGATGCCGTAGAAAATCACCAAACACACAAATACCAACATACCTAGGGCAAAATAATCTAAAAACATAGAGTGGTCCTATATAAATTGAATACTTATAGTCGTGAATAACAAAGTGCTTACCACGTAAAATCATAGCCAATTATTAATGCACAGTTGGTAACTAATTAAAGTTAAGTCACATAGCTATGAGAAAACCGCAGATGAGTACCGTTTCGCCTATTAAAGCGTAGTACGTTTTTCTTTTACACCGTAGCGTATTCTACTTGCGAATTAACACAGTTGCATACGCCTATTTGTAACTAAGTCACTCCTAACTACCTGTTCAGTGTGAAATTATTCGATCTTGGGCAAAGTATCGATTTTCAACATAGTGACACTAAGACAGGAATCAAAACTCTGCGAAATATCGAAGAACTATTCTGAACAGACTTGGTTTCGCCCATTTGCTTTTGCGCGATACAAGGCTTTATCTGCACGATAGAAGGTTCTTTGCGTATTTTCGCCTTCTTTGTTTAACGTAATCCCGATACTGACGGTTAATCCTCGTTCACCAAGGATATCCTGCCAGTGATATTTGAAGATTCGTTCACGGAATGCTTCTGCAGCGGCTTGCGCTTGTTCTAACGTCATGTTTTCAAGAATGACCAAGAACTCTTCACCGCCATAGCGAACACAAGAGGCTTGCGGGAAGTTGAAGTGTTCCGCCAATTCACTTGAAACATTGACTATAGCTTTGTCACCGACAAGATGACTAAGTTCATCATTAATGGATTTAAAGTGGTCAATATCCACGACTAAGAAAGCAAAAGGGGTTTCGTTGTGGAGCAGCTCTTTGAGCTTGCCGTCCAACCAACGGCGATTGTGCAATTTGGTGAGAGGATCGGTTAAGACGTCTTGTTGCAGACGCGCAACCGCATTTTTGTGGTGTTCCGTGGTTTCTTTCAGCTCTTGGTTTTCAAGTTCTGAAACGATCAATTTTAGTTGCAGTTCAAATCTCGATAAACGGCGCAACTGTGTTGCCCCAAGCTCAGCAATGGGAATTTTTTGTATTAGCTCTGATTCAATATCAAACGCTTCACGCTCATAACGTAAGGCTTCTTTATAGAGGCCTTGACGTTCAAAAATACGGCTGAAAGTTTTGTATAAACCTTTTTCCAGCACAGGTGAAGGAAAGCGTTTCAAGCGCTTTTCAGTGCCAAACAACAGCATATTGGACAATTCTGGTTTGCCCAACTCTAGAAAACATTTTGCCCGTTCAACTCGAACCATATTGGCAAGCCAGTACGAATGAATGTTGCCCGGAGAAAACTGAATCATCGACAAGGTTCGAAGCGCTTGTTCTATCTCACCTTGGTGACGATATATCTTGGCTTCGTATAAAATGGTTTGTCCGGCAAGAATTTTGTCACTGACAAGAATACTGAGCTCTTCACACTCTTGCACCAGTTCATCAGCTTCATCAAATCGGCCGAGGCTTACATAGCAGGCAAGCATATAGAGCTTGTATCGCAATCTTAAAGAACGGCTGCTGATGGCGTGGTCAAGGCTGTCAATCTTGAGGTAGTAGCTCATTGCCCTGCGGTGATCACCATAGGCATCACACAAGTTACCCATGCCTAGTATTGCTAGGACATAGTCATCGATGTAACGATACTCAACAGCTAAACCTGAAGAAGAGATGTGTTCTTGCAGTGCCTCTACGTAATCGCCATTTTCAATCAGGAGTTCCGCAAGACTGTTTTTAACCGACAGGATGAGTTCTGCGTTGTCTGAATCTAACAAATTAAGTGCAGATCTTAGCTCACTGATACTGTTCTGGATTTGTCGCATTTCAGCGTGGAACTCTGCACTGACAATAAAACAGAGTGCTTTCTCTTCTTTGGTGGAAGCTATGGTTCTGCGAACTTTGCCCCAGAAGGCAACTGCCTCTTCACCGCTTACTGATATCGCGTCTAACCCTGCTTCTTGAACTTTATTGAGTAGTGCTTCCATCGATTATTCCTCCCAGCCCATGTCTTCAAGCTGTTCAAGGGTAAAAGGGAAGCTGACGATAGTATGAAGAGTCGTATCAGGAAGAGCACCGTGCAATTTTTTGCGCTCCCAAGGATAAATTTCAATCATTTTTTCAAGTACATCAAACATATGCTTTGCTGCTTCACCATGTTCGTTGACCAGAAGACCCAGATAATTAGCGCTTAAACGTGACAGAAGATCTTTAGAACCACAGAGAGAATGAACGAGTTCCGTAGAGGCATCCAAAAACAGTGGATTTGAATGATGAATAGAAATCACAGAAAAGGTTGAATTCATGAGGTCAACTTTATGCAGCACCATTTGTTCCCACCAGTAATTCTCAGGCACAACATTCGATAAATGCTTTTCTGTATGGAAATCATGCTGATTTCGAATTCGGTTGAGCAGCTTTATCGCACGCTGATCCAGCTGGCGTTTGGATGTACGGGCTTTATCTGAGCCGAGTCTCATCGTCTGCTCATGCAGCATTTGTAGCGAGTATTTTCGGTATTTCTTGAACGCTTCAAAAGCCGTTTTGTCATCGCCACTCTCTTCAGCGACGAGAGACTGCTGATAGCAAATTTGTGAAAGCAACTCACCATTGTCGAAGCTACGTGCGGTTTCTTCCGCTGAGATAAGTAGCTGGGCAGCTTGGGCTAGGTTTTTCCGCAATAACTCAATTCTCGCCCGACTGATGTAAGAGTGGGCTTTCATCCAAGACAAGTTATGAGCAACAGCTAATTTGTGCGCTTTCTGCGTGGCTTGTTGCGCATCTTCGATGCGTTCAAGTCCTAAAAGAGCTAAACCTCGGAAATCCCAAACTTCTGCCTGCCAAGTTTTATCATGGTGTCCGATAAGCGCTTCATCAGCGCCATCGAGCACGGTGAGCATATCGACATACTGCTCAAGCAAGTACAAATCCCATGCCCATAAAATACGGGCTTTACCCTCTAGCCAAGGGATATCCATATTGTGGGCGACTTTGGCAGCAAGTTGGTGGGTTGAACACGCTTGGTCATATTGCTTAGTGATGCGCCAAATATTGCCTAATCCAATCAAGCTTTCTATCAGCACTTCAATTTCGTCGACCAACGCCGATTGCTCTAAAGCGTTAATCCAAAATTGTTGAGCGGTATAGTATTTGGCTTGACCCCAGAATTGGAGCGCATGGACATGGAGAATTTCAGGAAGGAACTCGTCAGTATCGAGACTATTTTGATACTGATACGCTTCTTTGATGTACTTTAAGCCTCTGCGGTAATCCATTTCACACCAAGCACAGCGAGACATAATGATCAGCGCTTGAATAATGCCATCGTGAAACTGGGATTGTTTGGCTTGGACAAGGGCATTTTCTGCCACAGCCAATACTTCCGCAGGCTCAGACTCGATACGGAGTTTAAGCTGTTTAAGTTCTGATAATAAAAGGTACTGGCTTTGATCCAAATCCATTACTTCCTGGCTGTACGACTCACATGACATCTTTCAATGTGTTGCCACTTGTCCCGCAATGCGCGTCGTTTAAATATCAGTGCCATTTAGCACCAATTAGGCGGCAGATCGGAAATGTTTATGATTTTGCTCGTGTATAAATTTGTGCTTCCTCACACTCCACGACTAAACATTCAGGACAAGAGCTCTTTTAACGTCAAAGGCTTCTGAGTTAATCCTAGGTTTTGTGCAGCAGTGTTTCCATGTTTATCTTGGTAGCATAGATTATGCCAAGCGCGGTAAATATCGAGTAAAGGCTGTAGCCCTCCGGGACGTAACTTGCGTCTAGGCTCGTTGATAAAAGACTCAAACAGCAGCTGAAAACGTTGCTGATAAAACTCAGTCTGTTTTATTGAAGCCTTTTGCAACCAAGCTTCTGGCTCTGGATTCGCCCCCGCAAGATAGCAGATTCCTTTGGAACCTTTATCTTGATGAGCGATTGCCCATCTGTCTCGCCACCAGCCCATTAGGACAATATCGACTTTGTCAAAAGATTGGGCTTCTTGCCAGTTGTCGTCTTCCTCTACGTACATCAAGTCAACGTTTTGACGTCGGATTCTTGATAGGCAAACACTCAAAGCTGCTGAGCGCAGAATCGGATCCTGAGGCATGAATATGGATACGTGTTTGTCCATATCGCACATGTCCAAGACATGCAGGTAATGCGCATACGAGGTATAGGGTGGACGAATCAAAGCGCCTTTTGACGGGTAGTTAAAGGTGGAAAGATTGCCCATTGGATCTTCAACATTGCCGCGAGCCAGTATCGTTTGATATTGCTGATCTATACGCTCTCTCAATATAGGTGAAGGCTCAGGTTGTGGAACGTTAGCTTCCGAAGAGTGGTCTCTTGAAACGAATCGAGCTGGAAATTCATAGGGATTGTGATCCACCGAGCCAATAGGTTCTTCTTTTGCTGAATAGTTCACGTGCTGGCAAAGAATATACCCTGTGTTCGCTTCTCCTGTTGCTATCCAAAGCACGCCATTATTGCTTTTAGGTTGCAGAGCCATGTAATGAGAGGAGAACTGAAAACTGCTGGCGTGGTTAACCCAACGCGCGTCGATCATGGCGAGTTTTCTTCGGCAGCGACTGGCGATATGTTCAATATGATCGTAAAAGGTTTTCGGGTTGATGCTCAGTTTGCGGCAGATTTCTCGTACTGAATAACCCATGAAAAGTAACCCGAATAAGGTTTCTTGGAATAAAAGTTTTTTGTTCGCACCAGACCATTTATCGACAAAAGTAGAGTGACAAGATTTGCAGCGATAGCGCTGACGATCGCCACTGTAGCCGAAGGCATGATAGAGATGTTTGTGTGTATGGACAGAAAGCCCAGCGTTTTCACATTCTAGATTACGACAGGCGGGTAAGCCGTCACTGTGAAGCTGACGTAAACGAACCAGTTCGTTGAGGACTTCTTTGTTATTAAGTAAGGGGGGGAAAGCACCGCACTCACGACAAACCATCGTTGGACGCTTAGGATTTGCGCGTTGCAAAACATACCGTTCTGCATCACTCAAACCAAAGTTGTCACACGCCAATGTTTTACAAAAGTTGAGCTGCAAGCCATCAGCGTCCGCAGGTAATTGGTCGGTCGACACGATCTCCCCCTCGGTAATTTGGAAGGGTGCCAAGCGCGCTACTCGGCAACCCTAAAGTAAATTTTGAATTACATGGTGATAGCTGTTTCAAGTGCTACTTGCATCATTTCATGGAAAGATTTCTGACGCTCTTCTGCACTGAGTTTTTCACCACGTAGGATATGGTCTGATACGGTCAGGATGGTCAGAGCGCGAGCGCCCAAATCCGCAGCCACACCGTAAATACCTGCAGCTTCCATATCAACACCTAGGATGCCTAGTTTTTTCATCTTCTCGAAAATTTCTGGCTCTGGAGTGTAGAAAAGGTCTGCAGAGAAAATATTACCTACTTTAACCGATACATTTTGAGCACGAGCTTGAGCAACAGCCGCTTCTAGAAGATCGAAATCAGCGATTGCAGCAAAGTCATGGTTGCTAAAACGGATACGGTTAACTTTAGAGTCAGTGGATGCGCCCATACCGATAACCACGTCCATCAGTTTAACGTCGTCACGTACAGCACCACAGCTACCTACACGAATTACGTTTTTCACACCGTATTCAGCAATCAGTTCGTGAACGTAGATACAGCATGACGGAATACCCATACCGTGACCCATTACAGAAACTTTTTTGCCTTTATATGTGCCGGTGTAGCCGAACATATTACGTACGTCACACACTTGCTTCACGTCTTCAAGGTAAGTATCCGCGATGAATTTTGCACGAAGCGGGTCACCTGGCATCAGGACTGTTTCAGCGAAATCACCAGGTTGTGCGTTAATGTGTGGGGTTGCCATAATTGTTCTCCAAAAATGTTCAGCCAGTTAAACAGTATTGTATGTCAAATTACTAATTCTGTTGACTGAGGATTTGTCTGTTGGCGCAATATTAGTGAGTAATAACTGGGTTTCTTGCGATTTTGGTCACAAAAAAAGCGAGTGTGATGCATCGTCTAACGGTTGATAACGAAAAGTGTTGAAATTGATAGAGCAATCGATACAGGAAAACGTTGGCTTTATTTGTACGAATTTTAAAATTGTATAACTAGTTTTAAATGTGCTATAACTTGTACAAAGTTTTCTTTTGTATAATTGTTGTTATTCACTTGAGAGAAGAGGGCGCTGATATGGCTGATTCACCTATTTTGTTGGGCATTAGTGCTTGTGTTCTTGGTCAGAACGTTCGTTTTGATTCCGGTCATAAAGCCAGTCAATTTGTTAATAAAGAACTCGCGCCCTATTTCGAGTTTGTTCCCGTTTGCCCAGAAGTAGGGATGGGGTTACCGGTGCCTCGCCCACCAATACGCTTAATCTCTAATGATGAACGTATTTCTCTGGTTGAAACTAAAGATCCAACCAAAGACCACACCGCGGGTTTACTGCAATATTCTGAGCAGAAAATAAACCAACTGATGGATATGCATTTGTGCGGCTACATCGTGTGTGCAAAATCGCCTTCTTGCGGTATGGAAAAAGTCAAAGTGTACAAGTCCCATGAAGCAGAAAAGAGTGGTGTTGGGCTTTACACACAAATGTTGATGGAAAAAATGCCTTGGCTTCCGGTGGAAGAAGACGGAAGGCTCAATGATGCGGTGTTAAAGGAAAACTTTATTACACGTGTTTATTGCCTGCATGATTTCTACCAAACGCTGGGCAAAGAGCCTACTGCGGGCAAAGTCGTGGCATTCCACTCTCGCTATAAGCTTACTTTGATGGCTCATCACCCAACCTCTTATCGTGAGCTGGGACGGTTAGTGGCAAATGTGGCAAACTACGCGCCCGACGAATTTATTGAGTTGTATCGTTTAGGTTTGATGCAAGCTTTGAAAATCAGAGCCAGCAGAAAGAATCACACTAACGTATTGATGCACCTTCAGGGCTACTTTAAACGTTCACTTGATAAGTCTCAGAAAAAAGAACTCTCAGAAGTTATTCATGATTACCGAAAGGGTATGTTGCCGCTGCTCGCGCCAATTACCCTGATTAAGCACTATTTGACGTTATATCCAGATTCTTACCTGATGCAGCAGCGCTATCTGGACCCATATCCACAGGAGTTAAAGTTACGCTATGGCTTATGAACAAAAGCTATACGCTATTCGTGAAGTAGCAGAATTAACCGGTGTTAAGCCTGTAACACTAAGAGCTTGGCAACGCCGATACAATTTGGTTCAGCCGCAAAGAACGGAAAAAGGCCATCGTTTATTTAACCAAGAAAATATCGATAGCATTAAAGAGATTCAGGGATGGCTGGCAAAAGGCGTATCCATAGGCAAAGTCAGCGAGTTACTAAAGGGCGGCGTTCCTACTGATGATTTACAGCAGGAGACTCGAGTACAGCTTGAAGAGTGTGAGCAATTACTTACGGCGCTCTCTCAGCTGAATCGTGGCAAGTCAGAAAACATTATTGCCACGGTAATGAAAGAGTATCCGTTAGATATTGTTGAGAGCCAGTTTGCGTTTCCGGTGATTGATGCTTTAGAGCGAGTGAAAGGCCCTTTGCGCTCTCTGCAAAAAGGTCTGTTTCAATCTCTGATGATCAATAAGCTTTCATCGATTCTGGAAGCAGAAAACAAAGCGGCTCACAAAGGTAAATGCTTATGTGTCAGTTATGATCCGGTGGGTAGCTTGCTGGCCTGGCTTTGGGCGGTTACATGGTCTGAGAAGGGCTACAATGTGACATTTCTTGATGGTGTCGATGATGTCTCAGGGCTGGTAGGTAGTGAAGCCGTTGAATCATACAGTGCATTGGCATTGTTCTCTCATAAATCATTGGCAGACGCTCAGATGACTGCGATAGCTAAGCTGCGTAAGCAATTTAACGATCAATGCTATCTGTCTGACGTGCTGCAAACACTCAATGGACTGGATTAGTGAAACTTGTTTGGTTACGCCGAGATTTAAGAGCCGTTGATAATACGGCTCTTAACAGCGCAATTGCGAGCGGAGAACCTGTCACCGCTGTCTTTATCGCCACGCCTGAGCAATGGCATCAACACCATATGGCTCCCCGTCAGGCTGATCTTATCTATCGTCGCCTGAGCGCTCTGCAACAAGAGCTTAAAGCGCTTAATATTCCGCTGCTTTATAAGGAAGTGAGCGATTTTGAGCAATCGGCAAACAGTATTGTTGAGATAGCGAAGCTGTGTGAAGCGAACGAAGTCTTGGTCAATCAAGATTACGAAGTGAATGAGCAGGCGCGAGATAAACAAGCTCAATCCGCATTAGCGCAACAAGGTATCGGATGGCAGTCGTATCACGACAAATGCATCATCCCCGCAGGCAGTCTGCTCAATAAACAAGGCCAATATTTCAAGGTATTTACGCCTTTTAAAAAGGCTTGGCTTGCTGTTGCTGGCGTACCCATCATTTCTGCTACCCAAAGTGCAGCCAAAGCAGCGTTAGCGAAAGCAGTGCAACCTTTGGTTTGGAACCAACAGCAGTTATTCAGTTATCCAAGAGAAGACAGCTCTGGCTGGGACGTCGATTTTGAGTCGATTCGATCTCAACTGAGATCATTCTGCCAAGAGCGTATGGACAGTTACCACGAGCAACGAGATTTCCCTGCCATAGATGGCACCAGCAGTTTATCGCCATACTTAGCGATAGGTGCGTTGTCGGCAAGGCAATGTATGGCAAGGCTTTACGCTGAATCCAAAATGGGCTTTTTGTCTCAAGGCGCTCAAACATGGCTGAGTGAGTTGATATGGCGTGAGTTTTATCAGCACTTACTTACTTTTGAGCCTAAGTTGTGCAAAGGAAAAGATTTCCTCTACTGGGGGCGTTATGTGAAATGGTGGCAGGAGCATGACCATTTTGAACGTTGGTGTCGGGGAGAAACGGGCTACCCAATTGTGGATGCGGCCATGAGACAACTGAATCAAACAGGGTGGATGCATAACCGCTTACGAATGATCGTTGCCAGCTTTCTGACCAAAGATCTGCATATCGACTGGCGTTGGGGCGAACACTATTTTATGAGCAAGCTTATTGATGGTGACTACGCGGCAAACAATGGCGGCTGGCAGTGGTGTGCATCAACAGGGTGTGATGGTCAGCCGTATTTTCGAATTTTCAATCCGATCACCCAAGGTGAAAAATTTGATGAAAGTGGAGCATTCATTCGCCACTGGATTCCGGAGTTGAGTTCGGTGCCTGACAAATATATTCATGCCCCTTGGTTATCGGCGGGTGTAAACTCGGTGTTATATCCTTCTCCAATAGTTGATCATAAAGCGGAAAGAGAAGTAACCTTAGACATGTATAAGCAGGCAAGGGATAAAGATGTACATGTTGCGTAAGTTATTGGTCATTGGTTGCATAGTGGCGTCCAGTTTTATGACAAAGGTGTTTGCAGCTACTTATGACTTTCCGATGGAAGGAAGCAGCATAGTGGGAAATGCCCAATACCATGTGATTGAAAAAGGCGAAACATTAGCGCAAATCGCCAAGCAGTATGACATCGGTTTTTTAGGCTTGATGGCTGCGAATAAAGGCGTTGACCCTTTCCTTCCACAAGAAGGTTATGTACTGACCATTCCGTCGCAAATCATTTTGCCCATGGTGCCTTATGAAGGCATCGTGGTGAATCTTGCTGAACTGCGTCTTTACTACTTCAAGCCTGAAGAGAGAAAGGTACATATTTTTCCTGTAGGTATCGGTCGAATCGGACGTGATACGCCTGAAATGGAAACCAAGATCAGCCAGAAACGGCCAAATCCAACTTGGACTCCACCGGACTCTATCCGAAAAGAATATCTGCAAAAAGGCATTGAACTGCCAAAAGTTGTCCCTTCAGGTCCTGAGAATCCACTAGGTGAATACGCGCTTCGCCTTGCCTTTGGTAATGGTGACTACCTGATCCATGGTACCAATAAAGATTTTGGTATTGGTTTGCGTGTAAGTTCTGGCTGTATCCGTATGGAGCCGAAAGATATCGAGTGGTTGTTCAATCAGGTTGAGCGAGGCGAAAAGGTTCGCATCATTGATGAACCAGTCAAAGTGGCATTGGAACCTGACAGAAGTGTTTTCGTTGAAGCGCACGAACCACTGACTCGCAGCGATGGCAGCAAGAAAGATCTCGTGTTACCAGTAGAGCTAAAATGGTGGCTGGATGAGTTTGATAAGTCGGAAGTGAAAGCAAAAGCGGTGATACTGGCGCAAAACGGAGTGCCGGTCGAAGTGGTTGCTCCAGAGTTTGATTAAGCTCAGTTCGCTAAAATAGCGAAAGCATACGAAAAAGCCGCCTAACAAGGCGGCTTTTTCATTCAAGCAGAGCAGTGTTAAGTTAAGCAACTTGCCACTGAATTGCTTCTCCAGCGCGAATTGGAACCACAGTTTCGCCGCCAAAAGGCATGCTTGCAGGAACTTCCCATGACGCTTTGGTTAGAGTCACAGTGTCTGTGTTGCGTGGAACACCGTAGAAGTCTGGACCATTGTGGCTGGCGAATGCTTCCAGATTCTCAAGTTTACCTTCTTGCTCGAACACTTCGGCGTACAGTTCCAGTGCCGCGTGAGCAGTGTATGAACCCGCACAACCACAAGCCGCTTCTTTCTTGCCTTTAGCGTGAGGCGCTGAGTCTGTTCCTAGGAAAAACTTCTTGTTGCCAGACGTTGCTGCTGCGACAAGCGCGTGTTGGTGAGTTGCACGTTTCAAAATTGGCAGACAGAACAGGTGAGGGCGAATACCGCCAACCAACATGTGGTTGCGGTTAAACAGCAAGTGGTGAGCGGTAATGGTTGCTGCCACGTTGTCTGAAGCGTTCTTTACAAAGTTAACCGCTTCTGCAGTTGTAATGTGTTCCAGAACGATTTTAAGGTTCGGGAAATCATTCACGATTGGCGCAAGAACGGTTTCTAAGAAGGTCTTTTCACGGTCAAAAATGTCGACTTCGTGAGTGGTCACTTCGCCGTGAACCAGCAGCAACATACCTTCTTCTTGCATTGCTTGCAGAACTGGGTAAATGTTTTTCGCGTTAGTCACACCCGAGTCAGAGTTGGTCGTTGCACCCGCTGGGTAGAGTTTTGCTGCAACTACAGCACCAGACGCTTTCGCTTGGCGAATATCATCAGCTGAGGTGCTATCGGTTAAATACAAAGACATCAAAGGTTGGAACGTAGCACTTGGATTTTGCGCCATGATGCGATCACGGTAAGCAAGCGCCATTTCGGTATTGGTCACGGGTGGGACTGTGTTTGGCATAATAAGCGCGCGTCCGTTGTAACGGCTGATATCACGCACAGTATCAGTAAGAACTTCGCCATCGCGAAGGTGAACGTGCCAGTCGTCAGGACGAGTGATCGTAAGTGTTGTCATGAATTGCTCCCACCATGAAGTCATTGGAATGATTGGAGCCTAAAAAGAAATTTTGCGTTACGCAAACGCTTCCGTTTAGGCGACAGGATGATAGAGTAATTGGCTTCTCATTTCATCTTTTAATTTGTCAGTTCTGTTTGTTTACAGCAGTTTCTCGCGCCTAATAGATTGAAACGATAGCGTATTTGTGTCATTCATAGCCCTGTTCTGTGATCACTGGAAGCGAGACGCCTAGGTGGCTCGGATATTTATTTTGTTTAACCATACGTAAGGATGTGTGTCATGTCGTCAGCGGTACTTTCTCAAATCAATGTGTATCCAGTGAAATCGGTGGGTGGACTCTCTTTATCTACCGCATGGGTTGAGAAACAAGGGTTGATGTTTGACCGACGATTTATGCTGGCACTCGCTGATGGCAGTATGGTGACAGCCCGTAAATACCCGCAAATGGTCAAGATTCGATCTAGTCTGATGCCAGATGGCCTGATTTTTAGCGCACAGGGTAAATCGCCACTGACGATTCGTTATGCCGACTTTAAAATGCAGGAGTCACCAGCAACGGTTTGGGATGACAGCTTTATTGCGTATACCACAACAGATGAAGCAGACGACTGGTTCAGTGAGATTATGGGGCAGCGTGTTGAGCTGTTGTTCTCTGGTCAACAGTCCAATCGTGTTCGTGAGAAGTTCGGCCATAACGTCAGCTTTGCGGACGGTTACCCGCTATTGATTATTAGCCAAGGCTCGCTGGATGAGTTGAACCGTCGCAGTCCTGAACATCACAGCATGGATCAGTTCCGCACCAATCTTGTTGTATCAGGCACTGAACCATTTGCGGAAGATGGTTGGAAGCGCATCCGCATTGGTGAGGTGGAATTTGAGGCTCTAAAGCCTTGTGAACGCTGCATTATGACGACGGTGGATCTCGAAAAAGGTCAATATCGTCCAACCAAAGAACCTCTGCGTACCCTTTCCCAGTTTCGTGCTAACGAGCGCGGTGGCGTATTCTTCGGCCAGAATCTTGTTGCCAGAAATGAAGGTATGATTCACGCGGGAGACAAGATAGAAGTTCTAGAATACAAAGAGAAAGAGTACTACCCAGATTTAGGGCAGCGTCACTACCTGATGACTTGTGTCGAGCGTGAAGAAATTGCTCGCGATTTTGTGACTTTCTGGCTGGAGCCGCAACACGGCGTGTTGCCGAATTACCAGCCTGGTCAACATTTGCCAATTGAGATTGTTGTCGATGGTGAAAACATTGGTCGCTTTTATACTTTGTCTTCAAGCCCTTCTCGTCCGGGACGGCTGGCAATTTCTATTAAGCGTATTGATGGCGGCCGTGTCTCGAACTGGTTGCTTGATAACCTGCAAGTTGGTGACACATTAACAACCCAGACACCTGACGGCAGTTTTCATTTAACCTCTGAACATCATAATCAGCCACTGTTGCTACTTTCTGCGGGAAGCGGCGTGACGCCTATGCTGTCTATGCTGCGTTATCTGGCGGATAACCAGCAGATGCGAGATGTGGTGTTCTATCATCAATGTCGTTCTGTTGAAGACATTCCATGTCGCGAAGAGCTGGAGCAACTAGAACTTGCTCATCCTGAACTGAAGGTGTTTATTTCTCTCTCCCAACCACCTGTTGACTGGTTTGGTTTGAAAGGACGTTTATCTCTGTCACACCTCAAACAGGTGAAAGATGTTGCTTCACGCCAAGTGTTTGTATGTGGCCCTGATGGGTTTATGCAAAAAGCCAAGAACTTGCTGCTTAAGCTGGGTGTGGCTGAAAATGCTTACCACCAAGAAGCCTTTGGCGTAGCGCAGCAAACCGTCAGAGAATTTAAAACTTTACAGTTAAGTGTTAACGGCACCCTGTTTGAAGGAAATAACCAAAGCACCCTGTTAGAGCAAGCTGAAGCCGCGGGCGTTCCTATTGCAAACAGTTGTCGCGCCGGATTCTGCGGTGCCTGTAAAGTGAAGGTTGAATCGGGCAAAGTTCATCAGCCAGATGTTCCGGCATTGCAAGAGCACGAACGTAATATGGGAATGGCTTTAGCGTGTTGCTGTGTACCAGAAACGGATATTGAAGTGGTCAACTAGGCGCTTTTCTTCGCCTTATAGAAAAACAGCCAACTATTATTAGCTGGCTGTTTTTTTATCTTCTTTTAAAGAGATTTGCCAAGCACTAACTGGCACATTTGTTCGAACTGCACGGCATTGCCTGAAAACAGTTCATCAATCACTATCTGGGTTTTTATGCCGGAAAGCTTACGCTTCATGGCTTCTCTTACGAGTAAAGCAACATGATGTTCTTTGTTGACGGTTCCCTGCTGATTTGGCTGCCAGCGAGCAAACTGTTGGCTTAAGCCATTTTCTACAAGCTTTGGCTCAAGTTTTTTGACTTCATCTTTGAGTACTTGCAACAAATGCGGGTACACTTCGTCACCTGTATTGGTCGACTGTATGCGACTAAGCAGCGCCGAACTTAATTCTGTCAGTGTGATGAATCCAGATTGATGAGGAAACTCATCTCGCAGACGAACTGAAAAATCGACTCGAGTGATGTGAGTATTTGGCAAAAAGGTGAGGGAGCATAAACATTCGATAGGGATCCAAATCGCTTGTCCTGCTTCAATGGCGTATTCTTGTTTGCCCAATTTGAATAGAGCAAGGCCATTGTTAACCTTGACTAAACTATGCTTTGTTGCGCGCTTACGCGGTGTGACTTCCAAATATGGAAATAAGCAGGTTTCAGATTGAATAGCGTAGTTCATACAAGGCCTCATAAAATTAAGGGCGCTAAGATTAACGTTTATCCACTCAAAAGCCAAATATCGAGTTGTGGATCTCTTAGCTGCGGCCTAACCGCAATGCCTATCAGTTAGGAGATAGAAGGAAAACAGACAGAAACTTATTTTTGATTTTCTGGTCTGACCTTGTAATTTATGTGCTTATGATAGCTGCGAGCTAATGCGAGTGCGCGTAGAATAAGCCAGTTTTTTATTTGATGTACGAGAATATGACTTCAACCACCGACCCGTATCAAGAGATTCGTCCCTATAACGACGAAGAAATTCCCGCAGCCATCGAACGTCTAATTAATGATGAAGAATTTATCACAGCGATTCTCGATCATCGTTTTGAGCGTCAACCTTCATGGCTAAAAACGATGATGGGCCCATTCGTAAAAGCTTACCTTAAGTTTAAGTGGGCAAAGCTGACTTCGGTTGATGCCATTCAGCTAGAAGTGAAAAAGTATTTAGAAAAAACGTTGGAGCACACCACCAAAGGTGTGACTTACAGTGGCTTGAACAAACTGGATAAGAATACTGCTTACCTGTTTGTGTCTAATCACCGTGATATCGCGATGGATCCTGCGTTGGTTAACTACGGTTTGTATGAGTCAGGGCACCGTACAGTTCGTATTGCGATTGGCGATAACTTACTGAAGAAGCCTTGTGCAACAGAACTGATGCGATTGAACAAAAGCTTTATCGTTAAGCGCTCAGCCAAAGCTCCACGTGAAATGATGAAAGCTCTGGGTACTTTGTCTGGCTATATCAAGCACTCTTTGGATACTGGGCACTCAATTTGGATTGCTCAAAAAGAAGGTCGCGCTAAAGACGGTAACGATTTTACCGATCCTGCGATCTTAAAAATGTTTAACGTCGAAGGTCGTAAACAGAAGGTTGAGTTTTCTGAGTACATTAAATCGCTAAGAATTGTGCCGGTTTCAATTTCTTATGAAAACGATCCTTGTGATATCGCCAAGGCGCGCGAGCTTTATGAAAAAGCAACGCATGGTAAATACGAAAAAGGCGAGTTTGAAGATATCGAAAGTATCATTCAGGGCATCATCGGTGACAAAGGTCGAGTTCATGTCGCATTTGGCAACGTGATCACTGAGACTTACGAAACGCCGGAAGAACTTGCACAAGAGATTGACCGTCAAATCCACGCTAACTACAAGTTATATCCAATCAACTTGTTAGCTGCTGGACGTGAAGATGCAGACATTACACCTGCGGTAAAAGCGAAATTGGAACAAAAGCTGTCACAGCTTCCACTGAACGCTCATCAGTACCTGCTTGATAGCTACGCAAACCCAGTGCGTAATCAATAGCGAATAAACAGAAACAAAAAAGAGAAGCGATTTGGCTTCTCTTTTTTGTTTCTGGCTTTGGTGCTCGGCTTAGCGTGCAACGGCTCCGCCTAAGGTTAAATTTTTCGGCCATTTTGTAATGACATTACCGCCTAGGTAGATGTTGCCTTTCACCGTCATCGTATCTGGGAATGTAACGATTTTTGATCCGCCAATATAAAGGCTGCCTTCAATCACAATTCCGTCGGGGAGTTCAGTTAATGGTGTCCTGGCAACGCTCAAATCTCCTTTAACTGTCATCGCTGCTGGCAGTTGTTCTAGCGGTGTATCGGTAAAATTAAGGAACCCGCCTACTTGAATTCGCGCAGGCCAGATTTTGATTTGTGAACCGAGAAAATTCGCATAACCACGGATCTTTGTGCCACGTTGAATGCGTTCAAGTTGGCTATTTGACGCATCTAAACTTCCCATTACGGTTAAGCCTTTTGGCAGTGATGTGATCGACGTTTTTGCGATGTTGAGATTGCCTTTAACCTCTAATCCGTCAGGTAAGCTAGTGTAAGGTTTGTTCCGCAAATCAAGGTTACCGTAATTATCCAGATGATTAAGTATGCGGTACTGGTCGAGAGGTGCAGCATTCAGAGGTAATGAGCATAAAGCCATGCATAGCGTCCAAGCAGATAAACGCCAAGTTGAAAAAGACATGTTCTTCCTAAATCTCGTAACAGTATTAACGATAGTATCGGCATGAGTGGCATTGTCTTCAATGAAGAACAAAATCACAGGGGGAAGATCACAAAAGCGAGCTGGGTGCTCGCTTTTGAAGGGAGATTATCGCATCAGCGAACGCGATTTAAGTTCGAAGATGAGCTTCTCTGCGCTCACTTCAAATTTGAAACGTGCATTCAACTCAGTTGTGCTCTCATCGATAGGTGTTGATTCGAATTCCACCGCTGCACACACTTCTTTTGCCAGAGCAATATACTTGTCTAATTCGCTTTTTAGTTGGTCTTGATTAGGTGCGAAAATAGTCACTTCTGCAACTTCATCACCCTCCTTGATAAAAAAGCCCATTTCAGCAGAACAACCACAAGCTTCACAAACTTGGTTTACTTCACAGCTTTCGTTACTCATCTCAAAATCCTCTTACAAAATTTAAGGACATTCTAACCCTGTATTAGTAGGTGTTCCAGATAAATGATAATGCAAAAATGTATGAACACGGGTTGATATTGTTGACGCAGGTAACAGAAATAGGAGTGTGATAATAGTCGAAAATTAGGCGTTACGGTGACGTTTTTTTGTCATTACACCGTTTGATGCATTGTCATACCTTACTGTTTGTAAGATTATTCTTACATGGAGATAAGGGCGTGAATGGACTTTTCCCATATTGAAATGAATTTTTAAAGGATATTTTATTCATTCAATTTGAATGAAAAGATATTTTCTTACAAAGATGAGTTGGCTGTTGAACTATTTCAGCGGCATTTGATTCATTTTATTTTTTGATGAGTTTGTATACAAAGAGCTATTAATATGCCGAAGCGTAGTAAAGAAGATACAGAAGTGACCATTCAAACAATCATGAATGCTGTTGTCGACCAACTGTTAAGATTAGGCTATGACAAAATGTCATACACCACATTAAGTCAACAAACGGGTGTATCCAGAACAGGCATCAGCCACCATTTCCCGAAAAAAACAGACTTTGTTCTTGCGCTTGATGGCCAAATTTTTAATTTGTTTGTAGCACATTTGGATTTAGACCATGGCGTTGAGTCTTTCTCAAGCTCATGGATTAAGGCGCTAGATAATTCAGAGTTTTTAGCTATTTTGCGTTTGTTTTTCCACCATATTGTGGCTGCAGATAAAGCCGAAGAGTTTTCCTACAGAGGTGTAGGGCGTTTATACAAACTGGCTCGCGAAAAGTTAGGCGAAGGCAGTGATAAACAGGTTGAGTGGCTGATTGGTAAATCACTTATTGAAATGAGTAAGTAATTACTTAGAGACCAGTAAGAGTTACAGATTTTTAAGGGTTTGCATTCGCAAACCCTTTTTCATGCGCCTAAGGTTCAGATGGGCTAACCAATATGGTGCATTGTGAGTGCATCTATCCCTGAATTAGTGCGTGCTAATGTATAGGGTTGGAAAGTTGAAAGTGATATTAACTACTTGATTTTTATTCGTATAGTTAACCTGTTTGAGTTCTTGCTAAAATACAGAACAACGTACTTTTTTCTTGTTTTTGGAACGCCTATTGCACATTAGTGCACATAACAATACAAAAATAAGGAAATTTTATGCATTTAACGCCTGAGGAAAAAAGGTGGCTGCCGTGGTTTGGCAAGACAGGTAAACTTGCCATGCGTAAGGCCTGTTGGTTTAACCGCAAACGTAAAGCTTCTCTAGAACAAACTTTTGAAAACATTGCGAACACCCGAGTCAAAATTCTCACGACTTGGGCTGAAAACCAATGGTCATTCCTGCATGATGCGTCGTTATATTTATCGACTAAGTCTCCCCATGAATATCGGGAAACCTTAAACCGATTATTAAACCGTAGCGCTGACTTATCTGAGCTGTTTATTGTCTCTGCACAAGGAGAGATCCTTGAATCCACTTTTCCATCACAGAAAAACAAGAAGGTCGTCTCAACCCAAGCTTTGAATGAGGGTTTAGCTCAGCCATTTTTGCATGGTCCTTACCGCGATTCGGTGACGCTCGCTATTGGTCCATCAAGCTCTCATTTTCATGATGAAGTGACCTTAATGTTCTATCAACCGATCGAATTAGCTGGCGGTACCAAAGGGTGTTTGTGTGGGCGAACCCCTAATGATGTTATCGGTGACCTGATTCAACGTGAAGCTGGGCATATTTATAGTGAGTCGGGCGACAACTACCTGTTTATGGTCAAATCTCATTTTGACCCCTCTATTCAACAAGGCGTTGCGCTTTCACGCTCTCGCTTTGAGGATAACCATTTTTCCCATGGTGAGAACTTGAAAGATGGCGTAAATACCAAATGGGGTGTGGTAAAAGTAAGTCACCATACCGAATTTGAAATTGTGTTTAATGATCCTGCAACCAACAAGCTTCATCCGGGGGTAAGAGAAACCATTAACAATGGTCACAACTTATATATCGATTACCCGGGTTATTCTGATTATCGCCATATTCCAGTGATTGGTAAGGGCGTGACGTTTACTATGCCTGGGTCGAAAGACCGTTGGGGGATGATGTGCGAATCGGATTTAGAAGAAGTCTATCGTCATCGTTCGGTAGCACAAAAACTCAACCAACAATTCGCGCTTAGTGTGTTTGGTCCGTTAGTGATTCCTTTTGTTCTTCACCTGTTTTACCCACTAGAAAACGTTCAGCTGATGTCTATTTCGGTACTGCTCGGATTAATGGCAATTGGTTTGTTCCACATTTTCAGTGCTAAGCCTATGGCAAATAATCTAGAGACAATGACACAGGTGATGCAGGTACTGGCAGAAGGGGATGGCAACTTAACCCGCCGCTTAGATGCGAGCAAATTTAAGTCTGATGAAACGGGTGATCTGGGGCGCTGGACCAACAGTTTTATTGATAGCCTTGAAGGGATTATTCAAGAGCTGGTATTCGCCAGTAAAGAGGTGAAAAACGTGTCGGAATCTATGTTCCGCCGCAGTCAGTTGCTGCTTACCAGCAGTGATATGACCGCCACATCAATTACGGATATGCTCTCTCTCGCTGGGGTACAGAGTCAGGAAATTAACAGCGCCAATGATACCGCGACTGAAATGCACGAGCTTATGCAGCAAACGGTGCATGCGGCGCAGCTTGAGTATCAAAAAGCGGCGGAAGGCGCTCAAGAAATTAAAAATATCGTTCAAGCTTCGGCACATACCGTCAATGAAGTGAATGAAGAAATGCAGAAGATTGGCAATATCGTCTCTGTTATTACGGAGATCACGGCTCAAACCAATTTACTAGCTCTGAATGCTGCGATTGAGGCCGCAAGAGCAGGAGAGCATGGCAGAGGCTTCTCTGTGGTTGCTGATGAGGTTCGAGTGTTGGCAAACAAAACCTCTCAGGCCGCGAACAGCATTGGAGAACTGATGACGGCCTTGCATACCCAATCAGAGCGAGCAGTGAGTTACATGCAAGAGGGCATTACCAACGTTGAGAACAGCACTCAGGTTGTCGATGAGTCTTCTCGCAGTGAACGCTTACAAACGTCTGTCACTGGATTGTTTACTTTGATCCAAGGCATCGCTCGTAATAGTGAAGAGCACAGACAAACTGCTGATGAAGCGCAATCTACAGTGGTGAAACTGCAAGAGGCTTCTTCACAGTTATCTCGCAGAACAACCTTAATGCAGAACTCGCTTCAGCGATTGGAGCAATTGGTTGGGCGGTTTGAAGTTCGCAAAGCGTCATAAAACAAAAGGCGGGGTATCCCGCCTTTGCTATTAAATTGGGTGTTGTGTTTTCAGCTCTTTTTGCCATGGCACCGCCAAGGCAGCAAAAATTACCAGAGCATACAACATTGACCAGCCAAGACAGATAAACACGCCAGTGCAGAGAATCAAAGCAACAACAGCCAGTGCCTTTTGATACCCTTTCAGTAGTTTGTACGCTGCCAACATGGCTAACAGGTAGACTAAGACAAAGACACCATTGGCCAGTTTGAGGAAGAATTCCAAATCCAAATTCGACAGTTGACCGACTACACACGATAGCAGCAGTATGCCGCCAATCAGCCATGTTGCATTTGCTGGAACGCCGCGCTGAGAAAGTTGAGCCAGTGCGCTGTTAGGACGATATTCTCTGGCTTGCGCCCACACCATACGCGATAAACTCTGCGTATATAGGTTGATACTGGCAAAACAAGCAAAGAAGCCGATGATGCTGATTATGATTGCCATACGAGAACCAAAGAGCTTATCACTGAGCCAAGGAATAGAGGCGCTATCAAACTCAGGGGTACCAAAAGCACCAAACTTTAAGACAATGACCGAACACGTCCAATAGGTTGCACCAGCCACGAAGCATCCGACCAGAATGGCAATCGGGAAATCACGTTGTGGGTTTTTGAATTCTTCTCCCATATGTGCGAAGGCTTCTATTCCCACGAAACACCAGAACATCACCCCTAGCGCAGCACCAATTGACCAAATGGAATCGATACTCAGTGCTGGCATAGCTAAGTCGGCGCTTCCCACGTCTCCAATCCAGAGAAAGGATGCCACCAAAGCAAAGATGCTCAATGCGATGGCCGTTTGTAGTCGGCCAGAAGATTTTGTTCCTGCTAGGTTTACGCCAATAAGAAGTGCCACAGTGAGCACTTGAGCCAGAATGGCATTATTGAACTGAGCAGGTAACAATTGCTGTAAAAAGCCCGCAGCTAAGGCGACAGCCGCGGGTACGCCTACAGGAATGACGCTTACAAATAGCCAGGCAACCGCTCGTTCTAGTCGTGCATTGTACGCTTTACGCACAAAGAACGCGGTGCCGCCAGCACTCGGGTATTGTTTCCCAAGCGCTGCGAAAGTTAAAGCAACAGGGCAAACAGCAACAAACAAGATGAGCCAAGCCCAAAGTGAAAAATGGCCCGCAATTCCGGCGGCAATGGCTGGGATCATAAACAATCCGGTACCCATTAATGTGGTCGATAGCTGACCGATACCAGAAAGCAAAGTGATCTCTTGTTTGAGTTGGTTCATGTTCTCATTCCCTGATTCTTATTATGCCGAAAGCTTACTCAAAACTGAGATGTGATGCATCTGGCAAAACGTTCTGCTTTAGCGTCAAAGTGACACTTTTTCATCGAATTTCCGCCATTTTGACGGTGAAACTCCTTTCATAAAGAGACTTCCCGTTAATTGTCAGTAGTCTAGCCATGCAATTTGTGTCAAATTAGCCATGAATCAACGGGATAAGTTGGTTACTTTTCAACGTTTTTTATTTGAGAAAAAACGTATGAGAAGCGAAAAGAATGGGAATGTACGATGGATAAATTTGACAGACAAATCATAGAGATATTGCAAGGGGATGCGAGAGCATCTGTGAGTGACATTGCCCGCGAAGTGAACCTTTCACGCTCTGCCGTTACGGCACGTATTAAGAAACTCGAACAAGATAAAGTGATTTTGGGCTATCACGCTCAAATCGCAGAGCCAGATCACACCAATAATGTCAGTGCCTATTTTGCGCTAAAATTTGATACCTCTGCGAGCCTCCACTCTTGTGAACTGTATGCTCACAAAATCTATCTGATCCCCGGTGTGAAGTGGTGCCATGCGATTAG
The DNA here is from genome assembly GCF_038452265.1 of Vibrio diazotrophicus. Lineage (NCBI taxonomy): Bacteria > Pseudomonadati > Pseudomonadota > Gammaproteobacteria > Vibrionales > Vibrionaceae > Vibrio > Vibrio diazotrophicus. Next base: position 1,402,314 of record NZ_CP151843.1, read on the forward strand.
TGGCGAAACCGATATGATGCTGTACGTTGAAGTGGAAAGCATGGCGAAGTTAAATGCGATTCGAGATGAATTGCAAAGCTACTCTCAACTGCGTCAATTGATAACACATACGGTTTTAAAAGAACTGTTTAACACGGCTAAGTAGTTTTGATGTCACAAATAAATCTCAACTTACTGCGGTCACTGAAGGTGTTGCTTGAAGAGTGTCATGTCAGTCAGGCTGCGACGAAGTTAAATATTACCCAGTCAGCTTTGAGTCGCCAGCTAAGTCAGCTGCGAGATATGTTTGCTGACCCTTTGTTAGTCAGAGATGGCAACCAGTTAGTGCCCACGCCGAAAGCTGTCAGCTTGCGAAACAAACTTGAGCATTGGTTTGTTGAACTTGATGAACTGATGATTGAAGCAGAATTTGAACCAAGCGCTTGGAAAGGTGAATTTGTTTTCGCCTCCAGTGACTATGTCGCGCAATATCTGCTACCTGAAATGGTTGAAGCCATAACGGTTAAAGCGCCTAAAGTCTCAATTAAATACTGCCTTTGGCAGCCAAGTTTACTTGGAGAAATGGCAAATTCTGAAATTCAGCTCGCTTCCACTATGTCGCCTGAACCGCCTAAGGGCGTTTCTTCGTGGCAAATTGGCGAGGATTATCCGGTTTGCGTGATGAAGCTATCTCATCCGTTGTCAGAAAAAAACATGCTGAGTGTTGAGGACATATTAAGTTTTTCACACATCAAAGTGACCGGAGGCGGCGATAAAGACACCTATATCGATCAAGCGCTGGCTGAGCTTAATCAGGTCAGGCATATCGGATTAAAAGTCCCGTTTTTTTCTGCAGCATTTCGCTCGTTATCTATGAGTGACTATTTAATGGTTGTTCCTGAACATATCGCGCGCAACATGAAAAATCATTTTGATGTGGTATTTAAACCGCTACCGGTTAAGACTCCAAAACATAAATATTGGCTTCTTTGGCACCCCAAATTTGATAACGAACCTTCCCACGTTTGGGCTAGACAGCTTGTCTACGACATTATGAATCATTCTGAGTATTCGATAGGTTATGATTCAGAATCATAACTAGGATGAGAAAAGATGATTTCAAATAATAACAAATGACGAGTACGGTTAGGGACTAACTAGGAGAGTTCGAATGACAATAACAGTTTGGTTATCACTTTTTACTATTTGTTTGTTGGGGGCCATGTCTCCCGGACCTAGCTTGGCTATGGTTGCAAAACACAGTCTTGCTGGCGGGCGTCGCAACGGTTTAGCAACGGCATGGGCTCATGCTTTCGGCATAGGTATTTATGCGTTTATTACATTGATTGGCTTGGCAGTGGTTCTTCACCAGTCGCCACTGCTGTTTAAAACCATCAGTTATGCTGGTGCTGGGTATCTGGCTTATTTGGGGTTCAACGCCATTCGTTCTAAAGGTGGTGTGGCTGCGAAGTTAGAATCTGGCGAAACGGTAAGTGCATGGCAATCTGCGCGAGAAGGTTTTTTAATTTCATTATTAAGCCCAAAGATTGCGCTGTTCTTTATCGCATTGTTCAGTCAGTTTGTTGCCGTTGGGCATGAGTTGAGTAGTAAAGCGATCATTGTCGTGACGCCGTTTGTCATTGACGGCTTGTGGTATACCTTTATTACCTTCTTGCTATCAAGCCCACTCATTCTCGACAAGCTACGTTCCAGAGCGGTGTTGATTGATCGTTTGTCAGGGATTGTTTTGCTGCTGCTTGCTGCGCGAGTTCTGCTTACGGTGTAAGTTCAGCTCCCGTTATTTTCTAGCCATAAATACTAAAGAACCCCTCAATGACGAGGGGTTCTTTGTTAATACTTCGAATGGGTGTTCACTTCTTCAAACTCACCATCGATGGTATTGCCGTAGGTCTGATTGTTCTGAGCCTGATAAAACGGACGACGATGCAGTTGATTTTGCAGTTTTTTGCCAGTGATGAGTGCTGCAATCGTCAATGGAATGACGAGCAACAAACTTAATGTCAGTGCGAAGAATCCAGTTATGAGCGTCAGTACGGTAATAAGAAATCTATTCATTGTCTGCTCCTGTTTTGATTGCCCCCATCTTAGCCCGGCACAGATGAATTAAACATGAACAAGCCATTCAGATAGATGATAAAAGCCCAATCCCATAGAGAACAAAGGATTGGGCTAGAGTTAAGGAAGTGAGGAAGGTTATTCAGCGCCTACGGTTAACTCAGCACCACTTTTTTCTGTTTTCAAATCGGTCTTACTGTCGAGCAGGAACACTCGATCTGGACTGATTTGTTGTTCTTCCACCAAATACGCTTTGATCGCTTTTGCACGCTCTGCTGCGAGATTACTCAAACTGTTTTTATCGACGTTGGTCGCTTTGACCAACTGATTGTAGAGCCCCATATGAACAACGGTCTCGATTTGTTCTTTGGTCACTTCTGCGCCTTGGGCTTTTTCAGTCAGTTGCTGTTCGACCTTATCTCTTTCTTGGCGGACATCTAACTGCAATTGTTTTTCTGCTAGTTCTTCAAGTGCATCGACTAACGGAGCCGATTCGGTAATGCGGCTGGCACTGAATGGTTCAGGAAGTGTTTCCAGCCCACTATTGGCGAGTAGGGTTTTCTGCACATTCTGTTCAGCCAATGCATAGCTGTCGTCTGGAGCAGAGACAGAGCCTTCGACACTGACTTTAAGAATCGGCCTTTCCTGCAACGCTTGTGCAAGTTTACCTATGCGCTGTTTCTCTTCGTCATCTAAGGTTGCAATACCGGCTTGGAAAGTGACTTGATTCAACTCTTCATCCGTACCGACAAGATCAGCTAACAGCGAGAACGGAGCTGTCACGGCTTTAGTAATGATGTTGGCGAACGCTTTCAGAATCACACTACCAAAACTGAAGTCAGGATCATCCACTTCACCTGACACGTTAACACCCAAATCAATCACGCCGTGACGATCTTGCAATATCGCAATCGCCAGAGTGATAGGCAGGCTGGTGGCAAGGCTGGAATCACTGGGTTTACCCAGTTGCAGCTGATCGATAACAAGATGGTTTGTACCTTGAAGCTGGTTGTCATCTAATCGGTAGTTCAGGTCGAGTGAAAGTTGGCCTTTATCGATGTAATAACCCGCGTAGGTTCCAGAATACGGATTGACGGAAGTCAGCTCAACGCTTCTAAACACTAAGGCAAGATCGAGATAAGGCTTTTCAATCAGTGGGTTAATTTCACCTTTCAGTGTTACTGGCGCATATTTGTCAATTTTGCCGGCAATGTCCACACTAGCTTTCGTTCCCGGAGTTGAAGACAGGTTCTTGATTGAACCTTCGAGTAGCTCAATACCGGAGGCAAAGTTAGGGGTTAGCGAGTTGTCAGCGAAAAACGCGGAGCCGTTGGCAAACTTAATCTGTTGAATCATGACCGACATAGGCTTGCTGCTATTGCCTTTCGTGGTCACTGTCGCTTTGGTTGTCGCGGCTTTGTCAGTTGTGGCCGTTGAGGTATCACTCTGCTTAGTAACCACAATATCGCCAATGTTGGTGCGCTTATCTTCGGCAATCATTACTTTAGCGTAAGGCGCATCGAGCAACACCGTTTTGATGATCAACTGGTTTTGCTTTGAACTAAAACGCAGTGAGTCCACAGACATTTTCTGCCATTTCACCAAAGGTTCTCGCTTGATTGTGTCACGCATCAAAAGATTGTTAACACTGAGCGAGCCATCGAAATTAATGACGTCTGCACCACTGACGTTGTAATTTCCTTTGGTATTGAGTGCGCCTTTGGTTAAGCGAATATTCAGATAAGGGGTGAGATAAGGCTGTAGCTGTGTCAGATCCAGTGAATCAATGGACAAATTGCCATCCACTTTAAGTGCTTTAACATCAACACTGCCTTGAGTTGCAAAAGATCCTCTAGTGTTTTCTGGTTGCTGCTTGCTACTTGAGCTCACATCAAGAGCGACGTCATATTCGATAGGTTCGATTAAGTCGCTTTGAATCGTTTTTGTTGACACTGTCATAGGGTGGACGCGCCAGTGCACACCTTGTGACTGAACTTTTTCCAACACATTGAAGTCCGAATCTGCCATTGAGAATTGCTCAAGGCGAACCTTCCACTGCGGTGTCGCTGATTCTTGGCTTGCTGCCTGATTAGCTGAAGTATCCTGATTAGGCGCAACACCGTTTGTTTGGGTTGTTGGCGTGAACAGTGCGGCTAAATCGAGCCCATTTTTGTCCAACAATGCGTCAAACCATAAGCCTTGCATTGAAATATCAGCGATGTTGATCAGTTGTTCATCGCCAGACAGTTGGATATCACTGACAACCAATGAAGGCAGTTTTACTTTTTCAGATTGTTGATCACTAAAAACGAGATTGGAGAGCGAGAACTGTCCGTTCTGAGTTTGGTATGAAAGTGAGTCATTAACTTGTTTTGCATGGTAATTGGTCGAGAAGCTGACTGAACCATCGCTCAATCGTGCTGCTATCAGGTCTTTAGCGAATGGCCAGTATGGCGTTAGCGTCAGATCGTTGAGTGCCACATCACCTTTAATTTCAAATGGAGAAAGCTGAAATTGACCATTCAGAGCGAGCGGGCTTTGATCAGCACTCACTAACGAAAATTGGTATTGGTTAGCGTTTTCGGTCAGATTCAGTTTTCCGTCTTGGTTAGCAGGCAGGCTCAGAGCGTAAGCCTGACTATCAATGTTGTTGAGCTTTAAGGAAATCTGTTGGTAATTTAAGTCAGCACCAGTAACGGAATCTACAAATCTGACATCACCATCAGTGATAGCAACAGCGTTAACCTTGAATGCAGGAATCGTGTTGGTGGCGGCCTCTTCAGACGCGTTCTCTTCAGTTTGTGGTGGATTGTTGCTGGCTAATGTTTCGAGAATATCACTGAAGTTAAACGCATTATGTTCGTCTAAGCGTTGTACTTGAATTCCAGGTTGGACAAGAAACAGATGGTCTACAGTTGGCGTTAAGCTTAGTAAGCTTTGCCAAAAGTTCACTTCCACTTCCAGCATTGCAAACTTGGTGAATGCTTGTTGTTGGTCTTGCTCAAGAATGGCGAAATTTTCAATTCGAGCTCTGAGAAGGAAAGGGTTAATCGAGACTTTTTCAAGTTGGACATTGCGACCTAACAGTTGGCTAAGTTGCTTGGGCGCTTGCGACTGAATAACCGCAGGGGCAATAAGGCCGATTATGACGGCATAAGTCACATAGGTAAGCGCTAGATATGTTGAGGCTCTTAACCACTTCGGCGCCGATTTAAAACGAGCATAAAACACAGATACCGCTTGTTTCATAGGTAGTATTAGCCTCTTTCTTGCTGCAGAAAATTCTCACAAAAATATAGTCCGTTAGTTTAACTATATTTTTCCAAAAGAGTTAATTTTGCTGGTGCAAATTTGCTTGTAAAAAAGATGAAAAAAAGCCGCTCATATCAGGGATAGAGCGGCAAAACGGGGGGATGTCATCAGAAGCAGTGGCTAAATGGGTCAGAAACCACTTCGTCAGTATCGGTTATTATTATGTTGTGGAGTCTAATTCTTACTTTTGTGGGTATGTTTTGTAGCGCACACCCATCATCTGTTCCATACAATGAACAACTTGGCAGCTATAACCAAACTCATTGTCATACCAAACGTACAGAACGCATCGGTTATCTTGAGCGATGGTCGCAGCACCATCGACTACGCCAGCGTAGCGTGAACCTACAAGGTCAGACGATACGATCTCTGTTGATTCTGTGTAATCAATTTGTGCTGACAGGGCAGAGTTCAGTGCCATCTCTCTGAGATAAGTATTGAGCGCTTCTTTGTCTGTGCTCTTTTCTAAGTTCAGGTTAGCGATCGCCATGGAAACATTTGGTGTAGGAACGCGAATTGAGTTACCAGTCAGCTTACCAGCCAATTCAGGCAGCGCTTTTGCAACGGCTTTTGCAGCACCAGTTTCAGTCAGAACCATATTCAATGACGCTGAACGACCACGACGTTCGCCGCTGTGGAAGTTGTCGATGAGGTTCTGGTCGTTGGTGAATGAGTGCACGGTTTCAATGTGACCAGATACCACACCAAACTTGTCATTCATCGCTTTCAGAATCGGTGTGATAGCGTTTGTGGTACAGCTTGCTGCTGAAATAATTGTGTCTTCAGGTTGAATAACGGATTCGTTAACACCGAATACTACGTTTTTAATATCACCTTTGCCCGGAGCTGTTAGCAATACTTTGCTTGTGCCTTTAGAGCTTAAGTGTTTGCTCAACCCTTCGCTGTCACGCCATACACCCGTGTTATCAACAACGAGTGCGTTGTGGATGTCATAACTGGTGTAATCAATCTCTTCAGGGGAGTTGGCATAGATAACTTTGATGAAGTTGCCGTTAACAATGAGTGCTTTATGTTCGTTGTCGACAATGATGCTGCCGTTGAACTGACCGTGCACCGAATCTCTTCTTAGCAAGCTTGCGCGCTTCTCCAAATCACCCTGTTTACCACCGCGAACAACAATAGCACGCAGTCTCAGTGGGTAACCTGGGCCACTTTTTTCAATCAGCAAACGAGCAAGTAATCGACCGATACGGCCAAAACCATAGAGAACCACGTCTTTTGGTGTCGTAATCGTAGTGCCGTTTAAGCTACTGAGCAGAGCCGTTTGAAGAAAATCATCTAAGTTGTTTTCATCAGTATGTTGCTGCCAATACTGGTGACCAAGTTGACCAATATCGATGCGACAAGGCGACAAGTCTAGCTCAGCTAAGCGCTGCAAAATCGGCATGGTTTGTTCTAGAGAGAGTGCGGTTCCAGTGTATCGGCGGGCAATGCGGTGGGTTTTAATGATGTCGATGGTGGCGGCGTTGATCAGTGTCTTACCATACAAAATAACTTCAACACCTTTTAAACGATAGAGTTGGCCGATTAATGGTGACATCGATTCTGCGATAGTTTGGCTGGCCTGCCAATCGAGTAGATGTTTTTCTGGACTCATTGCTGTAAACCTTTCACGTTATGGTTGAGCTGATACCCACAGTTTTTACTGCGTTTGGTATTGGGGATAAGTATTGTTGTTTTTATGTGGCGGGATTGTAATGTCTGATAGGTTATTCTGCTAGAAAAAATAATGCCCATATTTTTAACTGTTAACTCGATCATTAATAGAGCTTTAATGTGCGATTTTAAGTGTTTTTACGTATTGACAGAAAGTGATTAAGGTAACTTATTTCGCGTCTATCTGTATTTATGTCCGATTTCTATTGTGGCAATGCAGATTGGTATTACATAAAAATTGGCTGTATATCATTTTATCTACGCAAAGAGTAAACATTAAAGGGGCGAAAAGCCCCTTATGTTGATGAGTTGATGGGATATGAGCTTATCCGTGAGCGGCGACTTGAGGGCGAGGGATTGCAACGTCTTTTCTGCTCGATAAAAGAGCCATAAATTCGTAAGGAGGGACTGGGCGAGAGTACAAATAGCCTTGGTACTCGTCACAGCCTTCGGTTGCCAACAAATAGAGCTGTTCATCATTGACCACGCCTTCTGCCGTGACCACTTTCCCCATATTGTGACCAAGTTGAATGATGGTTCGCACCAGCATGTGGTCATTGTGATTGGAGCAGCACTCATCAATAAATGATTTATCGATCTTCAACACATCGATGGGGAGTTGTTTTAAGTAATTCAGTGAAGAATAAGCAACACCAAAATCATCAATGGCGACACGGATACCTAAGGTACGTAAGTCGTGGCATGCATCGACCACTCGCTGTGGCTGCTGCATCAATGTGGTTTCAGTGATTTCCAACTGTAATAACTGAGGATTGAGCTGGGAGTCTCTCAGTGCTTTGGTTACAACATGGAATATGTCATCGTAAAGAAACTGCACGGTTGACACGTTTACCGCGACGCAAATCGGATGGCCGAGTTGATCCCACGCTTTGGCCTGCTGACATGCGGTTTCAATCACCCAGCGACCGATAGGAATAATTTGTTGGCTGCGTTCGGCAACGCCCACAAACTCGTCGGGAGGAATGATTCCCAAATCAGGATGTTTCCAGCGGATTAAGGCTTCAGCCCCATGTACTAAATTGGTTTTGATATCGACTTTAGGTTGGTAATACAAGGCCAACTGGCCTTTTTCGATGGCATCGCTCAGTTCACGTTCTATTTGGTAACTGCGGACTGTTTCTCCAATCAAGTTCTCATCAAACCATTGAATGCTGTTTTTACCTGCTTGTTTTGCTCTTTTAAGTGCAATATCGACGTTTCGACACCAGATATCTGTGTCGTATAAAGCGTCATCCAATGAGGCAATACCAATACTGATTGTCATGGTGTAACTACGTTTGTCGAGATGATAGGCAGATTGGCAGGCTTCTAAGATGTAAGTGGCCACTTGCTGAGAGTAGAAGTTTACATCGTACTTATCTTGCAATAGCACCGCGAATTCATCACCACTTAATCGGTATATGTTGATGCGGTTGAAATCCAAATTGCTTAAGCGCTTTGCGAACTGAATTAACAATAAGTCGCCTTGTTGGTGACCGAGTGAATCGTTGATCTGCTTAAAGTCATCAAGGTCGAGTAACAGCAATGCAAATTTGGTTTTACTGGTTTCCCCCGCAATTTTGGCTATCGATTCTAAATCTTGTTTGAACGCTTTGCGGTTGGATACTTGTGTTAGGAAGTCGGTAAGGCTGTCTTTACGATAGCGTTCAACTTGTTTGCTCAGTTTCTGTTTGTAGAAAGTGCCGCCAGTGGCAAAAATGGCGATAGCGGAGAGTTCAATTGATGCTTCGACAAATTCAGATACTTGTGCACCCGTAATATGTGGGATGTAAATCCCGAGAATGCTTAATGCGACCGCTATTGGCCACAGTGAGCCGGGGAAAATCGCGATATAACAGAGTGGCACCAATATAAAGGATTGGGAAAGGACACTGATATTCAGCGGTTCGAGATAACTTCCTGCCAGCAGCAAGGCAAAAGTGACTACGGATAGCACGCGTTTAAACCAAATGTTACTCATAAAGTACGCAGCAAGCATACACAGTGGATAAATGAAGTAGTAGCGCGCGAGGGTTTGATGTTCGGTCAGTAAGGTGTAACTCACGGCACTGACTGCGATTAGAAATAAAATCGTAATGAGAAAGTGTTTTTGATCAGGATTGTTGTTCGCAGTTGTAGTGGACTTCATGAATTATCCTTTTACTTTTAATAACCACTGGATAAACGTATATCGGGACACCTGAACTTCAGTGTAGTCACTGTTAAAGTCGAACATTGAGTTGCATGCAGGAAAAATGTTAATGACAGTTCAAAGTTGCATAGTGGTTTCACTTTTGAGACAAAATTGAGCGCCAAATAAAAAAATAGCCCTCCATCTGGAGGGCTATTTTTATGATTCGTTATGAATTTCACTTATTGGTTTTAACTCGTTGAGTGGTAACCAGTTAACCTTTACACCGGCTTGCAAAAACATATCTTGGCTCACCTTAATTTTATCTCCCCAGCGAGAGAGGAAATCTTCGGTTTGCTCGGGGCAGTGAACCGCTGATATACCTGTTTGGATAATCTTGGCTGCGCAGTTTGGGCAAGGGAAATGTGTCACGTAAACTTCGCATCCGTCCAAGTCACGTTTAGCAAATAGAATGGCATTTTCTTCAGCGTGTAGAGTTTTGAGATATTTCATATCTCTATCGTCTGTGTTTGCACTGTCTGAAATACCATGCGGGTAACCATTAAAGCCCACAGAAACAATTCGATTTTGTTTTGTAATAACGGCCCCTACTTGTGTAGAAGGGTCTTTACTCCAAGAGCCAACAAGTTCTGCCATTTGGTAAAAACGTTGTGACCATTTCGAAATCATAGTGAGGCTTCCTCTGCTAAATCATTAATTGCGCTAGTTATCTGTTACTTGAAGCTATGCTGGATGTTGAACAGTGCGTTATCCGCTTGTTCTAGTCATCATGGCGACAAGTAGTTTGGTTGTAATAATACCCTGATTTTGCGTCTTTTAGTCTATAAAAAGATAAGAAACTAAAAGCTTCCGACCCAAGTCGAGTCGGCCTATTTAATCAGATGTAGATATCACTCGTGTGCCTTGTGAGATATCTCTTACAAGGCGTGTAGGATATTTGATTTAAATGCTTGAGATTAATGGTTGGTTTCTTCTCTAAGTATCTGTAAATGTAGAGATTTACCGTATTCGCAAAAAACTCTTCAATATATTTATTGCGTAGCGTACTTGCTACTAAGTGGCGTTGTCGTAATCTTAAGGTGTTGGCAGGATGCTGGCACGGAAATGGAAAAGCTCACGGATAGAGTATCTTCAGGACGAAGATTCGGTTGTTCAGGATGAATGGTCGGCAAGGAAAGCAAAGGATATTAACGTTAAGTTCGAAATAGCTAGGATGGTTGTTTTAGAACGGTTAATAGACAACTTAAGGGATTAAGCGTCTGTCAGGATGACAGATTCAGGACACCGCTAGGATGGCGATGAAATGGAATGCGCTGAAGGAACCAGCAGATTATCAAGGAATAGATGCAGGGAGCACCTATTAGTAGCCGGATTGCTGCGAAGAGAATAGAACCCCGCTAAGTGAAAACTTAGTGGGGTTTTCTTTTACCTCACATTTCAAAAATATCCCCTAGCAAATGTGTCTAACGTAAATTCTTTGTTCATTTTTGTCTTCGACCGCTAAGTCTATTGCGTCTTTTGATGACAAATTTGATAATGTTTGTTCACATCGCATAGCGCTAGGTATGAAGTACCTTGCTTTGTCGCTACCTATACATTTTGGGTGTCACTTTGGAAAAAACCTCGCTGTTTCTTATCAACACGCTCAAGTCTCATCCTGAGCAGTATCTGACTATTGGTGAACTTTTAGAGTTACTTAGACGCCGTTCATACGGTGCACTGCTGATCATGTTGAGTCTGGCAGGACTTATTCCCGGTATTTCCTTCTTTGCGGCTGTCGCTGATTTTTTGCTTGGGTTACAGATTGCGCTGGGTTTCCATGCTCCTCGGCTTCCTAATATCATTCAAAAACAGCGTATTCATCGTGAAAAAACGCTGAAGTTCACTCAAGAGGTAATGCCTTGGCTGGAGCGTATTGAAGAATATGTAAAACCGCGTTGGGAACCTCTATCCAGTGCGAATGCCCGCCGAGTGATTGGCGCGATGATTTGTGTACTCGCTGCTATTGCTATTCTGCCTCTGCCGTTTATTAACTTTCTGCCAAATTTCGCGATTATTTGTCTAGCATTGGGTATTATTGAGCGCGATGGCTTGTGCCTGCTGATTGGTAGCGCGATTGCTTTGATGGCGATGTGGATCAGCCAAATTATGGTGAGAATGGCGTGGAATTCATTGATGTTAGCGTTGTAATATCAGGTTCTGAAACAATAAAGAATGAGTATTAAAATGGAAGCAAAAGTAAAGTGGGTCGAAGATTTTAAGTTTTTAGGCCAATCTAACTCAGGCCATTCTATTGTGATGGATGGTAATGGCGGTTCTACTGCACCTAGTCCAATGGAAATGGTTTTGCTCGGGGCGGGTGGTTGTAGTTCAGTTGACGTTGTCGATGGTCTAAAAAAAGCGGAACAGAAAGTGACCGGTTGTGTGGCAAAACTTTCTGCCGAGCGTCGTGATACGGCACCACGCATCTTTACTAAGGTAAATATTCACTTTGTTGTGACGGGTGAAAACCTGGATGCCAAGATTGTTGAGCAAGTAACGGCGGATTCGCTGGAAAAATACTGCTCTGTCTGTCTTATGTTAGGTGAAGCCGTTGATATGACCCACAGTTGGGAAATTGTTGCTGCATAATCTAAGCGTTAATTTTTGAGAGGCTGAGCTATGTGCTCGGCCTTTTTTGTGCCTGCTAGAAAAACGCAGTGACAGTTTCCAAGCGGTTGTGTGTTGCTTGGCTATGATTAAAGAATCAATCATTGTTGAAAGATAAGCATGGCGTTAAAAGGGACAATCTCAGAGTGGTATATAGACAGAGGCTATGGCTATATCATTCCTGATTCAGGGGCGCTGAGGATCAAATTTCTTCTCTCAGACGTAAAGAACTCAGTCAATATAGGCGAGTTAAAACAGCCTGTTCGCTTCGTCATTGCTCAAGATGAAAATGGCAACCGTAGAGCTACTCATGTAGAAGGTGTTCGTTCTTTTCCATGGGCTACGCTGATTGTTGTCTGGTTTGCCGCGACATTAGGCGGTTGCGTTTATTTTTGGCAGTACCCGCTGCTCATTGTTTATTACTATCTCGGCGCGACCGCAATTGTGCTCGCCATTTATCTACTGGATAAGCGCAATGAGAAACGAAACAAGGCTGTGACGGGGGAATCTGCCTTGTTATTTCTCTCGTTCTTGGGTGGCTGGCCGGGTGCAGTTATCGGGCAGTATTCGTTTAATTTGCAGCCAAAATCCTTTACGTTTCAGCTACTGTTTTTCTTCGTCATGGCACTGCATATCACCTTCTTAGTGTGGAGTCTCACTCCCGAGGGCAGTGTTCAACTTCGTGAGTGGGTTCGTTTAATCTCGCCGCGTTAAACGAGTTAATGAGGAAATTTATCTTTTACACTTTTCTGTTTTTCGCTGAATAAAAAGGGGTAATATTTCGATTCTAGTCATCAAAGATGTATCAAGCATTAGGACGTAGTAATGACAGAATTAGAAAAGATGATGAATGGCCTCGATTTTGACAGCTTCGATCCAGAAATAGTGGAACTTCGTAAAACCACAGCGCAACTTAAACTGGATATTAATCAGTGTATTGACCAAGAAGAGCGTCTGGTATTGCAGTCAAAGCTGTTTGGTAAAATTGGCAGAAGCCTAGTTCAGCCACCTTTTCACTGTGAATTTGGCAAAACCATCTCTATTGGTGAAGAAACCTTCATTAATATGAACGTTGTAATGTTGGACAATGCCCCTATCACAATTGGCAACAATGTTTTGATTGGCCCTAACGCTCAGTTTTATACCCCAACTCATCCTTTAGATTACAAAGCGAGAAGACGCTGGGAAACCACGTGTAAACCGATTGTGGTTGAAGACGATGTTTGGGTGGGCGGCAATGTGGTCATTAACCAAGGCGTCACTGTCGGTGCGCGTTCGGTGATAGTCGCTAACTCTGTCGTCAATAGCGATGTTCCACCCGATACACTGGTGGGTGGTACGCCTGCACGTGTTATCCGCAAACTGAATGTTGAATCATAGATTTAGCCTCCGCAGTGATGACTGGAAGATCACTGCGTTTGGGGTGAGTTAGACATACAAATCTTCTCTATCTTCACCATATGAATTACAGTGCGAGCTTCAATTGTATTTGGAGAAAGCCTTTGTCTCGTCATAAACACACTCTATTTGGTATTGCGGCCATTTTATTATGGGCATGCTTGATGGGGTTAACCCGCACAGTCGCTGAACAATTTGGCCCGATTGGTGGCGCAGCACTTATTTACACCGCGGCTTCACTGTTTTTGATGGCTGTCATGGGAGTGCCTAAACTCAGCTCTTTCTCTCCAAAGTACATCATTATTGGTGGCGCCTTGTTCGTCAGTTATGAGATTTGTTTAGCGCTTGCACTTGGTATGGCAAATGACCGACATCAAGCGTTGCAAATGGCTGTCGTCAATTATCTTTGGCCTGCGTTAACGGTATTGTTAGCGGTGTTGATCAGCAGAAAGCCGGTTAACATTCTGGTTTATCCAAGCATTGCTTTAGCTTTTATCGGTGTCGCTTGGACAATTACAGGTGATCAAGGTCTTTCTGTTTCGGCTATAGCAGCTAACGTTGCGACTAACCCAGTCACGTATTCAATGGCTTTTATCGGTGCAATAATTTGGGCGGTTTACTGTAACGTGACCAAGAGTTTAGCGAACGGCCAAAATGCTATCACAGTGTTTTTTATCATGACGGCAATATCGCTTTGGGTGAAGTACGCGATTAGCGATGAAAGTGCATTGCAGTTTACCCTATCGTCAACAATGAACTTAGTGCTCACTGGCATTGTAATGGGGAGCGGCTACGCGCTGTGGAACGTGGCGATTCTGCGTGGAAACATGATGCTTCTGGCTACGCTGTCTTACTTCACACCTGTGTTTTCGACCTTACTTTCGTCTGCCATATTAGGTGTCGCTTTAGGCGTGTCTTTCTGGCAAGGAGTAATGATGGTCACTATCGGTTCATTAGTCTGCTGGTGGGTGACCCGCAGTAAAAAGGACATTGATTCGAATGAGCCGTTGCTTAGTCAAAAGATTAGCCATGAAAATGAAGCTTAATACAGATTAGATGGTGAGAGATGAATAAAAAGAACCCCCGCTGGTAGCGAGGGTTCTTTTTTATTTTCAGTTAGCTTGCGATGTTCACGCTGAGCTGAAGATTAAACGGTAGCTTTGACAGCTTCTTATGCAGTGTACGTCGAGTATGTTCAATATCTTCTACAGCAATCACGTTGTCTTCAGATTTGATGTCTACATCAACCCACAACTCACGGCCAATTTTAGTTACTGCCGAAAGTTCTACCAGTTGATCTGATTCTTCACCAGCAGCTAGAACGCCTTGGTCGACTTTGTTACAAATATCTTCACTTGGGGCCATCATGAAAATTTCACGTAGTGAAGACTTCAACATTTCGAACGGTACCTTTAAGAAGTAGAACGACATTGCCAACATCATCATTGGGTCGGTATAGACCGCGTATTCAGCCAGTGGTGATAGAGTCACCAACCAAGCTAAGATGAAACCAATGGTTACCGCTACACTGAGCAAAGTATCCATTTTCCATTGTTTTACTTCAGCATCAATTAAGTCAGAGGCAGTGCGTCTGTGCAGCTTCGTCATGTAAAACCATGCGATACCACAGCCAATCACGTTAACAATACCGAATAGAGTCGCAATCGAAACGTCAACTTCTCGGCCGCCAGTAAACATAGCTACAACAGCACTATATAACGAAGCACACACGACGATTAAAATAACCGCGCCTTTGACTGCGATTACCGCTGGCTCAAGAGCGGCACGACCAAACTGGAATTCGTCATCAGACGGCTTTTGAATATATCGAGAAGCAATTAGCGACAAAATAGTTAACAGTAAGCTGACTAGTGAGTACATACCGTCAAACAAGATAACGAGTGAACTAACCAATAAGCCAACAACTAAACCACCCATAGCAAAGCCCGAAGAAATAAGGGCTGAAAGCGTCAGAATGCGTTTCTCGTTGATGTTTGTTTTAGCACACATAGGGGAAATACCAGTTGAAAATCTGCTGATATTTTGGCTTTTAAATAGGCTTTGACAATGTCTATTTGGTTTTTTGAGTGGGCGAAAATTGAGCGTTTATAAATTTATTTATATTTTACAATACATTACGTGTTGTTTTTGGTGCCATTAATTTTGACGCTGACTGGTTTAGTTGCATGAAGGTTAGAAATCAAACAGATAATCACTGATCTTGTCAGCTAACCAGACCATCGCTGGGTTTTCTGCGGTTCCAGATGTGCTGAACATACAATAGTCTTCTTGGGTCAGCCCGTACGTATGTTTAATCACGGAAAGGCGTTGTTCACGAAGATAGTGGCGGATCAATGGTTCTGGTAATACCCCCCAAGCGTTTTCAGTCAAGATAGTATTCAGAATGTATTCGAAGCTGGAAAAGCCGATATAACGACGAGAGAAGGGTTCAAGGCTCGGGTTATCTTTTTCATTCAGATATACCATCACCGCCTGCATTGACTTACGAAGTTCTTCATCCGCCACTCGTTTAAGTTTGGCAAGTGGATGTGTCGCTTTGCACACAGACATCATGCGGATCTTACCCAGTGGCTGGTATGTAATTCTTGGGTCATCCAGTCGTTCGTAATCAACACCGAAGGCAAAATCTACTTGTTGTGTTGCCACCATATTGGCTAGGTCGCCACTGGAAGCCAAAAACAAGTTAAATGAAGTGTTGGGAAACAAGTTGTTCAGCTTGTGCGCGAGATCTTGCCATAGTGAGTCTGGAAGAGAGTCATCACGGGCAATCCACATTTCAGCTGCAAATTCACTGGAAACCTGAGAGCAGGTACGACGAATTCGCGTCGCTGTGATCAGGACACTTTCGCAGTCTTTATAGATTGCTTTTCCGGCTTCAGAAAGCGTGACGTTGTTCCCTGAGCGTTGAAACAATTCAACCCCGAGTTCCTTTTCCAGCGCTTTAATCGACATACTTAACTTGGTTCGGTTGCACTCCAACTGTCGCGCGGCTTCTGAGACAGAGCCGGTATCAGCGATGGTACAAAAAGCTTCAAGTTGCGACAGGTTCATAATGTGCTCAAACGAATGAAAGTTAAGGAATCATATACAAAAAATGTCACTCTGCCTATCTACGGCTATTTGGATTTGGTTGTCTGAAGTAATTGTTACTTTCTACATTATTGAGGCAAAAATAGTCAGCTAAATTAAGATTTGCGGAAGAATGTCAATTTCTTCAATAAGATTGCACGCTAACGCTAGGAACTGAACCTCATTTTGGTTTAATCTTGACGTAAATGCCGAAGACACGAAGTAACACGGAGGCCATGATGGCACACGATTGGGACGAATACGCACCTGACTGGGAAAAAGACGAATCGACAACCGTTTTTGCGCAAAACGTATTCCAACAACTTCAAAAATTGATAAACGTAGAAGGGAAGCACGTGCTGGATTTCGGTTGTGGGACAGGTTTGCTGACTCAACTGATTTCTCCATTGGCAAAAGATATCGTCGCATTAGATGGCTCTGAAGCCATGATTGAAGAACTTGATAAAAAAGAATTAAGCAATGTGGAGCCTGTTGTCGACCATTTAACTCGTGGTTTGGTTGCTCAACATCCAGCATTTCGCAAACAGTTTGACTTAGTCGTTGCTTCTTCAGTGTGTGGTTTTGTTTCTGATTTCCAAGAAGTCGCGGTGATTATTCACTCTCTACTTGATAAAGATGGATTATTTGTTCACTGGGATTGGCTGGTTGATGATTCAGATCCTGAATATGGTTTAAGCCAATCAGATATTGAAAGTGCTCTGTCGAATGCGGGGTTCTCTGAAGTAACAACGAGTATTGCTTTTGAGTTGAATACGCCTCAGGGACTGAAACCCGTCGTCATGGGCGTAGGACGTAAATAGACGCAGTTAATCGTATTCATTCATCGTTAGGAACCGTAGTGCAGTCACTGCGGTTTTTTTATCCTCCCCTGTCAGGCTACTCGGCGGGATTTGAGTGTGATGTTAGTTCAGGAACGATTCGCTGATGTTTTCGGTTATCCCTCTTTTCTCGTCTGGTTGGATATTTTATTCACTGCAAATGTAATAATTCATCCAATGGTATTCTCGCCGCTGTCAAATTAACGATTGATGTGCGAATGTGATTAAAATGCTTCAATTAGTTGTGATTCTGCCGAAATAGGGTGTATAGAATCCAATAGGATAAATAAAACAGAGAACATATGAATATTATTGGTATGGCCATCGGCGCATTAGGCCTGTCTTTCATCCTGATTTTTGTTTGGATGATTTCTCTTTCAGTACGAAGGAAAAGACTGGAAGAAGAAAAGAGAGAGCGAGAGGAATCCTATCGTAGGGCGCTTGAGCGTACGCGAGAAGAAGAGCGCAAAGAACGTTTGTTTCAAGCGGAATCTGGTCATATTCCAACAATATTGTATTTAGCAAAAGAAGCCGAAAGAAAGAACTTGAGAGAGGCGCTGTTTTGGTACGAAAAAGCCGCTCAGTTCGACAATATTAATGGTATGCATGGTGTCGTTCGTATCTGCAATAGAATGCGTGACGACATGATTTTACGAGAAAAAAGCCGCTTTTGGCAGCTCTATATCGATGCATTAGATGGCGACTTACAAGCGAAATATGAGACTGGTCGGGCGTTTATCTCTGGGCATGGAATAGAAGTTAACGTCGTTAAAGGCCTGGGAATGGTTCAGGAAGCGGCGGAAAGAAAGCATATTGAAGCCATTATCTTTATGGGTGACTGGTGTGTTTCCAAAGACAACATTACGCCATCACCGGGTGATTCAACTTACTGGTACTCGAAAGCAGCAAAAAGAAACAGCCTTGAAGGGATGATGAAACTGGGGCTCAATTACCTGAAAGGTGTGGGTGTTCCAGCCAACCATGAAAAGGCTTGTTACTGGTTGGAGCGAGCTTCGGAAAAAGGTCATGCAGAATCAATGTACCATGCAGCAGAAGCGTGGATAGATAGAGGTGCAAACGGCAACTCTATCGCTTACATCTGGTTGTATTTGTCTGCTCACTTTGGCTTTGAACCTGCAAGAACGTTACGCGATAAAGTGGGCAGCAATATGGGTGTCAACTCGGTTGTCGGGTTACAAGCTTTAGCAAGACCATTGCAAAAGAAAATCGCAACAGGGAAAGTCAATAAGCACTCGATTATTCGCGCTCTGAATAAGCTGTATAAACGTAAAATTCCGGTACCCATGAAAGGTGAAGTATTAGATGACAGCGAGATTGCAGAGAATGCGAGTGAAACCTTGCTTGAAGAGCTAGAGGCGATAGATGAGTTCGATGAGTTGGAGCTCGTATTGCCACAAGGTATAGAACAAAGCGAAGAGCCTAAGGCGCAAGAGCAGTCTAAAAAGCCGGACTTCACCAATACTACAATGGATAAGCATTCCTAACCAGTTCAACGCCACATTTCCAATAAACTAAAAGGCCCAGAGATTCGCTCTCTGGGCCTTTTCTGTTCTTATTTCTCAATCAATACTGAGAGAAACTTAGAAGCCTTTGATGTTTTCTGCTTCTAGCTCGTTAAAGTAACGAACAGTTTTCACTTTCAACTCTTGTGTCGCTTGATCATCACATACGATGATTGCTTTTGGATGAAGTTGCAGAGCACTTACTGTCCATAGGTGGTTTACACAACCTTCAACCGCAGCTTCAACTGCTAATGCTTTGTTGTGACCCATCGCTAGGATAAGCAGTTCTTCTGCGTCCAGTAGAGTACCCACACCGATAGTCAGTGCGTATTTTGGCACTTGACTTACATCACCACCGAAGAAACGAGAGTTCGCGATACGTGTATCTTCAGTCAGTGTTTTGATACGTGTACGTGAAGATAGTGAAGATGCTGGCTCGTTGAATGCGATATGACCATCATTACCTACGCCACCCATGAATAGGTTAATTTTGCTGTAAGATTTGATTTTCTCTTC
The DNA here is from genome assembly GCF_038452265.1 of Vibrio diazotrophicus. Classification (NCBI taxonomy): domain Bacteria; kingdom Pseudomonadati; phylum Pseudomonadota; class Gammaproteobacteria; order Vibrionales; family Vibrionaceae; genus Vibrio; species Vibrio diazotrophicus. Next base: position 1,421,525 of record NZ_CP151843.1, read on the forward strand.
GTAACGCTTACATACCGCGTCGTGATCATCAGAAGTACCGTCAAGCAAGTTAATGTTTTGCTCTTGGATATCAACGTGGTTGAAGAAATTGGTGTACATGAATGTACGGTAAGATTCAGGGTGATCCGCTGGTAGACCGACATACTCGTCCATATTGAAAGTTACAACATGCTTGAAGCTTACTTCACCTGCATTATAAAGCTCGATTAGGGCTTTGTAAGTTTCAAGAGGAGTACTACCAGTTGGTAGACCTAGAACAAACGGACGTTCTGCAGTTGGTTTAAATGCATTGATACGCTTAACAATGTGTGCCGCTGCCCATTTGCCGACTTGTGCTTTGTTGTTCAGTGGGATAAGTCTCATGTTTCGCCCTTAATATTGGTAAATGTCTTCACCCCTCAATGCCTAAACTGACTTTTGGTTGCCTGCGAACGTTGCCATTCAATCACAACACAGCTTTAAACACCTTGGGCTGTCTTATTAATTTGCATTATAAAATAAGTTTTCTGCATCTGCCATTGTTTTATGTCAAACTTTCATTCTATGACCTGATTCCTGGCCTTTTAAAGTCAATAATTGTCGATTTAGAAGCGACTTTCTCAGTGTTACGTGGCGATTACTAAGAAGTTTACATAACAAAATTTACTTTTAAAATTAAGTGAAATTTTGATTAATAACTCATAGCAAATTGGCGAAGAGAAAGTTAGTTACCCATAATTAATGTGCAAGGTAAGATTAAGGAGTAAATCAATGAAGAACGAACTTGATCCAACCAAAATACTACATGCGTATGAGACAATTATAGAACACGGTACGCCGACCGAGCATGGCAAAATCTATGAGGGTGTAGAGGCTTTTTCTGACTACGATGGATACAGTATTTACTTACGTGGTAATGGCGTAGAGCTCAAAGTTGGATTCCATAACACCTACCATCTTGAATATGACCAAGAACATTTGAAAGAAACCTTTTTGAAGAAGGTTGCTATGTTAGCCAAATAGGTTTGGGAAAAGGAAAAAGAGTAGATAGGGAAAGCTGATGATATAAGGGGGATGACTTTCTGAGCTTCAAACAAGATCAAAGCCGAAAGCACAACATTGAGAATTTTGAATCTAGCGCAATGACCTGCCGGTAAAACTGTTGAAATTGCGTTCATATCGATAGCTTCAGCACGAGACTGTGCTGAAGCTTTCTATTAACCTTCCTCGGTTAAGCTAGGCTCGTCATCAGTATCTGTGTAATCATCTGATGAAGCGTCAAGTTTGTTGCGACCATTCAATGTATGGAAGCGTTTACGACCGCGAGCCAAACGCACGTATTTCAACCATGCTTTTTCGATTTTGCTTGCTGCTAATTCTGGATTATCCAACACTTTTAAAAATTGTTGTTCTTCCGCGTTTTCAGGTTGCAGAGTACCAGCTTCCAAGCCAGATAGAGTTTCACCGTAAAGTGTTAGAATATCCTCTTCTGCAAGAGTGAAATCACCGGATTTCGCGAATCCGCGTGGGAACTTTTTCGTGTCGTAAAAACGTTTTTTTCCTAAACGAAATGCAGTCTCAAACATATCAACCTCGTGTAAATATGAGCTGCTACTATGTAGCTTTGGTTCACCGCGAAAGTTAGGCGCAAATTATATAAAAGAAAAACAAAAATTTTTTATCGTCATAATTGTACTTCCTTGTTAATCTTCGACTGTAAATTCAGAGGATTCTATATGGACGTAAAAGTCTTTCGTACTTTTCTTGAGTTGGCTCAAGTACGCCATTTTGGTCGTGCTGCTGAAAACCTATATTTAACTCAAGCGGCTGTAAGTGCACGTATTAAACAATTAGAAAGCTATTTTGACACGCAACTTTTCACTCGTGACCGCAACAACATTAAGTTGACGTCTGCGGGGGAGCGTTTGGTCAGTTATGCCGAGGTCATGGTGACGACCTTGCAGCAGGCTAAATTTGAACTTTCTTTAGAAAATGGTCAAGCGTTGCAATTGACGATCGGTGGGACCCCGAACATATGGGATGCGTATTTACAGAACTGTTTGAGTGTCGTAACCGATGCATTTAGTGGATATGCGTTTATGGCTGAAGTGATGGGTCGCGAACAGTTAAGTCGACAGTTGCTAGAACGCACATTAGACATGGCCTTTGCTTTTGATCAGATTAAAGCGGAAGAGCTGAACTGCAAGAAAGTTGCAGATCTGGTTTTAGTGCTGGTCTCGACACAAAATGACACATTAGAGTCGGTATTTCAGAATCGCTATGTTTACGTCGACTGGGGTTCGCGCTTTGCGGCAGAGCATGCAGACAGACACCCTAAGGCACCAGCGCCATTTTTACGCACATCAACAGCGCGTATAGCATTGGACTTCATTTTGGAGAAAGGAGGTAGCGCTTACCTTCCGACATCGATTGTTGAGCCTTTTATTGCCTCTGGTGAGCTCAATTTGATTCCTGGAGTTGAAGAGTGGCATCGACCTGTTTATTTAAGCTATCGTAAAAACAGCTCTACTATCGAAGCTATCGGTCATGTAGAAGAGTTGGTGAAGAAGATCGACCCTCTCACCGCTTATAGTATTCAGCGTGCTGGCGAAGCGAGTTTGTAACTCAGTTTTGGCCTAGTCGAAAAATAAACCAAGCGAGTAAACATAAAAAAGGCGAGCATATGCTCGCCTTTTTATGTTTTGAAGTTCGTCAATTACTGAGATGACTTACTTAGCAGACTATCTACACTCAATTTGCCAGCACCGGAGATAGCTAGAGAAACGGATGCCGCCAGTAGTGCTAAACCAAACTCATAGCCGCCGTTAGAGAGAAACAAGCCATTGCTAAAGTGTGTACTGAAGATAGCCACAATCATAGTGAAAGCAAGAACAGCTGCTGCCGGGCGAGTCAGTAAACCGATCAGAATGAATAAACCACCAAAGAATTCACCGCTACCCGCAAGGAATGCCATTAACACGCCTGGTTCTAAGCCAATTGATGCCATCCATTGACCTGTGCCTTGAAGACCGTAGCCACCAAACCAACCGAAAAGTTTCTGTGAGCCGTGCGCCATGAAAATGATGCTAATAGGAAGACGCAAAGCAAGTGGAGCAAATCCTGCATTTGATGCTAGGAGTTTTTTAAGAGCTGACATATTTAGATTCCTCAAAGTTCAAAACTTTCGAATAAGTTTTGATGTTGTCTGTAACTGTTGAAATGAAGTTTAGTAGACGATTGTACATTTGATAATCGGCATGGATTGACTTTGTTGTTTGAAAAATTCGAATGAACTTTAAGTCTAGTTATGCGTCAATGGACGCTTTGTGGGGCATTCAGTTCCGAAAATGGCTAGTGTTATGTTGAAGGCGTCGTAAACTAACGTTGATTTCAATGTTTAAGGATAGACCATGTCGATAGAAGCAGAAGCCGTTCTGACTCATGAACAGTGCCAAAAGGCTCGTCTAAGCAGAGACGCTCGTTTTGACGGTCAATTTTATGTGGCAGTGAAGACCACTGGCATATTCTGTCGACCTATCTGTCCGGCAAATTTACCGAAGGAAGAGAACGTAGAATATTTCCTAAACCAAGCCCAAGCCCTTCAAGCGGGATATCGGCCTTGTTTGCGCTGCCGCCCAGACAGTGCACCAAGCTCTTGGGCATGGAAGGGGGTGGAAACCACCTTCATTCGCGCCCTATCTATGATTGACAGTGGTGAGCTGCAAAGTCATAAGCTTAGTGAGCTGTCAGATCGTTTAGGAATATCCGATCGTTACCTGCGTCAGCTCTTTCAAACACATCTCGGAATGTCGCCTAAACAGTATGCGCAGTATCATCAGCTGATGTTTGCGAAACAGCTGCTACACAACAGCAAAATGTCGATAACCGATATCGGTTTTGCTTGTGGCTTTAACAGCACACGGCGGTTTAATGATGCTTTCAGTAAAGTATTGCAACTGACACCTTCTCAGGTACGTAAAGAACGCGCCTCAGTCACGGCTAAAAATCAGCTCTCACTTGCTTTTAGAGGGCCTTTTGATTGGGCACATATGTTGGCATTTTATCGTTTGAGAGCGATTCAGGGGCTAGAAACGGTTGATGACAATAGCTACGCTCGACACGTTAGATTAGGTCAAGGAAAGGGCTGGTTTAAAGCAACGAAAAACTCAGAGACACACTTAGATATTGAGTTTGAACTGGAATCTATGACGGATCTGCGGCAGTTAGTGGTTAAACTCAGACGTTTGTTTGACTTAGATGTTGATATCGTCGCGGTTGAAAAGCAATTAGAGCAGGCTGCGCCGGGATTAATCAAAACTTCTGGTATTCGAATTCCTGGAGTATGGAATGCATGGGAAGCGGGAGTCAGAGCGATTTTAGGTCAGCAGGTTTCGATTAAAGCCGCGATTGGGCAGCTTAACTTGCTGGTTGCTCATCTGAAACAACCGAATGAAAGTACCACCTTTCCTTCACCTGAACAGGTTGCTAATGCCGATCTTTCATTTTTACGCATGCCTCAAAGCCGCAAAGATACCTTGAGTCGCTTTGCTCAATACATGCAAGACCATTTTGATGGAGACGTTGAGCATTGGCTCAAATTAAAAGGCATCGGCCCATGGACAGTCAATTATGCACGTTTAAGAGGGTTATCAGACAGTAATTGTTTTCTGGATACTGATCTTGTGGTCAAGAAAGCGCTCGCGGGATACCCGCAATTAAACAAACAGCAAGTAGCGCCTTGGGGAAGCTACGCAACTTTTCACTGTTGGAACCAAATAACATGAACTACTACACCTACTATCAAAGCCCACATGGACAGATGACAATACAAGCCAATGATACAGGCTTGCTTGGCGCTTGGTTTGAAATACAGACCACACAACCGCAGGAGCTGGGGGCGTACAGCGATGAACATGCTATTTTGAATCAAACTAAGATTCAGTTTGAGGAATATTTTTCAGGCCGTCGCACTCAGTTTGACTTACCACTGGCAGCAAAAGGTACCGATTTTCAGCAGTCGGTTTGGCAAGCGCTATGTAAAATTCCTTACGGAGAGACTTGGAGCTACCAGCAACTTGCAGATGAAATCGGTAATCCTAAAGCAGTGAGGGCAGTCGGTTTAGCTAATGGGAAAAACCCTATTTCAGTCATCGTTCCGTGCCATCGAGTAATTGGTAAGAACGGTAAACTAACTGGCTATGCAGGTGGCGTTGAAACCAAAGAAAAACTGTTGCAGCTAGAACGATCCAAATAAAAAAGTGTTCTAACTGCAACAGCGAAGCTCTTGCATTCGCTTATAAGAAAATATTAAACAGCGAATGGTTAAGCATGAGATGCAAAGTAATACTCGCGGCATAACCTAAGATGATGACAGGTGCCCATTTCAAATGACCAAAGAAGGTATACTGACCATGGGCCGCCCCCATCAGAGCCACGCCAGCAGCTGAACCAATCGATAGCAGGCTACCACCGACACCGGCCGCCAGGGTCACTAACAACCAGTTTCCAAGTGACATGTAAGGCTCCATCGAAAGTACCGCGAACATCACAGGGATGTTATCTATGATGGAAGAGAGAACGCCCACAGTAATATTGGCCCACATAGGGTCCCACTGGGTGTAAATCACTTCTGAAATCATAGTTAGATAGCCTAATAGACTCAGGCCGCCGACACACATGACGACTCCGTAGAAAAACAATAGAGTGTCCCATTCTGCTTGTGAAATTCGTCTAAACACATCAAAAGGCACTACCGAACCAATGCGTTTGAGTGCTGCTTCGTCGTTGTTGGCGATTGCCTTAGCGGTTTTCTTCGCCAAAGATCCTGCCAGAGTTTTACGCAAGAAATAGCCGAAAAATTGCAGATAAGCTAAGCCCATCATCATCCCCATCACTGGTGGGAAATGGAATAGGCTATGGAAACTGACTGCTGTGGCAATGGTTAGAACGAACAACAGTATGATGCGTCTCGCTCCCCGTTTTAATTCAACATGTTCATTGACGGTATCGGGTGTTTCTTTAGGGACGAAGAAAGACATGATTAACGCTGGAACCATGTAGTTGACGATTGAAGGCAGAAACAGATTTAAGAATTGAGAGAAACTCACGTGTCCTGCCTGCCACACCATTAATGTGGTGATATCGCCAAAAGGGCTGAATGCGCCGCCAGCGTTTGCAGCAACAACAATGTTAATACAGGCGATATTGACAAATTGGCGATGATTTCCTCCGACTTTCAAAACCACGGCGCACATCAGAAGCGCAGTGGTCAAGTTGTCGGCAATAGGGGAGATAAAAAAGGCCAGCAAGCCTGTTATCCAGAATAGTGTTCGATAGTTGAACCCTTTGCTAACCATCCACGCCTTTAACGCATCGAAAAGCCGACGTTCTTCCATTGCACTGATGTAAGTCATTGCGACCAAGAGGAACAACAACAGCTCTGCGTATTCCAAAAGATTGTATTCGAGTGCTTCACGAGCGATCTCCGTTGCCCCTTGTTGCTGATAGACATAGCCAATCATCGCCCAAATGACACCCGCGGCGAGCAATACAGGTTTAGATTTTCTGAGCTTCAAATACTCTTCAAGCGTTACGAGAACATAAGCGAACACGAAGATAGTTACAGCCGCATAACCAAAATAGGAGTGGGTCAAATTCAAACCATGATTAGCCTCACCAGACGCCATGCTTGAGGCAGAGAATAAAAGGGTGAAAAGGGCAAATAGCCAATGGGGCAAGCAACGCATTCTTTTCATTATGGATCCTCGCACTTTTTTACAGCGTTGTTGAAATGTTATGCCTCAGTGTAGAAAGGATTGTATGGCTAGAATGTGAACTCAGTAGATTCTGCTTATAGATATGCTTAATTAATAACCGGAGTGTGAGCTTGGACAAATATTGAAAGAATTCAGTGACGTGATAATGAAACAGCCCATCGGTGGATGGGCTGATAAGCGTTGTCAGTTTAGCTCGTTAATCTGGGTTTACCACATGCCCAAAATTTTCCACCATGCGCCGCCCACAAAGAAGAAGATCGGGATAACGATGAGTGAGAACACGAAACCAATCTTCCACCAGTTTTGTAGTGAATGGTAACCAGCACCAAACAGAATAGGAGCAGGACCAGAAGAGTAGTGGGTTGTTGACATATAAAGGTTACTGAAAATACCCAGAACAATAGCCGCCAGCATTGGTGGAGCGCCTGCCGAAATGGCAATCGCAAGGAATGCAGAGTACATAGCGCTGATGTGTGCCATTGCACTCGCCATTAAATAGTGGCTGTAGTAGTAAACCAGCAGCAGAATCGCTATGGTGGCTACCCATCCGAAACCAGACAGTGAGCTGCTTACGTAATCGCCAAACCATTTGATAAAGCCAAGACTGTTAAGTTGCGCTGCCATCATTACCAACACTGCAAACCAAGTAATGGTATGCCACGCTTCTTTTTCACCAAGAACTGCATCCCAGGTGATGGTACGAGTGATCAGTAAGAATACTAGACCTAACAGTGCGGTTACGGTTGCGTGTAAACCTAAAGTCGGACCAAGAACCCAAAGAGTAACCATGCCTAGGAAAGTAATGCCGACCATCCATTCCGCACGACTCATTGCGCCCATGTCAGCAAGGTGCTGTTTTGCCAATGCACGCATTTCTGGTGTTTTCTTAAGCTCTGGTGGGAACACGTAGTACATCACCAGCGGAATCAAGAACAGACATAATGCACTAGGAACGATAGCCGCTAACGCCCATCCACCCCATGTAATTTCAACGCCTTGTTCCTTAGCAAAGTTTGCAGCGAGTGGGTTACCCGCCATAGACGTCAAGAACATTGCACAGGTAATCGCATTACATTGGAAGATACATTGAACAAGGAAAGCACCAATTTTGTTTTCTGTTCCTTTTTCAGGATCAGAGTCATAGGCAGATGCGACAGAGCGGAAAAGTGGAGAAATAATACCGCCACAACGTGCAGTGGTACTTGGTGTCGCTGGTGCGAAAAGAAGGTCCGTTAGGACTAAACCGTAAGCGAGGCCCAGCGAGTTATGGCCCAGTTTAGAGATAAACCAGTAACCGACACGGCGCCCAAAGCCTGTACTGATGAAGCCACGTGAAATAAAGAACGCCGCCGCAATCATCCAAATAGTTGGGTTGGCGAAACCGCTAAGCGCGGTTTTAATCGGCAGCACACCTAAAACGGTACAAGCGACCAGTCCGATTAAAGCCATTGCACCTAAGGGCAGTGGTGCAAGTATTAGGCTAAGAACGGTTATGACGAAAATAACCATCATTTGCCATGCGTTGTCTGTTAAGCCATCTGGTACGGGAACGAACCATAAAATGACGCCGAGTAATGCTAGTAAAAGCAACCTTGAGTTAGCCGAAGAAATCATAATTACCTCCTAAGTTTTCGCTATGTTTATCGCTTCAACCGAGGCATTTACTGTGTAAAATCAATTTCTAGTCATTCGTTTTTTGGTTAACTTCCAGCCTGGGTGTTGGTTCTGGTTTGCTTTGTAAAATGTTTGAAATTAGATGTTTTAAATTCATAAAAATCATTAACTTCATTGCGGTGATATCGCTCGCGTTTCTTATTTCAGGCTAATGCGCACGTTAGGCATTTGTTTCAGCGTCTAAGTGGAAAAATACAATGACAGTACGCTTTATCTCGGACACATTTACCAAGCATCTATTTTGGTTGCTAAGTGCAGCTTTGTTGCTCGTTGCAACTGGTTGGTGGATTTACAGCGCCTATCAACTGCAAGACGTGCTTACACGCCAAATTTCGTTGCGTGCGCAAGTTCAATCGCAGCAGTTGGCCAAAATGCCGAGTTTAATTGCAGCCGTTGAGCAAAACGATTATCAACAGTTCAGTTCGCTTATTGAGACGTTTGATTCGGTAAGTGATGCTGATTTCATTACGGTGAGCAATCATCAGGGGATTCGATTGGCTCACCCTGTATCTGAGCGTGTTGGCTTACCGGTTACGGGTGGTGATATCGATGATGCGCTTTTGCTCGGCAAATCTTATCTTTCCTATGCTTCTGGTTCATTAGGGCCTTCTGTCCGCTATATTTCTCCCATTTTTAATGCTGACCAACAGATCATCGGCATGATCAAGGTCGGCTATTTACTCAATACATTAGAGATGTGGAACAGCAAACGTCTGGCGGGATTATTGATGTTCGGTCTGTTTATTCTTGTGGTTTCTATTGGCTTAGCAAGCCGTTTCTCAACCTACGTAAAGCAGAATATGCAGCATATGGAGCCGTGGGAGCTAAAACAGACACTGGTGACGCAACAAGGGGTATTACAAGCGACTCACGAAGGTTTGCTTGCCGTGAATAGTAATGGGCGAGTCTATGTCGCCAATGATTCTGCCAAGAAGCTGCTCGGTATTCATCGGAAAATGTTGACGACTAACATTGAGGACTGGGTAGATGACAGCGCTTTGTTTGCTTTATCTGGTGAAGACTTTCTCGATAAATTGGTGCGGATCAATGGTCAAAACTGTGTTATGACCCGTGTAACCATCCCGATGTCTCGTAGTGGCGAACAAGGCGCGGTATTTAGTTTACGTGCGTCAGAAGAGTTGCAAGCACTATCCGAGACCCTTAGCCAGGTTGGACAATATATCGAGAGTTTAAGAGTGACTCGCCATGAGTATCAGAACAAGCTTTCTATTCTAGCCGGACTATTACAACTTGGTCAGTATGAGCAAGCGCTGAATGTGGTGCTAAACCAGTCGAGAGCGGATCAACAAGGGATTGATCAACTCAAGTCGTTTGATACTTTTCCTCAGCTTTCCGCCTTGTTGCTGGCAAAATTAATAAAAGCGAAAGAGCGCAAGATAGAGCTATTGTTGCCAAATGACGAACATTGGCAGCAGATGCCAGACAAACTGACTCAGGATCAGCTTTGTTCCGTGGTGGGTAACTTGTTAGACAACAGCATGGACGCCGTGCAGGGACAAAACAACGGCAGAATCGAGTTGGAAATGTGGCAGTCGTCGTTTGAGTATGGTTTGTCTGTCACAAACAACGGCACTGAGATTACCCAACCTCTGGATGATCTAACCACATTAGGTTACACCACTAAAACGGATTTAAAAGAACACGGAATCGGGCTTTATTTAACACAATCCATCATCGAAGCTGCCAACGGACATATGGAGTTGGACAGTGACGCGCAAGCCACATCATTTACTTTGTATTTTCCCAAGAATAAGGAGGCCGAATGCTGAAAGTCATGATCGTTGAAGATGACAGTGAGATCGCAGCATTACATGCGCATTTTATTGCTAAAGAGCCTTCACTGAAACTCGTTGGGATTGCCGTTTCATTTGGTATGGCAAGGGAGATGATGGAAATAGCCAAGCCAGATTTGGTCATCGTTGACAACTATCTGCCTGACGGACGAGGTGTCGATTTGGTTTATGAGTGGCTCAAGCTGGATCACAAACCAGAGTGTATTTTGATTACCGCAGCCAATGATGCTCAAACGGTCAACTTAGCGCATCGCTATGGAGCGTTCGACTACTTAGTCAAACCAGTCGATTACCAGCGTCTATCTCTGAGCCTGAACAAATTTATTCAGGTGCGCCAGCATTTATCTCAAGCCAATAAATTGCACCAGAGTGAGTTGGATAGCTTGTTTTATCAAGCGCCAGCTACTCCTGAAGTAAACAACAGCACGGACGAGTTTACTCTGAAGCAGGTTGTCGCTCAGTTTGCTCATGCTCATGTGGAACAAACCGCCAGCAGTGTTGCGGAAATGATGAACATCAGTAAAAGTACTGCCCGACGCTATCTTGATAAAGCGGTTGATCGTGGTGAACTGACGGCATTTTTAGAACATGGCAAAGTGGGCAGACCGACACGGGTCTATTGCCGACCTATTGGAATAAAGAAGTAATCAGATTCAAAAAGTAATCAACATAAGAGTAACCAACAAAAAAGCCCCAAGTGCGAGAGCAACTTGGGGCTTTTTAGATTCACATCAGCTTATCTATGAAGATGAACTTCTTCTTCTTTTTCGCCTGCGTGTGGGTCGTTAAATCTTGCTACGTCTAGTGCGTTTTCAGATTTCGCTACGATACAGCTAACACAACAGTCGCCAGTGATGTTTACCGCAGTACGGATCATATCCAGCAGACGGTCAACACCCATTATTAGAGCAATTCCTTCCAGTGGTAGGCCAACTTGGTTCAGAACCATTGCCAGCATAACCAGACCAACACCCGGAACACCCGCTGTACCGATAGAAGCCAACGTTGCCGTCAGGATAACGGTTAGGTAATCACCCATAGTCAGATCGATGTTGAACGCTTGAGCGATAAACGCTGTCGCGACACCTTGCATGATTGCCGTACCGTCCATGTTGACCGTTGCACCAAGCGGAATCGTGAAAGATGCCACCTTGTTATCAACACCGAGTCGGTATTTTGCTGTTTCCATCGTCACTGGAATGGTTGCGTTAGATGATGCCGTCGAGAAGGCAAACATCACTGCGTCTTCCATTTTCTTCAGGAAAGTAATTGGGCTTAAACCTGAGAAGCTTTTTAGCATCACACTGTAGGTGACTAGCCCGTGGATTAGTAACGCTGCTGACAGTACGAGGAAGTACTCAGCAAGGTTCAAAATGGCACCTAACCCAAGACCAGTAAACAGTTTAGCCATCAGGAAGAACACACCGTAAGGGGCTATGTTCATCAGTAAAGCGACCAGTTTCATGATCACTTCGTTCAGATCATTGAACATCGCAGCCACTCGTTCACCAGCTTCGCCGGCGGCGCTGATTGCAATACCAAATAACACTGCAAATACGATGATTTGGAGGGTTTTGCCTTCAGCCATCGAGCTAATTGGGTTGGTCGGGAACATATCAATGATCACTTTACCCAATGATGGCGCTTCAGTTGCTGCAAAGGTGCTTGCAGCAGTTAGGTCAGCACCTGCACCTGGCTGGAATACTGTGCCCATAAATAGAGCAAGGGTAATCGCAACTGCGGTGGTAATGATGTAAAACGCGAGCGTTTTACCACCCATACGGCCAAGTGTGGTGATGTCTTTTAAAGAGCTTGTGCCACAGACTAGTGATACGAACACTAGTGGAACTACAAGCATTTTTAAGCTGGCGATAAAGATTTTTCCACCAACTTCGAACAGTCCGTTGACGATGTATGCGTCGACGAATGTATTGCCTTCAAACAAGGCTCGAATAATGAATCCAGTTAAAATACCAGCAACCATACCGATGATAACTCGGCTGGTTAAGGATAACGGCTTCTTGGTATCCATTGAGAACACTCCTTATAGTTATGCACTTCGACATTCATTTCGAAGAGGGCGGCAGGGTATCAGCCGAAACGTGAAATCAAAAATCAAAAAGGGGTGTGAAATTTGCGAGTGTGATTACGATCACTGTGTGAGTGGTTGAAATTACCAAAAATTAACATTTATTTAGAGTTTTGAAACAATATTGATTGTTTTTTAAGCATAAAATGCAGATTTTGTGAAATATATGCAATATGTTGTGTTGTATCTGGTTATTAAATTGATGCTTAGCTAGCGTTGTTAGCGGCTTAACGGAGTACAAGATCCAAGGTAACTGCTTGAGTAAAATTCAATTTTTAGGATCTGAGCAGGTAAAGAGTCAAGCGAACCGAAGCCCGCTTGACGTCATAGAGACTAAAGAAGCGGTAGGTTAAGATTGGCAGCAGTTTGTTCACCCATTTTTATTAGCGTATCCAATATGTGTTCACCATCCGCACGCAGACCATTGTGTTCATATTGATTGGTGATCCACGCTTTGCTGTTTGGAATGTGCTTGAGTGTTTCGCGGCTAATATCCATCTCAACAAACATATCATCGGCATACACAGCGCAGCTCACTGGCACTGAGTTGTTTGCAAGAACTTCCGCATCATAAAGGTTCACCCAGTCTTCTTTTTCTGCCAATAGTTGAGCGGCTTCTTTCAGTGGCTTCAAGTTGGTGTAGCTGTCAAACATCCAAGGGAAAACCATTTCGCCAGTAAAGAGGAAAGGTTGTCCAGTTTGATAATTGAACTGAGAGAACTCTTGTCTGACTCGATGCGCAGACCAAAGAGAGGCAAATCCCTGACAGTAAATAGACTCATGCAAAATCGCATAAATAGGGTTGGTCTGGAAATTCTGCTCTATCATCATTGCTTGCAGAAATTCGTAACGTAGCGTCTCTTCGCCTTCAACCGTGATAAAGGCATTTTCCAATGTAAAGTAGGTAGGAATGAAGCTATCACTAACACCAAAGTTAATGCCGATTTGCTGGAACTGCTCAACGGTAAAACGCTGACCTGTGGGTAGCATAACTTCATGGGTTAACAAGTGATCGGCAATACGTTGGCATAGCTCTTGTGCTCTAGGAAATTGAGCAAAGAATGCTGCGTTTTTGTCCTGAGTACGCTGATAAGTTGCGCGATAAACATCGTCCGCATGGCGAGAAATCGAAGGCACACCACCAGTGATGTATGAGCGCAGTAAACTTTCTGGAAAAAGCGACAGATAAGTTAACGAACAGAAACCACCAAAGCTTTGACCTAATATCGCCCACTTATCCTCGTTCCACTGCTTACGAATAAATTCTGCATCGCGGACAATATTATCTGCTCTGAAATGGCTGAGATATTGTGCTTGCTGTTCAGCCGTCATACCTGCCAGTGTCTGATGGTTAATGACACTGCTGTTTCCTGTGCCGCGTTGATCCAGAAGAAGAATGCGAAATTGCTGTAACGCACGTTTCATCCAACCGCTGGTGGCTGTTGCTCTCGGAGAGGGAAAGCTTGGGCCACCCTGAAAATAAACAAGCCACGGCTTGTGTTGATCATCACCGCGAGCGGATGTCACTGAGCGAGCAAACACTTCAATGGTTTGTTGGTCAGGATGCTGGTAATCAAGCGGAACAGAGAATGTATGCGGAGTGTAGAGAACTCCGTTATCGATAAAGCTATGAGCGTGTAGATACATGGCTGATGATTTATCCTTTGGATTTGTTTTTGCGCACCTTAGCACAACTCCATCATCGGCATAACCGCTCTCAGATACAATTCGTATCTATTAATGAATATTGTTCAATCAGCATCAGCCTATAAAATAGCGCCAACAGGCGGCTGCCTATATTAGCGGCGCTATTGTGAAAGATTGAACAGTTGTTTTGGGTGGAACTACGCCATCTCGTGGCTGAATCGGGTCGACTCAAAACGGTTGAGCAGGCGATGAACAAAGTAGGTCACTAGCAGTGTCACCACAATCGCAAACAGAATGCTGCTAACACGGTAGAGAGCGCTGTAAACCAAATCACCACCCGGAGTCAGATATTGACCGAACAAGATTCCAAGTGTTGTTAAGCCGCCAAATCCCGCCCCCGAACCGCTCGACTCTTTCACGTGCATATAGCTGAAGATCATTGCTCCAATCCAAAGAATCGGCACAACAAACAATAGTAAATTTGACCAGTCATACAACAGAATTTGCCCAAGCAAACCAAATGTCACACCCATTAATGTACCCATCGCACGTTTACGTGCATAACCCATAGCGCCATTCCAGTTCATAGGGAAAAGCAGCAGTACCGTCGTGGCTTGAGCAGACAAAGAATCACTTAGGTTAAATACCTGAAACACAATAAATGACAGCGTTGCTATGCTTGCCCCCATGATAGCTTCATGGCGCATACGGTGACTTTTCTTGGCTTCCAATGGTCTTGGTGGTGGCTCTCTCGGCTCAACATCTGGAATAAAGAATGTCATTAAATAGGCGATAGCCACGGAAATAACACTCGCCAGTAAGTTCGTAAATACGAGGTTGTTAATGTCTGTTGTTGGGTAACTGGCAAAATGCAGCATGATACTCAAACTGATGACGCTATTTGCTCCAAACAAAAACAAGCTGCCTTTTGACATACAGGCAAATTTCATCAGAAATAAACCAAATACAATCAATGTCATTATGCCCGGATGACCACCAAACAGCCCTCCAAGGATGCCGATTTCTAATCCACATACAACGGCTGCAGCAATCAACTGGCGGGCTGCGTGAGCATTCATTACTGGCACCATGCCAAGCAGAAGCATTGGCGTAACCGTGAAGAACACGCCATTGTCCCAACCGAACAATTTACTGATGGTGAAGCCAAGGGTTGCACCAGTGGCAATACGCAGACACTGTCTGAGATCATTCGCAGACAATGGGTGATCCCATAATCTCATGCTTCCCCCTAATTAATAGATGTAGTGAAGAGCACTAAGGAAGCGAATCTGCGCTTTAGCCAGCCACGAGAATAGTGAGTTTTCAGGAATGAGCTGAACCGTTGCACGAGCGCCGGACGGCAGATGATCAACCAACTGGCTATCGATCGCAAGGTGAACACGCATGCGTTGTGCGTCACGAACCCATCGGTTCGATGTGGTCGGTGTTGCCAGACTACCATCAGCGGCGAATTGTCCCGCACTCACACCAGCATCCAACGTACTGAGCTGAGCTTCGAATACTTGTCCCGGCTTACTGTCAAAGGCAATTAAAGCTCGGCTGTTGGACGAAAAATGACGCAAACTTTTCTCACGAAAATCGGCAATCACATCCACTTCATCTGCAACTAACGCTACAAGGGGGCTGCCTGCGTTTGCGTAAGTACCATTTTCTAATTGCAAGTTGGTAACAACACCATCGTGCTCTGCCACAACGCGAGTATAAGAAAGGTTCAGTTTTGCTTTATCCAGCTGGTTTTGTGCAACGCGAACACTGACATTGTTATTACCCGTTTCTCCGCGATTAACTTGCAACTGTTTTAGTCTAGCTTGCGCTGCTGCAACGTTAGCTTGAGCAGCTACCGCGGCACTTTGCGCATCATCTTTTAACTGTTGTGAAGTACCGTTGCGAAGGAAAAGAGTGTTAAGGCGGTTTGCTTCACGGCGCTTTTGCTCAGCAATGATAACGCTGGCTTTCACGTCTGCTTGTGCAGCGGCGATGGAAGCATCGAGTTGTTCGTTATTTTGCATGACTTGTTTTAGGTTCAGTTCTGCTTGCTCAACCGCTAATTGGTAAGAGGTTGGATCGATATCAAACAGTACATCGCCTTTGTTTACAGCTTGGTTGTTTTCCACATAAACATTGGCAATTTTACCGCTGACTTGAGGGGCAATTTTTGTGACGACGCGGGTCGCCATAGCTTGAGGTGTCAAAGGCATCGCTAAATCCGCAACAAGGAAATAGGCGAATACAAAGACAAACCCGAAGCAGGAATATTTTATCCAGCGAGCGAATTTTTGATCTGGTGTCATGATGTAAAACTTCTCTTTTATTCTAAGGTTTCTGACTTTTTACTAAGTGCGTCAAGCGCGCTATGTGACACTCTGTCGAGTATCGATGAAAGCATTTTTATCTCTTCATCACTGATGTTATTCAGCAGTTGGCTACGAACTTCGACGATTTTTTCTTCCATCTGTTTGAGCAGTGATATTCCATCTTCGGTCAGTCGTACGATTCGAGCGCGTTTATCACTCTTACAGCTGTAGCGAGTGATGAGAGATTGCTCTTCTAGTTGATTTAAGGTGCGCATTAACGATGGCAATTCAATTTCAAGCGCTTCAGCAAGACATTTCTGACTTACGTTGTCGCCCAGACGTCTCAGTTTCCATAGCGCCGTCCAACGCGGGTGCGTAAGACCAAGTGGCGCCAATTCGCGATCAGCCACCATTTTCCACAGGCGTGAAACGCGAGCTAACTGTTCAGCGAGAGACAATTCTTTGAGGCTTGCAATGTCGTGTACCATGATTAACTCTTATTTACTTAGCGTGCTAAGTAATATAATTTAGTTAGCACGCTAAGTAAATAGTTGTGAGTTAAATCACATAAAATTTTATTGGTGTCGTGAACAAGATTGGTGAGAAAAATCGATAGAAATTGGCCAGGGAGAAATGAAATTATCGTCTATTGTTAAAGGGTTACAGTATTCTGAATTCAATCAGCACTAATCCAAGCGGATTCAACTCCCAAAAGGCGCAGGCTTGTGGAAGAACACATCATTATCCTTGTAATCGCTCTAGTGATTCTCAGCTACGGTTACATTTCTAATTTTCTGGCTCGCTATGATATTTCCGGACCAATGGTATTTACCGGACTCGGTCTACTGTTTTCTCCGCTCGGACTGAACTTTGCGCAGCTCAATATCGATGCCAATATGGTCACGGTACTGGTCGAAATAGCTTTAGTTTTGGTGCTGTTTAGCGATGCAGCATTATTGGATCTCGGCCTTTTAAAGCAATCATGGAAAATCCCGGCGAGATTGCTTTTTATCGGTCTGCCCATCACGGTAGTCGCAGGAACCATCGCTGGAAAAATCCTTTTCCCGCAAATGCCATTTTTGGATTTACTGTTGCTGGCTCTGATTCTTACGCCAACCGATGCCGCATTGGGGAAAGCGGTTGTTTCCGATCCTATCGTTCCCAAAACCGTGCGCTCTACCATCAATGTTGAAAGTGGTTTAAATGACGGCATTATTTTCCCTGTCTTGATTACGGTTGTGGCAGCGATAAGCGCTGGCATTCACCATGAACCTCAAGGTAACTGGATGATTTACGTCGCTGAGCAGATTGTGTTTGGTGGTCTGGCTGGCGCAGCGATTGGCTACTTAGGTGCAAAAGCACAGATGAAGTGTTTGCAGAAAGGGTGGATGGTGGAAACCTATCGCAACTTGGTACCTATCGCTTTAGCCATTCTCTCTTACTACAGTGCCGAGGTTGTTTCTGGCAATGGCTTTATCGCTGCGTTTTTTGCTGGCTTATATGCTGGCAATACCAATCAAGGTGTTCGCGAGCACATTGAAGATTTTGCCGAGAGTGAAGGTGAGCTTTTGGTGTTGATCAGCTTCTTTGTGTTTGGCTTTGCCTTTGTGCCTGTCACTTGGGATTACATTTCAGCACCTGTGATTGTTTACGCTTTACTAAGTTTAACTGTATTGCGAATGCTGCCTGTGATTCTTTGTTTGCTCGGAAGTAAACTTGATTTCTCAACCATGAGCTTTATTGCTTGGTTTGGCCCAAGAGGTATTGCTTCTATATTGTATGCGCTGTTGGTCGCTCATGAATTCGGTTCTATTCAAGGTTATGAGCAGTTGTTCGCGGTTGTGACTTTAACGGTATTGATGAGCATTTTTGCCCACGGTTTTTCTGCTCAGCCGTTGGCGAATTTGTATAGCAAACACATCCAAAAGCCATAGTCGCATCTCAAACAAAGCGGCATGCAAAACAAAGCCGGCTTGATTGCCGGCTTTCATCTCAATAAATCGTGTCTAAAGTTGATGAGATTGAATTATAGGTTTTCACCATAGATATCGAAGCTGAAGTATTTCGCTGCGATCTTATCGTAAGTACCGTTTTGGCGAATTTCGACGATAGCTTGGTTAAACTTCTCTGCCAGCTCTTGGTCCTGTTTACGTAGCGCAAGTGCAGTACCTTCACCGATGTAGGCTTTATCCGTTACCGCTTGGCCTTTGAATTCAAAGCTCTTGCCCTCTGCTTTATCTAGGAAAGCGAGAGACAGTTGGTCTGCGTTGCCGAATGTCGCATCTAAGCGGCCGTTTTGCATGTCGATGTATACTTCGTCCTGACCGGTATAGCGTTTAATCTCAGCAACTGCGCCAAACTTGTCTGTTACGTAGCGGTCATGAATCGTACCCTGCTGAACACCAATCACTTTGTCTTTCATACCAGCTTGATCAATGGTGAAGTCAGCATTTTTTGCTGCCACGAAACGCGCGGGTGTTTGGTAGTACTTGTTAGTGAACAGAACCTTTTTCTTACGGTCGTCTGTGATACGCATTGACGCCATGATCACGTCTGATTTGCGAGCAAGCAGGCTAGGGATTAGTGCATCCCAGCTTTGTGAAACCCAAGTACACTCTAGTTTTGCTTGAGCACATAACGCGTCTGCAATTTCAATATCGAAGCCAACAGGCGTACCGTCTGCATTCTTGTAGTTGAACGGTGGGTAAGTGAAGTCAGAAGCAAGACGTACTTCTTTTGCAAAAGCTGCTGAACCGAACAGTGCTGCACAACAAGCTAAACCTAAAGCTAATTTTTTCATTGGTTAATTCCTTTTATCAATTATCTACGATTGCGTTGGGTAACTGCGGAGCACACTAATCACTTCTTCCATGCTCGATTGGCTACCGATAGTGATTCGTACGCAGTTTCTAAGTGCAGGGTCGTGGCTTTGATTGCGAGTCACAATACCTTGCTTTAGAAGATACGCAAACAAGTCTTCACCTGAATGTGTACGTACTAACACGAAATTGGTTGATGACGGGTAGACGTGAGCAATACATGGCAAGTTGTTTAACTCACTGATGAACCATTCACGGGTACGAATAAGCGTTTGAGTATTCTCTTCTACCTGTTTTAGACCCGTTTCAGACAGCGCCGCTAATACCACCGTTGCACTTGAATCCGGCATTGGGTAAGGAGGAATAAGCTTAGAAACGAAATCCATCACACTCTTATCGGCGATAATAAAACCGCAACGTACTGCCGCTAAGCCAAAGGCTTTCGATAAAGTGCGAATGACCACTAAGTTCGGATATTGAGCAATCAGACTTGCGGCGTTGTGTTCCATTTCAAATTCGATATAGGCTTCATCAACCACTACGATGGCGTCGTCTTGTGTTCCTTCAAGCACTTTGACGATCTCTGCTTGAGAGATGAGATTGCCAGTAGGGTTATTCGGTGAACATAGAAACACCAAATTCGCCTCTTTTGCTGCCTGAATAACACCTTGGCAGTCCAATTCGAAAGCATTACCAACGAGTGGCACTTTGATGGTTTCTATCGCAAGTGCATCGGCACAGAACTCATACATAGCGTAAGTTGGCGGACAAACCACGATTTTATCTTTGCCCGGTTGGCAGAAGGTACGAATCAATAGGTCAATAGCTTCATCTGCACCGCGTACCGCAAGCACTGGAGCGTCAACCCCCGCGTATTTTTGATAAGCCGATGCAACATCATGAGGCAGAAAATCAGGGTAGCGGTTGTAGCTTTGCTCCTGATTATCGAAATGGATTGGGAACTCAAGTTCGTTGGCGTTTAACCACACTCGACCTGAACCACCGATACGTCTTGCTGACTGATAAGGTATTAATTTTTTTATGACCTCTGGTACCAATGAGGCGGCTAGTGAAGACATGGTTGACCTCTCGCTAGTGCTAGTTAGTCGCACTGAGTGATTTTTTATTCGTTAAACTGCATTTAATTTGTTTTTATTTGCAATTCGCTTTTTGTTTTGATTATTCAATCAAAAAGAATTTGTAAAAAGAATCGAAATAAACACATACTAGCCATGATAAAAAATCATAGCTTGAGGTGTGGGATGCATCTTCCATCGACAAAAACATTACAGGCATTTCTCGCCACAGCAGAAAACTTGAATTTTACTAAGGCTGCGCATGCTTTGAACCTGACTCAGGGCGCGATCAGTCGGCAAATTCTTTCATTAGAAGAGTTGTTGGGTGTGAAATTGTTTTTCCGTCATGCAAGGGGATTGTCGCTCACGCAACAAGGGTTGAAGTTTGTTCCTCATGCGGAAGATGTACTGAACCGTCTACGCTCGGCGATTGAAGAAGTGTCGTCGACACCTTCCACTATTAAACTCAACGCGCCTAGCTGCGTGACATCTTGGTTGTTGCCGAGATTAATGGCTTTTCAGGACGCACACCCTGATATTGATGTCGAGCTGACTTCAACCATTAAGCATCACCTTGAACCGAACTTTAATTTGTTTGATGCAGTGATTATGTACAGCAAAGCGCCCAAGCTTCCTTCCGTGGTAAGCCATCAATTGTTTCAAGAGTGTTTAACGCCTATCTGTCGCCCAGAACTGCTGGATGATTTAGGGCAACAGCTGTCGTTTGATGATTTACCACGACTGACGTGGTTACATGCGAATACAGAACAAAGTGACTGGAAGTTATGGCTAAACCACATGGATAAAAGAGAGCTGTTTAGCAAAAGCAATCAGCACTTTTCAACCCTTGACCAAACAATGAATGCGGCTCAGCAAGGGTTTGGTATCGCAGTGGGTGACATCACTCTCGCTGAGCAAGATCTTGCTATGCATCGATTAATTAAGCCTTTTGAACAGACAGTACTTTCTGGCCACAGCTATTACTTTTTGTACCCAAAACAGAGTGATAATCCTATGCTAGATACGCTTCAGGATTGGCTCGTTTCTGGCTTTCAACAATCAGTAGCAATCGAAAAGCAGGCGATGGCTGCGAACTAATTTGTTCTGCATCCAATATCGACAGATTCAGAATAGAAACAAAGAAGGAGCCGTTATGGCGCGTCCGAAAATTCCTCGTCAGATTTGTGGTTCTCCAGCTCAAAGCTGTTTTAAACCTAATGGCGTACCAATGGGAAGTTTAGAAAAGGTTTTTCTTGAAGCTGATGAATTTGAAGCGATTCGGCTGGTGGACTATCAAGGAATGCAACAGCAACAGGCAGCCGTTGAGATGGGAGTCTCGCGACAAACGTTGGCCAACTTGGTGAAATCTGCCCGTAAAAAAGTGGCGGATAGCTTGCTCAATGGTAAAGCGTTGATGATGAGCCCAGCGGAGTAATTTGGGCTCTGTTTAGAGTGTTGTTCTCGCTAGTAGTTATCCCAATAGGGCTTGTCACCGTAGAAGCCAGATAGAAAGTCGATGAAGTGTCGAACTTTGGAAGCAAGAAACTCCCTATGGCTGTACAGCGCATAAAGCCCGAGAGGTTCAATTGGGAAGTTGTCGAGAATCTCCAACTCTCCTGATGCAATAGCAGAGCCGGTCAGAAAAGTAGGCTGAATGGCATAACCACGTCCCAATACCGCTGTTTTGACAATCACATCACCGTTGTTGCTGGCGAAATCACTGCGAAAATCATGCACCGATAGGTGTTTCGGCCAGTGAGTAAAAAGACTTCTCGGATCAGAGTACGAAAAACGCAGGTAGTTGAGTTGACATAATTCATCAAAGCTAGTTGGTCTGCCATGTTTATCCCAATAGCTCGGTGCGGCGCAAACAAAGAGGTTTATCGGCGTAATTTTTTTCGCCACAAGCGCTGAGTCTTTGAGATGACCGATACGCAGGGCGATATCAACCCCTTCTTCAAGAATGTCGACTTTCCTGTCCGTTAAAAACAGTTCAACTTTGATCTCAGGGAACTGGGTCTGGAACTGTTCTATAGGGCCGGACAAGTGGTAAACCCCAAATGACATCGGTGCGCTTATTCTCAACGTGCCTGAGACTTGGGTATGCAAGTTAGAAATCGCATTTTCCATATCATCAATATCCATCAATACTTGATGGCAGCGATCGAAATAGGCCTGACCAGCTTCGGTCAGATTTACGCGGCGCGTAGTCCGGTTAAGCAACCTTATTTTTAGATCATCTTCCAGTTGCGCGACGTATTTGCTGACCAGTTGTGGCGACAGTTCCAGCTTGTCTGCGGCTTTAACGAAGCTTCCTTCCGATACAACGGTCGTGAAAGCTCTCATAGCAACAATCTTGTCCATATTAACTTCTTCCTGTATTAGAAATGCCACGTTTATAATTAAGCAACACGGCGCTATTTTATCACGCCTGAGTTGATAGGTATATTAGTCGACATAGTCAAGGCGAGCTTAGATTCAAGCCAAACATAGTGTTAAGACAGACTTAGTATTAAGACTAAAAACGAAAGCCGCCGAATCAGGAGAAGTAAAATGAAATCAACTCAACGTATGCCTGCATTGTTCTTATCACATGGTTCTCCAATGATGGCGCTAGAACATTCGCAAACCACAGAATTTTTTAAGCAGCTCAGCGATAAATTTCCAGAGCCTAAAGCGATAGTGATATTTTCAGCGCATTACGATCGCCGTGGTCCAGTGACAATTACCAGCGGACATACTTTAGGAACAATCCATGACTTCTATGGATTTCCTAAACCGCTTTATGACATCGACTACTCAGCGAAAGGTGC
The DNA here is from genome assembly GCF_038452265.1 of Vibrio diazotrophicus. NCBI lineage: Bacteria > Pseudomonadati > Pseudomonadota > Gammaproteobacteria > Vibrionales > Vibrionaceae > Vibrio > Vibrio diazotrophicus. Next base: position 1,444,527 of record NZ_CP151843.1, read on the forward strand.
GCCAGAACTGGCACAAAAAGCAGCGAAATTACTGCAAGATGCAGGTATAAGTGCTCAACTTGATTCGAACCAAGGGTTGGATCATGGTGCTTGGATACCGATGCTATACATGTATCCACAGAAAAATGTGCCAATCATTCAGGTGTCGATCAATAGCTATATGGATGCGGTTTCTCACTATGAAATTGGCCGTTGGTTGCGTCCACTTCGTGAAGAGGGTGTGCTGTTTGTCGGTTCAGGCGGTATCAGCCATAACTTGCGAGAAATTTTTGCACCAGTTCAAGACCCACATAGAGTAGAGAAAGTGAATCAATTCACGGGATGGGTGAGTGACCAGCTTGCATCAGGCAATATTAGTGCCTTGTTGGATTACTTAAACCAAGCACCACACGCAAGGTTTAATCACCCGACACCGGATCATTATCTTCCTCTGCCTTGTATTCTGGGCACTAGCTATGACGATGAAGTTGGTCAGGTTCTTCACCGCGCTATCGATCTGGAAATTCTGGCTCTGGATGCTTACGGTTTTGGTATCGCTGCTTAAAACACTTCCTTCATTAAACCATCACTTGATTGTGAAGCCCGAGAGAGCGAACTCTTGGGCTTTTTTATAGTTTTTCTCTATCGAACCAATAGGATTAATCGAGCATCTATTAGTTTTTGTATCTGTTAAATTTTGTCCGTTGTTAGGTCGTTAGGGCATGAATATGCGTTCTTTTTCAATTACAAACTTAGTTCGGGGAAATGCGTTTATAGCCGTTGCTGCTATTGTCGCGTTGTCCCTATATCTGTTACTTACTCTGACTCGCGTGCAGTCTCAATTTGGTAACGTCGTTGACCGGAATGTCAGTTTGATGACGACAGTTTCTGATCTTCGTTATTACACCGTGACATATCGTCGTTTCGCATTGGATTACGGTTTGACGTCTGATGAACAGCAGCATAGGAAGATTGTTCAAACCATCTCGCTCAATGACAAGAAAGTTAATGATTCCTTTAAACGCATGAAAGCTCTCGCCGATACCAGCGATATTCAGGCCGCAGTGTACGATTTCGAGCGCCGCATTGATGAATACAGAGCAATGCAACAGAATTACATTCGCTTGATAGACCAAGGCCATGTAGATGAAGCAAGACGAGAAATGTTGGGTCCAATGCTTGCTCCGTTTAATGCCATTGTGGATCGCTTAACTCAGTTACAAAACGATTTGGAACAAGAAGCGAACTTGATTAAGCAGAACAAACAAGCAGACATCGAACATGCTCTTCAGTGGTCAGTGATAGCAGCCAGTGTTGTGGTTATCTTACTGATGGCATTTAGCTACTACACAGCGAAACGAGTTTTGAACCCACTCAGTCGTCTAAAAGCACACATGTCTGTTGTGGGTCAAGGTCAGCTGCATGCGTCGTTGGCAAAGAACGATTTTCATAATGATGAGTTTGGCCAAGCTGCAACTGCATTTAACAGCATGCAACAGAACCTGCTTAATCTCATCATTGCAGTGAAAGAAAGTGTTCACTCGCTGGATTTAGTGTCTGAAGAGTTAGCGGCGAAAGTGGCTCATACTCAGCAAAGTGTCGATGCTCAGAAAATCGAGATTGATCAGATCGTCGCTGCATCTCAAGAGCTTACTGAGAACACACAATTTATCGACCAAGTCACACAGCAAGCATCAGAAAAGAGTGGAATGGCGAAACAACAGGCGCAAATTGGTGAAAAGAGCATCGTGAATTCCATCTCGCGCACTGAGAATATGTCGCTCTTGATTGGTCAAACCGGTGAAGTCATTGAAGGGCTTTATCGTGGCAGCTTTGATATCAGTGTGATTTCCGATGTGATTAGCAATATTACCAAGCAAACCAACCTACTTGCTTTGAACGCGGCGATTGAAGCGGCTCGAGCGGGTGAGAGTGGTCGAGGTTTTGCGGTGGTGGCTGATCAGGTTCGAGAACTCGCACAGCAAACGCAAAGTTCTATTGATGAAATTGGTGGCATTATTGGCAATTTGCAGTCTCAAGCCACCAGTGCACAACAATTAATGAGTCAATGCCAAGAACAAATCGGCGTGAGCTTACAGCAAGTGACGGAGGCCGGTGAGTCTTACCATGCCATCGTCAGTGCTGCAGAGGAGATTGCTAATATGGACAGCCAGATCGAAAGGCTTTCACAAGATCAGCAGTTGCTATCGGTGAATGTGAACAACAGTGTTCAAGCGATCAGCCAGTCTTCTTTGGATATTGAGAATATCGCAAGCGACACCACTAAGACTTACCATGCGGTACAAGCTCAAACAGAACATTTAAAACAGTACATAGGAGCTTTTAGCGTCTAAATCAGTTTCGTTCCAAACCTGCACTTTTCCCGAATAAGAGTAAACTTGCCTAATCATTCCGCTTTTATTCGGGCTTTTTTTTGTGCGAACTTATTGTGACGAATAAAGTGATCAATTTGTTCTGCAACTTTCGAGCTATAAATCATACTGGTATGAGTATTCCGCATCAGATGGTGCGCCGTCATTCCTGCAATTTTGGTTTCATCTACCGTAACTGTGCCATCCGAATGTGTGTCTTTTCCCATCAAAATAGAGCGTACTCCCAGCGGAACAGTACCCGCTAAGCTGCCCAGTTTTTGTGGAAACTCCCACTTGTCTTCGTGCTTTTGCAGGCCGAATTTCGCGGAATTCCCCAGCAACACCCCTAAGCCCATTTGTTGAATTTTGCCAACAATCGAAGCGCCGTTAATCGGAGAACCCAACGCAACAACATGCGAAATGGTATCTACATCCGGTTTACGTGAAGCGAGATAGCGTTTAATCACCACGCCACCCAAACTGTGTCCAACCAGAACATTCACTTGTTTGTGATCGAGCGCTTTATCAATCGCTGGAAACACCTTGCGTTCATCAATAGCAACCGAGTTGTAACTCACCACTTCGGTATCGTAGCCCAGTTTTTCAAGACGTTGGCTGAGCGGCAACATCGCAATTCCGTGCATGTACAGCCCGTGAAGAATGATCACTTTCATACGGTATCTCTGGGTTCTTTAGGTGAACAGGTAATAATGCAATGGAGTTAATATAACGATGCTTGAACTCCTGTCAAAGCCTTGAGTTGCCTTATCGGGAAATACACCTGATATATTGCTGCTAAATATAATTAATGAAGATTAGTGATTAATATAATAATTGTAATGAGAATTAAACTCAGTTAGATTCGCAAGCTTTCCATAATAAAAACAACTTTGAACACAACTCTATGAAGGCTCAATTTAACTATTCTTCTCTTTTTTTAGCGATTCTGGCAGGTGTTTCTTCACCAGCATTTTCCGCCAGTGAAAGTTCACAAAATATCGTTTCCGAGGATGCTGAAACGGTCACCGTTTATGGTCGAGCTCTTTCTTTATACCGTTCTCAAGAAACGAGTTTAGCCACCAAAACACCGACAGCGATTGACGACACACCTCAGTCGATCCAAGTACTTCCCCAGCAATTAATCGAGGACCAAGGCGCGCGCCAAATTACTGATCTGTACCGCTCAATCAGCGGTGTAAGCCAATACTCATATTCAGGAGTAACGTTCAGAGGCTTTCGTCAGGATCAAATTCTTTATGATGGTGTACGAGGTGACCCGTTCAACGGATTCTCGATCCCGCAGCTTTTCAATATTGAGCAAGTGGAAGTGTTGAAAGGCCCTTCGTCAGCAGTGATGGGAAGTGGAGAGCCTGGTGGCGTGATTAACTATGTCACCAAAAAGCCAACCTATGAGCCTCATCGACGTATTTCAATGACAGCGGGAAACCAAGACTTTTTCAGTGGCAGTGTCGAGCTTTCAGGTCCTGCGAATGAAGATGAGACTCAACGGTACCGTGTCGCAGTTTATCAGGATCACGAGAATCCATCTCGCAACAACACCGATGTTCGCAATCGAATCATCGACCTTGGTTATGCGTGGGATTTAGGTGATACCACAACTGTGACTACTCAGTTTACTGACATCATTCAGCATTATGGTGGTGCTCGTTTACGCGGTATTCCAACCGATGATGAAGGCAATTTTCTTGCAGATATTAACTGGAACGCTAACGAGGCTTCTGACTACCAAGATCTCGAAGCTCAGGTTTACCAGATTAAAGTGGAACATGACTTTAATGCGTGGTTAAGAGGCGACGTTACTGCACGTTATTACGAGAACAAAGAGACGCAGAAATACCATGAACCAATGGGTTTGAAAGATACCAATGGTGATGGTGTTTATGACTGGAGTAAGCGCCAGTACCGTGACCAAGTTCGTGAGAATAAAGCCGGCTCACTCTCTGCAAACTTAGTCGCTGAGTTAGGGGAGCACACGCTACTGTTTGGTAGCGATTACTACCGACTCAATGAAGACTATGTCTATAACGTAGACAAAAGTGTGGCAGGTCTAAGCCTAGTTGATCCGGAATACGGTGCAGATTCTTCCGCTTACACCTTAACGTTATCTAAACAGACGAACTCTAGTTCCGAGCGCTACGGTGTATATATTCAGGATCAATGGAATATTACCGAGCGTTGGAATGTACTTTCTGGAGTTCGTGTCGACGGGTTCAAAGACAAAGTTAATGACCTTGTAAAAAACACTATCAGCGAATATCAGGGTTCTGGGCTGTCATATCGTCTTGGCTCGACTTATCAAATCAATTCGAACTTGCACCCTTATGCTGTGGTTGCGACAGGTTTTGTTCCGCAGGATGCCTCTGATCAAGCTGAGTCAAATGGCGGTCCGTTCGATCCTGAAGAGAGCGTGATGTACGAAACCGGTGTACGCAGTTACTGGTTTGATAATGCTCTCAACGTGAATCTGGCTCTTTATCACATGGTGAAAGAGAATATTTTGCAAACTGATCCCGATGACGACACTCGCTTGGTTTCCTACGGCAAAGTGCGCAGTCAGGGTGTTGAAGTGGATATGCTGGCGGATATAACCGAGAACTGGACGGCAAATCTGAGCTATGCCTACAACGATACACGAGTGAAACAAGCTTACGATGGCATTACCAACAGTGTTGGCACTCGCTTTGCGAATGCTCCGCATCACCAGTTGGGGTTATGGACTCGCTATGATATCGCTGCACTGAATTCATCTGTGGGGTTTGGCGCTGATCATGTGAGCGAGCAGTACAACCAGAGCGGTCAGATTGTAAAAGCCTACACAGTGTTTGATGCGTCATGGCAAACACGCTGGCAGCAGTGGCAGTTCCAGCTCAATGTGAAAAATCTGTTCGATAAAGAGTACGCGGTGAGTGGCTTTATCGATCGAACCGGACATTTCCCAGGTGAGCAGCGCCGTATTTATCTGACGGCTAATTACGAGTTTTAATCTTTGAGAGTCTTGCAGTGCGAGGCTCTTTGTTGTTTTCTGAAAAGGTATTAGTGATGAAATGGTCTTCTTGGCTTAAACATAGTGCTGTAGTGGTTAGTTATTGTTTGAGCTTCTTTGCTTCTGCTGTCACCGTTACGGACAGCCACGGTGAATTCTCAATTCAGTCAACGCCACAAAGAATTGTGGCACTTGAGTTCTCATTTGTTGATGCGCTGGTGGCTGTTGATGTAAGCCCAGTGGGTATTGCTGATGATAACGATCCAAGCCGATTGCTCCCTGCAGTCAGCGAGAAGCTGGGTGAATGGAAATCGGTAGGTACACGATCTCAACCAAGTTTAGAAGTGATTGCATCCCTCAAACCTGATCTGATCATTGCTGACGTAGACCGACACTCAGCGGTGTATAACGACCTAATGAAAATTGCGCCGACACTTCTGCTTCCTTCGCGCCGCGAGACCTATCAAGACAACCTAAAATCCGCGGCGATTATCGGTAAAGTGATAGGTAAAGAAGCTGAGATGACACAACGTTTGCAGCAGCATACACAATTGATGCAGGGCTATGCAAAGCAGTTACACGGACTTGAGCATCAAACGGTACAGTTTGGTGTTGCACGCGAGAATGATTTCTTTGCACACTCATCGGAGTCTTACGCTGGTGGTGTGATTCAAGCGCTAGGGTTGAGTTCTCCAAAAGGGTTAAAGAATGAAAATGCTTCTCGCCAAATCAGCCTTGAACAGTTGCTGGCACTTAACCCAAATTATCTGATTGTTGGTGATTACACTCAAAACAGCATCGTAAAACAGTGGCAGAAGCAGCCTTTGTGGAATGTGCTTAATGCTGTAAAAGCCAAACAAGTCTTCCATGTTGATGGAAATATGTGGGCGCGTTGCCGAGGCATTCTCGCTGCGGAATACATGGCAGCAGACTTGTTAAAGCTGGTTAAGTCTTAATGTATTTGGATATCAAAACGGTGAACGTGGTTACAGCTCTTATTGTTAGCCTGTTACTGGTCACTTGGTTCGGTCTGTTTAGTTACTCTGCTGTGCCTGTGTCAGCATTGGATGCGATTGTTGGTATTTGGTCTCCAAGTTCTGATGTGATTGCTCATGTCATCGTGCAGGACATTCGGCTCCCTCGTGTACTTGAAGCTGCTCTAGTTGGAGCGAGTCTTTCCTGTGCTGGTGCGTTAATGCAAGGTTTAACCCGTAATCCGTTAGCATCGCCAAGCGTATTTGGTGTCAATGCTGGTGCCGCGTTAGGAATCGCATTGGCGACGACGATCTTCTCTTCTAACATTATTTCAAGCCCGATCGCCGCGATGATTGGCGGCTTTGTCGCTTGGGTTCTTGTTATGGTTTTGGGAGGCGCTTGGAAAATGGGTGCGGAGCGAGGGAAACTTGTTCTCGCTGGTATCGCGATCTCTGCGTTATGTGGTGCTTTAACCAAAGCCAGTGTGATTCTAGTTGAGGAACAAGCAGCGAGTGTGATGGTGTGGCTTGCAGGATCATTCGCACATGTTAGTTGGGATACTTGGGCATGGAGCTGGCCTAGCTTATTCTCCGCACTGATATTGAGTTTGCTGCTAGCCCCGAAAGTGAATTTGCTGGCAATGGGTGATGAACGGGTAAAAAGCCTTGGCGTAAACCTGAACTTGCTCAGAGCTGCTATTGCGTTGGCGGTTTTGGTACTAGTGGGCGTAAGCGTGAGCAGTGTTGGAGCCATAGCTTTTGTTGGTCTTATTGTGCCGCATATTGGCCGTCTGTTAGTGGGATATGATTACCGTATATTGCTACCTGTATCCATGTTACTTGGTGCTGTGTTAACCATTGGCGCAGACATTCTTAGCCGCGCTGTGGTATTTCCAACCGAAACTCCAGCTGGAGCCGTATTAGCAATCATCGGTGCGCCGTGTTTCTTGTATTTAGTTAGGCAAAAACGATGACTTCAGTTTTACGTACACAAATCATTCTGCTCGTGTTTGTTGTCATCGCTATTGTGTCGAACTTAAGTTTTGGGGCGGTAAATTTAACTTCCCAACAGGTATGGCAAGGTTTTTTTTCTGGCAGTGAACACTACTTCACCATTCATGAGTATCGTTTTCCGCGAGTTTTAATTGCTGTATTGGTTGGCGCTATGTTGGCAAGTTCAGGGGTGCTCATTCAAGGGGTGATTCGTAACCCACTTGCTTCACCGGACATCTTGGGGGTAAGCCATGGGGCAGGTTTGGGCGCAGTGGTAGTTATGACACTGTTTCCAGCTATTTCTGTTTACTGGCTTCCTTTAGCTGCGCTAATTGGCGGAATAACTTCGGCACTCTTACTTGCGTTAGTGTGCGGCGGAAATGCGGCTCCGGTTCGTTTAGCCATTACTGGCGTAGCACTGGCGGCTTTATACAGCAGTGGTATCGATTTCCTTATCCTCACTCAGCCATTAGAAATCAACAATGCGCTGCTCTGGCTGACAGGCAGTTTATGGGGAAGAAGTTGGACTCAGTTAGCCATGCTATTACCGTGGTTAGTTTTGATACCTGCGGTTTTTTGGCTTAGTCAGGCGTTAAACTTGCTTACATTGGGCGATGAAAGGGCCTGTAACTTGGGTATCTCGGTGCCTTGGGTGAGGGGGCTCGCTTTGTTTGTGGCTGTCATTTGGACTTCAGCTTCAGTCGCTGTTTGTGGGCCAATTAGTTTCCTCGGTTTAGTGGCTCCTCATTTAGCACGTCAGTTAGTGGGTGGGCGTCATCAGGCTTTATTACCCACATCAATGCTGGTTGGGGCTTTTCTACTGCTGGTTGCTGACTTGGTTGCTCGTGTCATTGACCCGCCAATTGAACTTCCAGCGGGTATTATGACTGCGATTATTGGCGCACCCTATTTCTTGTATCTATTGTTCAAAATGAGATAGCTCATGGGTTTAACTACTGAAAATTTAATTGTCGGTTATGGCGGCACACCCATTGTTAAAGGTGTCAATGTCACCGTACCTGAAGGAAAAATTACCGCTCTTTTAGGGCCAAATGGTTGCGGAAAATCGACCTTATTGAAGGCGATATCTCGAATTTTGAAAGTACAAAGCGGCGCAGTTTTGTGGCAGGGAGAAAGGATTGAGCAGATATCTTCTCGTCAACTAGCACAACAATTGGCTCTGTTACCTCAATCTCAAGAACCACCCGAAGGTGTCACTGTCCGAGACGCGGTTTCTTATGGTCGCAGCCCTTATACTGGTTTCTGGGGGCAGCTATCTGCTCATGATAAAGCGATTGTTGAACAATCAATGAAAGCCACTGGCGTTGAGAGTTTTGCAGAACGAGCGGTTACCGATCTTTCCGGAGGCCAAAGACAACGTGTTTGGTTGGCTATGACGTTAGCACAAGACACAGACTACATATTGCTTGATGAGCCAACCACTTATCTCGATATGAACCATCAAGTGGAGTTGATGAAGCTGCTGCGTAAGTTGAATCAGCAAGGAAAAACTATCGTGACGGTGTTGCATGATATCAATCAGGCTTGTCGCTATTGCGACCATTTAATTGTGATGCAGGAAGGGCAGGTGATCAGCGAAGGGGCTCCGGATGTTGTACTTACGTCTGAGTTGCTTGCAAAAGTATTCGAACTGGATGCGCAAATTCATCCATGTCCGATTACTCAAACTCCTATGTGTATCGTCCGTTAACTCTTTGTTTTAGCATCTCATTATTCGCTTTCCCTGCAAGGAAAGCGAAGCTTCTCAGCCTCTTCGTTTTCACTTCCTTCTTTGGTTATCCTCCCCTTGTTATTTGCCAAAGTATGATGATTTTTTCATCAGTTACGTGTGTTATGAGCACATAACAACAAAAACGATAACAGAGCCAATAACGGAAAGAGAAGATTATGAACCTGAGACAACAACTGCAAAAAGCGTTTGATGAAAGTGGAGAAAACTTGGTGGTAGGTAGTGAACAACTTTGCCCTATTGAACCTTCCGTCCTTGCTGAGATCACCGAAGATTCGCCTCTGGTTGTCAGAGTGATTCGCTCAGGGCTGACCGCAGAAGTTTTCCACCTAAGAATCAATGGTAAAGACTACAACCTGAAAAAGCGCCGCACAGTGGCAAAAGTAGCTAACTTAGACGGTCAGTATTCTTTTCTCAATGAAGTTCAGCGACGTAATGACCTACAAAAACTCAAGCAGCAATCAGATACTGCGCAAAGACTTAGCCATATAGTGCCAACGATCTACGCTAACTACCGTCTAGGAATTATTTTGTCGCCGTGGATTGAAGGGCATCATATTCAGCAACTCACGCCGGATTTGATTCAACAGTTGTTCACCACACTGCAGGCGTGTGAAGAACACGGTTTGATGGAATGGGATCTATGCAGCGGCAACTTGCTGGTGGATCAACATCAACATCAACAGCTTTGGCTGTTCGACTTCGGCTATATGTACTCGTTTGATCCCAAAGCAGACTTCAACAGCAACGGAACCGCCGATCCTTTATTTCATATGGTGGAACGCTTCGAAACGCGTTTCTTTTTTGGCTGGCTGCTGAAAAATGCTTGCTCTTTGGCTGAACAACTGGAGCTGTACCGGACGCTAAAACAAATTGCTGTGGAGGTTTATCAGCAAAAAATCACGTGGCTTAAAGCGCAACAAGCAAAAGTTATGGTGATCAATCACTTTGAAAGTCTTATTGAAAGTTGGCAGAAAGCGTTAACCAGTGATGATGAACTTTTACATCTGTTTCAACTAGAGTCTTTCCGTTCCCATGTGCTTGATATTGATGATGACATCGACGGCCAATCCTGTACCGAATTAACTTTAAAACGCATATCTCTGGTGCTTGATGTTCTGGCGAGCGACTTTGATTATTTGAATAAAAGCGGTGGTTTGTTTTATGGCAACAAAGGCAAATCACAACAAGCGCTCATTGAGCAATATGAGCAGAAACGAGAGTTGGCAGAGGAATATCAGTTGCGATAGCGGAAGGATAGAAAGAGCATTGAATTTTTGCCGAGAGTTGCTAGTCAATCACTAACACTTGCGGCGAGCAATGACGAAAAAATTAAGCCTCCAAATTCCATAGGAGGAACTGGAGGCTTAAGAAACTCAATCTGCGTGCAGTTGGGTTGAAATCTTATTTAGTATAAGACTGAGCGATGTTGTCGATACGCTCATTTGCGCGTGCAGCTTCTTCTTGTGCTGCCATTGCAGAATCAGATGCTGCATTCACTTTTGAAGCTAGAGCAGAGTGCTCGCTCTTAAGTGCTGCAACTTCGTCGTTAAGCTGACTAACTTGGCTGTTTAGCTCGTCCAATTTTGCTGTTGTTGCTTCGTCAGGACCTGATGCACAACCTGCTAGTAATAGTACAGATGACGCTGCTGCCGCGATTAACATCTTGTTCATATGAACTCCTTGATTTTATGTAAATATCAAAACGTCCTATACATTCTTTTCCATATAGTGACGAGTTATAGTGTAGACACTATTTTACGCTTCGCCTAATCAGTAAAAGTCAAAATAACCCAAAATAATGTCAATGAATCAAATGATTGTGTGAATTCTTACTGATAAGAATTACTTTAGCACCAAATTTGACTGTAGTGCATATACTATTTAAGTGTTATGAAGAGAATATTTTCTGTGATCTCTATCTATTAGCGCACTATTCGCGGTATCATACTGCGCTTTGATTTTGACCATTTAGCCACACGTGTTCGGCTACCCCACTGATTTGGAGAATCCTTTGCAGTTTAAAGATTTAGGCTTAGACAATCGCTTATTGAAAAACTTAGCACACTACGATTTCAAACAAGCGACCGAAATCCAGAAGATCGCTATTCCTGTTGCTATTGCAGGAAAAGATGTATTGGCGTCTTCGAAAACTGGTTCCGGTAAAACATTAGCCTTCTTACTTCCTACTCTGCATAAAGCTTTAAAAACAAAGGCTTTTTCAGCAAAAGATCCGCGCGCAGTGATTTTATTGCCAACGCGCGAATTGGCGAAGCAAGTGTATGGTGAATTACGCGTTATGTTGGGTGGTTTGAGCTACACAGGTACGCTTATCACTGGTGGTGAGAACTTTAACGACCAAGTGAAAGCGCTGAGCCGTTACCCTCGATTTATCGTTGCGACTCCGGGCCGTCTTGCGGATCACCTTGAACACCGTTCGTTGTTTTTAGATGGTGTGGATACTCTGATTCTTGATGAAGCAGACCGTATGTTGGATCTGGGTTTTGCCCCTCAACTACGTCACATTCATAAAGCGGCGAAACATCGTCGTCGTCAGACGCTGATGTTCTCTGCAACATTGGATCACGCTGAAGTCAACGATATCGCAGCTGAGATGTTAAATGACCCGCGTCGTATTTCAGTGGGTGTCTCAAACGAGCAGCACAAAGACATTCGTCAACGCTTCTACCTGTGTGATCACCTAGACCACAAAGAAGCGTTACTAGACCGAGTTCTGCACGACGCAGAATATCGTCAGGTTATTATCTTCACGGCAACGCGCGCAGATACCGAACGTTTAACCGATAAGCTTAATGAGATGAAGCTGAAAGCGGTGGCGCTAAGTGGAAGTTTGAACCAAGCGCAACGTAATACCATTATGAGTCAGTTTGAGCGTGCAGTGTTTAAGATTCTGGTGACCACTGATGTTGCATCTCGCGGTCTGGATATTGCCAATGTGACTCACGTTATCAACTTTGATATGCCAAAACACACCGAAGAATACGTTCACCGTGTGGGTCGTACAGGTCGTGCTGGTAACAAAGGGGATGCGGTCTCTTTCGTTGGTCCTAAAGACTGGGATAGCTTCAAACGCGTAGAAGCGTTTTTGCAGCAAGATATTCAATTTGAAGAGTTGGAAGGGTTAACTGGCAAGTTTAAGGGCCTTAAACCTAGACAGCCAGTGCGCAAAGCAAGTGACCAAGCAAACAAGAATGTGAAGTCGCAAGCGAAGAAGGTAGCGAAGAAACCTGTTAAACGCGATAAGAGCTTCTATAAAAACGTCGCTGTGGGTGACAATGTCTTCATTCCGAAGAAGAAAGTTGCCCCTAAAGTAGATGAAGAATAATCCGAAAGATTATCTGCTAGATAAAACAATGCCGCTTAAACAGCGGCATTTTTGTCTGTGTCATATGGTGCTGTTACTACTCTCTATACCTACAAAATCTGCACCTATTAGATTGCGTCTAAGTCTGGTGAGATAAAAAAGTCCTATTCTTAATTTTCCTTAAGCTTTCCTTAAGCTTTCCTTAAGTTTACTTATTTAAGCTCTCTCTATAGCTAGCAGAGAGGGCTTCTTGTATGGCAGATTTCTTTCCATCTCACCCATTTAAGCTTGAGATTATCGACCGCATTCATCCGCAACGTAGTGAGATTGAAAACTACATTGCCCAGCGTTATTCCTTAGCATTTGATGCTCATTTAAATTCCTTTATGCCCACATTTATGGCTTTGATGGAAGGCGAGGAGATTCGTTCACTATGCGGTTTCCGTGTCGCCAGCAACGAATCACTATTTTTGGAACAGTATCTAGATGAACCGGCAGATCAGCTTTTGAACAAAGTGTTCTATCGCTCTCTATCTGATCAATCCACAAATCATCCAGAAGAACACGGTACTCAACCGCGCATAGAGCGTAGCAAGCTTATTGAGTTCGGACAGCTCGCTTCATTTTCGAAAGGCTTTTCTACGCTTCATTTTCTGCTAATGACTCAAAAGCTGGTGGAGAGTGGTTATGAATGGTGCATTTTTACCGCTACTGATCCGCTGTACGCCATGATGTCGCGACTCGGTTTGGAAACCACAGTGCTAGCTGAGGCTGACCCTTCAAGAATTCCCGATGCGACCTACACATGGGGCAACTACTACCAACATCAACCGCGTATTGTTGCGGGTAACCTGAAACAGGGGCTCGCGCATCTTGAGGCTTTGTTTGCTGAAAAGGTGTGTCGTGCACGTGGAGGTGCACTGTGAATATGATTATTGAATCTCTCATCCGACACTCGATTGATACGCCAAACAAAATCGCATTTATTGGCGCTGATGAAGAGATTTCTTATCAAAACTTACTTATCAGAGTGCGTGATGTCGCTGAGTATTTGGTTGAGTATTCACCCAAGTGTATGGCTTTGCGTGCCGAAAATAGCCTCGACTGGGTTATTGCCGATCTTGCTGCGCTGTATGCCGAAATTCCTAATGTTCCAGTCCCGCTATTTTTTACTCCTGAGCAGGTCGATCATATTTTGGCTGAATCTGGCGCGGATTTATTAGTGGGAGAATGGGATGCCTGGGTTGAGAACACAGCCGATAATGCACATTCGCTGGATGCAAGATTGGTGGGACACGCCGAGAATCTAAGTATCTGGAAACGTTCAGTTGAGGACGAAAAACCGCTGCTGACCCATACCGGAAAAATCACGTTTACCTCTGGTTCTACTGGTCACCCGAAAGGGGTGTGTTTGAGCCAGAATCAGCTGTCAAAGGTCAGCCGTGCGCTGGCGGATACCATCGCTACCGAAGTGAAATGTGAAAAACATTTGGTGCTTTTACCGCTATCTACGCTGCTGGAAAATATCACAGGTATCTATGTCCCAATCATTATTGGGGCGACATCTGTCGTGTTGAACGGTGAGGAAGTAGGGCTGAGTGGTTCCAGCAATTTCAACCCTTCTCAATTTGCTTTGGCGTTGGCGAAGTATCTGCCTAACAGCTTAGTGCTGACCCCAGCGCTGTTGATGGCTTTGATAGAAGTCGTAAAAGCAATGCCGGTGTTAGCGAAAAATCTAGAGTTCGTTGCAGTGGGTGGTGCTCGCGTTTCACCACAGCTTTTAGAAATGGCGCACAGCTTAGGTATTCCTGCCTTTGAAGGATACGGTCTTTCTGAAAATGCATCGGTCGTCAGTCTTAATACTCCATCCTCGTATAAAGCTGGGACCAGTGGAAAACCACTGCCACATATAGATGTAAAAGTTTCCAATGACGGTGAAATTTACGTTTCTGGTTGCGTTGCGTTGGGGTATATCGGCCAACCTTTTGAACAGGGTTGGTATGCCACGGGCGATTTAGGGCATCTCGATGAAGATGGCTTCCTTGTTATCAACGGCCGTAAAAAGAACCAAATCATTACCGCATTCGGTCGCAATATTTCACCCGAGTGGGTGGAATCTGAGGCTCAGGCATTTAGGGCGCTGTACGGAATGGTTCTGGTTGGTGACGGCGAAAAATCACTGAGTGCCATCCTAGAAAATCCAAATGTTGAACAAGTGACAGCGGCGCTAAAACAGCTCAATCAACGTCTGCCAGATTACGCTCGTATCCGGACGTTAATCACAGCTCAAGGACTGAATTCGATGGCGGGATTTTACACCAGCAATGGTCGCCCGATTCGCTCCAAGTTTGAACAGTGGATGTTGAGCAAAACCGATGAAGAAGAAGGGCGGATCATTACGCCAATTAACGAATGAACGAAAGTCGCCAATATTTTTGAAGAGAAGAATTACGGAGTAACTACCATGACTGCATTTTTTGAAACCCTGAAAAAAGAAACCCAAGTGGCTCAACAACAGATGTTACAAGCGCCGATTTTCGCGGCTTGCGCCCGTGGTGAAATTGAATTGGATACTTACGTGAACTTTCTTACTCAGGCGTTCCACCATGTAAAACACACCGTACCTCTATTGATGGCATGTGGTGGCCGCTTACCTGAAAAGTACGAGTGGCTACGTCAGGCTATTGGTGAATATATCGAGGAAGAAAAAGGCCATCACGAATGGATCTTAAATGACATCAAGGCTTGTGGTGCGGATGCCGAAGCAGTGCGAGCGAACTCGGGCAATGGTCGAGTGGGTTCTGCGATTGAGCTGATGGTGGCGTATCTATATCACCAGATCGACCGTGGCAACCCTATCGCTTTCTTCGGCATGGTTTGGGTATTGGAAGGCACCAGTGTGGGTGTCGGTGGCCAAGTCGCAGCTCTGGTCAAACAGACCCTAAACCTGCCAGACAACGCAATGAGCTACTTAACGTCACACAGCGTACTGGACCAAGAGCATATCCAATTGTTTGAGAACTTGATGAACCAAATCACTGATGAGAAAGATCAACAAGCGATTATTGATTCATCCAATATGGTGTTCCAGCTATACGGTCAAATGCTGCAAGAGCTGACTCCAGCTGCAATGCAAAATGCGGCTTAAGGAACAGTTATGGAATTGCAAGACAAACGTGTATTACTAACAGGTGCTTCTGGCGGCATTGGCAAAGAGGTCGCGAAAGCGCTGGAAGCAAAAGGAGCAAAACTGCTTTTGGTTGCGCGTAATGGCAATAAGCTTGAAGCGCTGAAAAACAGCTTAGAGTTTCCCCATCATCATGAAGTTGTGGCGACGGACTTGTCCACAGATGCAGGTTTCGAAAAGGTGAAACAAACCTGTTTGAACCTGTCGCAGAAAGGACAACGTATCGACGTATTGATTAATAATGCTGGCAGCAATCAGTTCAGCTTTCTTGCGCAGAGAAGCAGCCCATCGATTGAACTTGAGATGCGTCTGAACCTATTAGTGCCAATGTTGTTGAGCCAATCTGCGCTCTCTTGGATTAGTCGTCCGGGCATTATCTTGAATGTCGGGTCAACCTTTGGTTCTATCGGTTTTCCCGGCTACACCACTTACTGTGCGGCGAAGTCAGGGTTGCAGCGCTTTAGTGAGGCGTTGGACAGAGAGTTAGACGGTTCAGGCATTCGTACTTTGTATCTTGCGCCACGAGCAACAGATACCACGCTAAACGACCGCTTTGTGAATCAAATGAACCAACAGCTAGGCAATAAGAGTGATTCGCCAGAAGTGGTCGCAGGGCATGTGGTCGACATCTTGGAAAAAGAGCAAGCGGCTCGTTGGATTGGCTGGCCGGAAAAACTGTTTGCTCGTATTAATCAGATCCTTCCGGGCGTTGTTTCTAAATCTATTCGCAAACAACAAGACATCATTCATCACTTTATTAACCAAGTCCATGGCAAGTAACTGAGGGACGAAATATGAAATTTTTACTATCAACTTTAGCTGCTACTATTTGTTTTGCTACAGCCACATCAGCTTTTGGTTCGGGAGCGGATCCGTTAGTCACGATTCAAAAAAAGTGGGCGGTCTGTCAGTATGATTCGAAAGATACGGATAATCAGGTTTACTGCTTAGAAAACTTAATCAAGCGCAACGAAGAAGCTTTGAAACAAGAACCAAACCGCCAAGAGTTGAAAGTATGGTTGGCAATCAACAAGTCGTCGCTTGCGGGGGCTGATGGAGGTTTAGGTGCTCTTTCGTTGGTGAAAGAAGCAAAAGCACTTTTAGAACAAGTGATTGATAAAGCGCCAGAAACGTTAAATGGTTCAGCGTTTACCAGTTTAGGCTCGTTATACTACAAGGTGCCGGGGTGGCCAATTGGATTCGGTGATGATGATATGGCTGAGAAAATGCTCCTCAAAGCTTTGGAAATCAATCCTGATGGCATCGATCCAAACTATTTTTACGCGGATTTTTTAGCGCAGGATGGACGAAAAAAAGAAGCCATCCAGTACTTAACTAAAGCACAGAAAGCGCCGCCACGTACTGATCGACCTTTAGCCGATCAGGGGCGTAAGCAAGAAATAGCAAAATTATTAGGAGAGCTTCAATAACCATGCGGTTACTTTTAGTTGAAGATGACGCATTACTCGGACAATCCATGGTGACTTCACTCAGTCGCCATGGTTATACCGTGGATTGGGTAGACAGAGGCGGTGGTGTTGAAGTTGCTATGAGAACCGAGCAATTCGCTGCCGTCATTTTGGATCTTACCTTGCCAGATATCGATGGGCTGGTTGTTTTGCGAAACCTGCGCCGAGCTGGCTATACCTTACCTGTGTTAATTCTTACCGCACGTGATGATATTGAAGACAGAGTAAAAGGCTTAGATGGTGGGGCAGATGATTATTTAGTGAAGCCATTTGCCCTTGAAGAGTTGATGGCGCGGCTGCGGGTGCTCATTCGTCGTCAATCAGGATACTGTGATGAACGCATCGTTGTTGGACAACTTTCTCTCTCTTTAGCTGAACAAGCCGTTGATTATGATGGAAATAGGCTAAAGTTAACCAATAACGAATTTAAATTGCTCACCGCATTAATGACCCATGCGGGGAGAGTGCTCAGTAAAGACCAGCTACAACAGTCGTTGCACGGTTGGGATGAAGGGGCGAGTGACAATGCCATCGAAGTGCATATTCACAATTTGCGTAAAAAAGTTCCAAATAACCTGATTAAGAATATCCGTGGCGTGGGGTACATCATTGAAAAATAACGTAGAAGCAACTTTTTCTATTAAAAAGCGATTGACGATATCAGTGATCGCGCTTTCATCAGTTTTAATTCTGATTTGTTTGTATTTCAGCTTCTCTTATTCAAAACATGAAATTGAAGAGGTGTACGACGCTCGCCTTGGTCAGTCAGCCAAGATGCTGCTATTGAGTATGCCGATTTCAGAACAACCTATGCAGTCAGGTCAAACGCGTGATTTATTTGATAACTGGATGAAACGCATAGCTCTGCAAGCAAAAGGGGATGACAACCCGACACCATTTGGCCACCCTTATGAGCAACATATTTTAGTTCAGTTTTATATCGCAAATGAACTCATTTGGAGCTCGATTCCTGAAATAGACAACCTCAACCATGACCCTAAGTACGCAGGGTTTGGTTATATGGATATTGAGAATGAACCTTGGCGATATTTCCAACTTCCATTGCCTAAAGCGATGAATACTAAGCATGAGTACATCTTTGTCGCTGAGAAAGAGTCGATTCGTGATGAAATGATGTACGAATTGGCGTTGTCTGCTGCTTTACCACAATTTGTTTTAATTCCGAGTCTGGCACTGCTGATGGTGCTTTTGATTGATAAACATTTTAAGCCTATCTCTGAACTTAAGCGGGCGATTGCTCAGCGCAGTGCGAATAAGCTAGACAGCATTTATGTCGCAAACCCCACGCAGGAATTGTCTCCCCTAGTTACAGCCCTCAATACTTTGTTGAATGAGTTGGATCAAGCTTGGCAAAGGGAAAAACGTTTTACCCGTATGGCAGCACATGAGTTGAAAACACCGCTGACCATACTGCGCCTGAATGCAGAAAACGCTTTGATGAGCCAGAACGAGCAACAACTGAAATCAGATTTAAGCAATATTCTGCAAGGCATCGACAGAACAGACCGCATGATTCAGCAACTTTTGACACTGGCTAAAGTGGAAAGCATCCATGAAATGAAGTTCTTGGTTACGGATCTTTCTAAGCTTTGTCAGTCAGTTATCGCAGAACGCGTACCGCTTGCTCTTAAGCGTCAGCAAGAAGTCTCGTTTGAAGGCGATGGTATTCAAGTGTTAGGCGACGAAGCATTACTGAGAATGCTGCTAACGAACCTGCTTGATAACGCGATGCGCTATTCGGGGGATGGTTCTCAGATCAACATCAGACTGGAAGACAAAGAAGAGTCTGTGAACATCTATGTCAGTGACACTGGGAAAAACATCACTACTGAAACGCGAGAGAAAATGTTCGATAACTTCTATCGAGCCAACACAGAAAAAGGCGACGGTGCAGGGCTTGGCATGTCGATTACCCGCGATATTGCCAGATTGCACCGAGGAAGCGTTGAGCTGCTTCCTCGCGCGGACAGCCGTAACACGTTTTTGGTTGTGCTACCTAAATAAATAGGTTTCTTTCTCTTTGATGTTGCGGCCGTTAAGATTTAAGGCCGTAACATCGCATACCGCCATTGCTGGTCACTTCTGCGCGGCTACCTTGATGCCATGCTCCATCTTCACTGTTCCAAAATGCAAGATGATACTGTTCGCCATCATCATGCCAGAACCCGATAGGTTGATTGGGAAAACTATTTCTGCAAATCAATTCACCTTCAGCAAGAGAGACAGACTTTCCGCTTTGGTCAATGACATCGATATCTAAGCCCAAAGCCGCACCTTGGCATTCTCCTTTATAAACAGGAGAGGTAGGGTTACCAATCACAAAGTTGCCGAGAATGTTGGCATCTCCAGACATGACTGACAGGTGCAAATCGGGTTTGACTTGGTCGTATATATAATCAAATTGTTTGTCTTTGAGCATTTGCCCCGTTGAACAGAGTGTCTTGAGAGAAGTGAAAGCGTAAAAATTGCCGGGTGAAAACTCTTTTTGCTCAAGAGCCTGTAAATAATCTGCCGGAGTCGCAAACAGAGTCACTTCCGCTTCCTGAATGAACTCCCATAATGCACTTGGTTGAGGATAGAGCGGATAGCCATCATAAATGACTAAGGTTGCCCCGCTTGCCAGTGCAGAAACATGCCAGTTCCACATCATCGAGTCACATTCTGTATTGATCAGGACGCGATCATCGGGCTGTATATCGCACTGAAGCTGATGCTCTTTTAAGTGATTAAGTACGGTGCCCCCGACACTGTGAGCGGTGCATCTCGGTGGAGCATTATCTATTTCTGAAAACAGCACAAACAGAGGGTCGTTAAAACCAATACGCTCGTAAGTTAAACCTCGAGGAAGGTAGCTGGAAAGCAGTGATTGCCAGTCGGAAAACGTATCATTGAAATTCACGCTGTATTCGCGTTGCTGTAAATATTCTATCTGGCAGGTATTTTCTATACTTTCAATCGCTTGAACAATTTTAGAATTGCTCTCTTCCATCAGATGATTGCTACCGTTAAAGCTATAACCATTACAGCAGAACAAGATTTTGGGTTGAATTTGCTCAAAGCGAGCGATGGTGTCATCAATATCATCTGAAGGGGAAGTTGATGCCCAGATAGCTCCTAAGCTGGTGGTCGCCAGCATCGCCACAACGGTTTCAGGCATATGAGGTAAACAAGCCGCAACCACATCACCTTTTATCACCCCATTCTGTGTCAGCCATTGCTGAACAATCGATACCTGATCGCTGAGCTGCTGCCATGTCAGCTTCTTGCTTTGTCCACTCTCATTTTTAAACCAGATAGCAACACCTTCCGGCTTTTGGAAAGCATAGGACAGCAAGTTTTCTGCATAATTGAGTTGCGCTTGAGGAAACCAAATCGTATCGCGCGCAGGAATAAATTTTTGCCAACGAGCAATACCTTCACCGTAGATACAGTTACCGCAGAATCCAATCACATCACAGAACTGCCAGATCTCCAGCCAGAACTTCTTTTTATCCGCAACTGACCATTGGTGTAGCTGCTGATAGGTTTCAACCGCTTCACCCTGCATATTAATGTGTTGAATAAACTGCTGAAGATTCGATGCTTGAACTCGCTCTTCGCTGGGTATCCACAATGGGTTTTCGTTAGACATAACTCGCTCAGCCATTCAATTTACTCTGAATAGAGTTTTGACGCAGATCTAGACAAAGTCAAACAACAGCTCACTGATATTTAAGAAAAAAAGAGAATAACTATCGTGATGATTTGGCTTGAGTTGGCTAAGGAATAAAGTTGTTGGCGGATTTTAGTAGGAGACAGGTAAAAAAATAGCCAACTGTAACTAATACAATTGGCTGATATAACATGTGAACAAAATGTATTCACTAACAACGTCAGTTGGCTAGGTGACCCTCGGCTTAATAAGGGTCAACTAATATAAAGCATATTTCATGCCAACTTTTTTAGTGTGATTTTTGGTTATTAATTAATCTATATTGGCGATTTGTGAACGTTTCGTGGAAAAACTTTGCATAATGCAAATGCATAATGCAAAAGTTTGGTCAATTTGCTAGTGATAATCTTAATATTAAAACGTCATTTCATTAAAACCTTGTTAGTTTAATTATGGTTAGAATACTAATTAATATTTATATGTCTTATAAATTTAATTAATCTCAATAATTCCTTTAAAAACAATATTATATGTTTATTTCTCCATCTCATTTCAATATTTAGGGTTGAAATAATCTTTAGTCTTGTTAGTTTATATAAGGAATTTGTTTAGAGTTCTAAATGATTATGTGGCGAACAATGATTACAGCAGCACCTTGGGTCGCATACCCAGAAATTATGCAAAATCTTCAGGAAGATTGGGTTTTTAGAGTACCTACCGCAAGTGATGGCGCAAAAATACATGAGCTTATCTCTCAGTGTGCGCCGCTTGATGAAAACTCAGCTTATTGCAACTTTCTGCAATCAACGCACTTTCAAAGTACTTGTGTTGTCGCTGAGTGTGACGGTGAGATCGTTGGTTTCGTTTCAGCCTATCGCAAGCCGGATAACCCTAGTGAGTTATTCATTTGGCAAGTCGCTGTGCATGAAAGTGCGCGCGGTAAAGGTCTTGCTTTCCATATGCTGAAAGAGATTCTGACCAGAGATGATCTGCAAGACATACAAGTGTTGGAAACCACGATTACTAAAGACAACCTCGGGTCATGGAGCCTGTTTAAGAAATTAGACAGAGTGCATGGAGAGCGTGGTGAAGTATCCACTTTTCTCGATGAAACCCGTCATTTTGAAGGTAAACACGATACGGAATATTTGTATCGAATTCCTCTAAAGCAGCAGTAGCCAAAGGCTATCACTGCAATTCATTCAAGAATCAATAAAGAAGGTTAAAACGCTACGTTATGGATATCTTTAAGAAAAAAGAATCAAACGTTCAATCTTACGCAAAAAATTTCCCCGTTGTTTTCTCCACTGCTAAAGGCAGTTGGCTCTACACCAAAGATGGTGACGCTTACCTAGATTTCTTAGCGGGTGCCGGTTCACTGAACTATGGGCACAACAACGCCATTTTTAAGATGGCACTGCTTGAGTACATCGACAGAGATGGCATTACCCATGGTTTAGACATGCACTCAGAAGCGAAAGCTGAATTCTTAAGTGCATTGCAAACTTATATTTTTGAGCCTCGCTCTTTGAACTACAAAGTACAGTTCACTGGCCCTACAGGTACCAATGCCGTAGAAGCGGCCATGAAGCTTGCGCGTAAAGTGACGGGCCGTAGCAATATTATTGCGTTCACCAATGGCTTCCACGGTTGTTCGTATGGCGCACTTGCCGCGACAGGTAACCAACACCATCGTGGTGGCGCTGGAATGGGGCTGTCGGGTGTGACTCGTCTACCTTATGAAGGTTATGCGGATATCGATGGCTTGGCCTTGTTCGAAACCATGTTGTGTGACAACTCATCTGGCTTAGATAAACCTGCGGCTGTTCTGGTTGAAACGGTTCAGGGTGAAGGTGGCTTGAACGCTGCGTCAAATGAGTGGTTACAACGTTTGGCGAAGATTTGTAAATCACACGACGTACTGTTGATCGTCGATGACATTCAGGCGGGTTGTGGCCGTACAGGCACGTTCTTTAGTTTTGAGCCTTCGGGTATCCAGCCAGATATTGTTACTTTATCGAAATCCATTGGTGGTTATGGTTTACCTATGGCGGTTGTGCTGTTTAAACCAGAACTCGACCAATGGAAACCGGGCGAACACAACGGCACATTCCGTGGTAATAACCATGCGTTTGTCACCGCTGCAAAAGCGTTAGAAACCTACTGGGCAGATGAAGAATTTTCACAGCACATTCAGCAACGTGCTGAGCAGGTGACACAAGCGATCCAAAAAGCGCTTTGTATGTATCCGACAATGTTTACCCGCTTGAAAGGTCGCGGTCTGATGCAAGGTATTGAGTGTCAGAGCGGTGAGATTTCAGACAAGATTGCCCGCGAATGTTTCCGCTTAGGTATGGTGATTGAAACCGCAGGTCCGGATGATGAAGTAGTGAAATTCTTCTGTCCTCTGACTATCAGTGAGTCTGAGCTTGAACAAGGCTTAACTATTTTTGCGCAAGCAGTTGAAAACATCGCATCTCAATACATTAAAAAAGCGTCATAAGGAAAAGTCATGATTGTAAGAACACTAGATGAATGTCGTCAGAGTGAACGTCGAGTCGTTGCGGAAACTTGGGAAAGTGTACGCATGCTGCTGAAAGATGATCAGATGGGCTTTTCGTTCCACATCACCAACATTTATAAGGGCACGGAAACGCATATTCACTACAAGAATCACCTTGAGTCTGTGTACTGCATGTCGGGTGAAGGTGAAATTGAAGTTGTTGGTGGTGAAACTTATCCGATCAAGCCAGGTACCTTATACATTCTCGATAAGCATGATGAACACTTCTTACGTGCTTATGAAGGCGCAGATATGGTGATGGCATGTGTGTTTAACCCGCCGTTAACTGGTGCGGAAACCCATGACAAAGACGGTGTTTACCCGATTGTTGAATAACGCAACGCACCTATTCTCCTTCCTCAATGCAGGAAGGAGAGAACTCGCAAAATAAGAAGTGACTTTTAACCCAACGAGAAGAGGAGACATCATGTATTACACCGTAGAGAAAATCGGTGGTACTTCTATGTCTGCGTTTGACGCAGTTCTTGATAATATTCTGCTAAAACCGAGCAATCCATACGGTCGAGTATTTGTTGTATCGGCTTATTCAGGGATGACTGACGCCTTACTGGAGTGCAAACGCACAGGTAAGTCAGGTATCTACAAAATGATCGCCAAACGAGACGACGCTTGGCGCGAGGCAATATACGAACTTGAGCAACGTATGTTGATGATCAATGAGAACTTGTTCGCCGATCCTATGAGTCGATTGCGCGCAGATAAGTTTATCCGCTCTCGAATTTCTGAAGCAGTAAACTGCATCAATAATATTTTGGAAACCTGCCAGTATGGTCAGTTTTCGTTGCGTCATTATTTGCCACAGGTAAGAGAGTTTCTTTCCTCGATTGGTGAGGCGCACAGTGCTTATAACACGGCGTTAAAGCTCAAAACATTAGGCGTGAATGCTCGTTTTGTGGATTTGTCGGGTTGGAGCAACGGTGCTCAGGGATCGCTTGATGAGGTTATTCAGAAAGCGTTTGAAGATATCGATGTGGAAACCGAGCTACCGATTGTGACTGGTTATGCTTACTGTGATGAAGGCTTAATGAAAACTTATGATCGCGGTTATAGCGAAATGACCTTCAGCCGTATTGCTGCACTAACAAATGCAGACCAAGCGATCATTCATAAAGAGTATCACCTAAGTTCAGCAGACCCTCGTGTGGTAGGTCCGGATAAAGTGCGCCCTATGGGGTTGACCAACTACGATGTTGCTGACCAGTTGGCTAACTTGGGAATGGAAGCCATTCACCCTAACGCCGCAGCGGGTCTTCGTAAGCAAGGTATTGAGCTGCGAGTTAAAAATACTTTCGAACCGGAACACGGTGGCACACTGATATCTAATGTTCATCAGCCTGAAGATAACAAAGTTGAGATCATTGCGGGTCGAAATAAAGTGTTTGCCCTGCACATGTTTGATCAAAGCATGGTCGGAAAAGTGGATAACGTAAGTTATGAGCTAATGGAAATCATCGCTGAAGCCAAAGTGCATTTGGTTGGAAAGGAGATGAACGCCAACTCAATGACTTATTTCCTCAGCGGCAGTTCTGAGAACCTCAATGAGGTGCTTTATAAGGCTGAAAAACGTTATCCGAACGCATCGATTTCTGGAAAAATGGTGGCACTGATCTCTGCAATTGGCGCATCAATCAATACCAATGCGGCATTGAGTTTAGGTATGCAGGCATTAGATAAAGCCGACGTGACACCTATGGCAGCGTATTCATCTATGCGTAACGTTAACGTGCAATTCGTGGTCGAAGATAGCGACTACAACAGTGCCATTTGTGCCTTGCACCAGAAGTTAATCGCTCAGAAAGAAGAGTCGAAACCTTCGGTAAAAGCGGCCTAACGTGTTTATATAACTAACTTGTTTAGGTAAAAAGACGTGCCAATTAAAAAAGGCGTTGAGTGGTTACACTTAACGCCTTTTTAAACACTTGTCACTGGTGCTGTTATTCGCTCTGGTACAGTTCCAGAGGCAGGCCGTCAGGGTCTGCGAAGAAGGTATACTGTTTACCTGTAAACTCATCCACTCTTATCGGCTCAACTTCAACGCCTTGCTGTTCAAGCTTGTTCTTGGCGGCAGAGATATCATCAACACAGAAAGCAAGATGGCGTAAGCCTTGCGCTTCCGGATAGCTTGGCCTTTTTGGCGCTTCAGGAAATGAGAACAACTCAATTTGTGAACCATCTGGCAACGCTAAATCTAGCTTGTAAGAATCGCGCGCTTGCCGGTAATTTTCAGCAATGACTTCTAGTCCGAGAACATCAACATAGAAGGCTTTTGAGCGGGGATAGTCAGAGCAAATAATCGCAGCGTGATGAATTCGTTTTAACATGATGTCCTCGTAACGTTTCAGCGGTTGAGCTTTGGACGCAAATGTTCAAGTGCGTAATCAATAAAGACTCTCAAGCGCGCGGGCATGTATTTGGTTTGAGCATACTGCATAGCAATCGCACCATGGTAGTTACTCTTAATCGTCCACTCTTGTAACAGTTGCACCACTTCTCCGTTGGCAATCGCATCTTGAACCACAAAGTCATGGAAAATCCCGATACCCAAACCATTTTTTGCCCCGTTTAAACGGATCTGAGATTGGTTAACCGCGAAACGACCGGTTACCGCTACAGTGTGGAACTCATCGTCTTTAAGAAAGCTCCAGATATGGTCATGCTCGGTTTCTGCAAGATAAAGGCAATCGTGCTGCGAAAGATCCGTAGGATGCTTAGGTACGCCTCTCTGTTTGAGGTAATCGGGGCTGGCACATAGCACCAAGTTAGTTTTGGCCAGCTCCTTAAGTACCAAGTTTTCGTCCGGTTTATCGGTCAGTTTGAATGCTACATCGACATTGTGTTTGAACAGATCGATTTCACCATCTGCGGCGCGAAGTCTGAGTTTGATCTCTGGATACTGTTTCAGAAACGGCACAACTAGTGGTTGCAAAACGGAGTTAAGGAACGCCTCTGGTGCGGCAACGGTGAGAGTGCCTGCTGCCTCGGTATGATCCGAGCTTGAAAGCTCTACCGCTTGCTGCGCAGCATTCATCATCACCAAACATTGGTCATAAATTTTTTGACCTGCCTGAGTAATGATCAGTTTCCTTGTGGTGCGTTCAAACAGCTTCACCGACAAAGCTTGTTCTAAACGAGTAATAAGTTTACTTAACGCGGACGGAGTAACGCCTAACTTGTGAGCCGCAGCGGTAAAACTGCCTTCATTTACAATTAAGATAAATGTCGCTAAATCAGGAAGTAAGGTAATAAGCTTTGGGTTTAGCATGGTGTTTAGGCGTTCAATGATCGTACAAGTGCAGTGATGATGCGAACTGTATCATAAGAATCACAAGATCTGTTCGGCTAATTCTAACTTATGAGAAGTAGAAATCGTCTATCTTTACAAAATGTTGTGCTAGGGAAAGCTGGAATGAAGAAAACTGAAAAGCGGTGGTATTCGAGATTTGTAATGCCACTACACATCCATTTATCTGTGATGTTTGTCACTGTGGTAGCGGGCTCATGCCTACTGCAAATCTGGGCTTCTTCCAAAAGTATCGACAACATTATTTTTGAAGCCAATCAAACCCTGTTTGAACAAATAGCCACCACAACGAAAGGCGATTTTGAAAAGGTTTTCCAGCCAGCGATGCATGCTATCAGTACCTTAGAGCTCACGCCTCTTAATGATCCAGCTCGTGAAGATGGCCGAATTCCCTATCTCGCCATTTTGCAAAAATTGTTACATACCCAGCCCGGCGTCAATGCTTATTTCATTGGTTATAACAATGGGGATGTATTGGCTGCGTTCAAAAACACTCAGTCGAGTTGGATGACAGACATTCCAGTGCCTAAAAATGCAGAGTTGTTTGGTGTGATGTCTTCCCATGAAAAAGGTTATGCGACACTGTTCTTTTTTAGTGTTGACGGTAATGTCATTGGTTCGCAGATTATCTCCAATAGCAGCTTAGATGCTCGTAAGGAAACTTGGTACCAAGCGGCGCAAAAAAATGAGATGAGTCTGGCGAGGCCGAGGTTCTTTAAAGTTCAACAGCAAATTGGCGTGACGGTGCAAAAGCGATCAGAAACAGGAACGGTTATTGCGGCTGAGATATTGCTATCCAGCGTTTCAAATGTGCTGGCAGGCAGCGCACAAGATCACCCTTCGACAAGACTGTTGTTTGAAAAAAATCAACGCTATATCTACGCCTTCAGTGAAGGCAGCAGCCACCGTCTGTCATTAAGTGAATTGGAGACCATTGACCAGTTACCTTTTCCAAATATCAGATCGTTTATTCTCGATGAAAGCAATGTCGCGAAAGGCTTAAAAACAGAAATGATTGATGATGAGAAGTGGTTTGGCGAAGTGTTTCCCGTTGCGAAAATTGGCGATAAAGATTTCTACTTACTGTTTGCCATAAAAGAAACAGAACTGTTAGATAAAGCCGCCGCCATAAGACATCATGCGATAGCAACCGCGTTTATTCTTGCTCTGCTCGTATTGCCAATTGTTTATATCATGGCGCAATTTATTAGCCGTCCCATTCGTTTAGCCACTCAAAATGCTCAAGACATCAGTCACTTCAAGTTTGATGCGCCAAACTATAAACCCAGCCGAATCCGAGAGATTGTTGATCTTAGTAAAGCGTTAAAAGGGATGAACATCACCATTCACAACTTTTTTGAACTGACCAGAACCATATCGAAACAGAAAGACTCTGTGAGAATTCAGTCGGTGATTAGTGAAGGTTTGGTCAAAGTAACCAAAGCTCAAGGTGCTTTCTTATCGATATGGGATGATAAGGAGGGGAGCTTAGAGGCTCATATCTATTGGGACAGTAAAACCAAAGATAAGAATGATGTCTCTCTTGCTTATTTGGATAGCAACGAAAAGGTTCTCAGCATTTACTCGCAAGTAAACGGTGAAGAGTATTTGATCTATGAAAACTCGCCTGAGTTTGCGAGAAAGCTTCGTCTGCCAGAAGAGATCTGGTGGCTCATGGTGCCGCTTTATAACCGTGAACAGGAATGCATTGGATGTTTGAACCTTGCTTATCTGAACGAGCACAAGCAAGCAATATTAGATGAAACACTTCCACTCACTTTGGTGCTAACTGGCTATACCTCGCTTGCTATAGAAACGAAAAAACACTTGAGAGAGTAAAAGGAACTTTTGGAAGCGTTCATTCGTGTCATTGCGGGTGCTATTGATACCAAGTCTCCCTACACGGGAAATCACTGTCAGCGGGTGCCGGTACTTACAGAACGTCTAGTCACGGCTGCGGCTGAATCGGATTTACAGTCCTTTAAAGATTTTTCGCTCACAGCGGATGATCAGGAAGCGTTGCACATCGCCTCATGGCTGCATGACTGCGGCAAAGTGACAACACCTGAATATGTGGTGGATAAATCAACCAAATTGGAAACCATCTACAACCGCATCCATGAAATCAGAACCCGTTTTGAAGTGCTGAAAAGAGACGCACAAATTGATGCTTATCAGTCGGCATTTGGCACTTTACCGAACGAGCAACAAGCACAGCTGGATGAGAAATGGCGTCAGTTGGATGAAGATTTCGCGTTTATTGCACAAATGAACGAGGGTAATGAGTTTCTCAGCGAAGAGCACCAACAGCGCATTCATGGAATTGCGGGTAAAACTTGGCAACGAACCTTGGATTCAAGATTGGGATTAGGGCTGGAAGAAGCGAAACGTTATCGTGATGAAGACAATGATCTGCCCGTTACCGAATTACTTTTGGCGGATAAGCCGTCGCATCGTATTCCTTGGGAATCGAGCAAAATTCGAGATGCGCGCTTCCAGTTGCAGCCCAAGCAATACAAGAACGATCAGGGTGAGCTTTATAACCTTTGCATTCAACGTGGCACGTTAAACGATGAAGAGCGCTTTATCATCAATGACCATATCATCGAAACCATGATGATGCTGGAATCATTGCCGTTTCCAAGCTCCATGAAAAACATCCCGCTGATTGCTGGTAGCCACCATGAAAAACTGGACGGTAAAGGTTATCCGCAAGGTATTGATGAAAGTGAAATCCCGCTTGCAGGGAAGGCGATGGCGATTGCCGATATCTTTGAAGCACTGACCAGCTCAGATCGACCATACAAAAAAGCCAAGACCTTGTCGGAGTCGCTCAGAATTATGAGTTTTATGGTCAAAGATAATCACATTGATGCTGAACTGTTTGCCTTGTTCCTTAACTCGGGTATTTACATGGAATACGCCAAACAGTTTTTAGAACCTGAGCAGATAGATCAAGTCAACGTGGCGGATTATTTGGCATAGTCTAATCAGCCATCGATAAAGTCCTTTCGAACTTATTTTAAAATGCCGATGGATTTAAGTTTGCGATAAAGGGTGTTACGACTGATGCCAAGCATCTTTGATGTTTGGCTGATGTTACCCTGATTCGCTTGATACGCTTTTAGCAGTTTATCTTCGACGGTGGTTTTTAAATCCACCGCTTCATCTTCAGATTCAATATCAACAACGCGATTGAGCAAAGATTTGCTGATATGCCCCGGAACATGTTCCAGCCCTAGTTCAGGCTCATCACTGGCCAGTAGACAAGCCACTTTCATCATGTTGTCTAACTCACGAATATTGCCCGGCCAATGGTAGCTGGTGAGGAGCTCCATCAGATTGGGCGATAACGACTGAGCGCCAATACGATAAGTTTTGTGAATGCTCTCAATTAGCGCCGCTTTGTCTTGTCGCTCGCGTAAAGCGGGTAGATGCAAAATCAAACCGTTGAGACGGTAATAGAGATCTTGGCGGAAAGAGCCTTCCGCAACCGATTTCTCTAAGTCTTTATGAGTGGCAGCAATGATCTGAATATCGACCGGATAACTTTGGTTTGAACCAACAGGAATGACGACTTTATCCTGAATTACGTGTAGCAAACGAGATTGCGCTTCTAACGGCATATCTGCAATCTCATCCAAAAACAGAATGCCTTTATCGGCTTGTCGAATCTTTCCTTGGTACCCCTTGCTGTTCGCACCCGTAAAAGCGCCTGCCACATAGCCGAACAGTTCAGATTCAATCAGATCTTTGGGTAGAGCCCCGCAGTTTACGCTAACCAGCGCTTTGTTTTTTCGTGAATTTCGCTGGTGGAGTGCCTTTACAAATTCGCCTTTTCCTACGCCCGTTTCACCGAGGATCATTAATGTAATGTCTTTATCAATCAGCTTGTTGGCCTGCTGCCATGCTTGCTCTATGGTGGTGTCACCAAAATGCAGTTCACAAGAAGCTGTATAAGAGTAGTGGGATTGGCGAGGTTTGTCGGTTAACGGGTGTTTCTCAAACACAAACGGTTTTGGTCGCTGGTTAAACACTTCATCAACCGAGTGTCCAACCACAGAGCTTTGCGCCAACAGCTGAGCGGCAATGTGGTTGTGTGCCAGAATTTTTCCACCTTCATCCGCAATAACAATACCTTGCCAGCCACTGTTAAGCAGTGAGCGTTCACAAGCGAGATCAATTCGAGTCGAGCCTTGAGGGATTTCACACAGCAGATGATTCTCAATCAGTTGAACCATGTTCTGCACTAGAACCTGCATCGATAAATCGTGTTTTTGCTGTTCACTGGTGATATCAAGAATACCGAGCAACTCTCCCTGATGAGTGAAAATAGGACATGAAGAACAGCTGATAAAATGGTGCTGCCGAATGTAGTGTTGATTACCAACAACCGTGACTGGGCGGGCTTCCACAATTGCAGTGCCTATCGCATTTGTCCCTTTGAGTTTTTCCTGCCAGCAAGCACCTGATTCCAGCGCAATTTCCGTTAAACGCTCCTTAAATCTGGGATGCCCCCAAGTGGAAAGAATCACCCCTTCTTTGTCGGTTAACACTAAGTGACTGTCACTGTGCCCACACATTTGATTGAAAAGTGGTACAGCATGCCTTTCTACCGCAGAAATTAATGACGTGGCTAACCATTTGCGCTCTTTGAGCTCGTAATTTGGCAAGCGAATATGCTCAGGACGACTTCTTTGAGTGAGTCCTGCTTCTTCACTTCGATGCCAAGATGTTGATAGCCAATCTTTAACTGTTTGAATTTGCATAACTGTTCCATGTTGTGACAGTAGCAGTGTGTCATTTTGGGACACTGGAACAATGGGTGGCAGTACCCAAACCGCGATTCCATTGCCACTTAATGCTTGTGATCATTTTGTTAATCATAGCTTTACAACTTATTAACAACAAGCCGGACAAGTTTGGCTTGTGATTTGCGTTAGCACTATCAGCAAGTGTGAATAGCAACACTGCAAACCCTAACAATAACGTGAAAGTAAAGTAACAAGGACTGAACTATGATTTATGCGCAACCAGGAACTGAAAATGCGATTTTTAATTTTAAAAATCAATACGATAACTTTATTGGCGGCGAATGGGTAAAACCGGTTCGAGAAGCATATTTTGCAAACACATCACCGGTTAACGGTAAAGAGTTCTGCCAAGTCCCGCGTTCTAGCGAAGAGGATATCAACCTCGCACTGGATGCTGCACACAACGTCCGCGCAACGTGGGCAAAAACCAGTGTGACCGAGCGTTCAAATATATTGCTGAAAATCGCAGATCGTATCGAAGAGAACATCGAAAAACTGGCTTACGTTGAGTCTTGGGAAAACGGAAAACCGATTCGTGAAACCTTGGCGGCAGATATCCCTTTGATGGTTGATCATTTCCGTTATTTTGCAGGTTGTATTCGTGCTCAAGAGGGCAGTGCAGCAGAACTTGACGCTAATACAGCGGCTTACCATTTTCCTGAGCCAATTGGTGTCGTAGGGCAGATTATTCCTTGGAACTTCCCAATGCTGATGGCGGCTTGGAAAATTGCACCAGCAATGGCGGCTGGGTGTTGTGTGGTTCTAAAACCGGCAGAGCAGACGCCAACGTCGATTCTCGTGTTAATGGAAACTATTGGTGATTTGATTCCAGCGGGCGTTGTCAACGTGGTGAACGGCTTTGGTAATGAAGCGGGTCAAGCATTAGCGACCAGCAACCGTATCGCGAAACTGGCATTCACGGGTTCAACCGAAGTGGGTAACCATATTCTGAAATGTGCCGCAGATAACTTGATTCCTTCTACCGTTGAGCTTGGCGGTAAGTCACCAAACATCTACTTTGCTGATATTTTCGATCATGAAGATGCGTATCTAGAAAAATGTGTTGAAGGGACGCTATTGGGCTTCTTCAACCAAGGCGAAGTGTGTACTTGTCCTTCTCGTGTTCTAGTCCATGAATCTATCTATGATCGCTTTGTAGCGAAACTGAGTGAACGTGCAAAAACCATTAAACAAGGCAACCCGTTAGATACAGATACGCAAGTGGGTGCGCAAGCTTCGCAAGAGCAGTTCGATAAGATCCTGAGCTATTTGGAGATCGGTCGTCAGGAAGGGGCACAAGTGGTTTTCGGTGGCGATGTGGCAAGCCAGAATGGCGACATCAGTAACGGTTACTACATTCAGCCAACCATGCTGGCGGGCAATAACAAAATGCGTGTCTTCCAGGAAGAAATCTTCGGGCCAGTCATCGCAATCACAACCTTCAAAGATGAAGCTGAAGCGTTAGCTATCGCAAACGACACCGAATACGGCCTAGGCGCAGGTGTGTGGACTCGTGATGCTAACCTTGCGTACCGTATGGGACGTAACATTGAAGCGGGGCGCGTATGGATTAACTGTTACCACGCTTATCCTGCACACGCAGCGTTCGGTGGTTACAAGAAATCAGGCATTGGTCGTGAGACACATAAAATGATGCTGAACCATTACCAAAACACGAAGAACCTTTTGGTGAGCTACGACATCAATCCATTAGGCTTCTTCTAAAAAATAAAACAACGTCAGTTGAAGCGCCCTTCGGGGCGCTTTTTTTATGGCTATCAGGCAACGTGGGTTTAATAGTTTCTATTTGTGCCTCATTTTCACGAATGCTTTTCCGCAAAGTAGGATAATCGCTTTTCAACGAGTGGATTACACTTAGGGGATAAATTGTAGCGAGTAACGTTTGGGAAAACGTGCACATTTTTTGTCGCTACTGGCAGTGATTTTTACAGTGTAAATAACCCCTTATTTATGCTCCGAAAAACGAAGAAGGAAAATGCAATGTCGACTGCTTTTTACCAGCAAATTCGTGACCAGCTTGATGAAGTAAAAGCTGAAGGTCTCTATAAATCAGAACGTATTATTACCTCTCAGCAAAGCGCTTCTGTACACATTTCTACTGGCGAAGATGTTTTAAACTTCTGCGCGAACAACTACCTTGGTCTTGCTAACCATCCTGCGCTAATTGAAGCGGCGAAAGAGGGTATGGACTCTCACGGTTTCGGTATGGCTTCAGTGCGCTTTATCTGTGGTACTCAAGATTCACACAAAGCTTTGGAAGAGAAACTATCCACATTCCTAGGTAAAGAAGACACCATTCTTTACACTTCATGTTTCGATGCAAACGCAGGTCTGTTTGAAACTCTGCTTGATAAAGAAGACGCGATCATTTCTGACGCACTGAACCACGCTTCTATCATTGACGGTGTTCGTCTATGTAAAGCAATGCGCTTCCGTTACTCGAACAACAATATGCAAGAGCTTGAAGAGCAGCTTATCGAAGCAGATAAAGCGGGCGTTCGTCATAAGCTTATCGTTACTGACGGTGTGTTCTCAATGGATGGCGTAGTCGCTAATCTTCCTGCGATTTGTGACCTTGCAGATAAATACAATGCACTCGTAATGGTTGATGACTCTCACGCAGTCGGCTTTATGGGGGAAAACGGCCGTGGTACACATGAATACCACAACGTTATCGACCGTATCGACATCATCACAGGTACTCTAGGCAAAGCAATGGGCGGCGCTTCAGGCGGTTACACATCTGGTAAGAAAGAAGTGATTGACTGGTTACGTCAGCGTTCTCGTCCGTACCTGTTCTCTAACTCTGTTGCTCCTGCAATCGTTTCTGCGTCTTTGCGTGTTCTTGACCTGCTTGCAGAAAGCGGTGAATTGCGTGACCGCCTATGGGACAACGCAGCGCACTTCCGCGCACGTATGACGGAAGCTGGCTTTACTATGGCTGGTGCTGACCACGCAATCATCCCAATTATGTTGGGCGATGCGAAAGTTGCGGCTGAGTTTGCTGAGCGTTCTCTGGCAAAAGGCATTTACGTTGTTGGCTTCTCATTCCCTGTTGTACCAAAAGGCCAAGCGCGTATTCGTACACAGATGTCAGCAGCGCATACTCGTGAGCAATTAGACAAAGCTATCGACGCGTTTATCGAAGTCGGTAAAGAGATGAATATCATCTAAGGATTATTGTTTCCTCCAATCCGGAGGATTCATTTGGTGAGCATTATGAAAATTAAAGCACTAGCTAAGCTTAAGCCTGAAGAAGGCATTTGGATGACCGAGGTGGAAAAACCTGAGGTTGGCCACAACGACATTCTGATCAAAATTAAGAAAACTGCAATTTGTGGTACGGATGTCCATATCTACAATTGGGATGAGTGGTCGCAAAAAACTATTCCAGTACCAATGGTTGTCGGCCACGAATACGTGGGTGAAGTCGTTGCCATTGGTCAGGAAGTTCGCGGCTTTGAAATTGGAGACCGTGTCTCAGGCGAAGGCCACATTACTTGTGGTCACTGTCGTAACTGTCGTGGCGGCCGTACTCACTTATGTCGTAACACCATTGGTGTGGGTGTAAACCGTACGGGTTCTTTCTCTGAATACCTTGCGCTCCCTGCGTTTAACGCATTTAAGATCCCTGATGGTATTTCTGATGATTTAGCATCAATCTTCGACCCGTTTGGTAACGCAGTGCACACAGCATTGTCTTTTGACCTTGTTGGTGAAGATGTACTGATCACAGGCGCTGGCCCAATCGGTATCATGGCTGCGGCAGTAGCAAAACACGTAGGCGCTCGCCACGTAGTCATTACTGACGTAAACGAATACCGCCTAGAACTTGCGCGCAAGATGGGTGTGACTCGTGCAGTCAACGTTGCTGAGCAGAAGCTAGAAGATGTTATGACTGAACTGGGCATGACTGAAGGTTTCGACGTAGGTCTTGAAATGTCTGGTGTACCAAGTGCATTCAGCTCAATGTTAGACACGATGAACCACGGTGGTCGCATTGCCCTGTTAGGTATTCCACCATCAGATATGGCAATTGACTGGACCAAAGTAATTTTCAAAGGTCTGGTTATCAAAGGTATCTACGGCCGTGAAATGTTCGAAACTTGGTACAAGATGGCAAGCCTGATCCAATCTGGTCTAGATTTGTCACCAATCATCACTCACCACTACAAGGTTGATGACTTCCAAAAAGGTTTCGATGCTATGCGCAGCGGGGCTTCCGGTAAAGTTATCCTTGATTGGGAATAATCAAATATTGATTCTGAAGCGCTCCGGTTGGGGTGCTTTTTGTTTGTGGCTAGAATACATGAAATAGAAGAAATAGCCCAATTTAGCCCCAAACCGAAAATATCACTTTCAGTGAAATTCCCCAAAAATTCTTTCACTGCCCCATTCGGTGTTAACGTAATTACTCAGTAGCAAATCGTGCTACTGAAATCATCGTAATTTTGTTCATGGTTACCAGCATAGAGGCCGTGACAGAAAACTCCCAAAAGTGGTCAGCTTGTAACAATTCCTGTCTAGTTTCACGGCTACATATCTGTTCAACTTGATCATACGTTAGCCTGATCTGACGCAAGTTTAATTTTTAGTTTTATTGGTTGAGTAGATTTGACTTATCCTAAATACATCAGTAGTTTTTGTTTGATATGAAAGCAATGTAATGGATTGAAATTAAATGGAAATAGTATTTGTTCGTCATGGAGTGCCAGACTATAGACTATCTGATGAACGTAAAATGACACAACTAGAAAAAGACTATGCACCTATTACACGCGAGTGTATCCCATTTATTAAGTCTCAATCTGAATTACCCATATTTTTAGGTGCCGATATCATAATTTCATCTCCCTACACTCGAGCACTTCAAACAGCAGAAATTATCAACAGACAGCATAGACTGGAGTTGTTTGTTGAACACGACTTACGGGAGTGGGTCGCAGACATGTCAGGTGGTTACATAGAATTAGAAGAAAGGGATCGGCGTTGGCAGGAATACCGTTCTTCGTTAAAAAGTGGGAGAGAGAACCATAATGCTGAATATGAAACAGCACATAACCTTAAATCTCGCGTGATCAGTGTGCTCGATAGATATCAAGATTTCAAAAAAGTAATAATAGTTGCTCATTTCAACGTACTTGAGAGTTTACTTGGCTATCAGGAAGAAGGCATTGGGTGTGGCGACCTGCGCACGTTTAAACGGAGTGATATTATTAGTTGACCACTTCAAATATGCTTTTTTCTAGGCTAACCCTCATTTAAAGACTCGCTTAATCGCATTTTTGCAAGTTCAACAAATGAACTCACTTTTGCGTTCGATTGACGCTTTTCTAAATACAAAATGTTGACCGGGAGAGGGGATGGCTCATACTCCTGAAGTACTCGAATTAACGAACCTTTCTTCAGTTGCTCTCCAACTTGATAGGACATTAAACGTGTAATTCCTAGTCCATTTTCTACTGTTGCTAGGGCAGTTCCATTTTGCGAACAGTATAAACGTGGCGTTACCTTTGTACTTTCTTCCCTTCCCGCTGAGTTAAAAATCCAAGTTGTAGATGCTTCCACCATTGATGCTTGAACTATTTCATGGTTTTTTAAATCTGAAGGGTGTTTGGGCTCACCATGCTTTTCAAGGTATGAGGGTGAAGCGCAGACAACTTTTTGCACGAGTCCAACTTGGGTTGCATATGAGCTAGAATCGCTGAGTTTTCCGATTCTAATGGCAACGTCTAATCCCTCTTCAAGCAGATTACTATTGCGATCAAAAAACTCGGCACGCACTGTTACTAGCCCGTTCTTCTGTAAATACTCAGTCAGTATTGGAGTGATATGTATTTGTCCGAATAACACTGGCGCAGTAATAGATAATACGCCGCTTGGTTCACGATATTTACCTGCAACAGATGATATTGCTGAGTCTACATCTTCTAAGATTCGTTTAGCATCTTCAAAGAAACGCACGCCAGAATCCGTAAGGCGAACAATGCGAGTCGTACGGTTTAGTAAACGCACGCCTAATGTAGTTTCAAGGTGGTTAATAGAACGAGTTACTGCCGGAGGAGAAATGTTAAGAGTTCGACTAGCTGCCACAAAACTACTTTCTCTAGCAACTTCCACGAATATTCGCATTGCTTCTAGCTTATCCATTTGGTCAGACCTTTTCTCTATTGTTGCAGATAATGTAATAGACAATTAATTCTTGGTCTAATTATTTCCTAGTACTCCAGTAGTAAGATTATTTCGACAATTTGAAAGCAAACAGGAGCTGAACATGTCACGTATTACTACCCCTGCATCAATTACTGCTGCACCTGAGGAATCACACGCATTATTGGATGCAGTAAACACCTTGTTGGGCAGTGTTCCAAACCTTTTCCGTATCGTAGCGACTAGTCCAGCGACACTGGAGGGTTATTTAGGATTAAATGGTTCGCTTGCTAAAGGTGCGCTAACAGCACAAACTCGCGAACGTATTGCGCTAGCTGTGGCTGAAGTTAATGGCTGTGGCTATTGTCTCGCCGCACATCAATACCTTGGTTCTAACTTCGCGAATCTAAGTGCAAATGAAATTGAAGCAAACCGCAGAGGCACGTCCGAAGACGAAAAAGCAGCTGTCGTAGTTCAGTTTGCGACAAAAGTGACTATCAATCGAGGCAAGGTTACAGATAGTGACTTTGAGGCTGTTCGAGCTGCTGGTTACAGCGATGCTGAAATCGTCGAAATTGTTGGTCATGTTGCTTTGAATACTCTAACCAACTACATCAATGAAGTCCTTGGTACGGAAATCGATTTCCCTGCGGTTGGTACTTTGAGCTAAAAGTACACTTCTGATAGGAATCTGTGTGTCTACAGTTTTCAGTTTAGCGGTCATTTTTGAATGACCGCTTTTACCTCTATTGCTCGGCTGAAGATGTCAGCATAGGCGCTATTTTTGCCTCAGTAATTGGTAGCAGGGGCGCATATTTACCTGAGATTATTCTACTTAAGCGTCTGTTCTATTGACCCTTGTTGATAGGTTTTTTGTCATTATTGGTCTAGTTAAAAGGGGAATTTATCAAAGTCCCTATTTAGGCTTCGAATGATCAGCGCTCTCTGATAATTGCTTGTTCTCTTCTTCAACCCACTGCATGAATACTTGATACCCCGCAGCTAAAAAGGCAGCGCCGAGGAACATACCCAGTATGCCGCCAGACATAACCCCACCCACAGCGCCAATGAGTATGATTGGCATAGGGACATCCAATCCTCGGCCAAGAATGATTGGTTTTAAGAAGTTATCTATTAAGCTTGCAGCTATCAGTAATATCGTGAAGAGAACATTGTGTGCTGTGCCACCATCTCCTGACCACAAGACAGCAACTGCGACCAATGCAACGACCGTAACCGGAAGCTGAACGATAGCGAATACTAAGGCTATGAGAGTAAACAAAGAGGCCGCAGGCACACCGGCCAAAGCAACAACAGCTCCAAATATCATTGCGGTTAAAAATGCGATACCGATAATTCCAATCGCAACCTGCCTGAGTGTTGCTGTGGTCAGTTTATGCAGTTTCGGGCCTTTGACTGGATCAGTAAAACTGATAAAAATTTTGGATATTGATGCCGATGCAGGTTCTGCCCAAGCTAACATTATCCCGGCAATGATCACTGCACCTATCAATAGAAATACGTTCTTAGCGGCGCTAGCCGCACTATCAACAACCCAACCAAAGAGGCTTTTTATTTGAGGCTGACGCTTCTCTATAAAATCAGGCAGATTATCTGCAGCCTCATCCCATGCTGCGTACAATTTCTCCCCGACTAAAGGCCATTCTTTCACGCTGTCCGTTGGCTTAGTGATGACTAGCGTACCGTTTTGATAGGAATCGATCGCCGCTAATGTTTTAGTTGCAAATGAGTTACCAACCATAGCAGTAGGGGTGCCAAGCACGAGCACTCCTATTATTGCGACTATAGTCGCTGCTCGATTGGATCTTAAACCCAGTTTACGTTCAATAATTAATTTAAGAGGGTAAAGTGCAATTGCTAATACCAAAGCCCAAAGCAAAATAGGTAAGAATGGTAAAAACGCCCACCAGCAAACAATAACAATAAGCGTAATTGCAGCGAATCGTATTAACGAAGTACTGAATGCCTTCACTAATATCTTTTCTAGGTTCTCATTTGAGTTGTTCACGTTTTTTATCCCTTGTTCATTGAGCCGTAGATAATGGCTCTTTAACTTTTGTTAACTGCACTAAAACTGATAGATAAGGCCAGTATTTTCTAAAGCTTTGTAGATAAAACGTTGTCGACCAGTAGTGCTTCCCTTTAAACCACCCATCTCACGCACTTTATGTCTCAAAGTTAACCACTCTTGGCTTCCCCAACGAGTAGACTGAGATTTCAACAATTCAAACTCTCTGTTCATATCGTCAATTACGTCACCCTTAAACAGGAAAAATCCCATTTCGTTGTTATAAATGAGCGAGCGGAAATCCAAATTTGTTGTGCCGACGAAAGCGTTATCGTCAGCAATCACAAATTTCGCATGCAGTTTTCCGTAGTGTTTATTGCCACCTAAAGAAACCGCATCATCCTTGCCCAATTGATAAAACATAATGCGCGGATGGCTGACCAATTTTTCCCATGCTTCTGAATTTACAAATTCCATGTTTTCTTCGTTGTTCGTTAACTCACTATCCAGCCATTGTTCTCGTTGTTCAGGATCCATCAGCAAAAGAGGGGCGGTATGCATATCGATCACGGCCTGAGTAAAGAAATTATCGCTTGTAAGAACCGAGTTAGTGATAATTTCTATGGTTCTTTCGGGATCTTTATTTAACCACTCCATCGTGACATTGACGTTCTCATCGATAACCTCTTGATCTTTTAAAAGATCAGACTGAAGGAATAAATAGGGTGAGACAATACGAACCCTTTTCAGATCGTAATTCTCATAGCCGACACGCCCTAGAATGCCGCTAATAGAGTTTGCGTTTCTCAATTTATTTGTACTGTATTGGGACACCAAATCGCTGTTAACTAGGTTATCAAGTTCATGAGCCAAACGAGTTCGTGTCTGAGAAAAGCCTTTTTTAGTGTGGTCTTCCGCTCTCTGATAAGCAGTTTGAAAAGTGGGGCTTTGCTTTAATTTCGACAACATCTTTTGATGTCTTTCCGCGACGGTTTCGTAGTCAAAAACCGCCGTTAGAAATTTGTTTCCGGGCTTAGAAAACAGAACTGAAAAGTAATATTCAGCCAGCAGT
Organism: Vibrio diazotrophicus; assembly: GCF_038452265.1. Taxonomy (NCBI): domain Bacteria; kingdom Pseudomonadati; phylum Pseudomonadota; class Gammaproteobacteria; order Vibrionales; family Vibrionaceae; genus Vibrio; species Vibrio diazotrophicus. Next base: position 1,485,224 of record NZ_CP151843.1, read on the forward strand.
GAGGGTGAAGTCGCGGATGATGAGTCCGCTAAAGGGCGGATAACAATTTCAATATCTTTAAATGTCGTAGGGTCAAAACTTCCGCTTTCATCCAAGCCATAATAGTGGGTTGAGATATTACGCCCGCCAGTGATAACAAACGCATCTTCCGGATACGCACCATCAACAACTAAAAGCTTGTCGTGTGAACGTCGATTACCGTCTGAAGCAAACTCTGTCAGCGCATTGAAAACAACCGCTTGTACTCGAGCTCGGTTGTTTGTCATTTCACCTTTAGCATTTCTTACGTAGCCCGCTTTGTGTTCGCATTCTTTTAGACCTTTTAAATCACTATGGACAAAGCTAAAGGAGCCTAAGCTATCAACCATAATCCGTATATCTACACCTCTTTTAACCGCATTACACAAGGCGCCTAAAACGGCTTCTCCGACAATATCGGGAGAAAAAATGTAGTAGGTAAGGTCAACTGTATATTTGGCGTTTTCGATAAGATAAATTTTGTCAGCAATACTTTGTACTGCGCTTGTGCTATCGGTTCCTATCACTTTGACCAGTGCATCCTGAATGGGGAGAGAAGATTCAGAAGCCAGTTTGATATAGTCACGTTTAAGCTCATCTTCTGGACGCCAACGACGCTCCTCCATATGTTGCTGTGTTCGTGGATCAGTGATGGCACCTTCAGGGAAGTCTGGCGTAGAACTACAACCAAACAATAAGGTCATGAGTAATCCAAAGCTAACGACTTTAGTTCTGTTCATTCCGAGTTCCCTTACTCTGATTAATCCTCGTTTTCTTAGGTCATACTTATCAAGGCGATTGGCTTCGTTATAGGTTTGCTTAATTTTTAGACTCTACAATTTGTCGAGCTGGATTGATGAGTCTCAGTATCAGCGCTCCAATGAAAATGGCGATACTGATGGATACCAGTCGCATAAATCCCGATGTAAAGGAATCGATGCCAACATTTTGTACAACCTGATAAGTGATGACGATAAAGTTCATCACCAATAGCTGATAAATGGTTGAATGCGCATCACGGCGATATGCGTAACAAGCCAGTTGAATACCCAAAAATAACGATACTCCCAATACGACCCACTCCGGCGCACCAAAGCTGCATAAGAACATTGTTGGTAAGGTAAATAAGATCCCTGTAGCTGTCGTTATCAGTCTCTGATAAACGAAATCTTTGTGATGATTGATTAACGGTAGTTTAAGCATGCTGCTTATCGTTATTGCGATCAGCATGGTTTGTGAGCCACCAATACCAATAAGAGCGGCAAGAATCAAACACATGGCGGTAGCTTTAAACATGGCTACACTTAGAGGGCTTTCAGTTCCCTTCGCTGGCTCATCAGGCTTGATATCTTGTGCGTCCCCCGGAAAAAGAAAGTGGGCAAGGAATGTGACGATGAGCGCGACAACAAATGCTTGGATTAACACCGCAGGTACAGCATCGATCGGAAAATGCATCTGCTTGCTTACTACAGTTGCAATGATGAGCACAATCAGCGCCAGATTGGAGACAATATCCTGCGGATTATTGTGACTACGGTGATAGCTCCAAGTGAGAATACCCCAAAGGAAAAGCGCGTACCCAGTTGGTGTCCCGGCAAACATTTGGGCAAAAAACACCACCATGACACTAATAAGTATTAACACCGTAACGAGTTGAAACACCAGACTCATAGGGGGCTTTGAAGGTATTGTCGTTAAAAGTATGACCACGAATACAGGGGCTAGAACCGGCATCGGGTGCCCTGTGTATTTCAAATAGAAAAGTAACAGAAGCGGTGTAAAGATTATCTTAACGACTGGATTAACGCTGCTATGAAACATAAGTCCACACACTGACCATTCTCATCCACAAACCTGCAAGAAACTCACCGAGTCCACTTTGCTCTGTATAGAAGGCTACGGTTGCTTGCGAGCCATAGCGAATGTTTTCGGGGATTTCGTCAAACACAATATTAACTGGGTAACGCTGTGCGTTGAGTGATTTGGCATCTGCTTTAATAAAACCCGTTGTCGTATCAACATTATTACTGTCGCCAGTTCCCCATCCTAAGCTATAAACCTTGCCGTCCAGCACTCGACCGGGCATTGAATCAAGCACTATTTTGACTTGCTGACCGGGTTTTATGAACTCCAATGAGTTCTCTCTTACCTGAGCTGAGATCCAGATTTCTCTTGGGTCGATAAACGTGAACATCGGTGAGCCAATATTGGCTTGCTGACCAACCGTGAGTTGAACATTAGTGACGATGCCATCTGAAGGAGCGATAACCGCTGTTTTCTGTAAGTCGAGTTGTGCCTTCTCTAGCCCAACCATAGCCGCTAGGAGTTGAGGGTTGTTATTCCCCTTAGGCCCTAGACTTTGCTTGGCTTGTTCTAAGGAAGCTTCAGCAGCATTGAGCGCTGCCTGTGCCCGTGAACGTGCTTCGATAGCATTATCAAGTTCGGATTTACTTAGAACACCTTTTGATGCAAGTTCAGAAATCCGAGCGGTTTGTTCTCTGGCATTATTTCGCGCGGCAATCGCATCCGTTACTTTTGCTTGTGCAACTTCAACCGCAGCAGTGCTGGCTCCTATATTCTGACCAGCTAGCTCCAAATTTGCCTGAGCAGAACGAACGGCTAACTCATAGTTTCTTGGGTCAATTCTAAACAGTACGTCGCCAGCTCTCACTACTTGGTTATCTTTAATTTTCACTTCAATGACATTTCCGGATACCTCCGGAGCAATGCGAACCAAATAGGAATGAACCCGAGCGATACTGGTCATCGGTGTGACCCTGTCGGACCACAAACTATACATCCAAGCTATAAGTACTATCGCTATTACATAGAAGCTCAACTTTCTTGATGACTGTTCCGTTTTTGACATGATATACCTTCTTTCAATTCTTCAATTTCATCACTTAAAAGAATGACCAACGCTTGGAAGTGGTGACTAAAAATGGTTAAAAAATAGGAAAGTGCATTGAATAAGAAGAGTATAGAGGTTTATTTGATGAGTATTTGCTTACTACCTCATATTATTCAACCGGATAACTCTGTTATATGAGATATGACTGGTTTAGCTTTAACGTTTGTAATGGCTCTTTGTTTATCTTTTTAAACACTGTTTGATTCAGTATTGATATTAAAAACTCATGCTTGAGAACTATTCGGTTTATTGGCATTTACTATTTTAGTAAGCTAGCGGCCAGCTATATCTACTTTAATTATTTCGTCATGCTGTATTTGAGGCTAACTGGGTTCAGGTCTGCTTTTGGTGTTAAATCAATCTTGGTAGATAGCATTTTGATTAATTTCTACCTATTGCAAAACGGAATGCAACATAGATGATATTCATGGCGAACGGATGACTATTCACATACCTACTATTTTTCTAATAATCATTGCAACTGCGGGTACGTTGACGTTATCTGTAGGCTCAGTCACACGGGCAAAAGAACATAAAGAACTATTATTGTGGACGATAGGTTTAGCACTTCACACTCTGGTTTATGTTTTGTTCTTCTTACGAGGACAAGCTCCTGAGTTTATCTCTGTTCTTGTTGCTAACACTGCTCTCTCAGCCAGCTATTCTTTTTTTACTGCCGCGATTGGGGAGTTTTTGCATCGCCAAATCTCCAAAGTTGTGTTGGTTGGCCCCCCTTTAGTTTTAGCGATTATTTTTTCCTTTCTCATGGATGATATTAGCGCTCGAATCATCGTTAGTGGCCTAATTTTCAGTAGTCAGTGTGCTTGGGTTTTGTCTTTCTTAATGAACCGTAAAAGGGTTGTTAGTGGGCGAGGCAAATATCTCGTGGTGGCTGGCCTTACTGTAATTATTGTTGTGTTATCGGCGCGTATTCTCAGCGTTATGATCAAGCCAAATGATATCTCTAGTATGTTGCATCAAACACCTATTCAGGTTGCTACATTCTTTGGGGCATTCATGTCATTAATCCTTATGTCTAACGGCTTTGTTTTGATGATTAAGGAACGTGCAGATGAACACATCCTGCAGATGGCAATGAAAGACCGGCTGACAGGGGTATGGAATCGAGTTCGGCTAGAAGAAGAGGCTCCACAGGAGATAGCAAGGCTAGAACGCTATGGGCATCCTACGTCGCTTCTTATGGTAGATTTAGACCATTTTAAACAAGTCAATGACCAGTATGGGCATGCCACGGGAGACTTGGTGTTGAAAGAGTTTTGCGCTGTAGTTCAGTCTTGTATTCGAACAACGGATATTCTGGCTCGCTGGGGTGGGGAAGAGTTTGTTGTCCTGTTACCTAACAGCGGGTTTGTTAATGCAGCGCCATTGGCAGAACGAATTAGAGCGGCTGTCGAAAAGCATGAGTTTCCCTATGGTCTGCGTGTTACAGCGAGTATTGGGCTGGCGATTTGCCAGCCTTCGGATTCTTGGAGTTCATGGTTAGATCGCGCTGATCAAGCGTTATATCGCGCAAAATCGACTGGTCGAAATCGTGTTGAAGTAGAGAATGCTCCAACTGAATTCGATACATCCAAAACCAATATTGTGCAGTTAGTGTGGCGACCCGCTTACGAATCAGGTAATGCAGTGATCGATACTCAGCACAGAGCGTTACTTGAACATTCGAATATTCTATTGCAGGCGATTTTGGACAATAGAGAAAAATCAGAGATATCCCAATTAGTGGATTGTCTGATTTCTGATATCGAACAGCATTTCAAGGACGAAGAAGCGATTTTCCAAAAGGCCGGATATTCAGACTGCAAGCATCACATTGAGCTTCATGAAAAGCTGATAGACAGAGCTAGAAGACTATCAGCCCATTTTCTTAATGGCCAAGTCAGAGACAGTGAACTTCTTCACTTCATCATGTATGAAATGGTGACTCAGCACATCCTGATTGAGGATAGAAAGTACTTCTCCATGTTGTAACTTCGCACATCTACACCGCTACACCTTTACTTCCGAATGGCCCGCATGTTGGGCTATTTCATCTTGGTTTATCTTGGGATTAACGAGCATCGAACTGGTGTAAGTGACCGATGAGATAACCTTCCTTCCAGCGCTTCTCGCCATCTATTTTGCTTAAAGCCCTACATCTTTTGTCAGAAGCCGCTTAAATAAACACGAAATGGTTTTGTCTGATCGCTTGGTGATTTATTGTTCAATGATTGGAGCGATGACACTAATAGGTATAACTATGTCCGTGTATTCAATTGGTTATGGAACAAAATCGACTGAACAAGCTAAAGCTATTATTGAAGAAGTATTGAATGGGTCTAAGGCGGTTAAACTCAACGAAGAGTGTTGGTTTTTAGACACCGCGCTTTCCAAAAATGAAGTGATAGATACTTTAAGCTATATCGCCGAACTTGATGAACCTTTTTGTACCGTTACTCGGTTATGTTTCGGTGATTGGCTGCAAAAAGCCTACACAACCGAAGTGATTACATGGCTGACTCATCCTGTAAGAAGTTGGTGGTGAACGTATATGACCAGCTTGTTTTTAACTTTTCAGGGTGCATGAAACCGTCACTCTTTCTCGAACGTTAGGCCGCTGAACAACAGGGTGACTTAATGCTCTATCTCTCCGTTTTTATGTTGGTTGTTGTATGGAAAATGACATTCGAAAGTTGATAGAGGAGAGGCTGACTTCAAATAATGTTGATCTTTCCTGTTTGTTTGATGGTAAAAGTTTTAACCATGAGCGATTGAAACGATTGTTTCCCATGCTGTCCAAGAAGCTTCTTCGCGAATCTGATAAATTTGTGAGTACAATGCTGGTGGAAGCACAAGCCAGCGCCTGCCAAAAAATATGTTGTTCAAAAGCGTATAAAAACTTGATCTCTACCACCTCTATATCAGATCGATATGAGCAAATAACGCTATCACTACAATGCTCAGAAATGATTCTGGAGCAGTGCCATAAAGTAGTAAAAGACATTCTTCCATCTGAAGCTGAGCTTCATGAACAAATCGACCCCAGAGGGAAGTTTTTTCTGAAGAGCATCACCATTTCCTATGTGCTTAATTCATTTCTTTATTTATTGCTCGAAAATGACCCTTATATAACGGTTACTTGGGGACCTTATATTGGTGTGGATGATTCAGAGATTAAGCATGAATGGTTTGGTAAATCGCTATTTTTGAAGCAAGCGCAATCCGCTGGCTTTGATGTGGCTAATGGATATGAGTACGGAACATTTGAATGCTACACCAATCAAGTTAATCAAAAGCTAATTAATGAGTTAAAAAATGCGTTGGGCCGCTCCGTTTTTCAAAAGTTAAAGCGGCGACTGTTTTAACTCTTCTATCGAACAGGGGTGTTTTTACCAATTTTCAGTGAGTTAACTACATATAATAAAAGCTCAATAGAAGGTGAGTTTTTGACACACAACACACTGAATGCCCCAAATAGAACCTATTATTTTAGTAACAGTTTACTTTGTAGTGCCTTTGTTGAACTAAACATTGTTTAGCTTAATAGGGAGCTAAAAGGAGTGTACTCATGCTACCAAGACAAACTCGTTTTGGATTGTTACTCGCTACGCTGATGATTACTGGTTGTGACATGGCATTTAGTCATATGTATTCTGAGAGTGATAAATCTATTACTTATCCTACCAACGGTGAACAAATCTATTTCACCGGAAGAAACAAAGATGGCCGCTTACTAACCAATCTTGGTGGCAATATGCACGCGCGGATGCACATAGTCGCCTGTGCTGATTGTCATGGTTTGCAGCGCGAAGGTGGTCTAAGAATGTACCCAACATTTTGGGTTGTTGCTCCGTCTCTGACGAGTGAAAGCTTGTTTGGTGACCACCATGACGATCATGATGACCATCAGGCTTATACGCGAGAGAGTCTGAAAAAAGCCATAACTAGCGGGATTGAGCCGTCTGGCGAAGAATTGGATCCAAGGATGCCTCGTTGGGTGATGAGTGAAGTCGACTTGAACGACTTGGTCGATTATTTAGCTAACGATGAATCTCATCATGAATCCGAAACGGAGCAAGACCACTAAAGAATATGGCTTATTACTAGTGTCGCTTTAAGTGCTCTTGCTGTGACAATCTTTAGATAATCGTGAGCAGTGTTTCACCACTTTTGATATTGGGCGAACTGGTGGCGATGACGTCTAAGTATTCATCACTATTAGTGATCAAAATTGGCGTGGTGCTATCGTAGCCCAGAGAGTGGAGTAGCTGTAGATCGAACAGAATAAGCGGTTGTCCTTGTTTGATTTTTTCACCAACAGCGACCAGTAGTTCAAATCCTTGTCCTTCTAACTTAACAGTATCCAGACCTATGTGTATTAGCATTTTAATCCCATCATCACTTTGCAATCCAATAGAATGAAGGGCTTTAAATACAGACACGACTTTACCGTTAAAGGGTGCACGCAGCTCACCCTCTTCAGGCTTGATCGCTATCCCTTGTCCCATGATTTCGCTGGCAAAGGTTGGGTCTTCAACTTCATTAAGAGGAAGCACTTTTCCTGTTAGAGGACTTAAAATTTGGAAGTGCTCTTGGCTGATTTTATCGTGGCTCGAATGACTTGTTTGTTTAGGTTCAGATGCAGATGATTGCTTGTCTTCATTTTCTGCGGTTTCTGAATCCTCACTGGCTATAAGCATTGGGGTAAAAATATAGGTAAGAACGGCTGCACAAACCAAGGTAAAGATGGCGGCCAGAATGCTGACGATAACTGAGTCATCGATACCCGTTGGTGGAACAATCTGAACGATGAGAAATAATCCGGGCATTCCTAGGGAATACGCTTTGGCCTGAAAATAAGCCACGATGCTGGAGCCAATTGCCGCTGATAAACAGCCAAAAATAAATGGCCACTTGAGAGGGAGGTTAATGCCGTAAATGGCTGGTTCTGTCACACCAAACACAGCGGTTAACGCCGCTGTTCCTGCATAATTCGTCTTTTTCTTTCTTCGGTTTATTAGCAGAACGCCAAGGCACGCGCCAGCTTGTCCGAACGCGGCTGGAAGCATTAAAGGAGGAAGAACATCGTAGCCACTAACCGCTATGTTGTTCAAAATGATCGGTACAAAACTCCAATGAATACCAAAAACAACCAGAACCTGCCATAAAGCGCCTATGATGAAACCTGCTACTTCAGGGCTGAACTGATAGAGGAAAAATACGCCTGAAGAAAGAGCTTTCGCAACCGCTGTACTGAGTGGGCCAATAACGAGGAATGTAAGTGGTACAGTGATAATCAAGCACGATAAAGGCGTCAGCCACTTGTAAAAAGAGTCTGGAAATCTGTTAGCAATTGAACGTTCCAGCCAAACATTAAACCAGATGGCAAATAAGATGGGGATAACCGAATTGGAATAGTTGATGAACTCTACTGGCAACCCTAGGAAATATTCAGGTGTGATATCTATACCAGTGACCTTCTGTGAAAACAGCCAACTGACATGGTTGTTGATCTCTGGATGCACGAGCGCACTGGCGATAGCGATACCAAACAGTGGGTTTGTACCGAAATGCTTTGAGGCGGAATAGCTCAACAGTATAGGCAGAAAGAAAAATACGGCGTCTGAAGACGAAAATAGAATGCGATAAGTACCGCTATCAACGTTCATCCAACCAAGGTTTACCAGTAGAAAAATGCTCCCCTTGAGAATACCAGCCATACTGAGCAACCATAATATAGGGAAGAAAATATTGGTAATGGTATTAATAACGTTGGTCATATGGTTGGGAATGCCAGTACTTTCTGATGTTTCGAGCAAAGGCAGTAGAGACTGATACAGTTTTTCGACGTGGGAACCTACGATAACCTGAAACATTCCTCCAGAATGTGTCACAGAGATAACCTCTGGAAGCTTATTAATCTCCTTTACTGCATCTGCCGGAATATGCCTAAGTTGGAAACGTAAACGCGTTGTACAATGAGTAACTTGCTGAACATTTGACGCCCCTCCGACCCGTTCAATAATTTGCTCGGCCAGACGGTTGTGATAGTTATTTTGTGGGGCCATATGTGTTATTCGTTTAAAGATGCTGCACGGCGTACCCGTTCAACATGGATTGTCAGAAACATCATTTCTTCGGAAGTCATGGCATGGCTGAATTTTTTATCCACATAGCGGCTAATTTTCTCAACACAGGTGAAAGCGGCGGGGTATTTGTTACGCACCGTATTGAAAAGCGAGTCGTCATCTTCAGAAATTGTGGTTTGATGAATAAGCCTATGAACGAAAAACTTGAGATGGGTAACGAGTCGTCGAAATTCGTCGCTGTCTTCATTCAGATCCAAGCCTAAATTGTACTTAATCATTTGCACAATATCGCGAATCAAGTTAGTGACACTGATAGTGTTGTTCATGTCTTCGTTAAGTTGGGCGTTAACTAGATGCAATGCAATATAGCCCGCTTCATCTTCAGAAAAATTCACGCCCGACGCTGCTTTAAGGAGTGTTAATGCTTCTAAGCCGACCTTGAACTCCATTGGGTAGAGCTGTTTAATTTCCCACAACATCCCATTTTTAACCACCTTGCCAGCGCGCAATCGTTCGATAGCAAAATGAATGTGATCCGCTAAAGAAATTCGAATGCTGGGGTGCAGTTCACCCGTTAGCGTATTTTGGGCTAGTTCTACTATTTGCTCTGTGGCTGCGAGCAGTTCAAGAGGTATATTTTCTAATAGCTCCCGATAGCGATTGTCGATGTTATCGTCGTCACTTTTGGCTAGGATGAAGATTTTTTCAATTTTGTCCTCAGGGATCTCGTCATTGGGCTTCATCTGAAATCCAATACCGCGTCCCATGACTACAACCTCTCCCTGGTTAGAGTCAGTAGAGATAAGAACATTATTATTTAATACTTTTGATACACGCATAATATTTAAGTTACTGGACTATTTTGTATATAAAAAAAAACCTAAGTTGGTCAGACGATCTACGTTTTGTTCCAAGCTTAGGTTCTGCCTTTTATTGGTTCTAATAATGCTGTCATTTGGGCAAAGCATATGGCCATCATCTTTGCGTCTCTATTGATACAGGTGAATGCGTGAATGGCGACATACTGCCACCAAAATAGTTCGAAGTACGGTCATTTGTTATGGGTACATCATAATCTTAGAGAATTGAAATGGGTACAAACTCTCTATTGGTACCGGTTACAATTGTGATATCTATCGCTCTTTTGATGCTTATTCATGGTGTGAATCAGATCTAATTCACATTTGGTTGTTGAGTGAGTTGATCTGAATGAACAGTAGATTTAATGTCCATCCGAACAGAGCAGGCAAGGTTGTTAAATCGGCTCCTTGTTACTCCAAAACGGATTGTTATCGCAAATGCGAGCAAAACCTGACTTAGCTTATCCAAAGTTTACTTGGTAAGTGGTCAGGTTTTTTTATACATAAAATTCAGGCTAATTATCGTTTTTTCGGGATTGTTACCACTATAGGGCAAAACCCGAGGATACCCAGATGTAATGCATTTGGGTTCCTCGGGTTTTTTTATGCCTGTCAGTGAGCAATCACCCATCTAACAAAAGGGCATAGTTATGGCATATCAACAACTTGCGACCGACATCATTAAAACTGTCGGCGGCACCAGTAATGTAGCGAGTGTAATGCATTGTGCGACTCGGTTACGTTTCAAGCTCAATGACAGCGCGAAAGCGGACAAGGAACAAACAAAACTACTTGATGGTGTTATCACAGCAGTTGAAAGCGGTGGACAGTATCAGGTTGTGATAGGTAATCACGTCAATGAGGTCTTTAAAGCGATACAGGCCGAGATGGGTGGCGACACAGGTAATGAACAAGAAGATAAGACGGAGAACAAAGGTAAAGAGGGACTATTGAGTACCTTTATCGATTTGATTTCC